>NC_013517.1:0-631263 GCF_000024405.1 Sebaldella termitidis ATCC 33386 | reverse complement strand
TTCGAAAAATATAAACATCTTATCACTGACAAGACAAATGAAAAAAGAGCCAGACATGCTGTCTATGAAAATCTGAGAACTCTTGAAGCCGTGGAATATCTCACAAATAATGATCTTGAAAATTTCGGAAAACTAATGATCGCGTCTCATGATTCACTTCGCGATGATTATGATGTAGCCGGGGCGGAGCTTGATGCACTCGTGCAGGCCGCACTAAAACAAAAGGGTGTTATCGGATCAAGAATGACAGGCGCAGGTTTTGGCGGCTGTACTGTAAGCATAGTAAAAAATGAAAATATTGATGATTTTATAAAAAATACAGGAAAAGAATATCAGGAAAAAACCGGTCTGACTGCAGATTTTTATATCGCCCATTCAGGCGACGGCGCACATGAAATACTCTAAAACTTTATCACATATCAGAACAGGAGAAATTATGGAATTAAGAATTTTTGAACTAAAAAGTCCGAAATTGAAAATTGAAATACTAAATTTGGGCGGAATCATCAGAAAAATCGAAACTCCGGATAAAAACGGAATTTTTGAGAATGTAGTACTGGGATATGAAAACATAGAAGAATACTATAAAAATCCTGATTATCTCGGCTCTTTAATAGGACGTACATCAGGCAGAATACAAAACGGGGAATTTATACTTAATGACAGGAAGTATACTCTTGCCAAAAATGACGGGAATAATAATCTTCACGGCGGAAGCAAAGGATTTAACAAGGTTTTCTGGGAAGTTCTCAGCTATACCGAGAGCGGTATTCTTTTATCTTACACAAGCGGGGATGGAGAAGAAGGATATCCGGGAACCGCGGAGATTGAAGTAGAATACCGTATCGAAAACGAAGATGAGCTGGTAGTGGAATATAAAGCAGTTTCTGATAAAGACACTCTGCTTGATCTCACACAGCACTCATATTTCAATCTCAGCGGAAATTATAAAAGAACTTCGCTGGAGCATGATCTGAAAATTCCTTCTGATTCCTTTGTAGAAATCGATGAAAGCGGAATGATTACCGATGTTATAAAAAATGTAAAAGGAAGTCCTTTTGATTTTAATACTATCAAAAATATAGGAAAAAATATTGATCCCGAGGACAAACAGATTCAGAATGCTTCCGGGGCGTATGACCACGCCTTTATATTAAACAATTCCCAAAATATAGAATTATATGATAAAATAAGTGGTAGAAAAATGACTGTAAATACTGATGCTCCGGCTGTAATATTCTATAACTCCACTAAAATGGGAGAAAATATGTTGCTTACAGGCGGTATTAATTCCCGGCGTTTCCTCGGAGCCTGTCTGGAAACACAGCACATTCCCAATGCGGTTAACTTCAGCGGATTCAAAGTACCTGTACTGAAAAAAAATGATACTTACAGAAGTAAAACTGTTTTCAAATTCAGCATCATGTAAGCTGACAGTATCCTGACTTCTTCAGCCTCTGAGCCGCACAGCTTTATCTGTAGTTTTTGAAATAGAATTCTTCATAGTAAAGTACTGAAAAATAAGGAATATTTACAGTTCAAAAAATTTTTGGGAGGATTTTTTAAAATGAATATATTAGTAGTAGGCGGAGCCGGATATATCGGTTCACATACAGTTAACCTGTTAAAAAAAGAAGGCTATACCCCGATAATTTATGATAATCTGTCAAAAGGACATAAAGAAGCAGGAGAAATACTAGGCGTAAAATTAATTAACGGAGATCTTGGAGATAAGGAAAGGCTGAAAAAAGTTTTTTCTGATGAAAAAATAGATATTGTGATGCATTTTGCCGCTTTTATCGAAGTCGGTGAATCTGTCACTGCTCCTGCAAAATATTACAATAATAATGTTTCTAAGGTTTTGGAGCTTCTGGACGCTATGGTGGAAAGCAATGTAAAATACTTTGTTTTCAGCTCTACTGCCGCTACATTCGGAGAACCTGAAACTGAAAAAATAAGCGAAACACATCCGCAGAAGCCTATAAACCCATATGGAAAAAGCAAGCTCATGGTAGAAGAAATTCTAAAAGATTATGATAATGCTTACGGACTAAAGAGTACTGTCCTCCGGTATTTTAATGCAAGCGGTTCTGATGAAAACGGACTGATAGGCGAAAGCCATGATCCAGAATCACATTTGATCCCTTTGATTTTACAGGCTGCAAGCGGCAGAAGAAAAAGTATAAAAATATTCGGAACAGACTACGACACCAAAGACGGGACGTGCGTAAGAGATTTTGTGCATGTTTACGATCTTGCCAAGGCCCATATTCTGGGGATGGAAAAAATGAAAAATGAAAATATGAGTTTGAATTATAATCTGGGAAGCGGAGAAGGCTTTACCGTAAAAGAGATAATAGAAAAAACAAAAGCTATTACCGGTGTTGATTTTACGGTAGAAGAAGAGGGACCAAGAGCCGGAGATCCGGCAGTTCTTGTGGCTGATTCGGAAAAAGCCGGAAAAGAGCTGGGATGGAAACCGGAATATAATTTGGACTCTATTATAAGTTCTGCTTGGAAGTGGGAACTTAACAGAAAATATTAGGAGAAAAAAATGAATATTTTTTATGAAATAGAAAAACTGGTTTATTACGGACTTAAACACTCCCTTATTGAAGATGAAGACAGAATTCTTATAAGAAATGAAATTCTGGAAGTTCTGGAAATGGATGATTTTCAGGAGCTTTCCGAAACTGAACTATATTCTTTGAAGGAAGAACTCGAATCAACGGAATATCCTTCAGAAATACTTAATAATATAATAAACTGGTGTATTCAAAATAATAAAATGGAGAATACGGGAGTTACATTTCAGGATCTTCTGAACTCCAAAATAATGGGTCGTATAATTCCCCGTTCCTCAATAATTACAGACAAATTCTACGAGCTCTATAAAAAAGACAGTACTAAAGCAACCGAATACTTTTATGCTTTATCTCAGCAGAGCAACTATATACGAACTGACAGAATAAAAAAAGACAAACGCTGGAAGTATGAAAATAAATACGGAAAGCTGGATATTACCATTAATTTCTCAAAACCTGAAAAGGACCCGAAGGAAATTGCAATGGCTAAAAATACTCCGTCAGGCTCTTATCCAAAATGTCTTTTATGTAAAGAAAATGAAGGATATGCCGGAAGGATAAACCATCCCGGAAGACAAAACCACAGAATCATTCCTTTGGAGCTAAAAAATGAAAAATGGTTTCTGCAGTATTCGCCTTATATTTATTATAATGAACACTGTATTGTTTTATCTGCCGTGCATCGTCCGATGAAAATAGATAAAGACTGTTTTGAGCGGCTTCTGGAATTCGTAGAATTGTTTCCTCATTATTTCATAGGCTCTAATGCTGATCTTCCTATTGTGGGTGGTTCCATACTTTCACACGATCATTTTCAAGGCGGAAATTATATCTTCCCCATGGCTGTTGCAGAAATAAAAGAAGAAATTTTCTTTAAAGAATTTCCGGAAGTAGAAGCCGGCATTGTAAAATGGCCTCTGTCTGTTATTCGTCTGAGAGGCACAAAAGAGGATCTGCTGAATCTCGCCGATATCATACTCGAAAAATGGAGAAATTATTCTGATGAAGCCAACGGGATACTTTCACATACCGGCGAAGAAAGACATAATACCCTTACACCTATTGCCAGATTCAGGGATAACAGCTTTGAACTTGACCTTGTTCTCAGAAACAACAGAACAACAAAAGAGCATCCGTTGGGAATATTTCATCCGCATAGCGAATATCATAATATAAAAAAAGAAAACATAGGACTTATAGAAGTAATGGGACTTGCAGTTCTTCCAGGCAGACTAAGCGAAGAAATGAGCATTATCAAAAAATATCTTTTCTGTGAAAATGCGCCGGAATTAATCGCTAATAATCCGGAGACGGCAAAACATACAGAATGGTGTAAAAAATTTATTATGAGCCAGAATATAACTTCTGAGAATATTGATAAAATAATTAATAATGCCATAGGAGAAACATTTTCACTGGTATTGGAAGACTGCGGGGTTTTCAAGGATACAGCCGCAGGAAACAAAGGATTTCATAAATTTTTAGACCTGTGTAAATAGAAACTGTTTTGATTTCTGAGAAGTATTCAAAAGAAATTTTTTTCAATAAGACAACCTGTATAAATTAATAAAATCCGGAAAAATTAAAATCCGGATTTTTTATAGTTTATAATTATAATTTTTGTAAAAGCCATGTTATCCCTTTTATATTTTCCTCAAGATCTTCACATTCATTTTTCTGGCTGCGAACATATCCTTTAAATATGCTCTCTTTTTCCGGAAACTTTCTTATCAGTTCTTCTGCTCTTTTTTCTATAAGATCTACATCTGTATTATCATGGGATATCTGTTCCATATCCGCCGTTATTTCATCGACTAAAGCAAGACCAGATTTCTTAAATATTTCAAGCCATTCATCGTAAGTCAGATATTCATAATTTCTGTACTTTATATCTTCTGCCGAATTAATCAGATAAGCTTCGTCAATAAGCAAAAAACCGCCGTTTTTCACAGTCCTGCTTAATTTCCTCATAGTTTCTTCTGGATTTCCAAGTACATTACCCGCAGCTCCGAAAATAACAATATCATAATTTTTCTCCGCAGCAACCGCTTCATTTATATCACCTGTAAGAAATTCACATAAATCAGAAACATTATATTCTTCGCTTTTTTCCTGTGCAAATTCTATAAATTCTCTTATTATATCAATTCCTTTTACATGAAATCCCATACTTTCAGCTAATTTTACAGAAACAGCACCTTTTCCGCATGCAAGATCAAGTACTTTGAACTTTTCACAATGCTTTATATTTCTCTTTATCAATTCTTCCATATCTTCAGGACTGCTGCCTATTTCCCACAAATCCTGCAGCAGATACGGAATATACTCTAAAAGCTCTGTTGTTTCCGCTGTGAGTGATTTTGCCAGTACCTCTTCAGTTCTTTTATCCATAAATACCTCCAGTTTCTTTGTATGATACCATTTTAATATAAAAAGTGTAAGTCCCCAAAATTTTATCTTTTTCATCACATATATAAAACTTATCCTAAGATAATTTATTGTTATTTTTATAAATACATAAAATATGATAGAATTTAAGGAACATGATTACTTATTAAGAGGAGAAAATATTTATGGAGAATTTTATTCAGTTGTTAAATAAAATTAATGACTTCGTCTGGGGGTTGCCCCTCATTATACTATTACTCGGAACAGGAATATATTATACATTTCTGTTAAAAGGACTTCAGTTCAGAAAGCTGGGTCATTCATTATATTTAGCATTTATCAAAAGAAAAGAAGAAGGGAACAGCGGAGAGGGAGATATTTCACATTTTCAGGCACTGATGACTGCACTCGCAGGTACTGTGGGAACAGGTAATATAGCCGGAGTTGCCGGAGCAATATCCGTAGGCGGTCCCGGAGCATTATTCTGGATGTGGATGACAGGTTTTTTCGGAATGGCGACTAAATACAGCGAAGCTGTCCTTGCGGTAAAGTATAGAAAAGTCGATGAATATGGGAATATGATAGGCGGACCCATGTATTATCTTCAGGAAGGACTTAATTCAAAGTTTCTGGGAGTAGCATTCGCAATATTTGCAGTTATTGCTTCATTTGGTATAGGTAATACCGTTCAGGTTTCAGAAGTAGCATCTGCAATGAAAACAAGCTTTAATGTAGATCCGAGAATAACAGGGATCGTTCTTCTTGTTCTTACAGGTTCTGTTATTCTGGGAGGAATTCAGAGAATAGGACGTTTTACATCTGCTATAGTTCCTACAATGATTATTTTTTATGTGGTAAGTTCTCTTGTTATTATATTTATGCATTATGATAAAATAATTCCTGCATTTGTCTTAATTTTCAAATCGGCATTTATTCCTCAGGCAGCCATCGGTGGTACATTTGGTGCCTTACTTAGTAAAACCATACAAAAAGGAGTTTCCCGTGGTATATTCTCCAATGAATCTGGTCTAGGAAGCTCGCCTATTGCCGCTGCTGCTGCAAAAACAAATGATCCGGTTTCACAGGCTCTTGTTTCTATGACACAGACCTTTATTGATACAATTATTGTCTGTACGATGACCGGTTTGATTATAGTCATGAGCGGTGCCACTGAAGGTACAGGTGCAGTTCTTACGGAAAAAGCCTTTAGTATACTTCTGCCCGGCGATATCGGCGGAATTATAGTTACTATAAGCCTGATCTTTTTTGCTTATTCTACAATACTCGGCTGGGCATATTACGGCGAAAAAGCTCTGGAATATCTTGCAGGAGAAAAATCCATTATGATTTACAGGATTATTTTTACTCTTGCTATTTATCTGGGAATAGTCTTTAGTAAAGGAGTATGGGTATTTTCGGATATTGCCAATGGTCTGATGGCACTTCCAAATCTTATAGGTCTTTTATTTCTTGCTAAAGTGGTTAAAAGCGAAACAAACAGATTTTTAAATAAATAAATATACTTTTTTTACCCGGAAGATAATCTTCCGGTTTTTATTTACGGTATTATCTTTACAAGCTCACAAAATTCATGTATTATTATACTATCAGAAGTGTTTTGAAACGGACATCTTGTATAATTCTCCGTTTTTAGACAGCAGCTGAAATATTATGTTACTGAATGGAGATGAATGTAATGCTTTACTTAGCTGATGAAAAAAGATATGCTTCCATGAAATATAACAGATGCGGAAGAAGCGGATTAAAACTGCCTGCTATTTCTTTAGGGCTTTGGCATAATTTCGGTACCATGGATAAATATGAAAATATGCGTGAAATGATAAGAACTGCATTTGATCTGGGAATCACCCACTTTGATCTTGCCAATAACTACGGTCCTATTCCGGGATCCGCAGAAGAGAATTTTGGAAAAATGCTCGCTGATGACCTGAAGCCGTATCGTGACGAGCTTATTATTTCTTCAAAAGCCGGTTATACAATGTGGCCTGGACCATATGGAGACTGGGGCTCAAAAAAATATCTGATTTCAAGTCTTGATCAGAGTCTGAAAAGAATGGGACTGGATTATGTAGATATATTTTATTCACACAGATTTGATCCTGATACTCCTCTTGAAGAGACTATGGAGGCTCTTGCACAGATAGTACGTCAGGGTAAAGCTCTGTATGTGGGTATTTCCAACTACACCGCAGAACAGACAAGGGAAGCAGACAGAATACTTAAAGAGCTGGGAATAAAATGTCTTATACATCAGCCCAGATATTCCATGTTTGAAAGATGGATAGAAGACGGACTTCAGGATGTACTTACAGAAAAAGGAATAGGCAGTATAGCTTTCTGTCCGCTCGCACAGGGACTTCTTACAAATAAATATATAAACGGTGTTCCCGAAGACTCAAGAGCCGGGAAAGCGTGGGAAATTTCACTGAATTCCGATAGCATAACTGCTGATAAAATAGAAAAAGTAAAAAAACTTGATAAAATAGCAAAACAACGAAATCAAAGCCTTGCTCAAATGTCTCTTGCGTGGACTTTACGGGGTGGAAAAGTAACATCTGCACTAATAGGTGCCAGTAAGTCCAGCCAGATCATAGAAAATGTTCATGCATTGGATAATCTTGAGTTTACTGTCGAAGAGCTGGAAGCTATAGAAAAAATTCTGAAAGGCTGAAGAAATTTTATTATCTGATATCTGACTAAAAATAAACAGAATATATTATTTTACAATAATAGAAAAACAGAGTATGTAAACATGCATGCTCTGTTTTTTTTGACTAAAACCATTGAGTATATATAAAACTCTAAAAGAGCTTTATTAATATCTGCTAACTCCTCTATAATTCAATTAATCAAACAACTTAATACACCGGATAATATCAGATAAAAACCATTATTATTTAGTGTGTTTAATTATTATACATTAAATAAAAGCTTTTGTCGATTAAATTTTTTCATCTAAATATGCATTTTGAAAAACTGCCGGTTTTCTAAAATCTTTCAATTATAGAAAACCGGCACAGCAGACTGTCCATTTTTAATCAGATAATATCCGTGTTATCTGTATTATTTTTTTATATTCAAAATAAAATTTTCTATTATCTTCTTTTCAGTATTCCCGTCACATCTACAGCCGCCCAATTCTATAGCCGGCTTAATCTTACCGTGAAAATCACTTCCGCATGTCATCAGACAGTTTCTGCTTTCTGCTTCATTTCTATAAAATTCAATCTGCTCACTGCTGTGATAACTGCTGTATACTTCCATTCCCTTTACCCCAGAGTCCAAAATTCCGTCAAGAAGCTTTTTATCCTCATGTATATTATTACCCGGATGTGCCAGAATCGGTATACCTCCGGCTTTATTTATCAAATCTACCGCTTCCTTCAAAGAGATAAAATGAACCGGTACATATGCCGGCTTTCCCTGTGCACATATATCCCAGTAAAAATTCACATAAGGGTTGTCACTTCTGGAACCGCCCTCAAGATACGGCTTTATAAGAGGATTCTCTTTATTTTCAGGCTCATAAACAGATGCCTCGGCTATATCCTCACCTATTATAATACCATTTTTTGCAATTTTGCTAAGCTTATCACGATTAACATATATTCCTGTTTCTTCCACAAGTCTTAATCTCTCAGGACTTGCTTTTTTCTCCTGTTCCAGTATATTTTCTTCCAGTTCTCCGAATTCTTTCAGGTTATAGTCGATATAATATCCAAGCACATGAAGATTCACTCCTTCATATGTACAGTCTATTTCTATTGCTGTAATTACTTTTACTCCCAGCTCCTCTCCTTTATTTACAGCTTCTTCCACCCCCTTAACCGAATTATGGTCTGCTACAGCTATATATTTCAGCCCTGCATCTTTACACATCTGCACCAGTACAGACGGCTTAAATTCTCCATCATCGCTATACCCGCTATGCATATGAAGATCAATAATATTTTTTATCATTTCTTTCCCTCCGTTTTTTATTTATAATCCTATATTTTTGTGCATTAACTCTGCTCCGAGACTGCTTATCCCCCTGAAATAATCATCAAAGCTGTGCTCTTTGAATATGATTTCCGGAAAGCTTCCCTCCGGCATATGCTTTTTACATTCTTCTACCACTAAATTATGAAGCTCTTCCCTGAATCTTTCTCCTCTCATAATAATAATACCGGGATTTATTGTATAATTTATTATCAGAATCAGTTTTACCAAAGTTTCCACATATTCTTCATTTCCACACTCATCATTTATAATATCGTCTAATGTTTTGCCCCCGTCCATAGGAATAAAACCAAATTCACCGGCAAAATTATATTTCCCCCGTACAATTTCGCCATTTGTGATAATTCCCGCACCAGTACAGTCATCTGAAAAATCTATATATACAGAACTCAGATTTTTCAGTTCCTTATCTTTATTTTTACCGGCAAAATTTATACTAAAGCCTAATACTGTAGAATTCAGGTCATTTTCCAGAATTACCGGTATGCCGAATTTATTCCGGAGAAATTCCCCTATATCATTTTTTATCCATTCCCCGTCCGGTCCCTTGATTAAGTAGCTGCTGTCCTTTACAATTCCGGGAACTCCGAGAGCTATAGCTTTTATATCTTTTTGTTTCAGTGTGTATTCTGTAAACTCTGTAATAACTTCCCGAACAGCTCTGTCATTTACTTCCAGTTCACCATGCTCTGTTTCTTCATTCAGAATATTCGAAATTATGTATTTAATACTTTTATTATCTATGCAAAATGACAGACTATGATACTTTTCCTTATTAAAATAATATCTTTCCGCCTTTCTTCCTCCGCTTGACTCTTCATATCCACCTGTAAATATATCTTCATTTCTTATCAGCTCTGTCAGAATATTCCCCACTGTCGTAAGGCTGATATTTGTCAAAGATGCTATATTTGATCTTGTTATCATAGGATTTTTCAGAATAGCCCTTTTTATTTCCGAAATATTCAGTTCTTTCATAAATTTGGGTTTTCCTGTTATTTTAGTTGTTTTATCCATCTTATACCTCGTAAACTTTTTAAATATACTTTTAAAATAATCTTTTAAAAGTATATTTTATTTTACTATAAAAAAGTAATTCAGTCAATCTCTTTTATAATTTTATCTTATTCAAATATCTTACAATAAAATATTTTATAGTGTATAATGTATATACAAAATTTCTTAAGCAAGGAGAGCTCATAATGATAAAAATAGTAGCAGCAGATATGGATGGTACAAGTCTTGGAACAGATGAAAATATCTCGGAAGCAAATATAAAAACAATAAAAAAGGTCATTGATACAGGAGCAGAATTCATTTTTGCATCAGGCAGACCTGTTTATGGTATAAATCTGAAAATAGGCGATGCCGGACTCACAGATAAAATCAGATACTTTATTGCTTATAACGGCGGCATTGTTTATGATACAGAAAATAAAAAAAATATCTACACAAAGATCATGGATTTTGAAATAATAAAAAAAATCTACAATCTGATATTGCAGAATATCTCTGATCTTTGCTTCTGCCTTCATGAAGACGAGTTTATTTATGTAACTCAGGATAATGAAATAACTACGCTTGAAGCTGAAAGCAATCATCAGACAAAGGTGCTTATTAATGATATAGAAGACCTTTCAGGAAAAAAATTCATGAAAATACTTTTGGTAGGGGAACATAAAAAGTTAGAATATGCCGCCGAAATTCTTAAGCAAAGTGAAATCGGCGACACTATAAAAACAATGTTTTCCCTTGACATGCTCCTTGAAGTTCTTCCTGCCGCTTCTGATAAATCAGTTGCCTTAAAGTGGCTTTCCGAATATTTGAATGTTCCGCTTACTTCTGTACTTGCTGTAGGTGATGCTGAAAATGATATAGAAATGTTAAAAACAGCCGGCTACAGTGTTGCCATGCAGAATGCGTACAAGCATGTCAAAAAATATGCTGATTATATTACTGAAAAAAACAATGATGAAAACGGACTTACAGAAGCTCTGGAAAAATTTTTAGACTTATAAAACAAAAGGACTGTGCGGTATTCTGCCGGCAGTCCTTATTTTTTTAGTTTTATATATAATTATAGTAATGTCTTTATTTCATCCTTCAATATCTCGGAATGTGTTCCAAATATAGCCTGTACCCCTTCTTCTCCGACTTTCAGTACACCTTTTGCACCTAGTTTTTTCAGCTCGTCGTCATTTACTTTTTTGGTATCTGCTACTGTTACTCTCAATCTTGTAATACATGCATCCAGACTTTTTATATTTTCTTTTCCTCCGAGTGCTTCCAATACTGCTTTTGCCTGTTCACTTTTAGACTTCGATATAGTTCCTACAGGTGAAACTTCTGTGTCGTCCTCACGTCCCGGTGTTTTCAAATTAAATTTTCTAATGAAAAATCTAAATAAGAAATAATATATTACTGCATAAAATACTCCCACAACCGGAACTAAATACCATCTTGTCTGAAATCCTCCGGTAATTCCCGGAAATATTCCGAATAATGTATAATCTATAAATCCGCCGGAAAATGTCATTCCTATTCTTACCTGAAGCATATTCATAATCATAAAAGACAAACCTGCAAGTAAAACGTGAAGACCGTACAATACCGGTGCTATAAACAGAAATAAAAATTCTATCGGTTCTGTTATTCCTGTTAAAAATGAGGTAAGAGCTGCTGAAAATAATACACCTGCCACAAGCTTCTTTTTATTATCTTTGGCTTCATGATACATTGCCAGAGCCGCCGCCGGAAGTCCGAACATCATAAATACAAATTTTCCTGTCATAAATTTTCCTGCTCCGGAATATGAAGCACTGCTGAAATTCTTAACTCCGTCAGCATACATTGCAAACCATATTCTCTGATCTCCATTCACTATCTGTCCTGCATTGGAAGTATATTCCCCGAACTGATACCAGAAAGGCGAGTAAAATACATGGTGAAGACCAAAAGGAATCAGCGCTCTTTCAATAATCCCGAAAATAAATGTAGACACATTTGTATTACCGTTATTCGCAAGATCTGAACATAATGTAAGCAGATACTGTATAGGCTGCCATACAAAAGGAAGTACCAGACCAAGCAGTATTGCAAACACTGATGTCATTATCGGCACGAATCTTTTCCCTGCAAAAAATCCCAGAAACTGAGGAAGTTCTATTTTATAATATTTATTAAATATTGCAGCACCAAGAAGACCTGCTATTATACCGCCGAAAACTCCTGTCTGTAATGTAGGAATTCCCATTACCCTTGTATAACCGTAAAGCTGTCCTACTGTAAGACCCTTGATACTTGTAGCCGCTCCTACAAGCGTATCTGAAAACTGTGAGCTATTCTGCAGTATATACTCGCCGGCTTTATATATACTGTCCATACTGCTGAAGTCCATATTAGGTATTGTATTAAGCTGAAGTGCTGTTCTTATCGTATCTACTCCTGATAATACGGCCCCTGCATTAGAAACTATTCCTGCTATTACATTCATGATCAAAAATCCCAAAACAGCTGCCAGTGCTCCTACACCATCACCATTATTAGCAAAACCGATTGCTACACCGATGGCAAATAATAACGGCAGATTCCCAAAAACTATATCTCCGGCCTGAGTCATCAGTAACGCACCATATTGTATAAAATGATTTCCCAGAAAAGGCAGTCTTGCAATAAGTTCACTCTGCTGCAGACCTGCTCCGATTCCTAGAAGAAGACCGGCTGCCGGAAGAATTGCCACAGGAATCATAAGTGATCTTCCTATCTTTTGCAATATGGCAAACATTTTTCCAAATAAAGCATTTTTTTTCTTTTCCATAAATTTTCCTCCTAAAAATTATCATAAAACACTTTTAATTCCCTGATTTTCAACAAATTTTTATTATCTTAATTTTTATTTTTTCTGATTTTCCAATCCAATCATTTTAAATAAACATTAAACATAAAAGTGTTTTAATTTTTCTTATCTATATTTCAAAAGCATATCAATTCATCTTATATTAGTATATATAATAGCATTTGTTATGTCAATATTTTTTTTATATCCACTTTACACTTTACAATAAAATTTCTCATTTTTACTTATTTTAAAAATAAATATAAATTATAAAATAATTATTTATATGAGAATATTACCTATTATTTTTTTTCGTTTTTTATGTTATAATTCTGAATATATATAAAACACTGACTTTTGAAATTTTTATTTTTAATAAATTTTTGTTTTTTGATATTGAAAGGAATAAAAAAAATGATTGATATATTTAATTTTACCCCAACAAAAAAATCGAAAAATTTTATTGTAAACATAAAGCTAAATAAGAATTTTTCCAAAAGCGAGAAGGAATTTTTCGAGCTTCTGATTTTTAATTTTGATCTTGCTTCACCATATATAAGTCTTGACTCTAAAGATCTGATAAAGGTGCTGAATCTGGATACTGATTCAAAACTGCAGGACTTTCTTCACAAAATTACCGACAAAAAGGTTCTTTACTCTATTACGGAAGAAGACGCTGTGATATACAGCGGAGCCTTTTCACCTGTATCTTCCTATTTTCAAAAGAAAGAAAAAATATATATTTTTACTGCCGAAGAGCTGAAATTGTTTCTTACAGAAGAAAATATTTTTTCCCACTTTAATTTTAAAAAATTTATTTTTATGGAAAAAAACCTTTCTCTTATTTTATATAATCATTTAAATAATATTCTTCCGGCAAACACACTTTCTGTCACTGTTACAGAGCTTAAGGAATTATTCGGACTGGAAGATTCCTATAACAGAATTTATGATTTTGAAAAGTATATTTTGAAAAAAATAGTGAAAAATATAAATAAATATACCGATCTTGAGGTAAAATATGAAAAACCGGCACATTCCGGCTCAGTAATTAATTTTACTTTTAAAAGTACATATCGTGAAAATATTTTTGAAAAGACAAAGGAAATTATAGATACTGTAAAATCAAAAATTATTAACTATGAAAATGTTTATAATCTTATACTTAATTATCTGGAAAAAAGAGGGCTCAGCTATGTTAATAATAATGTCTCCTACATTAACAGCCTGAAAAATATCCAGAATTTTGATGCACATCTGAGAAAGGCACTGCTTTATGATCTTTATTCCTCTAATTTAAAAAATATAAAGCCGGAAAGCAAATTTATCAGTTTTTTTGAAAAATATCATGTTTATAAAAATTCCGTAACACTCCAGAATGATCTGTATAAATATATCAACAGCATTCTGTATATTACATCTTCGCTGGAAGAGCTCTATTCCTTTGAAGTAATCAATGAAATTAAAAACCTTGAGGACGGTTCTTTTTTTACTTATAAAAATGAAGATTTTGAAATATTTGTAGAATTTTTACAGAATAAAAGCAGCTCTATACAGATTTTTATCAGAGAGGACCTTATCTGAATTCTGTTATTTTTTATAAGAAAAAAGGCTGTATAAAAATTATATCCATAGGCAGCTTAAGATAATACCGCGCTAGAAGTATTATCTCTTACTGCCTGCATTTATAAAACCAGCCTTTTTTCAGAGATTAACCTTACAAGTAATTTTATATATATTAGTTAGTTTCTCCCGTTCTTATAGTAACTGACTTTTCTACGTCAATTACGAATATTTTCCCGTCGCCTATTTCTCCGGCTTTACCGGTTTTGGCACTATTCAGTACTGTATTTATTACATTCTCAGCTTCTGAATCTTCTACACAAATTTCTATTTTCACCTTATTTAAAAGATCAATTTTGTACTCAGTTCCGCGAAAAATCTCTTTATGTCCTCCCTGTTTCCCAAAGCCTTTTACTTCAGTTACTGTCATGCCTTCTATTCCCGAATCAGTGAGAGCATTTTTTACTTCAGAAAATTTTTCAGGTTTTACTATAGCTATAATCATTTTCATAATTGCCTCCTTTATATTCTCTCCTGAAATTCAGGATAAGATCTCGCTTCATGTTCCGATAAATCAAGACCCCTGATCTCTTCCTGTATAGACACTCTTATTCCCAGCGTATGTTTTAGAACTGTGAAAATAAAACATCCCATCAGAAAGGCAAACTGAAATGCAGCTGCTGCTCCCAAGACCTGTATTCCGATTATTTTAGGATCGAATAAGCTTTCGGCATAAAATATTCCTGCACATATTGTTCCCCACGCACCGCATACTCCGTGTACAGATATTGCCCCTACAGGATCGTCAATTTCAAAGCGGTCAAGCAGTCTTATTGAAGCTATAACAATTATTCCTGATGTAAGACCTATAACAACAGCAGCCCACGGTTCTATGCTTGCACATCCCGCAGTCACACCCACAAGCCCTGCCAATATTCCATTTAATACCAGACCTATATCAAAAGTTTTATATAATTTATATGAAAACGCAAGTGCCGAAAGTGCTGCCGCTGCTGGTGCAAGTGCAGTATTAACCGCTATTAATCCTATTTCATATGTACCTGTTGTTGTGCTGCCGCAGTTAAAACCATACCATGCAAACCAGAGTATAAACACACCCAAAGCACCAAGTGTTAATGAATGTCCCGGAATTGCATTTACAGTCTTATTCGTATATCTTCCTATTCTGGGTCCCAGTATCATAGCTCCTGCCAGAGATACCCAGCCGCCTATGGAATGTACAACAGCCGAACCAGCAAAATCTATAAAACCCAGATTCTCAAGCCAGCCTGTGCTCTGTCCGTAAAGTCCTGCCCATGCCCAATGCCCGTATACAGGATATATAAAGGCTGAAATGAAGAAGGTGATAATCAGATAAGTCGTAAATTTAGCTCTTTCAGCAATTGCTCCAGAAACTATTGTTGCTGCTGTTGCAGAGAACATAC
Organism: Sebaldella termitidis ATCC 33386; assembly: GCF_000024405.1. Classification (NCBI taxonomy): domain Bacteria; kingdom Fusobacteriati; phylum Fusobacteriota; class Fusobacteriia; order Fusobacteriales; family Leptotrichiaceae; genus Sebaldella; species Sebaldella termitidis. The sequence goes on along the minus strand of NC_013517.1, from coordinate 615,424 downwards.
CCTGAAAAATGAAAAATGTCCAGTTCCAGCCGTCCAATCCTCCTCCGAAAAAATTGCCCCATCCCAGGAAACCTCCGCCTGTTCCAAACATAAAAGCAAATCCGATTGCCCAGTATGTGAGTATTCCTATACAGAAATCCATTGTATTTTTCATTATAATATTTCCGGAATTCTTTGCTCTGGTAAAACCTGTTTCTACCATGGCAAAACCCGCCTGCATAAAAAATACCAGTATCCCCCCGATTAACGTCCATGTCCAATTCAGATTTGTCTGTACCAAATCAGCAGTATTGGAAAAAGATAAAAATGACACAAGAATCAACATTAAAAAAACTATTTTTTTCATATTGATCACTCCTTTCTGTATTATTTATATTCATAAAGTGAATAACGAAAAATAAAAAATCTTCCTGACTTATATCAGGAAGATCTCAGATACAAGCCATTTGTTAAAAATCCAAAATGGCTCGTAATTATTAAGATAATTTATCTCAAAATACACCAAGCCTTGTATAATTATTATTATTGTTATTATTATCAAATTTGTTTATTTTATATATAGTCATAATATTGCTCCTTTTTCTAATTATTACAGATAAATAATATACCATATATATCGATTAGTCAAATTTATATTTATTATTTTTATGATAACTTTCGTAAATAAATTATTATTTTTTATTCAGTAATAAAATTTGAATTGCTGAATTTTTTCTTGTATTTTAAATTTTCCTGTATTATACTTGGGGCAGGTATAAAAATATTTAATTTTTAAAGGAATGAATAACTATGTATGAACATAAACTGGAAAAAGAAATATGGTGTCCTATTGAATATGGTCTGGATGTTTTCGGAGGAAAATGGAAATCGCGGATTATCTGTGTCATTGCTGCTAATGGCATTATCCGCTATAATGCTCTTCGACGGGAGCTCACGAATGTTACTGATGCTGTTCTTGCTGCTATGCTGAAAGAAATGATTTCCGACGGGCTGATAAACAGAAAGCAATACAATGAAATGCCTCCTAAAGTGGAATATTCCCTTACAGAAAAAGGAGATTCCGTTTTACCTATTCTTCAGTATATCTGTCAATGGTCAAAAAATTATACAGAGGTAGACAAAGAGAAGATTTTGTCTTCCTGCAAGACATGCAGTCAATTTTAATATTAATTCAAAAAATGATCCAAATCGTTTTGATTCAGATCATTTTTTATTTCATACTATTAAAAAACATAGTTACTAATAAATTTATTAATACTTTATTTTTTCGAGTATTGCTGATACAGTATATTTAAGAAGATCGATCTCAAAAAATATAATTAGGAGGAATCAAAATGCAGACACAAGTAAAAGCATTTCTTGAAATAACTATGAATATAAAAGAGGAAAACAGAGCTGCTGCCGCTAAAGTTTATACAGCTTTCAAACAGCCCTTTCTCTCAGAAATAAACGGAGCTCTTAGTAAGGATCTTTTAATCAGAACGGAAGATATTCAGGTTTTACACGGATTTTCAAGTGTGGAAGCTGCCGGGGAATACTTAAAAAGCGAAATGTTCCAAAATGATGTTTTCGTTGGTTTAAAAGACCTTTGGACTACAGACCCTGATGTCAGAATATATGAAGCAGTATAGATTCCCACTAAGTCTGATTCTAAAAAATAACTGTGAATATTAATTAATAACAATAAAAAACTAACCGGATCTGACAGTGATTTTATAATTCCTGTGATATCCGGATTTATAATAAACAGGCTGTGTTAAAAGAAACTTTACTTTTAATACAGCCTGTGAAAATAAAATTTTCATTTTGATAATTGCATAATTATTAGAATTCATAAAACATCAAGCCTCTAAGATAATCCTACTTTCAGACTATTCTGCTCACATGTTTTATAATTTTCCATTTCTATGTTTCCCCAGAATGACATACACATCTCTTTTATTTCTTCTTCATTTAAATTTCTCTTATTTACTAATTTATTTACATACAGCACTTCATATACAGAGCCCAAAAACATATTCAGCTTTAATGATATTTGTTTCTCTTGTTCAGTATTTGGTTTTTCCTCAGATAGTATTTTTTGAAATTTTGCTAAAAAATTCTGCTGACCTGATTCTTTATCAAAGAAATATGAGCCTCTTATACTCATCAGAAAATATAATATATCTTCCCTCTCTTCAAAAAATTTTATCAGTGTTTTTGTCAGTCTGAATAAATAACTCTGCCTGTTATTTTCTGATTTTACATTATTCAGGCTTTTTATTATTTCAGTATAAGAATAATCCGCTGTTTCTTTATAAATCTCATTTTTACTTTTGAAATGATAATACAGATTTCCCGGACTTGAATCCAGTTTTTTCACTATTTCCCCTATTGAGGTCTTTTCCAGCTTCTTCTCTTTTATCAGTTCCAACGTTATTTTAATTACATCCTTTTTATCCATTCTTATCCTTTCAGAGATAAGAAAAGAGTGTTTCCGGTGTGAACATACCAGGTTTTTTCCGGAAACCCTCTACTTTCTCCTTTTATTAATTAAAATACTGCCTTTAAAGTTACTCCTGCTCTGTAATCATTTTCCTTATCATTTCCTGTTGAGTACTCTCCTGTAAGGAATATTCCGTATCTGTCTTCTACCTCTACTCCTATTGCCGCTTTTGTTCTGAATGTTCCTTTTTCATCTTCCGGCTTCGATAATTTATGATAACCGTCTTCTATGGCTATCAGTCTTGCCTTTTCTCTTTCATTAAGGTCTGCAAGCTCATATTCGTATGCAAGGTCAAGTGTTCCTTTCAGCTGCCATGCTGTCTTAGCTCCTAAAGGTATTGCTCCTTTCAGCTCTACCCCGGCTCTAGGCTTAGCACTCCATGCATCATTTCCTTCCACCTCAAGGGCTTCCAGTCCGCTTTCATTAAATGTAGGTCTTGTCACATACATTGCTCTGAATGCTCCATATGGCATTATACTCGCTTTTTTCCCTAATCCGAATTCTTTCCCTAGTATATTGTCACTTGTTATACTGTATGTTTCATATGTTCCGTTCATTTCTGATCTTTCTAACGGTGAAGGCCAGTCTATATTTCTGTCCACATTATGGATACTTGCTCTTCCTGTCAGGTCATTTACTACTTTCCATCCATTTGATCTATACTTATTATGTACTCCAAGCTGGATTGTATCTACCCATTCTTCACTTTCATTTCCGTCTTTGAATTCAAAGCCTGTATGAACATATCCTAATGAATATCCGAATGTATGTTTATATGTTCTTTCCACTTCTCTTAATGCAAGTACTCCTGTTGTTGTATAGTCATACCCTGTTACACCGTCTGTTTCTTCTTTATTTTTACCTTTTCCTGCTATTACACTTATTTTTACATTTTCTTTTGTATTATTTGTTGAATCCTGTAATAAATGCAATGAATTTTCAAATGTTTTGGCTATGTCGTCTTCTCTTTGGTTTATATTAGCATATACATTTCCTGCAAGACTTCCCATTATATGTCTGAAATCTGTTTCATTTGTTATATAGCCTGTCTTATTATATATTGTTACTCCATCGCCTGTTGCTGTCAGATAGTTATTTTCCAAAGCTGTTCCGAAGTCTTCAAACCATAATCCGTCTGTGAAATCTGTAAATGCTTTTCTTGACATATATACATCTGAACCTGTTCCTGTTGCTTTTGGTGTTGCTTCCCATAATAACGATCCGCTTATGAAATCATACTGTCCTGATGATGCCTTTATTAATCCTTCCAGCTTATATACATTAGCATTTGTACCGTCTGCAAATCCGGGAAGTATTACTATCGGCTTTGATGTCAGTATTTCATCTGCTATTATTGATGTTCCAGATAATTCAAAATCATAATTAGGATCTGATGACGGCTGTTTTGTTGTAGGGTCTGGTTTTATCATTACCTGTACACCATCTAATGCCAGTACACCGCTTGATTTTATGATTCCAGCATTTATCAGTGCAGGAAGGGCATGAACATTTCCTATTGAGCTTATTACATTTGCTGCAGTTCCTCCGTTTATAGTAGCTGTTCCTGCTCCTACTGTATGTGCAGCATCACTTGGATCTGATGATACGAATATCTGGCTGTTTAGCCCTGTTATATTAATTGTCCCTGTATTCGTTATTACTGTTCCAAGATTACCATACATACCTATTGCGTCATTACCTGTTATGTTAATTACTCCATTGTTTATTATATGTGAACCGGCTCCTTTTCCTGCCATTCCTATTGTATTATTACCTGAAACATTTATAATTCCGCCTGATTCATTTGTTATTACTCCGTTTTCTGTATACATACCCGTAGAATAATCACCTGTAGTTGTTACTGTTCCAAAGTTGCTCGCAGCTCCGCCCTTAGCCACTATTCCATATCCGCCGTAGCCTGCTGATATATTAGCTCCTGCTCGGTTTATAATTGTTGCATTTTCTCCATAAATCCCAACTGAATACTTGCTGGCTTTGACATCTACATCTGTAGTCCCTGTTATAAATTCAATATCCGAATCGCCCACAGCCACATTACCGTAGTTATCCACTGTACCGCCATAATTATATATTCCGACATTATTATTCCCTACAGTTCCTGAAATATTACCTCCAGCATTATTAATCATGATAGCTCCGCCTGCTCCGCTTGTCGGATCCTGTGCCATATAGAAGCCTACGTTATCTGCTCCTGACATTATCAAAGTTCCGTCATTAGTTACCGTTGTTCCTTCTGTACTGTACATATACACAGAGTCACTTCCCATAGATGCACTTGTTCCTGCTGCATTTGTCAGTGATCCGCCTTTTAGAATATATCCGTAGTTGCTGTTTCCTATATTAAGATTTGTTGAATTAGTTACTCCGGAATTTATTCCGTATACTGCCACTGCTCCGTTTGTTCCCATATTAAATGCAGAACCTGAATTTAAATTAACAATTCCTCCTGTAGCATATATTCCTACTCCTGAATTATCTATATTATGTACAGCTGTACCATTTATAGTTGTAGTCCCCTGATTATTATAAATTCCTATAGAATTTACTCCAGAAGTTATTGTTCCGTCATTTTTTACAGTACTTCCTGCTGCACCGCTGTATATTCCTATACCGGGATCTGAAGCATTTGTAGAATTCCCTACCTTTATTGATGCTCCCAAATTATTGTCTATTAATTGACTGTTTGTACCTGTTGCATATATACCCAATGAGTCGTCACCTGTAAGGTCAATATTACCATCGTTGATTACCTGCATTACTGTAGCGGCATTATTATCAGCAAACATCCCTATAGACCCTGCTCCTGCACTTAATATATTTCCAGATGCCTGATTTTGTACTATAAGCCCGTCCTGCAGATAAACTCCGTGTGAAGCTGCTCCCATTGTTATTAATCCGCTGTTTTTTACTTCCGAGTTTAGTCCTGATGTTACTAATCCAGCCGAGCTGTTACCTGTTGTTATAGTTCCTCTGTTACTTATTCTTGATCCATTTTTACCGTATATTCCTACTGAGCTGTCTTCCAATGCAATACTTCCGTTATTTTCTCCGTCCATTCCCAGAGTCATGCCGGCAGGAAGCCCTCCACTATACTGACCGTTAAGTGAAACTGCTGCTACATTTGTTGTTCCCGGTGCGGTAATTGTAGATACGTTTAGATAAACTGCTGAGTTTTGTCCTGATACCAGTGTTCCGTTTGAAGCAAGCACACTGTTTCCAGTATATTCAAAAGCTCCGCCTTTTATATTACCCAGAGTATATGTAGAACCTGCTGTTGAAGTAACCACAAAGTTATTATTTATTGTATTTCCTGCTGCTGTATCCATATAAAACAGCACCACATTCTGCCCGTTTATATCTATAGTTCCATTTCCCGTGAATAAATTTGTATCTCCTTCCAAATACATACCTAAAGCATTATTTCCATGAAGATTTATAGTCGTCCCGTTTAGATTCAGATCTGCATCCTTGGCATAAATTCCGATTCCGTTATTTCCTACTGTTATTATAGACCCTGCATCAGTTACCTGACCTTTATTGACATAAACCCCTATTGCTCCCGTAACACTTCCAAGATTTATTGTTCCCCCTGTTAATGTTACTGAGGCATCAGTCTTTAATCCTCCGGCTTTATTTACATGCGAGTATATTCCTATTGTTCCTGAACCGCCGTTTCCTGTGATAGTTCCTGCATTTGATATATTTATTGTTCCTCCGCCGTGCAGTCCCGGAGCAGCAGGATTCTGATAACTTACGCCATATATACCTATTCCCTGATCTCCTACTGTTATATTTCCTGTTCCTGAATTTAACGTAGTTGTTCCGTTTTCTCCATATATTCCGAAGCTGTTTGCTCCGACAGCAGAAATAACATTGTTGTTTGTTGCATTCCCGTTATTTGTATATATTCCCACGGAACCATTTCCGCTTAGGCTTACTGTCCCGTTATTTATCATATTATTATATGTCACTGCTGTTACAGAAGAAAAATTATCTGCCAGTCCTACCTGATTTGCCTGTGTTCCTGTGATAGTAACAGGGGCATTAACAGTAAGACCTATAAGTGATTTTTCAATTGTATTATATGCATCTGCAGCATTGTCAAGATTTACATTCTGATCAATTGTAAGTGTTCCTTCCAAAAGTGAAGCCATATTTCCGCCGTTTAATGTTACACTTTTAAAATTCGATCCTATCGAACCAAAGCTCAGAGATGACAAAGTCGAATTAGCATTCTGAAGAGCTATTAATGTAGCTCCTGATGTAAGTACAACATCCATATTAGTATTCAAACCTGTATAATATGTAGAAAAATAAGTAGGAATTCCTAATGCACCGTCTACTATGAATCCTGTTGACCCTGACAGCAGATTTAATGTACTTGGACTTGTAAAGTTAGTTGTTGTTCCTGCTCCACTAGCTATAGAGAATATTGATCCGCTTCCCACAGAAAAGCTAGACCCTGCAGTAGAGAGAGTCCCTCCGCCTGAATTATATAAAAGTACTCCGTTTGTACCTACTTCATAAGTTCCTGTACTTGCGGCAGCTCCTAAGGTAACTGTTCCGCCGTTGTTATACACACCTATTGATTTATTACCGACAGCAGAAATATTGATGTTACTGGCAGATCCAAGATTCAATGTCCCATCCTTCACATAAAGTGTAGCACTGCTTTCTCCTGCTGTTTTGAAGTTATAACTTCCTCCTGTAACAGTTCCTGTACTCAATGTTGTTCCTGTATCAAGAATTACCAATCCGTGAGATTTTTCCCCATTTGTTTCTATAGTATTAGCCCCCAGCAGATTTACTTTACTTCCGGCTTTAGCTATCAATGCTACTGTTCCGTCCACTGCTGAAGAAGCAGTTCCTACTTTTATATCAGGGTACAGATTTAATTCAGAGCTTGTACCAGTAACAACAAGACCTACATTATCTGCACCATTTTCTATATTAATTGTAGGGTACTTTATATTATCCAGTGTCAATTTTCCATTATTTATATATGCCAAAACACTATTTTTAGCATAATCTCCAAATTTAAGCTCATATTCCTTTAATCTATAATCTAATGACGCATGATTTACAAATAATCCTACTGCTCCTTCCACAAAATTGGAATCATACGGCAGTGATGTACTTGGATTTATCCCAGATATATTTCCTGCATATTGATTTGCCTCATCACCTATAGTTACTCTTATTTCTGCTGGCTGTTTATCATAAGTGTTGGCTATATATGACGGATTAGCACTTGTATCATACCCGTCATCCATCACCTGTGCTAATTCCACACCTACACTGGAATCTCCATTTATTCTAATCGGAGTCTTTAATACAATTTTTGAAGTAGTCAAAGTATTAGCTGTTGCTTGTGCAGTTTTTATTCCTACACTACTATTTCCATATAAAACAATATCTCCCTCATTATATACTGATAAATGACCTTTACTTTGATTGGCATAATTAAGTGCAATACTTTCTCGTGCCTGCATTTCTATCTTTCCGGTACTTCTGTTATAAAACTCTAATCTTCTGTCGTCTGTTGCTGTTCCATTTCTAGCTGTAGTAAATGAAAAGGCTACGTGTCTTTCACCACCATTACCACCATACCCGCCACCTACATATAATCCACGAATTATATTCTCATTTTTAACAGTTGGACTAAAATTTCCTCCATGCATTTGAAGACTTATCATCAAAAGGGAATTCCCTTCACCTTCTATAGTACCCTTATTTACTAATTCTCCATATGAGTCCCATATTGTAGATGTTGTTGGTGCGTTTCCGTAATAATCAGTTGGAAAAGGTTTGTAAGTACTTCTTGTCCCATGAGGATCATACTGAATAAGATGCGGTAATGTTCCAGTATAACCAGTTGCAACATTACTAGTAATCTTTATTTTAAAATTATTTCCAAAAGTTACATTATCAGCACCTGTAATCTCATATAAAGCTGGTACATTACCTATTACATTTATCGTACCGGAACTTGTTGCACTGGACATCGAATCTGATCCTGACCTCCAGTTAGATGTTCCTGTAAGATTATCATATGAATATGACGATATATTACCATTTGTATTCCATACTCCTGATAATTCCCCATCTGAAAAATTATAATTCCCTACAAATGATGTTATTCCTCCAGGATCCGATGTACTGGCATTTCCCAGGCTATTAAAACTGTCATCACCATTTCCTGTACTTGGAACTGTAACAGAAAATGACGGTATAGTTGGTACTGGCGGAATAGTTATTACCGGTATATTTATCGAAAATGTATCTACATCTACATTAGCAGTAATAGTTTTAGTAGGATCATTCGGTATTGAGTATATCGGATTAAAGCTTGGACCCGAAACTCCTGTCAAATTAAGATTTATAGGCTCCCTTGTCAACCCTTTCAACGGAATACTCACTCCTAAATTAATATCCTTCGGCTGCTGCAGCGGCTGATAAGGCTTTCCTGACAGTCCGCTTATGCTACCGCTCGTTGTCACATAATTCCCGCTCGCATCATAATATCCTGTTACCTTTGAGTGATATTTTGCATTCTCCTTGGAATTATCCACTCCTTCATTATATTCTTCATAAAACCCTGTAAAAAATACCTGCCATTCCAGATATTCCGGCTTTACTATATAATCTCCCTGTAAATACAAATCCTTTAATTCTTTATTTTTTTGATTCAGTATTCTCTGTATCGTCTGGTAGGTCTGCTCGTTTGGACTTCCTTTTTCCATATTTTTTACTATACTGTTATACATTCGTTCATATCTTGCCGATTGTACTGTTTCTGCCTGTGCATAAGATGTTAGTATCGCATTCAGTGCTAGAAATGATACTAATAATTTCTTATTTCTTTTCATTATTCCTCCCTGTTATCTTATATTATTTGCTGCCTTGTACTGTTCTATTCTGAATAATAAATCTTCTATTTCCTGTATTTCATTTACTTTTTTATCTATCTGTTTATCTACTTTTATAAGCTCTTTTTCCAGTCTTTGACCGCTGTTCAGATGTTTTCTCAGATTTGTCCACTTTCCTCTTGCACCTTCCCTTAATTCTCTTTTATATTCATAAGTCGGCGCTGAATAAAGCATCGTTCCCATTACTGTCAAAAATATCAAGATTATTGTTTTTTTCATTTTTCCTCCCTAAGTGCTACCTTCTTCTCATTCTGTTAATTTCTTCCGGCATCAGTTCCTCTTCCTCTGCTTTTACTCTGTCCAGTATTGTATACCAGTACCCTCTTTTTTCAGGAAGCTTTACATATACTGACTCCTGAGCTCTTCTCAAAGCTTTTTCATATGAGGAATAAACTCCGTCCTGATCATAGTCTTTTGTTATACTTTCTTCCACTGATCTGTCTACTTTTACTTCCTCGCCAAAAGCCATTAATGACAGTGTTAACAGTGAAAAAATCAAAATTATCCTTTTCATTCTGTCTCCTACTTTCTGGATTTGTTAAGATATTTCAGTACCTTGTTATATTCTGTTTTATGCCATGCTACATCTTTTTTGGCTCTATAGCTTTCTATTTTATCGGCTTTCTCCATTTGTGCATTCATATCAGGTATCTCAGGAGTTTTTTCGTTCTTTTTGGCTGCCAGTGAAAAACACCCAATAATAGACATCAAAATTATGATCTTTTTCATTAAACCTCCTTTCCAAAATAACAATATTTATATATGTATTTAAATATTCGCATTTGTAAAATTTTACGAATTAAAAAAAAATGCCTTAGATAACATTGATAAGTCGGACAAATTATTATTGTTTTATTCTTTTTTTATTAAAATTGACTTTAAAGCTAAAATTTAGTAGAATATTTATATCAGTATATTCGTAAAATTTTACAAATACGTCTGTTTTTTTAATAATTCGTATAATTAATTTTTTCACATTATTATATATTAATAAAATAAAAAAACTATTTTCAAGATATGAAAATAGTTTTCTGTCAATTATATTAATAAAAAATTCTCTTTATCATTTTTTTTATTATCAAAAAAATTCTTCCCTTTGTTAAAATTAATGATAATTAGCACCTAAATCCTACTTATGCGTTAATTTCTTCCAATATTCGGCTAAATATGCCTTTTCTCTTTAAATAACAGCTGTTATAGTATATTATTCTATTCCGGGATATTTTATTCCGCTCCAGTTTATCATTTGTTTGACAACGGCAATATCCGGAAACACTACATCTTTTAAAACCCATTTTTTAAACTCCATAAAACCAGTTCTGTCCACTATATAGCCTATATGCTCTTTCGGCAGTGATCTGTCTATATATTTATCCACATATTCATATGTATTCAGTATTATTTTTATTATTGATTCCTCATTACACCAAAGAACGAAATCCTCGGCAAGACGCGGATTCTTTTTCCCTGTTCTTCCCATTACCGCTAGTCTGAAATATTTTTTTTCATCTCTTGTCCAGGCTCCGGTAGGACAGTTCAGCACACATTCCCCGCATCCTATGCATCTGTCATGATCTCTGACAGGTCTGTAGTTTTCAGCTTTAATAGCACCTGTAGATAATTTCTGGCATTTTCTGACACACATTCCGCATGACACACACTTCGTATCATCAAGAACAGGCTTAGTCATACCTATTATTCCGAAATCATGCATTCTTACCTTTTGGCAGTCATTAGGACAGCCTGTCAATGCGACTTTGAAATGAAAATCATTCGGAAACACCGCCTTTTCTATCTTTCGTGCAAATTCAGTAGTATTGTACTGTCCCTTAGGACATACCTTATTTCCTACACAGGCTGCTATATTTCTAGTCCCGGCCGCAGGATACCCGTCCCCTTTTTTGTCATAATTTATTTCAAGTCCGTCAAGAAGAGGCTGCAGCATTTTATTTACCTTATCCATATCTTCCCAGTTTATACCCAGTATTTCAAATCCCTGTCTTGTAGTCATATGTATTTGTCCGTTACCGTAAGTATTTGCTATATTTACCACTACTGACATAAGGTCTCCGGATATTTCCCCTCCGGGAACCCTTACTCTGAGAGCTGTTTTATCTCTTATCTTAGTGACTCTGAAAGCATTTTTAGTGACTTTTTTTCTGTTTATATCCATAATTCCCTCCTAATCCAGCAGTTTTTCCGCAAAATCATATCTGAATACAGGCCCTTCAAGACAGATGTATGTCTCGTCTATCTTACAATGCCCGCATTTGCCTACTGCACATGACATTTTCCTTTCAAAGGATACCCATATCTGTTCTTTCGATAATCCCCGTCTCAAAACCTCCTGACACGAAAACTTCATCATAACAGGCGGTCCCACTATTATATACTCTACATCAATGAGATCAGCCGGAAGTATAGTTTCCGGTATATATTTGGTTACCAGTCCGTCACATATTCCCTCAAGGCTGCATGCCTTATCCAGAGTTACCAGAACATCTATCTTTTTTCTCCATCTTGTGAAATCATCTTTGAATATTACACTCTCAAGATCTTTGAAACCCGCTATCATTCTAAAAGACTTCAGCTTTTCCCTGTTTTCATAAAAATGCTCTATAATCGGTCTTACAGGAGCTACACCGCTTCCGCCGGCTACTATTACCAAGTGTTTGTTTTCAAAATTCTCTATTGAAAAGCCGTTCCCGTAAGGCCCTCTTAAAAATAATTTTTCCCCTGCCTGCTTGTTAAATATTTCATCAGTTACTTTTCCTACTTTTCTTATGAGAAAATCTATCCAGCCTTCTCTTTCATTAAAATTAGCTATGGAAATAGGTGCTTCCCCGACTTTTGGAATAGAAATCTGTATAAACTGCCCGCTTTTCACTTTTTTATCAAATTTTACCCTGAAAAGCCATTCTATAGGAGTTACTTTCTCTACTGAAAGTATCTCGGAAGCCTCAGGCAAATATATATTATTCATCTTTTCCCTCCAGACCGGCGCTTTTTTCTTTCAATACCTTATTTAATTTATTTATACAGTTTGAAAAAGATATATATTCAGGACAGCCGTCGTCACATCTTCCGCAGCCTGTACACATCTGGTATCCAAATCTTTTCCTAAAGTCCGAAATCTTATGCATTACCTTAAATCTCATTCTGTCCCCGTGCTTTTGTCTAAAGCTGTGTCCGCCTGCCATATCACTAAAACCATCTACATGACATGACGCCCATACTCTTCTACGTTCTCCGTTACTGCTGTTTTCTTTATAGAAGATATCCTGTGTAGTGGTGCATGTGCAAGTCGGACAGACAAAATTACATTTTCCGCAGGCTATACATCTGCTGTCATATTCCCGCCATAAATCCAAGTCTATTACATCTTCCAGATTAATATTTTCAGGTATCGAAACATGAACTTTATTTTTTTTCACAAAATCCATCCCGAATTCCTCTTCATTTCCGGAAAATTCCGTTAAAAATTCCTCTGTTCTTATATCTAAAAATATTTTTTCGCCGTCTGTTTTCACTCCCATATCATATTCATCCGTTTTATTAGTTCCCATATCCACGCAAAAACAATTTTCAAATGATTCGGCACATCCCATAACTGCGAATTTTACTTTGTTTCTCAATGTTTCATAATATTTATCAGAAAATTTATTTCTCAAATAAATTTCATCAACTCTTTTTACAGAATGTAAGTCACAGCTTCTTAAAAATAATAGAATTTTCTTATTATCAACATCAGGCTCTTTATAGTCATTTTCTGTAAAATAAAACATTCTCTGAGTAATCGGCAGAAGAACTTCTTTTGGTGAAAAATCCGATTTCTGGTCAAAACAGATCTCTTCAAATGAATTTATTTCCTCATACCGTATTACTGGTGTATCAGAAAAAGTTCCTTTAAAAGGTAAAAGTTTCGGAGCAAAAATTCTGTAATCTTTTTTCAGTTTTTCCAAAGCAATATTAAAGTCTTCCTTTGTTAAGCTAATTTTCATAAAATCTCCTTTCTTCCCGCTGTATCTACTAAACTTATACAGTAAAGTTTTTATAATTTTAGCATGTATAAATGAAAAATAATGTAACTGATGATACGAAACATTATTTTTATAATATTTTTTAGAATGATTGATCTATTAAAAATACCCTTATTTTTTTTCATAAATTACGCTTGTTACTTTATGTATTATAAAAAATCCCACTACATTAATAAATACATATTTAAAAGCTATTTTCAAAGTATGTATCCAAAAGATTATCTTAATAAATTCGGGTATATCAGGAATTGCTGCTGTTAATTAAATTCAGGATTGGAGATTAATAACAGAAGAAATATAGAATGGACAAATAGTCGGATGAAGGTTTATCAGCTGAATAAATTCAGTGTTGCAATTATAAAATTTAATATATTTTTTCAAAAAATCAAATTCGTATTTTATAAATTTTACGAATATTTAAGTCAATATATTATACTAAAATTAACTAACAATGTCAAATTTAATATAAAAATAATATGACCGGAATATAAAAGAAAATTTATATTTATCAGCATAATTCTTATTTTTTTGTTCGTGAAATTTATAATATACGAACATTTTAAGCAAAAAATCTAATTTATAAAATTAATCTATAATTTTTTTAAAATAAAATATAGAGAAAAATCAGAAATAGAAAAAATGAAATATTTATTATGAGAGGAGATGATAATAAAAAATAATTATAGAAGCAGAGTATGTTTAATCATGTATACTGATCCAGAAAATCGCGAAAGATATATTTTTAATATTGAATTTAAATCTGAAAAATAAAAAACAGAACAGGAGGGTTATAGTTGTCTAAATCAAAAAAAATTTTTCTTTTTCTTTTATTTTTTTCTTTAATTTCCTGTAAGAACAATATCTTTAACAAGATATTAGATAAAAAAACAAAGCAGACAGACAGTATAGAAAAAAATAAAGCTGATTCAGTTAATCAGAAGATAGAAAAAATAGTCAGAAAATGGAATAGTGCCACGAGCAACAAGGATATTACAGCATTAGAATCAATACTGGCTGATAAAATAGAGTATTATCAGCAAACAGTTACCAAAGCAGAGTATATTTCAGACAAAAAGAAGTTTTTTGAAAAAAATAATATTTATGGTCAGGAAATAAAAGGGGATATTGAATATAAAATTCTTTCAGAGAGACAGGTTAAGGTTGATTTTTTGAAAGAAGTAACCACGAAAAACGGAACAAATGACTACCCGTCATACCTTATTTTTGAAAATATAAACGGAGACTGGAAATTAGTTTTGGAAAGTGACCTGATTTCAGATGAAAATATAAAGAAAAAAAAGAGTGTCTCCAAAAATACAAATTATGAAAAAAATCTGATTGCAAAAATGAAGCCTGTTGATCAGGAATTAGATGATATGCTGTCCTATTCACAGTCAACTGCTGATATGACTGCTGCTATAAATTATGCTTCCGGAGCATGGGATACAGAGCTTAATATTATTTATAAGCTTTTAATGGAAAAACTTTCAAAAGAGGAACAGATTTCATTAAGAGACAAACAGCGGAACTGGATAAAAATGAGAGACTCCAAAATAAATGAAGCAGCTGCTGAATTTGAAGGCGGTTCAATGGGCAGAGTCACCGGGAGAAGTGTATTTTTAGAGGAAACAAAAAAGAGAACACTGGAATTATCCAGAATTTATGACAGTTTGTAACCGGTATGCCTTTCGGTATACCCATATAATATATAAAATTTTAGGAGGATGTATGTTAAAGAAATTTTTAGTACTTTTTTTGTTATTATCAAGTTTTTCATTTTCAAGGTTTGTTAATGAATGCAGGGTTCTTTCCAGAAATCTGAATAATTATAATTTTCGCTGCCGCAGTCTGGAGAGCGGTAAGATATTTACATTTCATATGCCAAGCGGAGTTAACGGATATGCATGGACAGAGTACCATAAAATCGGAAGAGTTTATAAGATTTTTTTCCATGAAGAATACGGAAGCTATATTTTGGAAAATTCTACTTTTTTATATTAAAAATTATTAGATTAGAGGTGATTATGTGAAAAAATATTTTTTACTTTTTTTAACGGCATTATTTTTTATCGGCTGCGGTACTAACTCAGATTATATCGAAACAACAAAAAGTATAATTTTACCGAATAAGTTACTAAATTCCAATTCTGTCGAGGATTTGACAAAAGAAATTCTCACGGCAGTTTCCGGCGAGGATGTAAACAAAGAGAAAATAAAATGGGAGGTTCAGGGAAATACAAAGAATGGAAAGGTAATAACAGCAGCTTTCAAAAATCATGTGGTGCATATTCCTGTTGAAAATGACGGTGATTATATAGAAGTTACTCCTGTTAATATCTATGTAATAACTGACGGGAAAGAAAAAATAAGTCTGAGTGATATTCTTGAATATTAAGACAAATAAAAAACAAATTACTAAAAGGAGGTTATATGAAAAAATTTCTTGTTTTTCTATTTTTTATTATTAATTTAACAGGATTTGCAAGATTTATAGAAGCCTGTACTGTTACTTCAGTATCTCCCGAAATTCCTTTCATGCTTTGTAGAAGTAAGCAGAGCGGAAAAGAATTTGGATTTTATATTACAGCTAAAGAAGCGCGTGCTCTAAAAAAAGGAAGCACATATAAGATTTGGTTTGAAGAAATAATAGGTTATGATACATCTGGTATGTACTTAAGAAAATACAAATATTTATATTGATAATAACCAATAATTTACTCTGTTGAAAAGCAATATGTTTCCTTTCACAATTATCAAATTCCCATAGTAAAATCGAGGATCTCAGCATTCAGCCTGATCCTCGGTTCTTAATATTTACTCCGTATCTGATATTATATACATTAATTTCAATCAAAGATTGGAAATATGCTTTAATAAAGACTCCGCAATTCCGTCCTGTTCATTTGACAAAGTAATCTCATCTGCCGCCTCTTTCAGGTCAGCTACGGCATTTTCCATAGCTACACCTGTTCCGGCATACTTTATAATAGAGATGTCATTATGCCCGTCACCAAATGCAATCACTTCGTCAGCTGTTATATCCAGCGGCTTCAGCACAGTATCCAGTGCTTTTGCCTTATCTATATCCTTCGCAGTAAATTCAAAATAAAATGGTCCTGTAAACATACAATTCAGCTTATCTTTAAACGGCTCCATCATTTCAATATAGTGCTCCTGCAGATACTCAGGCTCGCCGGCAGTAAGTATCTTATTCAGCGGGTAATCCACAAATGCTGCCAGATCATCAATCTCGCATAATTTATAATTGCCGCCTCTTGATTCATATTTTATAACATTAAAGGGTTCCCCTCTGAATCTAATCATACAGTTATAAACATCGTTTACATACATATAATCGCCCTTATCAATCATTGGTTTTATCTCGAATTTTTTCATATGCTCCAATACTGCTTTAGCGTCTTCCAGCTTCAGAGGCTCATTAAATAATTCCTCCCCTGTCTGAAAATTTATTACCTTTGAACCGTTATATGAAATAAACAGTCCGTTGTTTTTATCCATCTCAAGCACTTTCCCCATTTCAACCAAGCCTGTTGTCGGTCTGCCCGAAGCTAAAATCAGTAGAATTCCTTGTTCTTGTGCTTTCAGCAAAACTTCTCTCGTTTTCGGCGTGATTTCCTTTTTGTCATTTGTTAATGTCCCGTCAACATCCATAACAATAGCTTTTATTCCCATTTTATATACCTCCCGGATTTTATATTATGATTTTTATTTCTGAAAAAATTCCTGTGTATTAATCGACACTTTCCTGTACATCAATATCTGATGCTACCAGCCATTGCAGACCTGTAATTATATCTTCCCCGAAAGTATCCGCCACCTTTATAACCGGTACATTAGGCTGTCTCTTTATGATTTCATTATCATATACCCTCTTCTGAAATTCATCCTCATTTATATTTTCTGCATAAATTATAAACAGTCCAGGTGCTGTAATACTGTTAAACAAAACAATGGTATTAATCAGCTTTTCTATGACACTGTCAACCGAAGTTATCTTTCTGTAATTAATAAAGTCGGGAAGATATTTTATCTCTCCTGCCAGACCGTCTTTCCCCGTAAAAATCTTTCCGTCCCAAAATATACTGGCTCCGGGAAGGCTGTCTTTTGGAAAATATATACCTACCACAGATTCTCTGCTGTATATATTATTTTTTATACAGTAACCTACAGTTACTAAATTGGCATCATTCTCTACTTTTACCGGAATATCATATTTTGAGCTTATTTCCTTTTTCAAATTCCAGCCGTTCAGCTTCTCATTCCAGCTTACAAATATTTTCTCATCTTTAGTCTGCCCGGGAATAGATATCCCTATCGCTGCTATGCTGTTATTTCCCTTAACTGCTTCGTCTATAATTTCTATTATCGCCTGCATTTCGATATTCTCAAAGGAATACAGCTTTCTGTCTGTTATTTCGCCGGCCATATTGGTTATTACCGTATTTATATATAATTTATTTTTTTCCTCCTGAATTGAAAGAAGAAGATATTTTTGAAAGTTATAATTAAATGAATAAATAACAGCCGGTCTCCCCATTTTTTGCTGTATTAATTCACCTTCAATAAATTCACCGGTTTCCACCAGAACTTTAACAAGTGAATTTACAGTTACTGTGCTTAAAGTGGAAATATTCGATAATTCCGTTTTTGTAGCTGTTTTTTTCTCAAATAAAATCCTTTTCAGTATTTTCAAGTTTCTTTCTTTTAAATAATTATTTCCTGCATCATTCACTAAGATATCTCCTTTCCGGCAATATAATTAATACACTTAATTAAGTTTCTTAATTATATCATTCAGATATTAATTTGTAAAGAAAAAAATATTTTACGGTATATACAGTTATATATATATTCATAAAAAAATTAAGCTGTCTTTATTATTTTTAAACAGCTTAATTTTAAAAAATATATTTTTTTCTTTGTATTCTGTATTTTTTATTTCAATTTTTATAATAATTTTTCTAATCTGTTTCAATATTTCTGAATAAAACTTTTTTATCTGAAATTTTTACTGTATTACTCTGACTTTTCTCTGCATATTTATAAAGTATGACGGAAATAAAACAATTGGCAAGCTCGCCGCATAAAAACGAAAGAAATATACCTGTAATTCCAAACAATTCCGGCATTATAAGAAGCGACAGCTGAACGAAGCCTATACACCTTATAAATGAAAGAAAAACAGCCCATTTTTCATGTCTTATTATTTGAAAATATAAAATATTAATCAGCGAAATACCAATTGGGAAAAAGGCCAGAAAATAGTATCTCATCATATTCAAGGCCATATTTGTAACCTGCGTATTATTTCGTATAAAAATATCTGATAATGCTTTTCCGAAAATAAATACTGCTATATATACGATAACCGTCAGGCATAATGATGTCCTTACCGCCATTTTATAAACTTTTTGGATATTTTCTCTGTTGCCCTTCCCGTAATTAAAGCTCATAATCGGCTGTATTCCCTGCACAAGACCAATAAGTATCATATTAAATATTGAACATATATACATAACAATGCTGTAAGCTGATACTCCCAGAGCTCCGATACGTGACAGCAGAACAATATTAAAACTGAAAGCTACTGCTGCCTGGCTGAATTCCATCAAAAATGACGGACTTCCATTTATAAATATATATTTTATATCATCAATGTAGAATTTTACTTTTTCTATTTTCAATAACCGGTTTTTCTTTGTAAAATGTGTCATAAAAATAAATGTCGAAACCAACTGCCCTATTCCTGTAGCAATCGCAGCTCCGGAAACACCCATATCAAATACCATGATAAACAAATAGTCAAGTACTATATTGGTTACTGCTCCGATTAAAGTTCCTGTCATCTCACGCTTTGGAGCATCATCGTTCCGGATAAAAATGCTGAGTGCAAGTCCGGGCATATAAATAACTGCAAATAACGCTACCCATTTTATATAATCACGCACATAAGGAAGCAGCATGTCATCTGCCCCCAGAAGTCTGCTGACCTGTGTTGGAAATACCAGTATCAAAACATTAAGGATAACACTGATTCCGACTATCAGAATCATACTCTGCAAAAATATTCTGTTGGCATTTTTTATATCTCCCCTGCCTTTATTAATGGAAAATGCATTGGCACCGCCTATTGCCACAAGCATAGCAAGTGCAATATGAAGCATGATCAGAGGATAGGCAATATTTACAGCAGCAAGAGCATTTTCACCTACTCCCCGTCCCACGAAAATACCGTCGATAATACTATACATCGAAGTTACGACCATGCTGATAATTGCCGGAATAACAAACTTTATAAATTCCTTCGACATACTTCCGTTTTTTATTTTTGTAACAGTCATTATTACTCCTCCTTTATTTTTTTAGCAAATAACAGTTCAAAAATAAAAAGGATAAGCCAATAATCCTTTTCGCAATGAACTGTTCACTGCAAAGAAATATTCGCTTATCCAGCATAATTTAATATACCCTCCGCGTTATAGAAGGACTATACCACAGTATTTTTTCATTGTCAAGTTTTAAACATTCAGGACAGAAAAAGACAGAGCTGTATTCAAAAAAGATTTTATACATCTCTGCCTTGGCATCACATCAGTAATTATTTATCTGTTAAAAACAACGGGCGGTTTTCTCTCAGGCGGCTTTACAGTTCCTTTTATATAACCGCAGCTCAATGGTGCGACCAGCTCATAATTTTCCGGGATTTTGTATTTCTTTTTGAATTCCGGTGTATTAAAGTAATATTCTGCAAAACCTATCCAGCAGGTACCAATCCCTTTGCTGTATGCTGCAAGCATTATATTTCCCGCTGCCAGTGTACAGTCATATATATACCAGTGGGAATCTGTATTTCCATATACTACAATCAGAGTAGATGCATTATTAAAGATACTGTACTTTTCACTTTGAAGCCATGTTTCATATTGTGATAAATAAGGATATTTTTCAAGATTTTCCAAAAGATAGGCTTTTATATTTTTTGATAAATCTTCAATCTCCCGGGCATCCTGAATTACAACAAATCCCCACGGCTGATGATTCGAGCCTGTAGATGCCTTTGTTCCCAATGTCAGAAGCTCCATGACTGTTTCATAAGGAATTTGAGTTTCCTCATATGCTCTGATACTTCGTTTCGAATTAATACATTCTATTGTATCCATATTTCATTACTCTCCTCTCATTATCTATTATTTTCATTATCTATTTTACTCTTTTTTATATTTATTTACAATACTTAGTGTAAAACCGTCATACCCTTTACAATCCACAGTTTGCAGTCCTGCAGGTATTATATCAGGATTATTAACCGGATTTTTCACATACTGTCTCACACCCTGTACCTTAGGATCGGTACTTTGACTGTCGCTTAATTCTTAGCTGCATATAATATTAAAATACAATTATATAATAGCATATATAATCGAAATAATCATCAATAAAATATCCTTCAGCAGCTGATTCATGATCAGCCTGAATCTAATTTTTTTTGTAAATACTATTTGAGTTTTAAATAAATATATGTTATATTAAAAAAGGAGATGAAGCTCTCCGTAGTATAAAAACTAAAACTACAATTATAGATTGTTAATAGCTTCTGCAGTATTCTTTTATTGTGGAAGCTATTTTTTTATATCAGTGCTTCCAAATCGTTACTATTTTCTTAACCGCTGCAGCTGAAATATTTTTAACAAAAGAAATGAGGAATAAAAATGAAAAAAGAACTTGATTTAGTCATATATCTGATAAAATGGTTTACATTCTCTTTAATTATAGGGATACTTTCAGGAAGTGCATCGGCAGTTTTTCTGTTAATGCTTGAATGGGCAACTAAAACCAGAGAATATAATCCTTTTCTAATTTATTTTTTACCGGCCGGAGGCTTTATCGTCAGCTTAATTTATTACTTTTACGGCAAGGAAGTAAGTAAAGGAAATAATTTAATATTAGATGAAATAAACAGCCCCAAAAAAGTAATAAAGCTTCGAATGGCTCCCATGATCTTATTCGGAACTGTTATCACACATCTTTTCGGCGGTTCGGCTGGAAGAGAAGGAAGCGGAATACAAATAGGCTCTTCCATCGCTGACCAGTTAAGCCTTATTTTCAAATTTAACAAATCAGACAGAAGAATAATCCTCATTTCCGGAATGGCGGCAGGATTCGGCTCTGTTTTTGGGACACCCTTGGCAGGGGCGGTATTCGGTCTTGAGGCTGCTGTCTTGGGACGTTTAAAATATGAAGCCCTGATACCTGCTTTTCTCTCGGCAGTAATAGCCGACGTGGTTTCAAAAAACTGGTGGGGCATAGTACACCCGATATATAAAATAAATTTTTTCCCTGAAATAAATATAAAAAATATAATTTTTGCCTGTCTGGCAGGAGTTATTTTCGGCTTAACAGGAAAAATCTTTTCACTCGGGCTGAATTTTATAAAATCCCTTTTTTCAAAATATATAAAATTTTCACCTTACAGTGCAGTTATCGGCGGAATCATTATAGTATTTCTTACAAAATTATTAGGAACCTATGATTATAACGGTCTTGGACTGGAAATAATATCCAAAAGCTTCACCAGCCAGATATTTGCTGAAGTTTTCATTTTCAAAATACTATTTACGCTTATAACTCTGGGATCCGGTTATAAAGGCGGGGAGGTAACCTGCTTATTCTTCATAGGCTCTGCATTAGGCAATACACTGTCGCGGATAATAAGACTTCCTATGGATTTGATGGCAGGAATGGGACTGGTTTCTGTTTTTTCAGCTGCTGCAAATACTCCTCTTGCGTGTATTGTAATGGCGATGGAGCTGTTTGGCGATAAAATAGGAATTTATGCAGCAGTATCATGTGTTGTCGCATACTTATTTTCAGGACATACAGGTATATATGATTCGCAGAAAGTAGGCTGGTATAAGCACTTTAAGCTGGTAAGCGACAGAGGAAAAAAACTGGAGGATTTATAAAACATATAAATATTTATTGACATCCAAAGAGTTATGAGGTTATATTTTATAAAAGAAAGCAGGAAACATTAAAAATAAAATTATAAAGGAGGAGTCATATTGTTAAAAAGAGACGGGGTATTTTATCATATTCACTGCAAGGAAGGTGATGTAGGACGTTATGTGCTGCTGCCGGGAGATCCGTTCCGTACTGATAAAATCGCCGAATATCTTGATAATCCGGTACTTATAGCTCATAATCGCGAGCATAAGACATGGACAGGATTTTTGAACGGAGAAAAAGTATCAGTAACTTCTACCGGTATGGGGTGTCCCTCTGCAGCAATTGCCCTTGAGGAACTAATAGCATGCGGAGCAGATACTTTTATCAGAGTAGGAACTTCGGGACGGGTTTCTGAAAAATCACAGAATCCGGACTTAACAGGAGTTATTATTACAGCAGCAGTGCGTGATGAAGGAACTACACGCCAGTATATACCAATAGAATATCCTGCAGTAGCAGACCGTCATATAGTAGGGGCACTTGCAGATGCGGCTAAAAAGCTTAACCTTAATTTTGACGAAGGGATTACACACAGTAAAGATTCTTTCTACAGTCAGGTTTTTACAGATACTGTCCCTTCGAAAAATCGTATTCATGACAGAATCGAAGCCTGGAAAGCCGGTAACGTAATGTGCTCCGAAATGGAGTCAGCAGCACTGTTTGTTATTTCATCTATACGAAATGTAAGAGCCGGCGGCATTATGGCTTTTTCCGATATTGAAGATCAGGCATCCGCTGTAGATAAAGCTATACGTACTGCATGCGAAGGAATTAAATTATTAATTGAGAGGGATAAGTCATAATTTTAGTAGTTTCTTTCATTTTTTAAGCTTATCTCTGTAGAAAGATTATTCATTCTAAAAAATATTTTTCTAAAGATTAAGAATCTTAGTATGATATAGAAAATATAAAAAAAGCCTTCTATGATATTGCTGTTTTATCACAGAAGGCTTTTCTTATTTACAGTATTTTTGCCTTTATTTTTACTGCAGATCCTTATTTATTTTCATCAATTCCTTATAGACAGTATTTTTCCTATGACCGCCAAAAACTTTCATATCATCGGAAAATTTCAGCTGCTTAAACTTTTTTATCGTATTTTCTCTTTCCTTTTCATTACCTGTGGGATGTTTTGCACTGCCTACGAGTTCAGACATTATGGTATCCCCGCCAAACAGTACATTTTCCTCTTCAAAGTAAAATATACTCGAGCCGCAGGTATGCCCCGGCGTATGTATAATTTCAAATGTATATCCTCCGATTGTATATGTACCTTCTGTAAAAGTCAGAGGCTTTGTGTCCAGCATCAGGGAAAATCCGTTTATATCCGAACAGTTTAGTACAGGATCACGCAGAAAATTATAATCCAGTTCATGTATATATATTTTAGCGTTTGGATTAGCTGCGGCAGCCTCATCTAAGGAATATATATTATCCCAATGTCCGTGTGTAATTAATATTGCATCCAGCCCGCCGATTGACTCCGCATACCTTGAAAGCTCCTCTGAATAATGTCCCGGATCAATAAGAATATTGCCTTTTTCAGAACTTAGAACGTGAACTGTACTGGAAAATCTTCCTTTATTCTGAAAGCTTCGTACTTCGCCCTGTATTGATGCTTTCCCCGAAAGTAAGGTTACTTCTCCAGACATTTTATCATTGCCCTGTATCACAGTTTCATTTGAAGAATATGAAATAAAGTTTTTCCCTTCTTCAATTTTGCCGCATGCAACTGTAACCAGCAATATCATTACGCCCGCTGTCTTGATTTTCATTCTTCCCACTTTTTTTCTTTTTTATAGGGAAAATAAATATTTTCTATAAGCACAGAGTATGGATAAGGAGTTTTCCCCTGTTCCGTTATCTTTTCTTCCATATAATCCCGTAAACGCCATACAGCAGTGGGATCTGATATCGATTTGATATTCAGTATATTTTCCAGCTGATTCGGATCCAGACCTAAATCAGACTGAATATCTTCCGGTGTTAATCCTGAAATTTTATAATTTTCATGTAATTCTATACTGGTTTGTTTTTTTTGTTCGATATTTAAACTCATAAGCTAAACCTCCAATTTATATATTTTTTTAACTGCCCGGCTTATTTTATGTATTCATCAATTATTTTTATGATGTTTATATTTGTTCTCTTTTTTATTTAAGCAAGGAAGTATGAATAAACTCATACCTCCAAAACTAAAATCTTTTATTCTGTTTTTATCTTTTTACATAAATTTATTTATGTCTCATTTCAAACTGTGTTCTCTCAATTATTTCTTTTGATGAGTCATATGTCACAGCTTCCGCTAAAGCTGTGTATGATGCTGCCAGTGTTAATGTCAAAATTAATAGTGTTTTTTTCATGTTGTTCCTCCTTATATAGTTTATTTTATATTTTCATTTATATTTCAGATATTTATTTATGTCTCATTTCAAACTGTATTCTCTCAATTATTTCTTTTGATGAGTCATATGTCACGGCTTCCGCTAATGCTGTGTATGATGCTGCCAGTGTTAGCGTAAGAATTAGTAATGTCTTTTTCATACTGTACCTCCTTATGTAATCATTTTATTTAATCTTTTTTCGTGTTTAAAATTACATCAACTGTAACTTTAATAAAATTATTGTAACTTATTTACAAAATAATGTCAAGAATAATTTGCAATTTTTTTTCTTTTATTGTAAAATAATTACATAAGATGTTGTGAATTTAAGTTGGAAAGGGAGATTATTTATGAAAAATGAAAAACAAGGAAAAGAAGTTCTTATTGATTCTGAGTTATTAAGAAAGCTTATCGTCGGAATAGGAGAGGTTTCGGAAATCACAGGAGTTCCTACGAGAAAACTACGTTATTGGGAAGAAAAGGGAATTATTAAATCAGAAAAAGGTTCTGACGGAGAGACAAGAAAATATAACTATCTTAATATAAAAAAAATATTATCAATAAAAGAGTTAGTGGAGGAAGGCTACACTTTAGATGCTGCCGCTGCAAAAGTCGAGAAAAATATAGAAACATTTTTCAAAACTTTCTCAGAATTAATGAGTGATGATAATAATTATAAAAAGTAATATTAAAACAGGTGTTTACTGCTTCCCATGAAGTAATAAACACCTGTAATTATTTAATATATTCTGTTTAACAGCTATGCATTATTTTTCTTTCTGCTGTAATAAACAGAAATAACCAGCATAAATATTAATCCTGCGATCAGTGATATTTTTCCGTTAAACGGAACTGCTTTAGGTGTGGATACTCCGTCTATTCTATGTAGAAATCCGGCTCCCAAAAACATTCCTGTTATAAAAAATATAGAATTCAAATTTCCTTTGGCTGATTTCACCAGCTGCTGCAGCGGACACCCCTGCAGCAAAGATCCTATCCATCCCACAATAAACAGTCCTAAAAAATTCCAAAGCTGAAAAGAATGAGCAGCCGGCTGATCTGCAAATCCTATGTTCAAATTTTTCGATACAAAATTCAATATCAGAAGAAAAACAATTATTGAAACCGGAAATAATATCTGTGGATTTTCCATTTTCCCGCTTAATAAATTTCTAAATCCCGAGTTAAATCCCAAATCAAAATAGTTTGTCAATATTCCTATAATAAGCCCTCCGATAAGAGCCAGAATAATCGGCGAGTGCTGGGAACCAATTCCTTTCTCGCTGAAGGAAACAAAGCCCGGCTTCAAAATCAGTAATAAAAACAATATAGCAGAAATCACAGGCATGATGTATGTGTAGCTTTTACTGTTAAAAGTTTTTTCCTTTTCAGGCAGTGAAAAACCTTTCTTTATAAAAAACGTTCCTGTCCCTATACCTGTTATCATGCCTAATAAACCAAATACAGCATTCAGGTCGCCGCCGCCGAGACGAACAAAAACTCTTACAGTACATCCCAGAAAAATAAGTACTCCTATCATTGTAAATACCCCGCCGAAAAAGTAAATAACCGGATATAAATGAACACTGAATTTTTCTCTGATTAATAAAGATACAATAAAACTTCCGAAAATCATCCCGATTATTTCAGGTCTTATGTATTGAAACGCTTTTGCATTATGTAAATTAACAGCTCCAGAAGTATCTCTTATAAAACACCCTACACAAACACCCATATTTTTAGGATTTCCTGTAAAAGTCAAATAAAAGATAATCAAAGCAAAAATAATTCCTGTTATTGTATAAATCATAGATTTTTTTGTCAATTGTTTCATTTTTCTAAAACCTCCATTTTATAAGTTTAATGTATATCCATTAACAAAAATTTTGAATTTTTTTATTCTAACCGGAATTAATATCCAAAATTCGTTATTTTTTAGAATTACTGCTTACAAATACTCCTGTATAATAATTTTTATTATACTCAATTTCAAATTCCAGATCTTTTCCTGCTGATTTTAGCTTTTCCTGAATTAATTTTTTATCATGGTTATTTTCCATAGGATTTACAGTCTGCACAAGTCCGTAAATAATATCATTAATCTGCTGAAAAGGAATCCCCACTCCCATCTCCTCTTTGCTCCATTGTGCTACACATCTTGTCCCCGAGCACAGCATAGATAAGTTTATTTCATTTCGTTCATAAACATAGGACGTGCATTCCTGACATACTGCCTGCATACCTGCCATTTTTATATTTTTCAGCTGTCCTTTGGTATATGCATGTGCCTGTACTATTCTCATTGCATTATAAGGATTGGTAATAATAATTATTATATCCGGATTATGCTCCTTATAATCCTCTAACGGCCTGATTTCTACACCATAAACGAAATGTCCGCAATAAACCATATCTTTTGCAATATTTCTGCTGACAAGTACATTTTCATAAACACCCATATCGCTGTGTCTTTTCCCTGACCTGCTGATTTCATCATTTTCCATTAGTCCCAGTCCTCTGGCAGCAGCCAGACATGCAAAATTACCGAGATGAAGCTTTATGCTTTTTCCTTCTGATGCATTTCGCACGGCTGTACAGTATGGAACAGTGCCGTTTCTACCAGCAGAGCTGCTTTTTTCATAATCATTTCTGTCAAATAAAAAACGTACTCCTACAGCTTTTCTTTTTAGTTCCAGCAGTATTTCCAGCCATTCATCTGATTCGCCGGCTTTTATTCTAGTCCTCATATGTCGTAAACACTCCGCCAAAATATTCTTTTATTACTTTCGCAGCTTCTTCCGATCTCAAAGATTCCGCCAAAGCTACTGCCCAAGGTGCATTTTCATTTCCTTTTTTTACCACTAAAGCAATAGGATAATCTTTTGCGTCCTGATCCCTGAATAAATAAGTCGTGTAGTCTTTTCCGGCATTTCTCATATGTGTAAAAAAGACAACAGCTCCGTCCAGCTCCTCCAGACTTTTTACCGTCTGTGCCTGATCCATTTCGATAATCTCTATATTTCTAGGATTTTCTTTTATATCCAAAAGTGTATACTGATCATTTTTTGATTTATCCAAGGTTATTAATCCTGCATCCTCCAGCATTCTAAGGCCCTTATCCATATTCATTGCATCATTCATAATAGAAATTCTTGCTTTCTGCGGTATTTCATCCAGCGATTTATACTTTTCCGAATACAGTCCGATCCCTGTATAATATGTATATGGCTGAACCATAACCAGATCCCCGTTATTTTCCCTGTTAAATTTTTCCATAAATGCTTTATGCACAGCCATTCCTGCATCTACACTTCCGTCATTTATACTTTTTAATAATGCAACATTTGAATCAACCAGAATGAGTTTTTCTTTAAATCCTTTATTTTGAAACTCACTCTCCGCTGCCTTTAGAGATACCTCTGATATTTCTGTTACTGCTATGCTTACCTCTTTTTTCTCTTCCGATGACGGCTCCTCTTTCTTGCTTCCGCATCCCAGTAATCCTAAAACCAGAATTGTGATAACTATTACTTTTGATAAATAAAAATTTCTTTTCATAAACAATCTCCCTATTTTAATTTTTTATATAATAAACTTCCGGTACCCTGAATTAAAAAAACCAGAATACATAATATAAATACTATTGTGTACATTACAGCATCATCAAAACGCTGATAACCATATGTCAAAGCCACGGCTCCAAGTCCTCCGGCACCCACGGCTCCTGCCAGAGTAATCGACCCCAGAAATAAAATCGTTGTTGTTGTAAGTCCGGAAATAATAGACGGAAGAGCCTCAACAAATAAAACCTTAAATATAATCTGTATTGTACTCGCTCCGAAGGATTTAGCCGCTATTATGAGATCCCTGTCTACTTCGTCAAAGCTATTCTGTATAAGTCTTGCTATAACAGGTGTAGCTGCTATACTCAGCGGAACAATGGCCGCCTGTTCTCCTATTGATGTTCCGACTATAAATTTAGTCAGCGGAGTAATTGCCACTATTAGGATAATAACCGGAAAAGCTCTTATTGTATTTACGAAAAAACCAACAGTATTATATATTTTTTTATTCTCCTTCAAATCACCCGACCCTGTTACTGTCAATATAATTCCGATTATTGTTCCAAATATAACTGAAATAAGCATGGAAAACAGCAGCATTCTTAATGTGGCAAATAAAGCCGGAACAATAATTTTAGGAATATATTCAAATAATCTTGTTGATGAAAAATTCATTATTCATCACCTTCTTTGTCAAATATTTCACTAAACATGATTTTCTTTTCCAGCAGATAATTCATTATCAGCGCTTTATTTTCTGCTTTGAAAGAGATAAAAACATTACCTGTTGTTTTTTCATTATAATTATCAATATCTGCTGATAAAATAGAAAATCCTGTTTTCAGATCCTGTGGCATATATGACAGGACAGCAGTATCTTCCTGAGAAGTAAAGCTTATTTTCAAAACTGTTTTATCCTCTGAAAGCTGTATTCTTTTTTTACCTGTGACATTCTGAAGAGGTTCCGGATTCATAAGGAATATTTCCTGTGTATCACCGGATATCTTAATTTCACCATTTTCTATTATTGACATTTTATCACAGACAGATCTTATTACTTCCATTTCATGAGTAACAATAATAACAGTAATATTTAGTTTCCTGTTTATTTCTTTCAAAAGCTCCAAAATAGACTTCGTAGTATTAGGATCCAAAGCTGAGGTTGCCTCATCGCATAATAAAATTTTGGGAGATAATGAAAGAGCACGTGCTATTGCCACTCTCTGTTTCTGTCCGCCGCTGATCTGTGAGGGTCTTTTCCCGGCTATATGACTTATCCCTACAAATTCCATAAGCTCTTTTACTCTGTTCTCTGTTTTATTCTTCTCTTCCTTCCAGCACTTCAACGGCAGAGCTATATTTTCAAAAACTGTTTTACGTTCCAGCAATGCAAAATTCTGAAAGATCATTCCGATTCTCTTTTTGATCCTTCTGCTTTTTATACTGTCATCATAAGAGATTAACTCATTCTCAATATGTATTTCCCCGCTGTCAAACTTTTCTATTCCGTTTATACATCTCAGCAATGTTGACTTTCCGGAACCGCTAAGTCCTATGAGTCCGTATATTTCTCCCGGTTTTACGGTCATATTTATCTGCTTTAAAATTATCTGTTTGTTATAAGATTTTGTTACATTTTGTACATTAATTATTTTAGTCATCCTCCTTTATGTTTAGCGGCTTTAAATTCATTAAACCGAACTATTAAAGAATATCATAAGTTTTTCTTTTTTCAAATAATTTTCGTATTTTTTTTATAATTAATCTTTATTTTATTGCATCTATCGTTATGCCTTTTTTACACAACACTTTATTATACCTTGTATTATTATTTAGTCAATGAATTTTTTTTCGCTTTAAAGTTCTTTAATTTTCTGCTATTATGTTATTATAACTGTTTGTGAGGGAAATTATGAATAATAATGATTATTATGATATTGATATAAGGATAAGAATCAAAATAGACAATATTGTTACTTATGGAAGCGGTATCTCCGAACTGCTTCAAAAAATTGACCAGCTTGGTTCCATTAATAAGGCTGCCCAAAATATCGGAATGAATTATAAAAAAGCTCTCAATATTATTAAAAGAGCGGAGGCTAAGCTGGGGAAAAAATTAATTGAAAAGTCTATCGGCGGAACTAAGGGCGGAGGCTCTGAACTGACCCAGTTTGGCAAATTTTTTGTTTACCAGTTTAATGCGGTAGAGGAAGATGTAAAAAAGTATGCTTTAGAGCTCATAAAAAAATCTTTCAAAGAATTTGAATAATGATTACCGGAAATTCCAAAGGACATTTTATAATTCTATTTTTTTTTGAAATTTGGCTTTATTTTAGCTTCAAAGACTTGCAGCCAATAATCTGCTGACTAAAATATAAAGATTATTTCAAATATAATGTTAAATTACTAAAGTATATTTTAAAAATATGTATAAATTAAAACGGGAAGGTGTATTCGTGATACATCTTCCCGTTTATATTATTTATGCTTCATTTCCATTTGAATTCTCCCTATTATTTCTTCAGGCGTATCATAAGTTATTGCATCTGCCATTACTGAAAATGTTGTGAGAGCAAATAAAGCCGAAACTAAAATCAGTTTTTTCATGTTGTTACCTCCTAAATATAGTGTGTTTTTGGTTATGATTATTATATAATATCAATATGGCATTTTCGTGTCTTTTTCCTTAGAATTTCATAAGAATTTCTAAAATTCATTAGATTTTTTCAATATAATTATTTCCTTATCTTTATCTGATTAATCAGCTCTGAAAGCACCAGATAGATTTATTAAATATTTTATGCTATAGTTTTCATATAAAACTCTTAATCAAAGGATAACTTAAAATTTGAAAGAAAGGAGAAATGCTATGTCAGTTATGGAAAAAGCAAGAGAATTTATCTATCGAAATGCACGCCCTCTTGAATTAGCACAATGGCAGTATCATTTTGAAAATGGCAGCAAAGAAAATGTTTTGGCGGTACTATCCTTCTATCAAAATAAAGACGGGGGCTTTGGTCATGCTCTGGAGGCAGATTCATGGAATCCAAATTCTTCGCCTGTTCAAACATGGGCTGCTACAGAAATTTTGAAAAAAATTAATTTTTCTGACAGTAATCACAAAATTATAAAAGGAATACTGGATTATCTTCAAAGCGGCCGAGATTTTGACGGACACTTTTGGTATAATATCGTAAAAAGCAACAATGATTTCCCGCATGCACAATGGTGGTATGCCAAAGATGATAATAATATTACTTGTACTAATTATAATCCTACTGTCTGTCTGGCCGGTTTCATAATTCGCTTTGCAGATAAAAACAGCAGACTTTTTCAATTGGGCTGCCGGATAGCAAAAGAAGCTGCTGCACAGCTTTTGTCTGATGAAAGAAAAAATGATATGCACACAATATCCTGCTATATCCGATTCCTGCAATACTGCACAGAGACAAAAACAAATGAAATCATCAATTTGCAGGCACTTGAAAATAAACTAACAGAACAGGTTAATAATTTACTTACAAGAGATACTACAGAATGGAAAACTTCATATATTTGTAAGCCGTCTCAGTTTTTTAACTCAAGTAACAGTATTTTTTACATCAATAATGAAGATATTGCGGAGTATGAATGTGAATATATCATCAAAACTCAGTTAGAAGACGGTTCATGGGATATTCCATGGAAATGGAAAGATTTTCCGCAGGAATGGGCAGTCAGTAAAAATTGGTGGAAATCCGGCTTAATTATTGCTAATATGCTTTATCTTCAAGGATTTGGAAAATTATAATCCTAAAAATAAGCAGAAATAATTGTAATAACAGCCGGATTTTCCGGAATTATTTTAATAAATTCCATTGCTTTGAGCGCGGTATTTATTTTTTAAAATATCCTGTTACTCTCACTATTATTATTAATATAATCAAAAGTATTACCGGAAGTATTGTATAATTTATTGCTCTTAATATTCCTGAAACAGCTAAATAAAATATGAATAATAAAACAACAGATATAGTATAAATTATCATACCCTGCTTTTTACTCAGCAGTATCAAAACACCTGATACAACAGCCAAAATTCCGAATAATAAATTGTCTAAATAAAAAGCCACAGTAAGATACATTCCGGGGTTTTCAATATACGCCATTCCGAATATTCCTACAAAAATTCTTAAGACCCCCGTTATAATAATTAATACACTGATTATTATCAGTGAAATTGGTATTTTCATTTTTTCCCTCCATTTTGATATTTTTTTATTTTGAAATTTATTTACAGGTTTATTCTCAATAACAGTCTATTTTATACTCCTCCACATTATTATACCAGCTCTCTGTTACCTCCTGCATTCCATTTTTTTCTAAAATTCTTCGAAAATCGCAGACAGATGCTTTATACCTTTCTGATCCTTCTAAAATTTCCGTATGCAGTTTCTGTGCCCCCTCATACCCGTCATTCAAATATTCCGCATTTTTATAATAACTTTTTGTTTTATCAAAAAGAATTAATAATTCATTCAAAACTAAGACCAGATTTTTGGCTGCAATATCTGCCTCCGGTATTTCAGGTTCTTCTTTTACTGTATTCTCCAGTTTATTTATATAGTTTTGATCTAATCTGAACCTGATTCTTTTATATTTATCTGTAAACTTTTCTTCTCTGCCGGCACCAGAAAAATAGTAATCAAAATCCTCGGAATAAAACTCCAGCCGGTCATATAAACGAATATAATTATTATATTTTTTCTCCTCAGCTGCCTTTTTCTTTCTCATTTTTTCCATCTCTTTATTTGCTTTTTTCCAAGAACCATTATCATTTTTTATAAAATAAATTATTTTTTTCTTTTTATCCGCTTTTATATCCAAAGTCATATAAAATTCTTTTTTCAGTTCATTATAAGATACGCCGTATCTTTTCTGTATTCTACAATTATTAATATCAGTTATATCCGGACAGCTCCAGACAGAAAATATTTTTTGATCTGCATAAAGAATTTTTCTCTTGCTGATATAGTTTAGTGTTGCTTTCTTTTTATTACTGCTTACTGTTATCCTCACAGGTTCTTCATCAAAATACTCCCATTTAAAATCTTTGTCTCTGACAGCTTCATATTCAAATTCTTCTATTTTAAAAATTTTCCAGAGTTCATCTGCATTTATGTACACTCTGCCGGTCAGCCTGTCCTTCCCCATATAAATATTATCATTCAGCTTACAGGTTTTCCCTTGCTCCATTAACACAAAATCATAATCTTCAGCGTAATAACTTTCATACCTGAAAGTATTTAAAAGAAATAAGGCTATACCTGTAATTATTAAAAATGCTATTAGCCTTTTCTTCTTAAAGCTCCTGCTGATTTTATCAGTCTCGTTTCTTTCGTAAAGCTTTGTATTTTTTCTTGGTATTTCTGTATAATTATTAAAATTTCTGTATCTTTCCCTTCTCTTTTCTTTTTCCCTTTTTTCATAATATTCTTCTATATCTGTTTTTCTCTTAAAAAAATCGAATATCCCCATTAAATTCTACACTCCATTTATTTTGCACTAGTCAGTTTTCAGCTGTTTCCCAAATTTCCCCGGCAAATATTATATAATAAAACAGCCGTTTTTCATTTTATTTATTAATTATATCATAATATTTGAAAAATACATAAAATCTTAACAGAATTAATATAGACTAAAAGATAAAAAGAAGAGAAGACATAATAGTCCATTTTCCTTATTATAAAAACCGGTTGATATATAAGAAAAGAGAATGCTATAATGGTCGAAAGATAAATTTTTTTAATGTTAATTATTAACGGATATGAGTAATTATGTTCAGATAAATCCTAAAAATATACTCTAAAGAAAGGGTTCGATATGAAAATACTTATAGTAGAAGACGAGATTATGATTGCAGAGGCTGTTGCACAGGTTCTCAGAAAAAATAATTACAGTGTTGACATAGCAGCTGACGGGGAAGATGGTCTGGATTGTGCTTTATCAGGAATATATGATGCAGTGATTCTTGATATAATGCTTCCCAAAAGAGACGGTCTTAGTGTACTGAAATTATTAAGAGAGTCTAAGATACCTGTTCCTGTCATTTTACTGACTGCCAAAAGCCAGACAGAAGACAAGGTACAGGGTCTGGATTTCGGAGCAGATGATTATCTGGAAAAGCCTTTTCAAATGGAGGAGCTTTTAGCAAGACTAAGAGCATTAACGAGAAGAAAAGGAGAACTGATTTTTGACGGAATCATGAAATTCGGGGATATAAGTCTGAATCCTCATCTGCTGCTGCTTTCCTGCCGGGATAATAAAATAAACCTTACATTAAAGGAATCACAGGCTTTGGAATTACTTATTACAAATAAAAATACTGCTGTTTCTAAAGAAACTATCATAGAAAAATTATGGGGCTATGACTCTGAAGCAGAAGATAATCATGCAGAAATTCATATATCCTTATTACGCAAAAAACTGAAGCAGGCAGGCAGCGTGCTTTTAATAAAGGCAATCAGAGGAATAGGATATATTATAAAATACCCGGAGGAGGAATCAGCTTGCTGATAAAGCTTAGAAATAAATTTTTGTTCCTGATGTTCGGACTTACCAGTACTGCCCTCATCACTGCGTTTCTTGCTGTTTACGCTATTTCATATTTCAAAACTGCTTCTGAGATAAATGACAAACTAAACTTTCATGAAGAGCTGGAGGTTATGGCTGCAGGCAGTGTCGCATTAGGCAGTGAAAAAACAGATGCTGTTATTATCAACAGAATATTTCCGGACAGAGGAATCTACTTTAACCTGCTTACAAATGAAGAAGGAAAAGTACTGGTAATAGATTCCGCATTAAAATTGCCCCTTGAAGATTACGAACTGGCTGCCCGCAGAGCATGGAAAGAGCATAAAAATAAAACTGTAAAAATCAGCGGAAGATTGTGGCAGTATAAAATAACTCCTGCTTCAGCTCTGCTTATTTTGGATAATGAATCTGTGTCAAACGGTGAAACTTATCAAATCCGCTTTGTTGATGTGACCGAAGCAAAAAAAAGCTTAATAATTCTGAGAAATACTTTGTTATTAATGGGAAGTGTCTTACTTGCCGCATTTTATATTATGAGTGTCTATTTTTCCAACCGTGCCATAAAGCCTATGAAAGAAACATGGGAAAACCAACAGCGTTTTATAGCGGATGCTTCACATGAGCTAAAAACTCCTCTGAGTATTATCAGTGCAAATCTTGATGTCTTATATGCAAATAAAGATGAAACAATTGCCAGTCAGTTGAAATGGATTGATTATGCCTCTAAAGGAGTGAAGAGAATGTCCGGTCTGGTGCAAAGCATGCTCGCACTTTCCAAAGCAGAAACAGAAAATACACTGCTAAATAAATCCGCTGTTAATATAGGCAATATTTTGAATAATACAGTCAGTTTATTCCAAATCACTGCTGATGATAAAAATATTACTATTGAACGACATATTCCTGCGGAAGTAACTGCCTTTACCTATCCTGCCTTGATAGAACAATGCATTCATATTCTTATTGACAATGCTGTCCGGTATACACCCCGAAACGGAACAATTAATATTTTACTGGATAAAACAAAATCCATTGTTTTGCTAAAAATAGAAAACAGCGGACGCGGCATATCAGAATATGATCTGCCAAAAATTTTCGATCGTTTTTTCCGTTCTGATACATCCAGAACAGACGGCGGACATGGTCTGGGGCTGTCCATAGCAAAAACCGGCATAGAAAAACTTGGCGGCAGTATAGAAGTTATCAGCATAGAAAATAAAAAAACAATATTCACAGTCAAAATACCTGTTTGATTTTATATTCATTCAAGGTTTCCTAAAGGTTCATATGATAATATCACAGTATAAAAACTTTTTAAGGAGAATGAGAATGAATAAAAATATTATATTAAAAAAATACCTGTTTCGGCTTTTATGCTGTTCTTTTATAATCAGTACAATGGTAAACTGTCAATCTTTAAAATCAGATACATCTGAAGGTAAGACAGCAGATACCCGTTTTTTTGAATCTGACATGTTCAGTCTGTCCAAACATCCAAAGGCTGAATCGCCGGAAGCACTTACCCGGCAAAATATTCTGGCTCAAACAGACGGACTGAAAAACAGACTCACTAAAAATCCTGATGACAATGAAACAAGGCTTTCATATGCCAGAAAACTTTTTCAGCTGGGAGATTTTTCCGAATCAAAGAAAATTATTTCTCCAATGCTCAAAGGAAATGAAATCATACCGGAGGCTGTTTATCTTTCAGGACAGATAGAATATATTACCGGCAATTATAAAGGGGCAGAAGATTTATTTAATAAATTAAGAATGAGAAACTTTAAGGATTATTATTTAAAAGCTGAAACAGGTTTATTATATACTTACTATCAGACAAACCAGTTTAATAAAGCCAAAAATCTCACCGCTGCTCTGGAAGAAGACGGTGACAAACCATTAAAAGAAGTCATGGAGGCTTTTAAGGAAACTAAGCCGTATAATATTAATTGGAACGGTAAATCAGAAGCAGTCGTCCCGTTTATTGCCGATGAATATCTTCCGGCTGTTTCGATGGAAGTGAACGGACGAAAAATCAATGCAATAATCGACACAGGAGGAGATATATTTTATCTTGATGAAACCGTTGCATCTTCCCTGAATATAAAAACTATTTCTACTGTCAAAGGAACATATGCAGGCGGAATATCTGTCGAAACCGGATATGGAAAGCTGGATTCCATATCACTGAACGGAGTTACAATAAAATCTGTTCCTGTTATATTAGCACCCATTAAACAATTTTCAGCCATTTATAATAATGAAATTGAAATTGACGGTATTATAACAACAGCTGTCCTGAAACAATTTTTAGCAACAATGGATTATCCAAACAGCAGACTTATTTTAAGACCGAGAAATCAAGCCGGACGTACTCTTTTACAGCAATATACATCTAAGTATAAAAAAACGAAAGACGTTCCGTTTACTCTTGCAACATCTCATTTTATGACTGCCAAGGGGTCTATTAACGGAAAGGAATCGTTAAACTTCTTTATGGATTCCGGGCTGGCAAGTGAAAAAACAGGACTTATCCTATTGGAACAAACAATGTCATTTACCGGAATTCCTATGCTGAAAGCTCAAAAAAAGCCGGATGATTTAGATAATGTCGGCGGATTGGGCGGCAGTGATTTTGAAGTAAGCGAATTCAGGATTAATCAGTTCAGACTAGGCGACCTTCCGGCTGAAAAAAATATTTGGGCTGAACACGGTGCTTTAGAAGCTGCCTTTAATTTTGAGGAATCAAGAGGATTTATTATAGACGGTCTTGTCAGTCATAATTTCTTAAAAAAATACAGCTGGACAATTGATTTTGACAGAATGAAAATGATTTTTTCACAGTAATAATTTTTTTGAGTATATCACAGAAGCCAAAGATATATTTAGGAACATAAAACAGACAGATGTAAAAAATACCGGAGTAAAAATTAAGCAATTCTGTATATTAAAATGCACCTCGAAAGGCTAGTTCAGACTAGCCATTAAAGGTGTATTTTCTTATGACTGTCACAGTCACTTTTTATATAAGTAATATTTATCTGTTAAAAATTTTACAAAAAAATTTTTTACAAATAGAAAATATTTTCATAAATTTCCTCCTAAAATATATAGATTAACCTTTTTCAATTATAAATTCAACATTAGTCTTAACATTTTCATTTATCATTGACCAGACAGGACAGTATTTTGTTTCAGATAAAGTTACTAACTTTCTAAGCTCTGATTCTGTCAAATCATTTGAAACTATATGATATTTAAAACAAATATTTGAAAAATTTTTAGGATGCTCTTTTCTTCTCTCACCATACCCCTTTACTTTCATAGAAATTACATTTTTTTGCAGCTCTTTTTTTATAAGTGCCAGAAGTGTTGTGCTAAGGCATGAAGCAAAACTTATAAGAAACAATTCTAATGCGGTATATCCCTCTCCATCTCCAAAAGGCGGCACATAATCAATTGTTATATCCTGATTTTCTCCTGATTTCCCCAAAAACTTTACCTTATCATTTATCAGATTTAATTCTATTTCTGTTTTATGCTCATTCATTTTTTGCTCCTTTCTTATTACAGTTAATAAATTTTATGTTTTATATTTCTTTGCTAATTTCTTACATTATAATCACTTCCTTTCATCTGGACATATCCTACCACATTGTTTATAATATAAACAGATATCTGGTTATACCAGTATAAATTGTAATACGATAGGAGGATATCTTTGGATATTGACAAAAAAAACCGTACGGAACTAGCTGGTTTTTTAAAGCTGAAACGTTCTAAAATACTTCCTTCTCAGGTTAATCTGCCGGAAGGAATCAGAAGAAGAACCCCGGGATTACGCCGTGAGGAAGTGGCTTATCTCGCAGATATAGGACTTACATGGTATACATGGCTGGAACAGGGAAGACAAATAAAGGTTTCAATTGAAATACTGAATAAATTATCAAATGCTTTAATGCTTTCCCAGGAAGAGAAAAGATATCTTTTCGCTTTAGCCCATCAAAGCATTCCGACTGATTTATTGACAGTTCAGATAAATATTGATAAAAGCATTCAGAATTTTATAGACAGTTTAAAATTATCCCCGGCTTATATCCTTGATCAAAGATGGAATATACTTGCATGGAATAAAGCTGCCTGTTATTTGTTCGGAGATTTTAATCAGAAAATTGAAGGAGAAAGAAACGCGGTATGGCTTATGTTTATGGATGATTATTATAAAAATTTATTTACAGACTGGGAGAAACATGCCGAAGATCTTGTGGCGCGTTTCAGATCCGTATACAGTCATTATACCATGGATAATTGGATTTTGGATTTTATAAAAAAAATGTGTAAAATGAGCAAAAAATTTGATTATTGGTGGTCTCAGCATCAGATTCAGAGTATTGACTCTGTAAACAAATATTTTTCCCATCCCGAAGCCGGTAGTTTAGAATTTGAATGTATAGTTTTAGATGTTGCTAATAACACAAATTTAAAAATATTTGTACATACCTCACTTACTGAAAGTACAAAACAAAAAATGGAGATTTTAATGAATAAATAGAAAAACTGAAATAAAATTCTTCAAGTTTCTTTTTATTTTACTGAAACCTGTGAAAAAAACCATATTTTTTTTGACTGCTGTTAAAAATATTTAAAAAGCTTGACATGGAGCGGACTCCTCATGATATTATTAACAACACTAAAATAACAGGAGGTTACAAAAATGAAAAGAAATGAAAAAAATCCGTCTTACCTGTATTGTACAGCTATAATCAGAGCAACGGAAGGTACAGACTATGAGATAGTAAAAAATGAACTGCTTGAATTAGAAGAGAAAACTAATCAGGAAGCAGGATGTATTCAGTTTTTTATTTCACCGTTAAATCCCGAAGAAAAAAAGTTTGCACTGTGGGAAATCTGGGAAGATGATGTGGCATTTTATGAGCATCATAAAAAAATATATACTCAGGAATTATTTGCAAAAAAAATAACTGAGATT
The DNA here is from genome assembly GCF_000024405.1 of Sebaldella termitidis ATCC 33386. Lineage (NCBI taxonomy): Bacteria > Fusobacteriati > Fusobacteriota > Fusobacteriia > Fusobacteriales > Leptotrichiaceae > Sebaldella > Sebaldella termitidis. Next base: position 575,412 of record NC_013517.1, on the reverse strand, counting down.
ATATTATTTGAAAGTTCAAGAAAGGTAGACTTATAATGCTGAGCATATCAGTAGTTCTCTATAACAGGATAATTTCTGTCATAACGATATTATTAACTACGGCTATAATCTCTTTTACACTGACTTTTTTAAATAATGAGCAGAAAACCTTCCCTTTTTATACATGGCTGGGAACATGGAAATTAGTATTTTTACTGGCTTATCTGATTTCATTATTCCTGCCCGGCTTCATAAAAAAATCAGCCTCCTTCATTTTTAAAATAAAAGATCACGATGAATAAATATTCTAAATACATAATATATTTACTATCCGGAGATCATTATTATATCTGCCAGTCATCTGTTATGTAATAATCACCGGCAAGCTCCTTTAAAGAATTCAAATCTGTAATTTTATATGCATCTTTTATTTTAAGAAGATACCCATTTTCACAAAAAGCTTTCAGCCGCCTAAGCAGATGACGATAGCTGATTCCTAATAATTCTGAAAGCTTGGATAAATTTACGTCAAATATGTTATTTTCACAGATTCCCGCAATATATGCCGCTATTTTAATATCGGCAGCATTGAGAATATTAATTGAATTATTCTTTATGTTTCTTGTCAACTTTTTAGCCAGTATCTGTCCCAGTAAATATATAAATTCATTATGATTCCGAAGCTTTTCTATATCTGAATAAGATATACAGATAACGGCTGTATCGGATAATGCCTGTGCATTACTTACAGTACAGCTTTTATTAAAAAACTCTATATCTCCAAGCATTGAATTCGGGGAATATATTGCTAGAAGAAGTCTGTGTCCCTTGCTTGAATCTAAAGTAACCCCCACTTTTCCAGAATATATAATAAGAATATTTTTTATTTCCTCATTTTGATAAAAAATATACTCTCCTTTTTTATACGTTTTAATATACAAATTTTTTCCGTCAATTTCTCCGAGTTTCATTTTTTCTAATATTAAAAAATGATCTGACGTTATTTTTACTGACTTCATATAATCACCTCTCTTCATAAGAGTATGACATATGTCATACTCTTTTTCAATGAAAAAATTCTATACTTATTATAAAGAGGTGTATTTTATGTATAATATAACAGCAGTTATTATTGGAATGCTTATAGCATTAATGGTATTTTTTAACGGGATGCTATCACAGGCTGTTGGAAGTTATCTGGCAACAGTAATAATTCATACAGTGGGAGTGATCATTTGTTTTATTTTTATCAGCATAAAAAAACAAAAAATATTTGAAAATCATAAACTGCCTGTATGGATGTATCTTGGAGGAGTAATAGGAGTGGGAACAACATTATTTAATAATATGGCCTTCGGACATATCAGCATTTCAAGTATTTTAGTATTGAGTTTTTTAGGAGAAATAACAGCATCCTTAATTATAGACCAATTTGGCTTTTTCAGCCTTGAGAAAAGGAAGATTAATAAAAAGAAAATCCTGTCGCTTCTTATTATGCTTTCAGGAATATTTATAATATTTTATTAAAAGGAGGAATTACCATGATTTTTTCTATATTCTGTGCTTTAACGGCAGGAACTGCCAAAGTTTTATCAAGAAGTGTAAATTCAAAGCTTTCCGGTAAAACAGGCTTATTAAAAAGTACATTTTTTAATTTTGTATCAGGATTATTATTTTCAATAATCTTACTTATATATTTTCATAAACCGCAGCTTGCCGGCAGCCGGCATTTCGAGCTATGGATGCTTTTAGGCGGTGTTATCAGCGTATCAGTTGTTTTTTTACTCAGCTATTCTTTAAAAGCCGTATCTTCTGTCAATATGACCGTATTACTGTTTATAGGTCAGATGAGTACAGGTCTGATTTTAGATTTTGCAGTTAATAACGTTTTTGTTCTCAATACTTTTATAGGTATAATAGTGATTGGTATCGGCCTGATAATTCAAAAGTTTATTTAAATTATGTATATTTATTATACATAATAAATAAGATTATAAAATAGAAAGAACTGTGTCAAAATGAATTTTTTTGACACAGTTCCTGTCATTTTACATTTAAACATATCCATAATTTTAAACAAACAAAAAATTAAAAAATTTTTCTTTTTCAAAATAATATTCTTCTGCTTTTCCAACATAAGTTCTTTTGATGAAAAGCGACTCCTAAACGATCAATTTTCATCTTTCTATTGAATTTTCTTATATTAAAAGTTCTAAATATCAATAAAAATTCTATTTTTACTTTTTTTTCCTCTCCGTAAAAATTGTCTGAATTTATAGTTTTCTTTTATTACTCCAAATGATCCTTCTAGCTGAATTGATCTGTTCATTCTAAAATAGTTCCTTAGTACGGACTTGGGAGAGCCGTACTTTTTTCATAACAATATATTTTCAAGATATTTTTACACATTTATATAAATAGAAAACCATGTCTTTTTTTACATGGAAATATACCTCTTCTACACTTAAAAAAGGTATATGTTTATTTACTATAATTTTATAGATTGAATTCTCTTTTATATATTAGATAAATGAGTATTTTTGAAAGAATCATTATATTTTAATCCATAGCCAATCATTCTATCAAAACTAATATGAGAACCATATATTACACCAAAACTTACAATCAAATTATTTTTCATAATAAATCCAATTATGAGCAACAGAAAAAAACATAATGACTCTAGTTTTAAAATAAATTTTACCATAATGCGCCTACTTTTTTGTAAATACAATCATTTTACTATATATATAATTTCCTGTCAACTATACTATATTAAATAATTTATAATTAAAAAAAATTTTATGAAATGATTTCCTTGTTTTCTTGACTGATCGTCTCAATGTAATTCTAATCACTTTCAACATCTGATAATGGAAATTATATTATATTCTCCAATATTTTTCAGCATTTTTGGCACTTAGACTTTTTATTGATTTTATTCACTAAATGAATTATAATTTATCCATGATTCAGATAAGAATTAAATTTATTCAAAGGAGAAAAATATATGAAAAAATTATTGTTTTTTATTTTAATATTATTTGGTATTCTTAGCGTGCAATCTTTAGCTAATGGCTGCAGTGCTCAAATATGTACATGTCCTGGTGGTGGCTATGTTACTACTGGTCAATATTGTCCTGTTTATAATAATAATACACCTAGTCAGTCAGTTTTAACCAAATGGTATGCTTTTTCTTATGACAAAAATAAAAATATTTATGGAGTAGGAACTGGTTATGACAAAAAAACAGCACAAAATGAAGCTTTAAAAAAATGTGGAACAGCTGAATGTAAAATTGAAAAATCACAAAAAGTTCCTGGTGGCATTTCCCTTGCTGCAGTTTCATCCAACGGTGTAATGGTAACATATTCATCATTCGGAAGTTCTACTTGGGAACAATACGAGAAAAGAATTGATAACTTAATTAAAAAATGCAAAGCTAAAGGCGGGTCAAATTGTAAACTTGTATTTGATTCTGCTTATCTTTATCGAAAAGATAAAAATTTAGGTTACTAAAAAATAAGAATTAAGACTATATATACATAAAAAACTATCTAATTATAAAAATAATTCAAAGGAGAATATTTATGAAAAAATTACTATTTACTATTATGATATTATTTATTACCTTGAGTCTTCAATCTCTCTCAGATCCTTATGGATGCGGAGTAACTATACCTATTGAAGTTTGTAGAAATCCTAGTGGTACCCAAAACAATACTGGCAGCAATACTAACAATAATTCTTATTCACCAACTTATTACGGAGCAATAGCCATAAATGAAAAGACTGGAAATTGGGCAACTGCATATAATTATACAGATAAGAAATCTGCAAAGAAATCTGTTGAAGAGAGATGCCAAGGTAATTGTAAAGTAATTCAAATGTCTCCAAGTGAATGTGGAGCATTTGCTTATTCAAAAGTAGATGAAATTTCTGCCTATGAAGCAACTGGCTTTTGGTGGACAGGTCAGGCTACACAACAAGAACTGTTAAAAAAAGCAGAAGATAGAGCATTAACAAAATGTAAGAATAAAAATGGAAAATCATGTAAAATAGAAACAAGCATTTGCTCCTACATGAAATAATTCTAAGTAAATTATAGCTTTCTGGCTATTGTCTTAAAGTTATTGATAGTTTCAAAAATAATGCTGTGGCTTCTTTTAATTTTAATATTCATAGAACAGGTGTAGGTATTATTTAATGATGTACAGAGATTTTATATAAAAAGCTAAAAGGAGAATATCAATGAAAAAATTATTTTTATTTATACTAATATTATTTGAAATGATAAATATAAAAGGCTTAGCTGCAGGGTGCAATGCACAGGTATGTATGTGCCCCGGCGGTGGATATGTTACTACAGGGCAATATTGTCCTGCCTATAACCAACCTACATATTCACCTGATTATAGTCTTCCTAAGGTTTGGTTTAGTTTTTCTTATGATAGTACTCGAAAAAGTTATGGTATTGGTAAGGGTAAGGATAAAAAAACATCTGAAAGCGAATCACTAAAAAATTGTGGTTCTTCGGAATGTAAAGTCATTAAATCTGTAAAAGAACACGATAAAACTTTACTTATTGCACTTTCATCAAATAATATAATGGAATTTAAATCATTTAATCACTATTTTTATGACAAGAGCACCTCTTATTATGAAGATTTATTAAAAAAATGTAAAGATAAAGGCGGTATAGATTGTAAAGTTGTTTTTAATTCAAGAATACTGTTACATAACAGTAAAGCATATGAGGAAAAATTTGGACGAAGAAATTAAAACTAAGAAACACAAAAAAGAGATTGAAAGTTAAAAGTCTCTTTTTTTAGCACTCAGTTTTTTTATTGCTTTTATTTACTAAATGAATTATAATTTATTGATTATTTAGTTATAAAAAATTATTCAAAGGAGAATATTTATGAGAAAACTTTTTTTAATTACTATATTATTTTTTTTTACTACTTTCAATTTTATTATAAATGCAAGGCAAGTAGAGTCATTTGGTTATTGGGTTAAAGGAAATACTGTTTATTATACCGATCTTGAAATTATTGATGCTGACCCGGATTCTTTTGAAAATATTCCATCATCATATCTTTATGGAAAAGATAAAAATTCAGTTTATTTTCTAAGTACAAAAATTCTGGGAGCCGATCTTGAAACTTTTAAAGTTTTGGAATTATATTATTCTTTGGATAAAGATTCAGTCTTCTATAAAGAAACAAAAATTGATGGAGCTGACCCTAAAACTTTCAATTATATAGACGATAAAAATTTTTTTGATAAAAATTTCAAATACAAAATATTATATAGTACTCAATTTGGTGCTTATGAATATATCATTGATAAAACTCCATTAAATTAAACATAAAACTAAGAAATACAAGAAGAGACATCTAATTTTCAGTCTCTTTTTTTTTATACTTTCAAGGAATTTTAGCCTATTTTCTTATAAAAAAACAGTTGGTATTATCAGTTGCCGTTATATTCAATTATTTATCGCCATAGTGTGTTTTACATTGTATTATTTCATTATCAAATTTATAAATAAGCCTATTTTTATCATCTATTCTTCTGTTTTAATATCCTGAAGTACTCAGTTTTTTTATTGATTTTATTCACTAAATGAATTATAATTTACCCATGATTCAAAGAGGAATTAAATTTATTCAAAGGAGAAAGTATATGAAAAAATTATTGTTATTTATCTTTGTACTATTTTGTGTTTCAACTTCTCTTTCTTATGCAAATGCCTGTAATTCACAAATATGTACATGTCCTAATGGAAGTTGGGTTACATTTGGTCAATATTGTTCTGCTGTAGTAAATACAACGCCTACAAAACAAAAAGCAAGACCAGTGGACTGGATTATTTTTGCATATAGTCCAAGTACAGGTTATTATGGTTTAGCACATAATTAAGAATAAAAATATTGCTACACAAAATTCTTTAGAATATTGTGGTGTCAATGACTGCAAAGTATTATTAACTAACAAAGCTTACACACATGGTGTTGTCGTTACTTCCTCTAATGGTATTTATGTAGCAGAAAAATATAATGGATTTAGTTCAATTATAGGTAAAAGACCCACTGCTCAAGAAAAAGAGCAGGCGTATTTTGATAAATTAGTATCAAAGTGTACATCTAAGGGGGATATCAAATGTAAAGTTTTTTTTGATTCTTACGAATATTCACGAAAAATGAATTTGGATAAAGCGTACTAATTAAAATTATAAAAACTTTATTTTTTAAAATGAAGCTTTTAACGTTACTCCTATTTTATAATCTTCCCTGTCATCATTTCCAGCAGCATATTCACCTGTAACATAAATTCCGTATCTTTCCTTGAACTCCACTCCGCCGGAAGCATTTACTTTTAGCATCCCTTTATCTTCTGATACTTTGGCAAGTTTATGATAACCATTTTCTATATTTATTACACTTGCTTCTTCCTGTCTGTTCATATCTCCCAGTTCGTATTCATAGGCTGCTCCGAGATTTCCTTTTACCATCCAGCCCGAATCCTTTATATCCTTTTTTACTCCAAAACGTATTCCTGCACTTGGTTTCACTGAATACGCATCATTTTCCCTGACCTTCAGCTTTTCAATGCCGTCCTTTTCTTCAAAGTCAGAGTGAACAGCATAACCTAATTCCAAACCTGCATACGGCTCCAAAGTAAAGTTATTCCCCAGATCTATTTCTCTGCCTGCACTATTCAGTGATGATACACCGTAAACATTATAATCAGAGCTTAATTCCGATTTATTTCCGTCGCTCCATTTTATATTTCTGTCAACATTGTGGATACTCATTCTTCCAAGCAGATCATTTTTAAAATTCCATCCGTTTGTACTGTATTTATTGTGAACTCCTATCTGAAATGTATCGGCTCTGTCTTTACTGTCTGAATCATCAAATTCAAAATTCGTCTGTGTATATCCCAGTGAATATCCGAATTTATGCTTATAAGTTCTCTCTACTTCTCTTAACCCCAATACTCCGTATGTTTTATAATCATAATCCGGAACACCGCTTGTTTTTTCTTCCCTGCTTCCATATCCTGCTACTACGCCTATTTTCACATTTTCTTTTGTATTATTTTCAGAATTTTGGAGAATATCAAGAGTATTATTGAACATACTGCCTATATTTTGTTCTCTCTGCATTATATTTGAATAAACATTCCCTGCAAGCTGTTCAAAGTCATTATTCAATGCACTCTGAGTACTTATAAGATCCAGCCTGTCATATAATTTCAATGAATCTCCTGCTGCATTAAGGTATCCTGATTCAATATTTTCAGAAAACTCATTGTACCATGTTCCCTGTGTAAACTTATTATAATTAATTTTTTCCATCCAGATATCTATTCCGCCTGAATCTTTATTAACCACAGGTATAGCATCAAAAGTAAGACTTCCGCTTTCTACCGCTACTTCTCCTGTATTCGGGCCGCCTTCAGGAGTAGAGGGATCGAATACATTTACGAATTTATATACCCTCATGTTAGTTCCCTGTGTAAAATTCGGATCAATTTTCGTTGTATTGCCGCCAAGATCAAAACTTGGAGCTTTTATTGATGTACTGTTTGATATCAGGAATCCTGCATTCAGGTCTTCCGGCGAGTATCCTCCCAGAGTTATTTCTTCGAGTGTAGGAAGACGCAGTGAATCAGGATCTACTTTTATAGTAAGATTTATTCCGTCTATTTCAAATTTTTCATCTACCATTATAACTCCGGCATTTACTATACTCGGAGGTGTATACCCCTGATCACCTATTGCAATATCCTTTGACCCGTAAATTCCGGAAGCCATATTTATCTGCCCGTAATTCTCAAGGGTCGAACCTAATGATAATTGTATTCCCGTACTGTTATTACCATTTATGTTTATTACACCAGTTTTTTCATTTATTATTTTTGAACTGATATTAGCATAGATTCCTATGCTGTTATTACCATTCATAGTTATCACACCTGAATTTACAGCTGTTACTTTTTTGGCAGCTGCTATTCCTATAGATTCATCACCTGATAAAGTTATATTTCCGGTATTTTTTACAGTACTGTTTTCAGCATAAATACCCATTACTCCTTCTTTATCAGACTTTATATCACCGCTGTTCAGAGCTTCGCCGGTATTATCTTTGATATACAGCCCTATTCCTCTGTATCCGGCTTCTATATTCCCGGTATTTTTAAAGCCTTTGGTATTTTCTCCGTATACTCCCACTGAATATGTATTTAGGAATGTATTTTCCTCATCTATTATTATTGAATCTCCAGTTTTAATATTCCCGGTATTCAGTACACTTCCGCCTTTATTTGAAATACCTATATTCCCTAATCCTGTATCCGCCGTGATATGACCATGATTCTCTATGTCTGTCCCGTCTGTAGTATATATACCCGATGAGTTTGAGCCAGTAAGCGTTATATCAGAACCCGCTTTATTCAATACTTCATTACCACCCTTTGAATAAATAAATACACTGCTTTCTCCCATTATTACAGCACCGCTGTTATTTATCAGTTTTGAGCCTGAATTCGCCACTATCCCGTAGCTGGAATCTGTAAAAGTCATACTAAGATTATTTTCTATTTCTGCATTTTCAGATGCATATATTCCCACACTGTCCGCACCGTTTATATTCATACTGCCGGCCAGCAGCGAGACTTTTCCGGAATTCGTATAAATACCTACACTGTTTTGACCTGTTGTTATATTTCCTGAATTTTGAATAATCTCTCCGCTGTTATTATAGATACTTACAGAGTTATCCCCGGTTTTTATTGTGTTATTATTTATTATTTTATTTCCGCTTCCGTTATTATAAATCCCTATTGCCGGATCCAGATCAGAATTCGAGGAACCTGATGTAATAACAGCATTATTTGTAAAAGTCTGCAGGCCTGTTCCAGCAAGGTAAGCTCCTACAGATTTATTTCCCGTGAGAGTTATATCACCGTTAACCTGTATCACTGTATTATTAATACTGTCAGAATATATCCCGGTAAGTCTTTCACCCGTTCCGTTTATTTTTCCCGAACTTGTTATGCTGTCCCCGTTATTTGATACTATCCCTACAGAATTATCCCTTACATTTATTTCAGCCAAAATATCATTGGTAATATTGGCTCCTGTTCCTTCTCCGTATAAACCTACAGAGTTTGCTCCCAGACTTATACTTCCTTCGTTTATTATCTGTCCGCCGTCTCTGGCATATAATCCTGCTGATTCATCTCCGAAACTTATAATTCCTTTATTTGTTATACTTCCTGTTCCTCCAGAAGATACTGCACCTATCATTCTGGAATCATAGTTTCCTGTTGCTGTATTAAAAGAATTCAAATCTGAATTAATATCCAAAGTTACGTTAGAATCCACAGCATTTATATATGTTCCGCCCTCACCAAGATTAACAGTATTATTTGAAACCAGTGTTCTGTTTTTCAAATTTTGAAATATATAGCTGGAACCGGCTGTAGAATTTACCACAAAGTTTTGATTATATGTTCCTGTAGATTCTATATTAAGTATAACTATCCCTTTTCCGTCCACATTTACTGTTCCGTTTCCTGAGAATGATCCTGTCCCGTTTGTATAAATTCCTACAGAATTATCCCCTGATATGTTCAATGTAAGATTATTAAGACTGACATCGCCATTATTGACATACACTCCGTAACTGTCTTTTCCTATACTTATTTTTCCTGAATCAGTTCCGCTTACATTTCTGTCTATAGAATATATCCCCACTGAATTCTGTGATTTTCTCATATCTATATCTGAATTTGTATTCAAAATTGTTTCATGATTATAGTAAGGAATATTTGTATTTTTTAACACGGAATATATTCCCACTGCACCTGTCCCTGTTCCGGCTTCTATCTTTCCGTCATTTTCAACAGTAAGTATCGCAAAACTGTACGGATCTATTTCGGAATAGATACCTACACCTTTATCCCCGGTTTTTATCTCACCTGTATTTTTTACCGAAGAATCTATGCTGTATATTGTAGTAGTATCTTTTCCGGATAAATTTATACTGCCTGTATTTTCTATTGTTGACTTTTTACCATATATTCCTGTACTTTCATCTCCGGAAAGTGAAATTGTACCTTTGTTGGCAAGCTCTCCCCATCTGACTATATCTGAAAAATCCTGACCTACTGCTGTTAACGAATTTTCAGTTCCTGTTATTGTTATACCGGAGTTTACAGTTACATTTGATGCGCTCATCCCTGTATTTCTGTATGCTTTACTTCCTGTATTGTTATTTTTATCTATGTTAGAGTCTATGTCTACAAAAAGACCGCCGTCATACATCTTTGTTTTTGCATCAGGAGTAAAAGTTACATTATCAAAGTTCAGGTTTGACAAATTAGAAAGATTAACTGTTGTATTTTTCAAGGTTAAATTATAGCTATCCGAATCTGTAATGATATTTAAAGTTCCTCCTGAAGAATCTATTATTGTAGCCAATTCAGTCCCAAGATTCACCGGAGCTGCAGTAACTCCCGTTCCTGTATAGTGAAGTCCTATCCCTCCGTTTTTCACATTGGCATTTATTGTACCGTTTATTTTTATTTTTCCTGCTATATTTCCTCCACCTTTTTGATGATAAAAAGCATAAGTATTTTCCCCGTTAGCAGTTAGTTCAAGTGTTCCACCCGCTGTTAAAGGTGACAGCGTAATATTTCCCCCGTGCGAAAAGGCAACAACACCATCAGAGCCGTTAACTTCCAGTTTATTGGCAGATACATTACTTTCTCCTGCCACATACCCGAGCGAGCTCCCTCTATGGCTTGCCGTACTGTATATTACTATTCCTTTTTCATTATTAATAACTGTATGATCACTGGCAGAATTCAACAAAAAGCCATTATAAAAAGCTGTGGCATTTTTTCCGTTCATATCAATATTTCCATAATTTGTCATTACGGCCTGATTCAGATCTGAAACCAGTCCTTTAGCTCCATATACTACTCCGCTTTCTGTATAAGGCGAGGAATTATTTATTATATCTGCGTAGTTTTCTACTGTTCCTGCCACTCTCACGCCTAAAGCCGTCATGGCTTCTGCTCCGGATCCTATTTCTATCGGCATATAGTTTTTAAGTGTGGCATAATTTGCAGTTGCATTTGTAGCTGCTGTATAAATATATCCTACTGAATTACCTCTTCCTTCATTTATCACACCCACAGAGTCTTTCAGACTGGCATCAAGAATAATTACATCTCTTACAGGCATAAACATCGTACTTTCAACTGAATTTGGACCAAATTTTATACTGCTGATGACATCTCCTGTCATAATCATATCTACTGCATTTTCAGCTGCATTATTTGTACTTCTTGATATTCCTATTATACTTTTTCCATTTATTAACATATTCAGGTTTTTAAAATTTTCCACTCCGTTATTAGAACTCTGCGGTTTATTGACTCTATTTATTTGTATTCCATTCCCCAAATATGCTTCAATATCTATCAGCCCTCCGGAACCATCTACTATCACATTAGAATCCACCAGACCTAAATTTGAAGTATGACCGAATATAACACCAATTGCACTTGTATAATTTTCTCCAGAACTTTTCATCTTTATATTTCCGATTTTTACCAGTGAATTACCTGTATATCTGCTGTCATTGCTAAGATTAATCTGCATCCCCGCCATGCTCGATGTATAATTAGAATTCAAAATTATAGTTCCGCTGTTGATAAGTTCACTGTCTATTTTATACGTGCTTCCGCTTTCCAGCTGCATCCCCACCATACGATAATATGAATCACCGGGATCTAAAACCCCCAGTGTGATAGTACCTTTATTCTCCAGTGTTGCTTTCCCCGTAGGATTCGATGTAACATTATCTGCATTTAGACTGAGTCCCACCATTCCGGTTGCTGATCCATTGACATAGTTGGCTTTATTACGCAATGCTAAATTTCCGGAAAAAGTCACCTGACTGTCTGTATTTACATAATAAGGTCTGTAGCTTAAAAAACCATAACTGGTGTGTCCGTTGATCACTGAATTTGATCTGTAAGTCCAGTCGCCTTTTACCTCGAACATTCCATTATTTCCGATATTTATTACATCAAACGTTGCAAAACTGTGTGTATATGAAGTCAGGGCAGATGTCGTCCCGCTGTATAGGCCGTTCTCATAATCTGCTGTCCCGGTAATATCAGTTACTGTACCTTTCACAAGAATTTCTGTACCTGCTGCACTTGAGCTGACATTTAAGTTTTCATATACAGCGTTTCCTGTAGTATTATACACCACATTTGATGTTAGTTTTCCTACCGGAGTATTATATGATTGTGAACCAGTACCAAAATATGGTGCTTTTGGAGCCGGTGCTGCCGGTAATGTAAAACTGTCATGATTTATTGTCGGTGAAGTCATTGCTACAGGATTTACCGCGCTGATTGATGGAGTGATATACGGCGGCTGTATTGCTGATATATCTAGACTAATATTCTTATCCTGAATTCCTTTTATTGGCAGCATCATTGCAAAGTTTACGCTTTTTACACGGTCTTCATTATATGTAACAGCATTTTCCTGTTTTCCGTTTATTTTGATCTTATCAGCAAAACTATTAAAAAATATCTGCCATTCCAGATACTCTGGTTTTACTATATAGTCTCCTTGTAAGTGCAAATCTTTTAATTCTTTATTTCTTTGATTAAGTATTCGTTCTATTAATTGATAATTATCTTTATTTGATTTATTTGTGCTTATATTTTTTGTCATTTTTTCGTACATTTTTTCATATTTTACATTATTTGTACCAGCAGCAGCAACCCCTGTCATCACTGCATTTAACATTAAAAATGTTTTTAGAAATTTTTCATTCTTTTTCATTTTTACTCCTTTATTTTCATGTTTTTATTCGTATATTTTATATTACACGAATACAAAATTTACAAAAATATCAATATATCCACATAATACATAATAATAAATTTTATATTATTTATATATTTAAATTGACTTCAATATATTATTTTAGTATCATATATATATGAAATATTTCGCATAATATAAAATATGCGAATTATAATTATTAATAATTTTTAATTATATTTTTTTAAAATAATTTATATTTTTATATTAGATGATGTTTTGTACTTAATTCCTGTATAAAACATCTTATTATACAGGCTGAATATTTGAACTTAATTCTAATATAAAATTTGAAATACTTTCTTAAACCGCTAATTTCATGCTTTTCTTTTTATCTTAATCTTGTAAACGTTTACTTGCTTAATTAAAAAAACTATTTAGCCGGATTCTCTTATATTTCAATTCAAACTATTTTAAAACCTGAAAAACACTGATTATCCCGGTATTTTCAGCTTGTTCCTTGTTATTCTTGTCCTACATATTGTTTTTTGATAAAAAAAATCACCATTTTTATTATATTTCCCCCAAAAGCTGTAGAAATGTTTAATCGAGATGTCCTTAGAAAATACTTAGTACTCCATTCTATAACATTTCTTTCCCGCTGTCAATGTTTTTCTTTATAATAGTAATTAATCCATAAATGACAGGGTTTTTCTAACTTCCCTAAATCTGGAAAGCCGTAAAATCTGCTGACTAAAGTTAAGTATTTTTTATTACAAACAGGTAAATTTTTTGAAATTTTATTATTAAATATATTTTTTATCAATAAAAAAGAGACTTCCAGTAATTATCTGTTAGTCTCTAATTTTAAATATTGAAAGCTAGCTGCACATACCGCTAAAAACTTGAATATTTTTATGAGTATTGCTTTCTACATTATATGGAACTCAATTCTTTTTATTTACAGCTCAAATTTTTATTCTGATATATTTTTTCTACTTTATCCTCTGCAATATTTTCTCTATATACAATACCTGTTTCCATATTAAGTATTACATAAGCTCTGTTTACAATATGTGTTTCATGATCTTCAAATATTTCATACTTATATTCTTTTCCGTTTATTTCAGGGTTGAAATATTTTAAATTATCTTCCGGAGAAACAGTAAGCTTTTCTTTTATTACAGTTTTCAATAACTTTTCAGCATTTAAATCACAATTTGAGAAACTTATTATTCCAAAAACTAAATATATCCCAACTATTAATTTATTCATTTCTATCACTCCCATATTTTTCTAAAAAGTTCCTCCTATAACATCCACATAAAAATAATAAAGGTTACTCTCTATCCATCTTACTTGAAATCCATAGCGATCTCCGACACTCATCAAATTATATTTCCGGTCATTACCAACATAAACCCTGTATTTTGAGCCTTCACATGTCAGCATTCCGCCTTCTGCTTTTTGGTCAACATTACTTGGAATTCTTTTTTGTTTTGCTGTTATTACACATTCTATAGGATCAGAAGACACCCCTCTTTGAGTCTCCCCTTCAAAAGCTTCTTTTGCTGTAATAAAATTCGTTTTATTTTTTGCTTCTTTTTTTTCTGTTCTATCATTTTCCTCTTTTGCAATTTTTTCTTCATCTATTTTTTCCTGAAGCTTTTTCTCCACTAACTCTTCTACTTTTTGATTTACTTTGTCATTATTTTCTTTATCAGCAAGTTTCTTATTACTTGAAATAAGAGTATATGATAAAATGCCGACTGCAAGAATAAGTACAAAGAACACAAATCCTATTATAAAAATAACATTTTTTTTCATGAAAAATCACCTTTCAATACATTTTGTCCAAAATTGAACAGTAATAAATTATTGTTTATCTACTGCCTAAAGGAATTCCGGACTCTCTGATTTTTTTAATACAGCATCAGTTATTATTCACATTTTAGACTTTCTACATCTGTAATTAGTAATTCAAAGTCTACAGCCTTACCGGAACTTAGATCATTTCTTGAATAATTCTCGGCAGCATAGATACTTCCGGTTTCCATATCTATTGCAAGTAATACTTTGCTTTCAGCTCCTGTAACATCGTACAGATAATACGGAGGCTTTCCTTTATTCTGTCCTAAATATTCAGCCTTTATTCCGTCTTGTCCCGTTAAAGCTAAAAAAGTTTCTACTTCTTTTTTAGCTTTAAGCTCACAACGCGTATTTGAATACAAAAATCCGCTGCATACAATAATTAACAACAATAATACTTTTTTCATTCTTACTCCACTCCTTATATTTATAAATTAATTGCTATCCCTAAAATCCTCTTACTTTTATTCTCTTTAGGTCACATGAACCTATTGTAAGACCGTTTGTAGCCATAGCTTCAGCACTAAAATTCCAAGTTTCTCCGGCTCCGATTGTTCCAATGTGTGCATCTGCATCCGGAATTGTTCCGCCTTTAGAATCATAACAAGGAACAAATACATATACATTATTTACCTTAGGTCCTAAATTTTTTATTGTACCCGTTATGAAAACCTCTTTTTTATCTTTAGAATATTTGATTACAGGCTTAGACATCGTATACATTTGATTAGATATTGTTTCATCTACCTTTTCACTCACTTTGTCTTTAATAAATCCTCCTACATTAAAGCTAAAAGATACTACCGCTAACATTCCTGATAACGTAATTAATAACATAATTTTTTTCATACTAATTCTCCTTTTTTATTTTTTTTAATAAATTATATCATCTGTATAATCCCAATTCGGGGCTGCGAAACTGTATTTGATTCTACGGGCTCCGAATGGTGCTCCTGTTGCACTCGTCCCTTTATTATTAACATTAGAATAATGTGTTTCCTTACCCTTTTTATTAATAGAAATACTGCCGTGCTGATAAATATTTTTGTTTGTTCTTAAATACATTCTGAAAATAATATCTCTTCCTTTTAAATCTTCCTTTATTTTTCCATAGATTTTATCTGCATCAGAAATAAAAGAACCTATAGGAACAGAACTCTCTAAACTGTTTACCTTATACTCCAATCCTACCTGCAGATAATTATTGTTTTGTAAATAATAAACCATATAATATCCTTCTTTGTCGCAATAAATATCTCCTTTCAAATTTATAGAATTTACTGCTGACAAAACACTTCCACCCAGAATATCTTCATTGATCTTACTTACAAGTGAACAATCAGCCATTATTTTAACATTAGTAACTACAAATAACGTTAAAATAAAAAATAACAACTTTTTCATGTCAAATCTCCTTTAAAATATTTTTCTAAACCGAACACTCGATCTATTTAAAAAACAAATAAATATCAATGTTTTTTCTACCAAGTATCCTTTGAATAGATTTTGTTCAACATTGAACATCAATAAATTATATTTCATTTAATGAATAAAATCAAGTATATAAAACATAAAAATATATTCTCTATTTTCTAAAATAAATCTAAACTGTCATTTTAGACAGTTCGAATCTTAGCTCCGTCTCCGGATTTTTTCTTTGTATATTAACTGCTTCTAATGTTCCTCCATCTATCACTTTTATTGATTTTCCTATATAATAAAAATTCCTCTTATCTTTAAGACAAAAGCTTTTAGATCAGCTCCTTTTGCTTGATTCATTTCTTCCGGGACTGTCCGTTCAAAAAACATTATTTTATCATCTTTCTAAAAATACAATAATAAGAAAAGAAATAATACTAATAATATTTTTCATTTTTACTTTCATTTACATATATTTCATTTAATATCAAATTTTTAGTTAACGTCTCAGTTACAGTATTCATGTGTAAGAGCTTCATATACTAATTCTGCGTTCTTTTCCTTCCTGTAGTGCTCGCCCGGCTGTTATCTTTTTTCTCTTCTATTGTTAATAAAAAAACAGAGCAAAATTTCATTATCCTGCTCTGTTCAAAATTTATTTTTTTATCTTTATTCGATAACAAGTTTTTTTCTATCTTCAAATTTCAAAATCACAACCATAATAAGTGCAGTAACCAGACTTCCTGCCAAAACAGCAACTAATAAGCCAAGTACGCTGCTTACCGCATTAGGAATAACTGCCAGAAACATTCCTCCATGCGGAGCCTTTATTTCCAGCTTCAAAAGAAACGCTACTATTGATCCCACAGAGCTTCCAGCTGCATTTGCTATAATACTTGCCTTTGGCTTGGAAATAAGAAACGGTATTGCTCCTTCAGTAATAAAACTGAATCCTAAAATCAATGCAGTTTTTCCTGCCTCACGTTCATCTTCAGAAAATAACTTCGGCTTTAAAAATGTCGCTATTGCCATTCCTATAGGCGGAACCATTCCGCAAACCATTGCTGCTCCCATAGGTGTATATATTCCTGTCGTATATGCAGCTATTGCAAATGAATAAACCATTTTTGAAACAGGTCCCCCCAGATCAAAGTATAAGCATCCGAATGCCAGTCCTAGCACAATAGCTCCGGTATTATTATCAGCCAATGAATTCAAAAATGCCGATACCATATCCTGTAAATAAATTATAGGAACCTTGACTACGTAAAGTATAACCAGACCTACTACCAGAGTAGTCACCACGGGAATAATTACTATAGGCTTTAATCCTTGTAAAAATTCCGGAACTTTCAGATTTTTATTTATATACCTTGCAAGATACCCGGCAAGATATCCGGCTATTATTGCTCCGACAAACCCCGAACCGCTGGTATAGGCAAGATACCCTCCGATTATACCAGGTCCGAAGCCGGGCTTATCTGCTATATCATAAGCAATAAAAGCTGCAAGCACAGGGAACATCAGAGCAAATGCACTTCCGCCACCCATTTGGAATAAAGCCCACGGAAGAGAACCTTCTTTTTCAAATGCAGTGATTCCAAATGCAAATGATAATGCTATTAAGATCCCTCCGGTAACAACAATCGGAATCATGTATGATATACCGGCAAGCATATGTGTATATGCCCCAGAAAATCCTGTTTTCTTTTTCGAGGCAGTATTTCCAGTTTTTACTGCTGAACTTCCGTTTAATGACTCTCCTATATAAATACCTTTTCCTTCCAAGGCTTCCTCAATTGTCTTTTTTCCTTCTTTTATCGCCTTTCCCGGTTTAGTTTTATAGATTTTTTTCCCTGCAAATCTGGATTCGTCTATTCCTTTTTCAATGGCAAATATGACTACATCAGCTTCCTTAATCTGTTCAGATGTAAGCTCATCTTCCACTCCTGCGGCTCCTTGTTTTTCTACATATATTTCCACATCCATATCTGCTGCAGCCTTGCTAAGACTTTTGGCTGCCATGTATGTATGCGCTATCCCCGTTGTACATGCAGTAACAGCTACTATCTTTTTCATAAAACTCTCCTTTTCTATATATATTTATTCACTAAATCTATAATTTCCAATTTACTTTTGACATTTTCCAGCTTAGCTTTAAATTCATCCTCCAAAAGCAGACATGCTACAGAGCTTAAAAGATTTATATGCTCATTCCCAGAATTTTCCGGAACAACCAGCATAAAGAAATTATCTATGGGTAAGTCATCTAGAGATTCATATTCTATTTTTCTATTACTTTTTATATATAAAACAGCCGGCTTATTAACAGCTTCAGATTTTGCATGAGGTATGGCAAATCCGTCGCCGACACCTGTTTCCCCGATGCTTTCCCTGTCATACAGTGCTTTTATAAACAATTCCTTATCATTTACGATATTTTTACTGTATAGATGCTCGGCAGCAGCTTTAAATAATTCATCCTTTGAATTAATATCCACATCAAGAAGGATAAAATCTTCGGTAAAAAGATCACTGATATTTATCATATTAATTACACCCTTTCTGTTTTAAAAACTTTAAAATAATGTTCAAGACAATTTCCCATACCACCTGAAATATCTTTATTCAAAGAAAGAAGATCAGCCGCTTTTCCTTCCTGCCCTGCTTTCATTCCAGCATTTACAATATCGGTAAACAAATTAATTTTTGCAATTCCAAATCCAACACATTTTCTGAGATTTTCGTCCCCCGTTGATGAACCGCCGTGTAAAACTAAAGGTATTGATATATTTTCATAGATTTCCTTTAATCTTTCAAAATTAATTTCAGGAGTTCCGATGTATGATCCGTGCGCAGTTCCCACTGACACTGCCAATGAATCTATATTTGTCATTTCTACAAATTTTACTGCCTCTTCTGTTTTAGTATATTGAGATTCAGTCTGTTCATGATTTTCATAATTTTGCCCGGCTCCGACATGACCTATTTCAGCTTCTACAGAAACATTCACTGCATGTGCTACTTTCACGATTTCTTTTGTGAGTCTTACATTCTCATCAAATGATTTTGAAGATGCATCAATCATTACCGAACTAAAACCATTCTTTATTGCTTTCACAATAACAGAATAAGTCATTCCATGATCTAAATGAAGTACTACAGGAATATCATATTTGTCAGCATAAAATTTCCCCATTTCTGCTGCTTCCTCTATGCTCATCAGCTCTGTATGAACCTCTGCAAAGCTTGCTATAACAGGAAAGTTATTTTTGGCCGCGATTTCTATATATGTTTTTATAGAGTCTGAATTATAGAAATTCGGAGCAGGTATTGCAAAGCCTTTTTTTCTGGCAATCTGAAATATTTCTTTTGTATTAACTAACATATTCTTCACCCTTTCTGATTCTTTTTGATCCTTTATATTTATTTTATACCTCGATAATAATCTTTTGTCAAGTATTTTTGATTTTTTATAATTCTTTTCTGATTCTTTTTGATCGAAAATTTTTTTTCTTATAAAACCATATCAGTATAAAAGAGAAATTACCCTAGCTTGAGAATGCCTGAAAAAGTAAGACTGAAGCAGAGGAAAGAAACTTATTGTCAAAAAACTGCCGTTTTAATAAATAATAATTCTGTAAGCTTATGTCTGTACCTTATTTGAGACTAACTCCAAATTAAAAAAAAGTTATCAGAAATCCTGATAACCCTAAAATATAAAAAATATCATATTCAAAAATGTACTAATTTTCCTGTAAAAATAAAAACTATACTTAGTTCCCGCGAAAATCTTAAATTATTTCTCTGTTCTCATCTGTTTTTTCTTCTGATCTGATACTTTTTCCTGTCCGGCTTATATAAGCAACACAAGCTTAATATAGTAAAGCCTGAAATATTATATATAAAAACAGTGATAGAAAAAATCCCCTGTAGCTGTTTTTATATCTCTGAAAATCTGTGTAATTAAGAAGCTTAACAAAAAACTTAAGCAAATTTGGAAATACTTATCAAATACAGTCATTAACTAATTTTCTCTTCAATCTCTGCCCTGTTCACAAAGTCCAGACTGTAACGTACAGCCCCATGATCCCTGAATATCTTACATTTAGTGATACGGATTGCTAAAATAACGCAGTTTTCATTCTGCTCATCATTTGCATGATCATACCAGTCAGTAAATGTTTTACGGAGTTTAGTTCTTAACTCAGCATTTTTTGGATCTAAAACCCATCCAAGATTTTCACCGATTCCGTTTCCGGAGATTCCCTCAAAACAAACCGCGAATGCGACCTCTTTATTTTGGGCTATCTGCTGCATTTTATTTGATTTTGCCCAGGTAGTAACATAAAATACGCCGTCCTCATAATGGGCATCCACCTCCCGGACACAAGGACTGGGTTTCCCTTCAGCATTTGGTTCCATTGCAATGGTTGAGAGTGATATAACATTATCTTTTCCATTGCCGCATCCTTCTTCAATTAATTTTATTCCTTCTTCATATCTGCTCATTTCAAATTCCTCCTGCTAAATTTTCTATTATTGTAACAGAATAAATTAGACAACTGCATGTCATATTTGAAAATATAATATTTTTATATGTTTAGACATAAATCTGCTGGATTTAACAACGCCGCTAGATAATCAAAATTAGAATTTCAGCCACAACGCGGGGCGAAGACCGCCTTTACACTCACCGTCACTGATATTGCCCTTTAATATATTATTGCCTTGTATCCCTATATTACCATCACCGTGAATATACACAGCTTTTATACTAACACGGCCCGGCGACCGAAGCCACCACCACCAGGAACCTTCTTTTCTTTTTTCAAGCCTGGCAATACGCTTACTGTTATTTTTATCTTTTCTTTCAAACCAATATCTTTGATTTTTTCCGGGACTATACAGCTTTGAGCTGCTGTCTCCAAAATACCGGCACACTGTTTCTTCAATACTCAGCAGAAATATACTGTCCTGCGTATCTGTCCCTCCTTTTGTGCCATACCACTGATTATCAGGATTTTTATTTAATACCGGAATTATTCTTGATTTTTCAGCTGCAGTAAATCTATCATAAAATTCACTGTTAAGATATTTTCTTAATGAACAGTCAGCCCATGTTATATCTTTATAAGCATTATGGTAAGCACGCTGCTCTATAATGTATTCAGTTATAATCAAAGCCGTATTATTTTGTACCTCAAGTACACGCCACTCGTAATTTCCGAATAATATTTTATCTCCTGCCTGCATATTTACCTCCTGTAATTATATAAACTGATCAGTCCGCCGCTCAATAAGCTCAGAATTCCTGCTGACAAATTATTTTTATCCATAATTTCTGTATAACTATACATCAAAACCAGTCTTATTAATACTGCATTAATTGAATTTAGCATAAATCACACAGTCCGAAAATAACAAAATCAGTATCTATTCTTGGGCTGGATTTTCCAATGCTATTTTACGAAAAACTTCAATAAACTTTTCCGGCTCCTCCATATTTGGAGAATGGGCAGAATCAGAAAATATAAAGAATGCTTTTTTAGGAGCCTCCAAAGCATCTAAATATTTTTCGGCAAGAACCTGTGAAACTTGATAATCATAAGCTCCCTGAACTATATAAAACGGAACATCAAATTTTACGGATGATGTAAAGAGATCATCTTTTAGTATTACAGGAAACAAATGTATCATCGAAAAATCAGCACCCAGAAACCAGTTTATTTTTTCTCCTGCTGTATAACCTTTAAATACAAATAGTGATTTAAGAATATCGGTAAAAGCAAGTCCTTGGTGTAAATGACCGATTTTATACTTATTGAGAATTCCGGTTCTGACTTTTACGAGATAATCAAGAGACAAAAAGTCATCTGAATACGGATCATACTTTTCCAATTTTTTAATAACATCTTTATCATTTATTTCTTTTGCATGATTTAGCATATAATTATAGGCTAAACGTTCTGATTCCGTTTGATTTGTTACTTGACCTATGCCAATATACGCAAGATAGTTTTCAGGATATTTTTCTATGGTTTTAACGCCAAGATACGAACCCCAGGAGTGACCTATAAGATATATTTTATCCTGTCCAAAGCGTTCTTTGAGGTATTCAGTAACTTTGTGTGTATCCTCTACCATTTGCTCTACCGTCATAGTCGAAGGATCTGTTGATTTGTTATAAGTCATACCGGAACCGCGCTGATCCCAATAACAAATTGTAAAATACTTCTCAAGACGTTCATTTTTTTCTAAATAAGAAATAAATTGCAGCATCGGTGTCCCAGGTCCGCCATGTAAGTACAATATTACCGGATTTTGAGGATTTTCTCCCCGAATAAACATTCCCTGTTTAATTCCGTTGATATCAACCCATACCTTTTCAGAAATAGAATTTTCAATGGCATTTCCCTGCTCATCCTTTAGGGGAGCCAGCTTGCCGGGGCTATTTGCCATGATAAGCAGTAAACATATAAATACAATACCAATAATTGAAAATAGTACCATGACTGCCTTCCTCCTTTTGCGGGGAGCATTCTGCATCCCGCCGTCTTTATTTTCCGTCATTTTTTACACCTCCAAAAATTGACAGCAGTCTTTGTTTAAGAATACCCGCTGTCGGCGAAATCACGGCTGTTGATTTTTTTTGTATGAATTGCTGTATTTCAGGCAATTCTGTTTCACAAATGTAATAATAAACACATAAAAAACCACTTCATTTTGCCAATGCCCTTATTTTTCAGTATTATACTATACTTGAAATTTTTAATCAATTTTATTGAGGGGATTTTTATTTTATCTATTTTATTTAATTTCAATATATTAACTTGTAATTTACTTCCTTTAATATTTGAAAAATTCCAAAGAATATTACAAATTAAAAAAATACGTTCAAAGCATTATACAATACTGACGTATTTTTTCATTTTTCCTATGATGGCAGCATCACAGGCTCTACACCTCTGATAAACTGTCATTTTTTTATTCAATACCATTAACAAATATTTTTATACTTTCTTTTACATACTTTTCCTGCTTTGATAACGAAAGCATATTTCCAAATGATGCCTGCAAAAATACAAAACCAAATATTGAAGAAAAAATAGTCTGTGCAAGAACTTTTGGCTCGCCTTCTATGATCTTTCCCTTTTGTTTCATAATTTCAAAATAACTTTGCAAAGCATTTATAAAGCTTTCAGGTACTTTCATTATATAAGGTGCTGTATCTTCATATATTTGCGGCGAACGAAGACCTATAGACATTTTTACCATATCCGGGGTAATTTTTTTAATATATTCAAGCATAAACCTTTCCAAATCACTTCTCAAATCCCAGTCGGCATCCGCAAAAATTTTAGTATTCAGAACCGGAAGCCAGAAGCCTTCACTTAAAGCCCTTAATATTATTTCCTTTTTACTTCCAAAACGTCTGAATAATGTAGTTTCATTTACATTCGCTCTTACAGCTATGTCCTTTGTGGTCATATTGCTGTATCCCTTTTCAATAATGAGTTCCATAGCAGCATCTGTAATTTGGCGGTTACTGATGATTTTCACTGTAATCCCTCCATAGCTACACTGCCGCCGCGCACTACTTCAATATGGTTCGGGAAAGCTTTCGCAAATTTATTAATAATAAAACTGTTTTTCTCTTCCTCTTTGACACATTCTACAATTATATTCTCTGCACCATAATCGGCTACCCGCATTTTGTACACCTCAGCTAAGCGAAATATTTCAATTTTATCAGATTCTGAACGAAAAGAAATGCGAATATAAAGTATTTCTTTTGAATGAATAAAGATATCCGAGTAGTCAACAACTTTTATTACTTCAATACAACGGTTCAGCTGCTTCTTTATCTGTTCAAAAGTTTTATCATCACCGTATAAGCTGATAGTCATACGAGAAATAGATTCATCCTCAGTTGTTCCTACTGTCAGGCTGTTAAGATTATAAGATTTTCCGGCAAAAAGACCGGAAATTCTCGCCAATACACCAATCTCATTTTCTACATATAAACAGAGCCATCTTTTTTTCATTTCGATTCCTCCTTTTCCTGTGTTGAAATCATTTCCTTCAATGATTTACCCGGAGGTACAATTGGCAATACATTTTGTGTACTATCAATAATAAACTCTAATAAAACAGGACAGTCTTTCACTTTATTTGCTTTGATAAATGCCTCATCGATTTCTTCCTCACGGGTTATACGTATACCTGTTACACCGTAACTTTCAGCGAACTTTACAAAGTCAGGAACATAACTGCCGGAATCATTCGTAAGATTAGTATAAGAATAACGTTTTTCAAAAAACATTTCCTGCCATTGACGCACATTGCCAAGACATCCATTATTTAAAATACAGATAATAACCGGAATTTTTTCAATTACAGCAGTTGCAAGCTCCTGCAAATTCATTTGGAACCCTCCGTCTCCAGTAATTACCAATACATTTTTATCAGGATTACCAAGTTTGGCACCTAAAGCAGCAGGAAAACCATAGCCCATAGTTCCCAGACCGCCGCTTGTAAGCATCTGGCGTTTTGTATCCAAAGCTAAAAACTGTGTACACCATAACTGATTTTGTCCTACATCGGTTACTATAATCGAATTATCAAATATTTTATTTATTTTTTCAATAATTATCTGCGGTGTCAGACCAGGATATCTCATCTCGACAGGATGTAATTCCTTCCTGCTCTGAATCTCAGTAAGCCATTCTGCATCATTGAATGGTTTACTTCTTTCAAGCATAGCAACTATTGCCTGTCCGGCATCTGCAACAATGGGAATATTTACTGCTATATTTTTAGAAATTGATGCAGGATCTACATCAACATGAATAATAGTTTTATTTGAGGCAAACTCATTTAACTTTCCCGTAATACGATCATTAAAACGCGTTCCGATAGAAAAAAGCACATCACAGTCTGATAAAGCAGAGTTTGCCGCATAACTGCCATGAATCCCGACATTCCCTATATACAGCGGATGACTTGTAGGAATCGAACCTTTTCCCATAATAGTAGTAACTACAGGTATCTGAGTTTTTTCAGCTAATTCCAGCATGACTTTTTGGGCATTTGCTACATTTACTCCGCCTCCGGCTAAAAACAAAGGCCGTTTTGCCTCTTCAAGTACCTTCATTGCTCTGGACAGCTGTCCGGTATGTACTGCAACTGACGGCTTATAACCGCGAATGTCTACTTTTTCGGGATATTTATCTGTTCCCAGCTCTTTTTGGATATCTTTCGGGATATCCACGATAACAACACCAGGTTTTCCGGTGCGTGCAATCTGGAATGCCTTTTTGATAACAGGTCCCAATTCTTCACGATTCCGCACTGTTACAGCATACTTGGTAATCGGACGGGTAATTCCTACGATATCTACTTCCTGAAAAGCATCATTACCAATAAGGTCAGTAGAGACCTGTCCGGTAAAGCAGACAAGCGGAACACTGTCATAGTTAGCCGTGGCAATTCCTGTTACTAAATTAGTAGCCCCAGGGCCGCTGGTTACAAGGCATACTCCTACCCTGCCTGTGGAACGGGCGTATCCGTCAGCAGCATGAATGAGTCCCTGCTCATGCCGCGGAAGTATAACACGAAATTCATCACGACCATACAAGGCATCGAATAAGTCTATAACCTGTCCGCCGGGATATGCAAATAAGATATCCACATTTTCTTTTATCAGCGATTTTACAAATAAATCTGCTCCTGTTATTTTCATAATAATTATTCACCTTCTTTTATTGCAAGTATTCACTTGCAATAAAAGTCAAATAAAAACGCCGTAATCCACAGCGACTTCTGACAATAAAACTTGCAAGCACTAATTTTTAAAATTTTAACATATCATTTGCTTTATGTCAATATTTATTGAGAGCGGTACCTGTAAAGAAACAACTGTTTTCAATGGAGTGATCTGCTGTACTTATCTTGACAACACGAAAAAAGAGACAGCACGAGCGGCTGCCCCTTTCGATTATTTATAAATACAAGATATTTGGTTTGATTTCTTATTCAGCTATAACTAAAAACATCCTGCACCATAAGTCAAATTCCAAATTCTTTTGTTTAAATACTGTACTGCATAGCCGGGTTTTGTCAATAATGAAAGCTGAGACACAAACCTCTTCTTTCTTTTGCAAGTATAAACTGCTAATTTTATTTTCCATTTACATACAGATTTTTTCTTTCCGCATTTTTAATTCATGAATTACATTTTTACTCTGTTTCATGACAAATCAATTCTTTTTAAAATTATCCAGCACAACCTATATTAATTTTTCATCTTTGAAGATTTCTTCAATATATGTACCTTTAATTTTTCTAATAACATATTTTTCCAATATAGAATCCCGCAGAGGTTTTTTGATTTCATCCAAGCTCTTTTGATCGTTGAGATAATATAAAGTATTCAATAGCTTTCTCACATCAAAGGATGAAGCAAAGACCTCCGGCACACCGCGTTGAATATCCAAGAATTGGTAGACTGCTTCCATAGCCGTTCGTACAGAATATTCTGTTGTAAAAACAGTATCTTTTTCCGTTTCAGCAAAATTTCCTATGAATGCCAGATTTACAGAACCCTCAGGGACAACCAAAGGTCTGTCTCCTAAGGCACGAGGGCAAAAATAGCTTGTAATATAAGGCATATAGCAGGGAACTGTATTTGCATAGTTTGTAGCGATATCCATAATGTCCTTTTCAGGAACGCCGATATGATAAAGCCATTCTGCACATAATTCAATACCGTTGCACTCTGTGATTTTTTTTGTTATATAGTTTCCGATTTTATCCGAAAACAAACCGTATACCCACACAATTGTTTCATTCGACTTTTGTGTTTTAAACACAGGCTGGCGGCTTATTGAGTAACCATATAACCAATTGGAGTCTTTTATGGTTACCGGTCCGCTGGTTACAATAGAACCGCTGTGAGGATTTTTTTTACTTATTTTTTCAATATATGGTATTACTTTGTCGTCTGTTAAGGTAATTGTTCCCGAAATGACCCAATTAGCTTCCGGAATATTTTCGCAAAACTTTTCCGGTCTGCCAAAGTCACTGTTCTGAGCTGCTAAATTTTTCCAGAGCTGCCAGCTTCCCCCGATTTCAGTAGGAACAGGGGCGGGCTCTGTATTTGTTCCGTAAGTTGAGCTTTCTGTTATAGAACCATTCGTAATGAAAACCAAATCATTTTCGGTTAGTTCAATAGTTTTTTCAGTGTCATTTTCAATCAGCAGAATTTTTTTTGCTGTTTTTTTATTTCCAAAGTTTTCAATAATAACATTGCTTACTTTGCTGTTATATTGAAATGTAACTCCCTGTTCTTTCAAAAATGTTTCTAAAGGAAGAATCAATGAGTCGTATTGATTATATTTGGTGAATCTCAGGGCTGACATATTGGAAAGTGTCGCGATATGATGCACGAAACGCAAAAGATATCTTCGCATTTCCATAGCAGATGCCCAAGGCTCAAAGGCAAACATAGTAGCCCAATATAACCAAAAATTTGATTTGAAGAATTCTTCCGTGAATACTTCATTTATCTTTTTATCTTGTAAATCTTTCTCTTCAGTGAGGGCAAGGTCTAATATTTCTCGTATGGCTTTTTGTGAAAGTGTCAGCTGTCCGTCATCTGAAACTCGCTGTCCTTTATTTTCTATGATACGAGCGTAAGAAAAACTAGGATCATTTTGGTTCTCCCAGGCATATTCATCAAGGATAGAGGCCCCGGGTGTTTCCTGAGCCGGTATACTGCGGAATAAATCCCACAAGGTTTCAAAATGCTCTTCCATCTCCCGGCCGCCGCGCATTACGTAACCCCGCTCCGGCTTTAAAATGGCGTCCATGCTCCCGCCTGAAACAGGAAGCTCTTCAAAAATAGTAATCCTCTTTCCTTCCATTTGTCCGTCACGAATCAAGAAAACTGCTGCTGCTAACCCCGCTAATCCTGCCCCTACGATATAGGCAGATTTTCCATCAATATTTTTTGGCTTTTGCGGCTTCATATAAGCGTTGTAATTTCCATTTGTATAATACATGTAAATCCTCCTTTCAAACGTTGAATTGAAAATTTTACAAGTTAATTAATTATATATTAGCATATAATTGGATCACATACAAACTTTTACATTTTTTTCAAATAAAACTTTTAATCTGATTGAATTCAGCATTGTAAAGTTCTGCACTATTATGAAAATTTGTAGGATTTTTATATTTAAACTTAGTCCATCCGACGTGAAGGCTGCTCTAATTAATTATCTTTGAACCTTTGTTTTATTGCATAAGCTCGGCTTTAACAGCTTTTTTTGGATAAAAATTAAGACAGAGCCTGAATTCTCCGTCTTAATAATATAATTTATTTTAATATTTTTTTACAGGACTTTACTCTTTTAATCATTTTTCAGCTGTACCATAAAGTGAGGCAGCTAATTCAAGGTTATGTAAAAAATCATAGTCTAATTCATGAATATACACCCTTGCTCCTTTTTCATCAAATTTAGCATTATTGTATCTTGCTCTGTTTTAGTACAACCATATCATCAGAGCTTACAATATGGAATTTTCCTGAAATTGTGAGATTATCTCCTTTAGATATTTTGTTAAGTGAATCTGCTGAGTCAAATACACATAAAACATGACTTGTTCCATTTACTTTATCTGATAATTCAAGCGAAGGAAGTCCATGAATATCCGGTCCTTTATAAACGACAACACCTGATACCGTGATATTCTCTCCTGTGTATGTAGGCTGTCTTTTAGATGCATCTTTCTTATATTCTTCCAGTAAATCATATGTATTGGCTGATTTTGTCTTCGTTTCTTCTGAAACTGCCGGATTTTTCTGCTTATTATTAATAACTGTATTGCTTATAACTGCAAGAGAAAGAAATCCTGTCAAAAATAAAACTAAAATATTTCTCATAACTGTCATCTCCGTTCTTTTAAATATTTATACCATTTTTCTAATTATAAAATACCTAGTGTACTTAACCATGTATTTATTTTACTCTCTAATTCTTTCTCATTTGAGACATCTGTATTTATTAAGCTGAGACCTTCGTGTAATTCGACATTCTTCACTAATTTTTTAAATACATTCGCATAATCTCCCGGCTCTCCGTAAGCTGTCCAAAACCCTGCTACTTTTTTTCCGTTAAAATCAGTTATACTGAGGTACTTTTGAATAGGATTTGAAGGCTCCCCGGACCATACAGGTCCTCCTATCAAAATCAGGTCATAATTGGATAAGTCTGGTAGTTCCCCACTTAATTCACGAATATTCCCGTTTTCTCTCTCAAGTGCCATTTCTTTTCCCAAAACCTCTTGATCTGTTGAATACGGCATATTAGTTTTAATAAAATATATATCGCCCTTTGTTTTTCTTTGCAGTTCCTTTGCTACTTTTTCAGTAGTCCCGGATGCTGAGTAATATATGATCAATGTTTTATTGGTGTTACTGATTTTACCTCCCTTATTTCCCTGAGAGCAGGATATCATAGAGATACTTATAAATAATACACATAAAAATATCTTCGCTATTTTTTTCATGTAAAACAACTCCTCACTTTAAGATTTTATTTATTTTCATTAGGGTGTGTAATGTTTTCTTTGTATCAAGAACTCGTGACGCAGCAGATGAGAAAGCAGACAGCAGCGTTTAGCAACACTGTGAACTATACCCAAATTAACCGCAGATTACATCTACATATTACAATAGTTGTTTATTTTTAAAATCATTTACAAATCATCTCACAGAGTCAAATGATGATAAATTTAATTCCATAACCTGAATATTTTTATTTTTTGTTTTTCCTATTAATTCTATCTTGGCTTTCTCGGATTTTTCAATATTCCGGCATGCCATAATGATAAAATAGTCCGAATTTTCCAAAAGTATATTTTTGGCACATTCAAATCCCAAACCGGAATTCGCACCTGTAATAATGATTGTTTTCATAAGAGTCATTCCTTTCAGTTTTTATTATTAAAGCTTATTTTTTGGTGATAAAATCTCATAAAAGTAATAATTGCCCCAATTACACAGAGTATTCCTGCCACAACATAGACATATCTCATCCCGTAAAGAAAGATATCATCGCTTCCTGCTACATAGGTCGAAACCTTATATCCTGCTTTCTGACTCATTCTATCGTATAAAAGAATAGTAGCTACCGCTATACCGATACTCATTCCTATATTTCTTACCAATGCATTTACGCTTCCCGCAATCCCAAGCTTATCTTTACTCGCTGCAGACATTACCAATGAATTGTTTGGTGATTGAAACAGTCCTGCTCCCAAGCCTATAAGTGCCATAAAAATCAATAATAAGAATATAGGAGTGCTTATATTTAAGAGTGTCATGAAGAAAAAACCTGCTCCCATAATTGCTAAGCCTGTGAAAGTCAAAAGCTCAGGGCGTATCTTATCTGAAAGTATACCGCTGAAAAGTGATGATAAAGTAAGGATTATTGAATAAAACATCATTAACAGCCCTATAAAAGAAGGATCATATTCCCTCGCATAATGTAAGTAAAACAGATTGATTATTAACAGACAGAAGATTGCTACAAAGCTTAAAAATGAGCAAAAAATACTTATCGAAAATGATTTTGATTTAAATATATCCAAGTCAAGCATTGGGTCATCAGCTCTTTTCTCTGTAAAAACAAAGAAAATAAACGCTGCTATCGAAATAACAAAGCAGCTGATTATAAAAGGATTACCGTAGCCCACAGCACCTCCCTGCATTACAGCGATAAAAAAACTGACTATAGTTATCACAAAAAGTAAAAAGCCTCTTATATCAGGAAACTTTCCGTTATTTACATGTTCTTTGGGTAAAAACTTAAAGCATAAAATAAATATTATGATCCCAATAGGAACATTAAAGAAGAAAATGTAGTTCCATTTAAATATGGAAATTATAAAGCCGCCTATTGGTGCTCCCATCATAGTTCCTAAAGCTATACAAGTACCAAATAACCCAAAGGCTTTACCAATTTCATTTCTTGGAACAGCTTCTGTGATAATTCCCTGGCTTGTGGCCATAGATGCGGCAGCTCCTACAGCCTGAATGATTCTTGCTGTTATAAGAAAGGGAAAGGCCGCAGATAATCCAGACATCATTGAACCCAGTGTAAATATGAGAATTCCTGTTTTGAAAACTTTCATTTTTCCCTTAAGATCTCCCAGTTTTCCAAATGCTAATATGAGAGTACAAATTCCTATCAAATAGGAAGAAAAAACCCAGCTTATAGATTGTGTATTGACAGATAAGCTTTCTGACATCATAGGTAGGGCTACATTTACTATACTTCCGTCAAGTGAAGTCATAAAAGCAAGCAGTAATACTGTAATTAAAATTACGTTTTTATTTTTATATTGTTCATATTTCTCAGTGTTCATAATTTGTTCTCCTTTTATTTCAGTGTATAAATTTAGTTATCCAATATATAAATTAATTCTTCATAAATAAATACATTTTTTTCGGTTTCCAAAATACAGGTGTAAAATATTATGAATTATATTTTGATACAGCCCTGTTTTCAGAAAGTAAGTTTTAGAGAACAACTGTCTTTGATGATCCGTCTATTTTACAAAAATCAGCCTTGGCTTCTCCCAGATAAAAGCATTCCATTACCGGATTTTCAACTGACTTATAGTTATTCTTAAGAAACGGTAATTCCTCAAATGCTCTCTGTTTTATCTCAAGTCTCGAATCCGGAACAGCTTTACCGCTAAGACGTATCCATTCCATTTTTTGGCTGGTTCCGCATATTTCAATTTCCGGATTTGCCTGAATTTGCTTAAAAAATGGTTTTTGATTTCCTGTTACAAAATATAACTTTTCTTCATGCATCATAACAAAACTAAACGGCCTGACTTTAGGCTTTCCCTGCTCTGCTGTTGCAACAAAAAATACTTTGCAGTTTTTTAAAAATTCTAATACTTCATTCATATTATTTCCTCCATTATTTTTAATAATGTTTTTTACTTAATTTCCTCAATTTCAGTATTTTTTACTATCTGACTATGACTCCATTCTTAAACTGCATTCTTCGTAAACTTTCACCGGAAATCTTATCCTGCGGCACTGCATTTTCTATTCTTTGTATATCTTCTTCGCTTAAAAACAGATTTTTAGACTCCAGAGAATTTTTTAAATGTTTCACCTTGCTTGTTCCGATAAGCGGTATAATATCGTCTCCTTTTGACAAAATCCAAGCGTGAGCAAGCTGAGATACACTTACATTTTTTTCATTTGCAATTTGGTCTAAGTTTTCAACAAACTCAATGTTTTTTTCAACGTTTTCTTTTGATAACAGCGGACTCATCATATGTAATGGGAATTCACCATGTTTAAGACGTTCTTTAGTCCATGAACCGCTTAAAAGTCCATGGGCAAGCGTCCCGAATGACACAACTCCAATATCTAATTTACGGGCTGTTGAAAGGATATCCTTTTCTATGCCGCGATTAAATAAAGAATACTCCATTTCTACCAGCTCTATTTTATGAACTGCCTGAGCTCTTTTGATTGTTTCAGAATCTACCTGACTAAGTCCGATATGTCGCACATATCCTTCTTTAACCAAATCTGAAATTGCCCCGATAGTTTCTTCTACAGGGATACCAAGATCAATCCTGCAAGGCTGATATAAGTCAATATAGTCAAGTTTTAAACGCTTCAGGGAGTGAGTCAGATAGTTTTTAATCCTGTCAGGATGTACATCCAAACTATACAGCCCGCCATTTGGCATTGTAAGAGCCCCGAATTTTACTGATATGTAATATTTTTCACGGCTGTAACCTTTTAGAGCCTCTCCGACAGCCATCTCACTTTCCCCTGAACCATAGAAATCCCCAGTATTCAAAAAAGAAATACCTTCATCTAAAGCTGTATGTATAACAGCAGAACTTTCCGCCTGATCAGCAGTTGATAAGCTCATGCATCCAAGTCCAAAACCTTTATATTCCATTTTTTTCCTCCAATAATTATTTTGTTTAATATTTATATTTTTCAAAAATTTATTTATGTTTCATTTCTAACTGTATTCTGTCAATTATTTCTTTTGACGAATCATATGATACTGCATCAGCTAAAGCTGTGAATGATACTGCCAATGTTAATGCCGGTATTAATAATATTTTTTTCATGGCTGACCTCCTTAAAATAGTTATTTTATTTGATATTTGTTTTCTTTTACAATATTTGTATTTCAGATAAATAAATTGTAATTAATTTACAAAATAATTCTAAAAAAAATTTTTGAAATTATTTTTCTGTGCTTACAAGTTAACAGTAAAATATATATTTATAATTTCAAAATTTATTTATGTTTCATTTCTAATTGTATTCTGTCAATTATTTCTTTTGACGAATCATATGATACTGCATCAGCCAGTGCTGTGAATGATACTGTCAGTGTTAATGCTAGTATTGATATTGTCTTTTTCATGATAAGCCTCCTTAACCAATTAATTTATTTGTTATTTTTTGTTTTTATTTCCAATTCTTGTATCTTAGATGAAATTATTGTAACTTATTTACAAAATTATGTCAATAAAAAATTTGAAATTATTTTCTATAATTGTAAAATAGTTACAAAAAAAGAGCTGTATCAAAATAAATTTTTTAGATACAGCTCAATGTAGCAACTTTAAAATTTATACAAACACTTGTGTTTGCTATCAAAGTATAATATTGGCATACTATTTTTTAAAGAAACATTCCTCCGGAAACTTCAATACGCTGACCGGTTACCCATCTATTACTATCTGATAATAGTGAAGCAATCATAGGTCCGATATCATCCGGAACACCAGCACGACCCAGTGCTGTATGCTCAGCTATCATTTTATTTACTTCAGGATTATCACGGACTACACCCCCACTGAAATCTGTTTGAATGGCTCCGGGAGCAATAGTATTTACGGTGATTTTACGTGGTCCTAATTCCATTGCCAAATAACGTGTCATCACTTCAACGGCACCTTTTATAGACGCATAAGCTGCGCTTCCAGGTGAAGTAAATCGTGTTAGACCTGTGGAAATATTAATTATACTCCCTCCGTCATTAAGAAGCATAAGGAGTTTTTGCGTAAGAAAGAACACTCCCTTAAAATGGACATTATAAAGAGTGTCTAATTCTTCTTCTGTAGTATTTTCAATTGAATTGTGATGTGATGTTCCAGCGTTGTTAATCAGGTAATTAAATGTTTTACACTTCCATTCCTGTAAAATTTTCTCAACATTTTGTACAAAAGCATCAAATAATTTAGTATTAGCTGTATCAAGATTTAACATAGCTCCATTTACTCCATACTCTTGAATAAGTTGGAGAGTCTTTTCTGCTTCAAATTTATTAGAGTTATAAGTAAAAATAATATTTACTCCCCGACTTGCAAGATTAAGGGCTGTATTCCGGCCAAGACCGCGACTTCCGCCTGTTATTATAGCAGTTTTTTCTTTTATATCCATGATGATACCTCCTCTTGAAATTTGTTTAATAATGTTATATAGTTATATTACCACTTAGACTATGGTCTAAGTCAAACATATTTTTTTAAGGAGTATTTTGTATGAATTATTCAATTAATGATGTAGCAGTACGTTTTAAACTTTCCGTACATACAATACGTTTTTATGATAAAAAAGGTCTTTTACCTTTTGTGCTGCGGAACCAAAAAGGAAATAGGGTTTTTACAGAATCTGATTTAAATATGATACAGACAATATGTTGTTTAAAAGATACAGGAATGCCAATCCGTGATATTAAAAAATATATTGATTTATGTATGAAAGGAACAGAAACAATTGCACTTCGTAATGAATTACTAAATAAACATAAAAAAGAAATACTTAAACAGATCGATATGCTGAAAGATAACCTAAGTTTATTAAATTTGAAAATTGAGGCATATGAATCATCTAATGCAGTAGAAATAATCACAGAACGCTTAAAGAAAGCTGCTGAGGAAAAACGAATTTCTAATTTAAAATGATATTTTAACTAAAAAATATTGTCAAATTGCTTTGCTTACAAATGGCAGCTATATTAGATTTAAGTATAACAAAGAAAGTTAAAAAAAATAAGAGAAAAAATTCTTTAAAACTCACATTTTAAACCTTCTTTTATGTCAGCCGTTCTTTTTTAACTGCTTTAATTTGTTTAATCGGAGCTTTCTCTGTTTTTTCATGAACCCGTGCAATAATAGAATTTTCTTTTTAATTCCCATATTTACGTCTGATAGCATCGCCTATGAATAAAAATATACCTCTTTCACGCTGTAAAAAAGGTATAGGTTTTATTACAATACTTTTTCTTAACTCCAGTAAATTTTTTCACAGCGAGCTAATTTTGTCCAAGTTTTTAGTATAATATCAAATTAGCTGTTATCTATATCCCATTGCACTCTTTACAACAAGCATTTTCTCTTTGCCGCAAAGTTTATTTAGTAACTCAAATGCAACATCAGCAGCAGTCTCCGGACAATAAGACGTAATAACATTATCATCTATGACAATGCGTTCATTCACTACGTTTACCCCAAATTCTGCTAATTGCTTTTGACGATAACCGTTCTTCAGATGATAGGTTGTAGCTTTCCTATTTGTTATAATTCCGCTTTTACCCAGTACTAAAGCAGCAACACAAATGGAGGCTATCGGCTTTTTCTGAATATCAAACGCCTGAATCAAATTTAAAAGTGCCGGATTATATGCTTCCTCATAAAAGCCAAATTCTTCAAAACCACCCGGTATCGCCAAAGCACTGTAATCATCAGCTGAAATCTCATCAATTGTTTTATCAACAATAACCGGTACATTAAACGTGCTATAAACCGTTTTTGTAAATCCACAGGTTTCAACCTCTACCGGATAATCATAGTCATTTCTAGCCCATCCCATAACATCTACAAATACGCTAAACTCCATTGTTTCAAATCCCTTAGCACAAAACAGTAATACCTTCATTTGAATCCTCCTTAATCTAAAAAAATAGCAATATACAGTAGAATATGATGTTCAGTATTTCAACAATATTCATACAAACTGCATCGAAGCCTAAAACCAAACCTGTAAATACAACATATATTTTATATTTGCTTTTTATCGCTGTTATTCTTCGTTTTACAGCCAAATAAATCCACAGGAAAGGAGATAAAATGACAATAAAAATAACTCCAAAATTTTAACATATGCCATATTTCTTGTCAAAAATATTCAATGTCCTTTTTACTTAGAACTGCTGTATTTTCAAAACCCCTATGCTTTGAATACTTACGCCGTATTCACATAATAATTCTTTCAAGCTCTTTACATTTCCATATAATTTTAGTATCGTTTTGCCATAGTTCTTTTGTTTTCCTATTTTGTACTCAGTTCCTTAGTTTTTATCTTACATCAGTAAGCTGTTTTTGTCCAAGTTTTTAATATAACATTACTTTACATTTTGATCAAGGATATAATCATCAGCCTTTTTTTGTATATAAAGGAATTAAAAATTTATTTCTTGATTTCGTATAATTTTATTTACAACACTACCGAAAATAATACATAAAAACAAAATAGTTTATTTATATATTATTCATATCATAAAAAAAATTATCATATATTACATATATATTATAAATCTTTATAATATATTTGAAAAACATGCTAATTATGTATATAATAAAATAAAATTAATGATATGGAGAATAATTATGGAAAATAAAATAAATATTATAAATTACAATATGTGTATGTGTAGCCGGCGAGTTTGAAACTGATATTTTAATATTAGGTGCAGACTCATTTTGAAATGAAATTTTCATTAGAGTTCTGTGCCAGCTAGAAAGAATCTGGACAGATAATCCAGGTTCTTTTTATATTAATAATTAAGAAAGGGATGATAAAATGGATATCTATAATTTTTTAAACGTATTAGATATTATCAACACAGAGAAAGGAGAAACGGAATTTTCCAAAATCCGCTCATCTTATGGGGTTTATCTGGAAAGAACAGGGAATTTTATGGTAAGAGGCAGGGTCAATAGTGGCGAGATAACTCCGGAGCAGGGAATAAAATTAATTTCTCTCGGAAGGAGGTTAAACAAAGAAAGTATACATATTACTACAAGACAGGACATACAGTTTCATGATATATCTAAGGAAGAATTAAAAATAACAGCAAAAGAACTGGAAGAATTAGGCTTTTCCGTAGTTGGAACAGGCGGGAATACTATTAGAAATATTGTAATTTCACCTAAAAGCGGTTATGAAAATGAAGAATTTGATGTTAGCGTTCACGTAAAGGAAGTCAGTAAAAAGCTTAAAGATGCGGGAATAAAAAACGATTTTCCCAGAAAATACAAAATAGCCTTTTCAAATAATGAAACAGATGACATAAATGCCCAAATAAATGATTTAGGATTTATAGCAATTAAAAAAAATGATATAAAAGGCTTCAAAGTATATGGCGGCGGCGGAATGGGGAAAAATCCCAGACAGGGTATTCTGCTTCAGGATTTTATTACTGAGGAAGAAGTTTATGTTTCCATAACTGCTATGGCTGAATTATTTAATAAATACGGAAACAGAGAAAATAAGCATAAAGCCAGAATAAGATATATTCTGGATAATTTTGGAGAAACAAAATTTAAGGAAGAATATTTAAAATTATTTTTTGAAAAATCAAAAGAAAAAGATCTAAAACTAAATTTAGATAACTCCAGCAATAAATTTGAATATACAAATAAAGAAAATCTTTACTTACATCCGTTACATGGAAAACTTAAAATAAATGACCTTGAAAAAATAATAATTTTTATAAAAGAAATCAAATATAAAACAAAAATAAGATTAACAAATACACAGGGACTGTACATTCTCGGGCTCAATAAAGAAGACAAAAAAAAAGGAGAGGAAATATTCTACGATCTTTATAATCAGCATAAAGTATTATCTTTAACAGCTTGTACAGGTGCCAGTACATGCACCTTGGGGTTTTTGAAAACAGATATATTAGTGAAAGAAATAATAGAATTTTTAAAAACAAAAAATGAAAAAGTATTGGAAATACTTCCAAACATAGGGATTTCAGGATGTATAAATTCATGCGGCCAACATCTAATATTTCCAATTGGATTTATGGGAAAAAAAAGAAAAACTGAAAATGGTAATCAATTAGATATATATGAAATATTTCTGGGAGGCCGAAGAGCAGAAGTTTTAAAAATCGGAGAATCATATGGGGATATTGAAAGAAGTAAAATAAAGGATTTTTTATTTTATTTAGGCGAGAAGATTTTAGAATCAAAAAAAGATTATCAAACATTTGTAGATGAAAACAAAATAGAAATAGAGAATTTTTTAAATTATTTCAAATAAAATAATATAAAAGGAGATGATATTATGGGACACCCGACAGTTTATCCTACAGGAGTAACTATTTATAATTCTGACAAGGCATGGAACGGATATACGATAATACAGGCATGTGAGCTGGGAGCGGTATTATTAGATATGAATGGAAAAGAGCTGCGTTTATGGGAAGGGCTGCATGGATTTCCAAATAAAATATTTCCGGGCGGACATATTTTAGGACATTCGGGAAGCAGGAACCCAAAGTATGGAATGCAGGATATGATAGATCTTATCCAAATAGACTGGGAAGGAAATATTGTATGGAAATTTAACAGATACGAATATATAAAAGATGGTGAGAATGAGGCTGAGTGGATGGCAAGGGCACATCATGACTATCAAAGAGAAGGAAGTTCAACAGGATATTACTCACCTGGCCAGGAACCTAAAATTAACAGCGGAAATACACTTATTTTAGTACATAAAAATTTATATAATAAAAAAATCTCAGATAAGCTTCTTTTAGATGACGCTATAATAGAAGTAGACTGGGAAGGAAACGTAATATGGGAATGGATTTGCAGTGATCATTTTGATGAGTTAGGATTTGATGAAGCGGCTAAAAATGTCTTATTCAGAGATCCTAATATGAGAAAAGCCGGAGAAGGCATGGGAGACTGGATGCATATAAATTCAATGTCAACTTTGGGTCCTAATAAATGGTATGATCAGGGAGACGAGAGATTTCACCCCGATAATATCATATGGGATGCAAGAGAGTCTAATATTATAGCAATAATTGAAAAGAGGAGCGGTAAAATAGTCTGGAAATTAGGCCCTGATTATTCTAAAGAGGAATTAAAACACATCGGCTGGATAATAGGTCAGCATCATGCTCATATGATACCTAAGGGATTACCGGGTGAAGGAAATATACTGGTTTTTGATAATGGAGGCTGGGGAGGATATGGAGAAATAAATCCAATGTCAAAAATTGGGCAGAAAAATGCCTTGAGAGATTATTCGAGAATATTGGAAATAAATCCGGTAACACTTGATATTGTGTGGCAGTATACGCCAGCAGAAGCAGGATTTCCACATCCTACAGATTCATTTAGATTTTATAGTCCTTATATCAGCAGTGCACAAAGGCTGGAGAATGGCAACACATTAATTGATGAAGGTGCAGACGGGAGAATATTTGAGGTTACTCCGGAACATGAAATAGTGTGGGAATTTATTTCTCCGTACTGGGGGAAAACTACAAAAAATAATATGATTTATCGGGCATACAGAATACCATATGATTGGATACCCCAGCTAGAAAAACCAGAAGAAAAATCAATAACAGCACCAGATATAAGGAATTTCAGACTTCCTAATGCTGCAAAAACGGGAGCTGCTTCAATAATAAAAGTAGAAGGGCTAAGACCTTATGAAGACAGCAGCGATGCTCTTTGTATCATAGTTGATCAGGAAAATATAAAAAGGAGTCCTAAATTATTTACAATAGACAGAGAAATTTTTACAGAAAATAATACAGCAGAAAAGAAAGAAGCAGAAAATCGTAATGAAGAAAAAATATTGGTTTTATTTGGAGCGGAGAGATGTGTACATTGCAAAAATCTATATTTGATTTTAGTCAAAATTATTTCAAAGTATAAGAATAAACTTAAATTTGAGTATATTGATGTAGATAAAAAAACTGAATTTATAGAGAAATACCAGATAAGAGGAATTCCGACATTAATAGTTTTTGAAAAAGGTAAAATTTTAGCTCAAAGTTACGGAGAAAAAAGCGAGGCTGAACTAATAGAATTTTTTAATGATATTGAAAATCGTTTTTTATGAAGTATGACCAAAAAAAATTTTAGATCATAGAAAGAGGTAAATAGATGGAAATTTTGACTGAAAAAATAAGAATAAATCCAAAAAAAGCAGCATTTTATTTCATTTCAGGTTTTGTAAATAAAGGATTAGGAATATTCAACTATATAGCATTGCCGGTGATTATAGTTATATTTTGGATAAGTGCCACAAAAAATGAACTATTTTCACCGGTTATTTTACCATCAATAGCAATGGTTTTTACTTCCCTGATATCACAAATTAGCTCGGGGCAGATATTTCAGGATGTATTGATTAGTTTATCCAGAGTAATGCAAGGATATGGAATTGGTTTGATTCTAGGAGTTTTTATGGGTACATTAATGGGAATATCCGGAAGTACAAATAAATTTTTTTCAGGAACATTTGACGCAATAAGACAGATTCCTCCTCTTGCATGGATACCCTTAGTTATTCTGTGGTTTGGTATAGGTGAAACTTCAAAAGTAATTTTAATAGCAAAAGCCTCATTTTTTCCAATTTTATTAAATACTATATCAGGAATAAAATCAACACCAAAAGCTTATATTGAAGTAGCGAAACTATATAATAAAAACAGCTGGAAAATTTTCAGACAGATATATTTACCTTATGCGCTGCCAAATATTTTTGTAGGTCTCAGACTAGGTTTAAGCTCGGCATGGATGACTGTGATAGCTGCGGAATTAATAGCTTCTACATCCGGAATAGGTTACAGGATAAATGATGCAAGAAATTT
Organism: Sebaldella termitidis ATCC 33386; assembly: GCF_000024405.1. Classification (NCBI taxonomy): domain Bacteria; kingdom Fusobacteriati; phylum Fusobacteriota; class Fusobacteriia; order Fusobacteriales; family Leptotrichiaceae; genus Sebaldella; species Sebaldella termitidis. The sequence goes on along the minus strand of NC_013517.1, from coordinate 534,290 downwards.
ACTCCAGTCTGATGTAGTAATTACAGGAATAATAGTAGTCGGTCTGCTGGGAGTCATAATGGACAGGATATTAGACCGTATATTAAGAGAACTTACACCATGGAATACTACAAAATAACTTTATAGAAAGGAGTTAATATTGTCAGATACAATACTGGAGATTAAAAATCTTGAGAAAAAATTTATTATAAATAAGAATGAGATAAAAGTACTCGAAAATATAAATATTGATATAAAAAAAGGAGAATTTATCACAATAGTCGGACACAGCGGCTGTGGAAAAAGCACTCTGCTAAAAATAATTGCAGGTCTGGAAACCAGTGATTCAGGTATAATCCGTCTAAATGGACAGGAAATAAAAGGTCCCGGTATTAACAGAGGAGTTGTTTTCCAAGAACACAGACTGCTGCCATGGCTTACTATAAAGGAAAATATTGAGTTTGGTTTAGATAATCTTTTGAAAAAAGAAAGAGAGAATATATCATTAGAATTATTAGAAATGGTAAATTTATTAGAATATAAAAATGCTTATCCTAAGCAGCTTTCAGGCGGAATGGCACAAAGAGTGGCAATAGCAAGAGGACTGGCCAGTAATCCCGAAATATTACTGCTTGATGAACCGTTTGGAGCTCTTGATGCTTTGACAAGAATTAAAATGCAGAAAGAGATATTGAAAATTTGGTCTAAAAGCAATAAAACAATGATAATGATAACACATGACATAGAAGAAGCTGTATACTTAGGAACAAGGATTGTTATTTTATCATCAAAATCTGCAGGGGAAAAAATAATAAAGGTCGAACACCCGATAAGAGACAGAAGCAGCTATGATTTTTTATACATAAAAAATAAAGTATACAGAGAACTTTTTGAAGATAAAAATAATGAATTAGAATATAATATTTAGAGGAAATTTTCTGTATATATAAAAGGAGATAAAATGAAAAAAATAATATTTTTAATAGTAATTTTCAATTTATTCATATCATGTCAAAAAGAAAAAATAGAAATAAAAAAAGTAAGAATTGGCTTTCCAGGCAGTGTTAATGTACTGGATGGAGTGGCAGGAATTGCACAACAAAAAAAATTCATAGAAAATGAATTAAAAAATATAGGTTATGAAGTTGAGTATATTAATTTTTCCGGAAATGGGCCGGCAGTAAATGAAGCATTAATCGGAGGAAAAATTGATGTGGCAATTTATGCTGAAGTTCCCGGAATAATTTTAAAATCAAAAGGTATTGATAATTCTTTATATGCAATTGCAGATAACCACATAAATGCAGGAATTATAGTCAAAAAAGGCTCTACTATAAAATCTGTCTCTGATTTAAAAGGAAAAAAAATAGCATTTCCAAAAGGCACTTATATACACAGATTTGTGATAGAAATACTTAAAAGAAACGGACTTTCTGAAAATGATGTAGAATTTTTACAAATATCTTCTGATGCAGAATCTGCATTACTAGGGGGAAGTGTAGATGCTGTGGCCTTCACGGAAACTTTTACAGAAAGACTTACTAGAGACAAGGGCTTGACTGAGATTATAGCTGATACTGAAAAAAATCCGGATTTAGCCGGAAAAAGTATATTCGTAGGAAATAATAATTATACTAAAAAAAATCCAGAAGCAATAGAAGCAGTACTAAAAGGTTTGAAAAAAGGTGTAGATTTTATTTTTGAAAATGAAGATGAAGCCTATAGAATTTTAGCAGAATCACATAATATGAATGTAAATACTGTCAGAAAAATTTATGATTTTAATAAGGATAATATAAATAAACGCTATATGATAAATATTACACCTGAAATAATATTTCAATTAGAGCAGTGCAAAGAATTTTTACTGGAAAATAACCTAATTACAAAAGATTTTTCTATAGAAGAATGGAGTGATAAATCTTTTTATGATAAAGTATTTTAATCTATATAAAACAATACTATAAAATCTATATACAATTTAAGCATCTGTTTTTGGATGCTTTTTTAGTACTCTATAATAGTGAACGGACTACACTAAACTGGATAGAAAAATAAGTTAGGTTAAAATAATTAGAATAAAAGAGAAGGAGAGAAGTTGGACAGCTAAGAAAAGGAAGAGAAGAAATTACACACTAATCATATTAAAAGTAAAAAAATATCTACCAATATATTAATTTATTAAAAATAAAAAAAATTAAACTTTTTTAGAATATCTGATTATTCTGTTATAGTGAATTTTTTTTGCAATCATATATTAATTCTTCTATTTTTTCCTAAGATTTTTGCTGCTATTTTATAATACCAATAAAAATTGACAGAGAATAGATAATCTAGCATTCTAGGTTCATTTTGGTAATATATTCGTTTAAATGTACAATTCCTGCATAACCTGACTATAGTAATAAACTTATCATTTAAAAGATTAAATTACTTAATAAATATAACAGCAATATATGAGCTGGATAATAGAAATAAAAGAATTTTTTATTCCCTCTTTCCCGTTATATTTGAAAATTAAAAATAAAGAGAACAATGAGAATATTTGAATTAGAAATACTCTGTCTAGATATATATACACAATATTTATAAAGAGGAATAACCAAAAAATTTTCTGTTTCCTTTCTCTAAAATTATAAAAAATTACAATTGATAAAACTCCGTAAGCTCCGTAATCAAATTTAAAATATTCTGATCCTATAACTAAAAATAATACTAATAAAAATTTTGTCAGCTTATTCATTTTGTTATTTTCCAATATAGATATAAATAAAATTCCTGTTGCTAATGTAAAAAATATATTCAAATCTTCATTTGATGAATAAAACAAAAATACCGGTATTTGCAATAAAACAGAATAAAAAAATATTTTTAAAAAATAATTTTTTTTATTTCTAGTGTGTCTATAACCTTCGCCTATTAAAAAAGAAAATATTGGGAATGCTAATCTGCCCAGTATTCTCATATAAATAGAACCACCCAAAATTATATTCCAATGATCTAATGTCATAGCGATTATTGCTATAATCTTTAACGAAAAAGAACTCATCTTCTAAACCCCTTTATTATATTAGAATGTAAAATTATGAAATACTGCTGTATAAGGAGAAATTCTTACTTTATTTCCATTTTTGCAAGCATTCCGTCACTTTGTCCAGATACATCTCCTTAAATATAATATATTTTTTGTTTTATGTATGTTTAATACAACAGATTAAACAAAAGAAATCTGTTTCTAGTTGCCGTTTATGATGATTTTTCTCCTTTTTATATTTGATTTATTTTTTTTTTCTGCAGATATGCTGTTACCAGAAAAAATATTGTGCACCATGTCAGATGCCATAGTATTGACCATACTGTCATTGTACTGCCGCCAAAATATCTGCTGCCATGAACAGCATCTATTGAAAAAAGAAATACATGATTTCTTACTGTTGCATTTATAACAAGCCATATAACTACTGCACTTATTACTATTATTTTTCTTGATATCTTATTTATGGAAAAAGACTTTATCCATATTATAAAATAAGAAATATAACATATTGCCATAGTTGTCACAAATATACTCCATGCCGGAAGCATTAATATACTTTTCCATGAACTTTCATATTGATATATATTATGTATTATAATAAAAATACAATTTACTGCACTTAGCATAAGAACAAATACATAACTGACTATTAATTTTGACAGTAAAATTTTTGTTGGTGAATTATCTGTCATAGAGACGAAAGTAAATGTTTCTTTTCCGGTATCAGATAAATTAAACTTTATCAGATAAATAAGAATGATCAAAGGTAATATCATACTCCAGACAGATGTTAGCCCCTGACCTTTTAACAATATTTCCAGTATATTATTTAATATATGAAAACCAATAAATAATTCTATAAAATTTCTTACTTCACCTAAATAAAAACGAATCAGTTTATTCATTCATTTCACCCCCTCCTCATCTCCGGCAATATTTTTATAATAAACGGGTAATTCCATGTTAATCACTTCTTTCTTTTATAAATCTAATATTTTTTTATATCAAATCTTATTCTCTTCATTTGCTGAATAAAGTAAATTACTATTTTTTCCGTTGCAAATTTAGATAGGCTGCTTATTTTTTCTCATTTCCAGTGACAAAGTTCCCACACCTTTTTTTAGTAAAATATATTCAATTCTTCAATTAATTCTAGTGTATTAGTTAAATAATACACTAGAATTAAATAAATGTCAACTTTTTATATCTTAACATCAGCTAAATAAGCTGTTACCAGATATAAACTGAAAAAAATATGTTAGTATCTATGATGCTTTAAGCATGTTTTTATTCTTTAATATTCTCTCCGCTGATGTTATATTAACTCAGCCATCTACCTATTACTAATACATAAATATTATATTCTTTTACTGTATCTTCCTTACTTTTTCCGTTTTAGACTAATTTATTTTTTCTGTCCAGTTTAGTGTTTTGGGATTATGGAGCTATCCCTAAATAGAAAAAGAGCTATATCAAAATTATTTTTGAATACAGCTCTTTTATACTTACTATTAAAATAAACATGCCTCTATTCTTTTTTACTCAATAAATTAATTTTTTTAAAACACAGCTTTTAGAGTAACTCCTGCTCTATAATCATCTTGGCTATGTTCTCCTATAGAATATTCTCCTGTTAAGAATATTCCATATCTGTCCTCTATTTCTGTTCCTATTACTACTTTTGTTCTTAATCTTCCATTTTCTTCTTCTGGCTTCGCTAAGTTGTGATATCCATCTTCTAGTGATACCAATCTTGCTTTCTCTTGAGTATTTAAATTAGCTAATTCATATTCATAGGTTATATCTAAAGCTCCTTTTAATTTCCAGCCATTTTTACTTTCATTTGTTGATGCCTTAAATTCAAATCCTACTTTTGGTTTTACACTCCAGGCATCATTTCCTTCTACTTGTAATTTTTCTAATCCTTTTTCTTCAAATGAAGGTCTTGTTACATACATTGCTTTTAGTCCTGCATAAGGTGTTATACTTACGTTCTTTCCACCCAATACTTCCTTACCCAGCTTATTATCACTTGTTATGCTATATGTCTCATAAAATCCATTCATTTCTGATCTGCCATCTGCCCAGTCTATATTTCTATCTATATTATGGATACTTGCCCTTCCTGTTAAGTCATTTCTCAGTATCCAGCCACTTACTGTATACTTATTATGTACTCCTAACTGAATCGTATCTACCCATTCCTCACTGTTGTTATTATCATCCATTTCAAAACTTGTGTGCAGATATCCTAATGAATATCCAAATGTATGTTTGTACGTTCTTTCGACTTCTCTTAAAGCTAATACTCCAACTGTACCAAAATCATAACCTGTCACTCCTGCTGTATCGTCTTTCATTTTTCCCTGACCTGTTATTACATTTATCTTGACATTCTCTTTTGTGTTATTCTTTGAATCTTGTAATAAATACAGTGAATTTTCAAATACTCCTGCTATATCGCTTTCTCTTTGATTTATATTTGCATAAACACTTCCTGCCAGCTGATCGAATCTCTTATATAATTCATTTTTTTCAGTTATTAAATCTAGCCTGTCATACAATTTTAGTGCATCACCTGTTGCATTCAAATAATTTCCTTCTATATTTCCTGCAAACTCATTTTGCCAAGACCCTTGAGTAAACTCATTATAGTTTATTTTCTCCATCCAAATATCTATTTTTCCTTTATCATTCGTTACAGGTATTGCATCAAATGTTAAAGAACCGCTTTTGACAGCTACTTTACCTGTATTTGGTCCGCCTTCAGGAGTGGTAGGATCAAATACATTTTCAAATTTATACACTCTTGCATTAGTTCCCTGAGTAAATAAAGGATCAATTCCTACGGTATTATTACCAAAATCAAAACTTGGGGCTGCTATGTTTACTTTATTGCTTAATAGAAAACCAGCATTTATATCTTCTAATGCATATTCATTTTTTATTAATTCTTCCATTGTAGGTGCTCTAAAACTTTCTGGATCAGGTTTTATTATTAAATTCAAGCCATCCAACTCAAATTTCTCATCTACTTTTATAACTCCCGCATTTATTATACTAGGCGGAGTATATGCTGGATCTCCGGTTACTATTTGCATTGAACCAATTGTCCCGGCAGTAACTTCTATTAATCCATAATTTTCCAGTACTGATCCGCCTGATAACTGAACTCCAATACTGTCATTACCATTTATATAAATTTTTCCCGTACTTTCATTTATTATTTGTGAGTTTGAATGTGCATAAATCCCTATATTTTCATTACCATTCATAGTTATTGTCCCTGAATTTGAAATTTTACTATTTCTTGCTGCTGCAATTCCTATACTTCCATCTCCTGATAATGTTATATTACCTGTATTTCTTACTGCTCCTTGTTCAGAATAAATTCCAATGGCTTTTTCTGAGTCTGAACTTATATTCCCTGTATTCAATGCTTCATTTAAATTTCCTGTGATATAAAACCCTACTGCATTAGCTCCAACCTCTATATTACCTGTATTCTTTATATTCTTTACACCATCACCATAAATACCTACTGCATATTCATTGACAAATGGATTTTGGGGATCAATTATAAGGGAATTCCCTATTTTTATGTTACCACTATTATCTATATTCCCTGACTTATTATATATTCCTATATTTCCTATCCCTGAATTTCCAATAATTTCTGCTTTATTTACAAGAGTTCCGCCATTTTTCATATAGAATCCTATAGAGTTCGAACCTGCCACATTAATATTTGCACCATATTCATTTTTAACATTTACATTACCGTCTGAATATAATAAAACTCCCTTGTCTGCAAGTGTTGAAACATCTCTATTTGTAAGATCTGATTCTCCAATTAAGACCATTCCATAACTTTCTTGACTTACATTTATCTTTGCGTTAATATCTATGATTGCATTATTAGTTCCATAAACCCCTACAGCTGCTATGCCATTTAGATTCAAAGTCCCGCTTGTTAATTTCACACTGCCGGAGCTTGTATAAATCCCTGTTCCTTTTTCTCCAACCTCTATATTTCCTAAGAGATGGTTTATCTGACCACCTTTATTATAGATATTTATAGAATTTTTACCTGATATTATATCTGATGAATTATTTACAGTTCCATTAATATTATTATTAAATATCCCTATGCTTGGATCTTCTGCTAAATTTGAACTTCCTATTTCAATACGGTTTGTATTGTTAATCGTTTTAGTACCATTTTCAGAGATGTATATACCAATTGATTTATCTCCCAGTAATTTTATTTCCCCTGTATTTACACCTATAGAATTGCTGTTTCCATCTAAATATAAGCCTATTACTCTTAAATCTATACTTTCAATACTTCCGGAATTTGAAATACTGTTTCCATCTTTATTATATAAACCAACTGAATTTTCACCTATATATATTTTTCCAGCATTATCAATATTTGTTCCATTGCCGCTGCCATATAAGCCCACAGAGCTTTTCCCTAAAGATATTTCACCGGTATTTTTACCGCTTGCTCCATTTATAACATATATTCCTACTGAATTATCTCCAAAGTTTATCTTACCTTTATTTGTAGCTTCATGTTCCAAAATTTCTCCGTTTATATTTACAGGGAGACCATTTACATAACCTCCTGTTAAAGCTATACCCACTAGATTAGAGTTTTCTGAGTTCAAAATTGAATCTTCTCCCAATAATACTGCTGAGTTAACTCCTGATACAAATGTTCCTCCTCCTCCAAGATTAGCAGTAGAATTATAATATAAAATTTTATCTTTTATATTTTGTAGTATATACTGCGATTCTTCTGTAGAATTTACAGTAAAGTTCTCATTAAAAGTCCCGCTCCCTGCTACATTAAATACTACTATCCCTTTACCATCTATATTTATATTACCTGTTCCTCCGAAAGAAGCACTTCCGTCAGTATACACACCAACTGAATTGTCTCCCGTTAAATTTAAATCCAGATCAACAAAATTTGCGTTTGAATCTTTTATATAAAGACCTGTTCCATTTTCGCCAACTGTTATTTTAGTATTACCTAAACCTGATATTGATATACCGTTGGAGTATATCCCTACTCCTCCTTTTGAAGAACTCATATCTATTTCAGTCCCTGTGAATAAAGAAATATTCCCGGATGAATTTGTACCTGCCACTGCATTTTGATTACCATATATTCCTATTGCCTTGTTACCGGCAGTTGCTGTTATTTTTCCTGTATTATTTATATTTATTGATGAACTACTATTAGACGGATTATCACTTGGCTCCAGATAAGTTTCCCCATATATACCTACACCACTATCTCCTATAATTATTTCACCATCATTTGTTACAGTTCCTGATTTAATATACATTCCTGTACTCTTATCCCCGATTGCACTTATTTTTCCTGCATTTGTGAGCTGTGAACGTTTACTGTACATTCCTATAGAGTTATTTCCTGATAAGTCTATTATCCCGGCATTTTCACTGCTGATATAACTATTAACAGGATCATTGTAATTATAACTCTGTCCTATTCCTATCAAATCATTCTCTGTTCCGCTAAGTGTAATTCCTTCAAGAATACTCACTCCTGATTTTCCTATTTCTAAATCTCTGTATGTTTTATCCCCTGTTGTATTGTTTTTATCTATATTTGAATCTATATCCAAAACTAATTTTGACTTAAGCAGTTTAGCTTTTTTTGAACCGTTAAATTCTATTCCAGATCCTGATATATTTGCAAGATCACTTAATTTAATTCCGGAATTTTCTATAGCAATATTATAACTTTTGTCATCTGAATTTATAGATAATTTACCATTTGCAGTATCTACTATGGTACTTAAATATAAAGGTATATCAACTATATTTGATGCACCTGCTCCTTTATAATAAAATCCTATTGCCCCATCTTTCAAGCTTAAGTTTACATCACTGTTCAAACTAAATTTCCCAAATAGGTTGTAATACTTATTAATAAAAAAAGCAAATGTATCTTTTCCTGCTGCTGTTAATTCCATTGCCTGTCCCAAAGTATGAGTTCCTATCTCAATATTTCCTCCGTTTGAAAAAAACAGAGTACTTTTATCTCCATTAACTACTATTTTATCAGCATTTATAACTGTTTGAGAATAATAATTAGGATGCGAAGTTCCTGCATATACTGCTGTACTATTTTTCCCGTTTATAACTATATGATCGCTATCTGAAGAAAACATCTTTCCAAGATTATATATACCTGTAGCATAATCTCCGTTCATATCTATATTTCCCTTATTTAAAGCTGATGATCCGCTGTAATATTTGGTTAAAGCGAGCCCCACTGACCCATATTTATAGTTATTTTCTTCATACACTGATGAATTATTGACTATATCTGCATAATTTTCAATAGTTCCCTCGCTGGCTATTCCTATCATAGCCTTTGCACCTGAATTTATGGTTATGGGCATATAATTAATTATTATAGAACTGCTTGATCCTGCTGCTATTATATTCTGTCTGCCTGCATTAATAGGAATTATAGAATTAGCAAGGCTGCTTTCCAGTATAACGTTACCAAAACTGTAACTGCTGTTAGAACCAACTTGTACTAAGGAACTTTTGACTGAATTTTCTCCAAATTCCACAGACTGTATAATTGAATCATTTAATTTCATATCCATTGTCATCTCAATTGGATTCTCTGTATGTCTTACTATAGCAGGAGTGTTTAAGCCGTTTATAAGTATATTCATATTTTTTACATTATCTAATAAAGAGTTCCCTGTTGAAGTTACAGCTCTCTTTGCATTTAATCCTGAATTTCTCTCACCTTCCAAAATTATCTTTCCATTTGAACCATCTATTGTTATATTTGAATTAACATAATCAGTTTGAAAATTTTCCTGCCCTAATAAAACTCCGGTATTACCCTTCCCATTTACCAATATATTACCTGATTTTACCAATACAGGTTTTGTTACTGGTTCCACAGATACAAGGATTCCCACTCCTCCAGCATCTCCAATTAGATCTGTTCTAGTCTCTATTATAATATTTCCTGAGTTAATTAATTCTCCAGCCTGTGTAGATGTACTTGAACCTCCTATAAGCTGCATTGCAATAATATTTTTAGTTACTGAATTTCCACTTCTCAAAATTATTTTCCCGCTATTTTCTAAAACTGCTTTTGTTGAAGGATCTAGGTTTTGATTTGACAGATCAAGACTTAATCCCACTATAGATCGTGAAAAATAACTTGGACTCGTAGATTTTGCTGTTAATTCCAAATTACCAGAAAATAAGACTTTACTGTCTACATTTGAAAAATATGGCATATAAGACAGGAATCCTACTCCAAACTGATAAACCATACCATCAACTACCGACATATCCCAGTTTCCTTTTATTTCAAAATTCCCGCCATTTCCTATATTATTCACTGAAAATCCATCTGGATATCCTGTATGATTATATGTATAAGCACTTGTACCTGCAACAGTTCCGTTTGAATATAACATTTCTCCGGTTATTAAAATATCACGGGTATTCTCATCAAGTAATAATGATGTTCCATTAGTAGAATCAACATTTAGATTATTAAAAATACTGCTCCCCAAAACATTATATTTTACTTCACTTTTACGTTCTCCAAATTTTATGGCATTAAGTGAATTTTGTTGATTTAAGGGTATAGATCCAATAATAGGAATATTTGGAAAATCGATTTCTGTATATACAACTTCAGGTGCTGTCATTTCCGGTGCTTTTATCGGATTTAAGTTTACATTCACTATAGGTTCATTCACAGAGGTTATATTTAAAATCAGATCATTTCTTTTAATTCCTTTTATAGGAATTACCATTCCTAAATCTACCGTTTTAGCGTCAGCTGCTGTTTTATTAAAAATATTTTTTTGATTTCCGCCTCTATCGGCATAATTATAGAAACCAGTAAAGAAAATCTGCCATTCCAGATATTCAGGTTTTACAATATAGTCATTTTGTAGATATAAATCTTTCAGTTCTTTATTTCTTTGGTTTAAAACTTTTTCAATTAAGCCATAGTTACTTTCATTTGTTTTTTCTAAATCTATATTTTTTACCATGTTATTATACAATATATTATATTTCTTTACTGCCTGATCATTTGCATTTACAATCGATGTTGAAAAAGCATTTAATGCCAAAGCAAATAACAATTTCTTGTTTTTCATTAAAATTACTCCTCTTTTTATTATTTCCAATTATTTTAAAAAAATTTTTAAATATAAAATCTATTATATCATATTTTGTTGACAAATTGAAATCCAAAATAGGGACAATACCACATACCTATCAAGTTAAGGAAAAATTCTTTTCATAAGTTATTTTAAATGTTATTTTTTTATTAAAAGCAGGACTTTATGGAAGAAATGATATCAAAAAATGCCCTCACGGACATATTCTTTTATTCGAAAAAACAACAATAAAAAACCGACCAGTATAAATCCGGCCTTTTTACATGCTAATTTTCTTTAACTTTATTGGTATACTTCCAATACTCTGGTATAATAAATTCTCAAAAATTTATTTAACCCTGCTATTGTCACTGCTTAATTCAATTTCCCTTCATTTTTTATAATAAGATTATATACTTTTCTATATATAACTTCATATTCTATTTTTCTTAAATTTAAGATTTTTTTACTATATGCTTGCTATTTGGTTTTCTTTCCATTTATTATATGTCTGAGCTAATTCACGTCTGTTAGACACCTTGGCTTTAATAAAAATATTATGTACATGAGCTTTCACAGTCCCTACTGATATATACAAACTCTCACTAATTACCTTATTATTTTTCTCTTCAAGCAGATGCTGAAAAACCTCCTGTTCCCTTATTGTGAAAAGATATGTTTTACAAAATAAATGAAAAATATAATAATTATACTTATCTTCATTTTTTTTATCTTTTGAAGCAGGCTTGTAATTGCTGCCTGACAATATTATGTGCCTCTCTTCTTTCTGGTTAGATTCAAATGGATAATAATTAAAAAAATAATACACGATCATTATAGACTGGCTTATTCTAAGAATATCTTCAGAAAAATTCCTGTTAGTAATATGCAGAATTGTGTCTGTATAAATATCAATTTTAAATATAACAAAGATATCTTCAATAAGTACAAAACAGGACATCAAAAGGAAGTACTTCATTATTTTTTTATAACACCTGAGTAATTCATTCCCTTTGGTTAGCTCTTTATTTCTTAGAATATTTAATATATATATATTAAATACAATAAAAAAAATATCTCCCGGCAGAAAAAACAGCCAGACTTTGAAAGCAGTTCTTTCCATAACAAGAATTATAAGTAAAAAGAAAGTTAGAAACGCTAGGGCAAAATACCATATTTTAGGATTTTTTAAATTTAAAAAAATGTTATTAATCATGATATAGGCAGCCAGTATAGATATTAAGATTAATGTCTTATATGTCGGGATAGAAATAAAAAGATTATTGTATGAAAGAGAGAAAGTTTTTATAAATTCTGTTGTGTATACCACAATATTATTAAACAGATATAAACTAAACAGAACAATAATTCCAAAATAACACTTATTTTTTGTTTTCAAATAATAAAAGCCTGACAAAGTTAGTACAATACTACACAAAATAATTAAAAATATATTATAAATAAAAATTGTGACTTCCATTAACTTTTATCCTCCTAAAAATAAATATATTTTTTTTTAGATATTAAAATTATATCATACTACAAAAAATATGTAAATGAGAATAATTTGTATCTACAATTCAATGTGATATTCTTTAATTAATTAGACTGTAAACAAAAAAATTATCCACTATTTGAAAGTAAACCTTATTTTTAAGCAATTTCAGTATATAGCTAATTTATTGTCACATTCTAGTTGATTTACTCCTGATATTTTTTCTTCATAAATTATGTCCATTCCAGTTTTGTTTTATTGCTCAATTTGTCCGGCAGAATTTCGAGAGTCAGAACTGACTCTTCTTTTTTCTAATTTTTCGTACATGCTAGTTCTACAATTATCCTTATTATCTCTTCCTCCAATCCTCTCTATCTCTTTTTAGACGCACAAGATTCTTTTTCAACGCCTATTCTAAAATACTTCTCGGCTTTTTTCATTTTACTATTTTTGATTATAATTTTTCTATTGTATTTAAAAAAAATATATGCTAGAATGACCTTATGTTAGAAAGAGTGATTTAATTAAATTCCTGATGGCGTGTTACCGCTAAAGCGGGCAAGACCATTAAAATACAGTTTAGAAAACCAAGTGCACATGGTTCTCTGTATTTTTTTGGTCTTTTTTTATTTTTAATAATTAATCATTCATGTTATCTTTTATTTATGAAAGGAGAGTATAGTTATGGACTATAAAAAAATCGGCAAGGAAATATTTGATCTTGTTGGAGGTAATAATAACATTACTCAAATGACACATTGTGCGACGCGGTTAAGATTTGTACTAAAGGATTTTTCAAGTATTGATCATGAAAAACTAAAAGCAATTCCCGGAGTTTTAGATGTTATATTTAAGGGAGGCCAGTTACAAGTTATCATTGGTCCTGATGTACCAGAAGTTTACCGGGCAGCCGACGCTCTTTATACTGGTTCAAAAAATAATAATAATGAAAAGGGAGAAAATCAAAATATACTTAATCGTATTATGGCAGTTGTTGTAGGTATTTTCAATCCAATGTTACCTGCTATTACAGGTGCTGGTATGATTAAAGCTGTTTTAGCTCTTTTAAAGGCATTTTCTCTAATTGATGTTAATGGTCAGACTTTTGCTATATTATCATTTATTTCAGATTCAGCCTTTTATTTTATGCCGATGATATTAGCATATTCATCAGCAAAAGTATTTAAATGCAGTCCCGGACTTGCTATTACACTAGCTGGTGTATTATTACATCCAAACTTTATTGCAATGAAAAATGCTGGTGAAGCAGTCAAATTCGCAGGAATCAATGTACCGCTTGCTGGTTATGCCTCGACAGTTATTCCTATTATCCTTATTGTTTTTTTAATGTCTTATGTTGAACGGTTTGCAGAAAAAATATTGCCGGTTCATATTAAATATATAGGCAGACCGCTTATTATTTTACTTGTCATGGCACCACTTTCTTTAATTGTTGTTGGTCCGCTTGGATTCAACATTGGAAACATTCTTGCCGCAGGTATAGCATTTTTAGATAATAAAGCTGGCTGGCTTGTTCCAACAGTTATTGGAACATTCACACCTTTATTAGTTATGTTCGGTCTCCATAACGGATTATTTCCAATTGCTACAACTCAGCTTGGAGTTTCAGGGCATGAATCAATTATGGGACCTGGTATGTTACCGTCTAATGTTGCTCAAGGTGCTGCTTGTATGGCTGTTGCAGTTAAAACAAAAAGCAAGGAAATGCGTCAGCAGGCTATCTCTGCTGGAATAACTGCATTACTTGGAATTACAGAGCCGGCAATGTATGGTGTAACTCTTCGATTGAAAAAACCTTTAATTGCTGTTATGATAGGTGGCGGCCTTGGCGGACTTTATGCAGGACTTACTGGTGTTGTTAGGTATTCCTTTGGTTCTCCTGGATTTGCAACTCTTCCGGTTTTTATTTCAGATGATCCTGCAAACATCAGAAATGCTTTAATTTCTGCTTTTATTGGTATTATTGTTTCATTTGTATTGACACTGCTTATAAAATTTGACTATAATTATGGTTCACCAGAAGAAGTAATAACGGATCAAGCACTATCTGCTGCCAGACCAATTTTACAAACAGCTGTTATTAACAGTCCGTTAAGCGGAGAAGTTACCAGTCTAAGTGAAGTGAATGATGAAATTTTTTCAAAAGGTCTGCTTGGAAAAGGTGTTGCAGTTATTCCTAATGAAGGTAAAGTCACTGCGCCATATGATGCAGAAGTATCTATAATTGAAACAAAACATGCAGTAGCTTTTACCGGTGATAATGGTATTGATCTTCTAGTACACGTTGGTATTGATACTGTAGAGTTAAATGGGAAATATTTTAATTGTAAAGTTAAAAATGGGGATAAAGTAAAAGCTGGTGATGTTGTTTTAGAGTTTGATATTAATGCTATCAAAAAAGCAGGTTACAAAATAATTACCCCAATTATTATAACTAATTCTAATGAATTTGAAAGTATAACTCAAATATCATCAGAAAATATTATTTCTGGCAAACCAATATTAAATCTGGAAGTTTAGTATTCTAAAAGAAGCTCTATAAATATAAATTAATATATAACATGTATGCATATCGATATAGGAATAATAGTGACGTATTGAGAAAGAGAAGGAGAAAGCATTGTTGATCAAAAAGATTTTAAATAATAGTCTTGTTTTAGTTAATGACGGCGATGAAGAAAAAATCATAATGGGAAAAGGCGTAGGTTTTTCAAGCCATATAGGTGAAAAAGTTGATATTAAAAAAATCGAAAAAATATTTAGTTTAGAAAAAAAGAATACCCTTCAAAATTATGAACGACTTGCGATGGAGATCCCAGAAATTTATTTTGAAATTGCAGGGGAAATCGTAGAACGGGCAAATAAAGAATTTACTGGTATTTTTAATGCACAATTGTTTTTAAGTTTAACTGATCATATTTCTTATTCAGTTGAACGTGTAAATAAAGGCATTGTACTTCAAAACAGGCTTATTTGGGATATAAAAGCATTTTATTCAAAAGAGTTTACAGTAGGTCTATGGGCGCTTACGCTTATTAAAGAAAAAATCGGTATTCAGTTACCGGAAGAAGAAGCTAGTAATATTGCATTCTATCTTGTAAATGCTCAATCCAGCGCACTGAAAATGGGTGAAACTATTTTATCCATAACTATGCTTAAAGAAATATTGAATATTATTCAGTATCATACAAATCATCTGTTAAATAAAGATGATCTTCACTATTTAAGACTTGTAACACACATTCAGTTTTTTGTGCAGCGGGTATTGGAAGGAAAAATGCTAAAAAACAGGGAAATTTTTTTACTTAATCAGTATGTTCGACTTTATCCTTCTGAAACAAAATGTTTAGAAAAAATCAATCAATATGTTAAGAATTGTGTTGGAAAAGATATAAGCGTTGATGAAAAATTTTATTTACTAATTCATATTATTCGTAATGTGCAGGAATTAGACGGAACAGATGAATACTAGTAAGGGAGGAATATTATTATGGTACATAAACCTATTAAAATAGTAACTATTGGTGGTGGTTCCAGTTATACACCAGAATTATTTGAAGGCTTCATTAAAAGAAGCAAAGAATTACCTATTGGTGAAATATGGCTTGTTGACATTGAAGAAGGAAAAGAAAAACTGGAAATTGTTGGTGCCTTAGCTAAACGTATGGTAAAAGCAGCAGGGCTTGATTGGAAAGTACACTTGACTTTAGACAGAAAAGAAGCCTTAACTGATGCAGATTTTGTCACAACACAATTTAGAGTGGGCTTATTAGATGCAAGAATTAAAGATGAGCGTATTCCATTAAGTCATGGTATTTTAGGACAGGAAACTAATGGTGCAGGCGGTATATTTAAAGCTTACAGAACTGTCCCTGTTATTTTAGATATTGTAGAAGATATGAAAAAGCTTTGTCCAGATGCTTGGTTAGTTAACTTTACAAATCCTTCAGGTATGATTACAGAAGCTGTTATGCGTTATGGCAACTGGGACAGGGTAGTCGGTCTTTGTAACGTGCCAATATTATGCCAAAAAATAGCCTCTGGATCATTAAAAATACCAGAAGAAGAACTTTTTTTCAAATTTGCGGGCTTAAATCATTTTCACTGGCATCGCGTTTGGGATAAAACAGGAGAAGAAAAAAGTAGTCAAATTTTAAGAGATACATATTCTAATGCAGAAAGTATGGCTGAAGCAATGGAATTTGTTCGAAAATCTGCTGGAGAATCAGGAAATACAAACGACTCTGGTGTTAAGAATATTCCTAATATCAGCTACCTGGCAGAACAAGTACAGAATTTAGGTATTATTCCTTGTATGTATCATCGTTACTACTATATTACACAAGATATGCTTGACGAAGAACTTGAGAATTTTGCAAAAGGTGAAACACGTGCTGAAGTCGTTAAAAAAACAGAAAAAGAACTCTTTGAGCTTTATAAAAATCCTGATTTATCAATCAAGCCTCCGCAATTAGAGCAACGCGGCGGTACATTTTACAGTGATGCAGCTTGTGAACTTATTAATGCTATCTATAATGATAAACGTATTCACATGGTTGTAAGTACTAAAAATAATGGTGCAATTTCTGATCTTCCTAATGATGTTGTTGTTGAAGTTTCAAGTATTATTACTAGTCAAGGCCCTGTGCCTATTTCGTGGGGTTCGTTTGATCCTTCACCTAAAGGCATGTTACAATTAATGAAAAATATGGAACTCATCACTATTGAAGCAGCATATACAGGTGATTATGGAAAAGCATTACAGGCATTTACAATTAATCCGCTTATACCGCATGGAAAAATTACTAAAACATTAATGAACGAAATGTTGATTGCACATAAAAAGCACTTGCCCCAGTTCAAAGAAGTTATCGAGGAACTTGAAAAAATAAAATAAAATTAATATAAAAGGAGAGATAAATATGCCTACAATATATGTAGAAATTTTAGAAGGACGCAGTGATGAAAAAAAGAAAAAAATGATTAAGGATATGTCTATTGCCTGTGCTGAAGCTTTAGGCTGCCCACTTAGTGCTGTTAAGATGATTGTCAGCGAAATGGCCCCGAAACATTATGCCAGCGGTGGAGTTACATGGGATGATCAAAGTGAAAAACCTTATGATATATAAATAGAATATGGAATTATAAATAAATTAAATATAATAATTTCTACTTATTATTTTTTTTAAATTTAGATGAGCTGGACTAAACTGAACTGAAAAAATAAGTTAGTATAAAATAATCAAGCTAAAGGAAAAAAAGCATACCAGATTACTTAATTTCATTGTCTTTATATATGCAAAGTAAATGGAACAATAGAAAAGCTATTACGGAGAGGAATATATAATAAGATTTTCAATCACATATAGTCATTCCTACTGTACTTTCTTCGCTTCAACAGATACCTCCGGCATTCGCAAGAGGTTAAAAATCAAGGATAACAAGCGTATCCTCGCAAAGGAAGCTGAGATTAGTCCTTAAATATATGACAATTATTTTACGCTCCTCTTTTTATTAAAAATAGAGATTTTCAGCCATTAACTGTCAATCTCTATTTTATTATGTGAATATCTTTCTCAGAAGATATTTATTAAATGACCATTTTGAAGCAAAGAAAGAGGTTAAAAATAGGAGCTTTGAATATATGGATTTATCAACTATTAGGTTCTGTTAAGTATGAAAAATTCATATCCTAACTCTGTAAAAACTTTTATGAGTCATTTCACTTCTCGCATTATTGGATATATTTAAATAACTGAACAGCTTTAATCCAGACTTTACCAAATAATTTCATCGGTTTTCCGACATCTTTTGAAAAAAACAGCACGCTTGCTTTTCCGCCGCCCATTATATCGTAATTTTCCGGGATTTTATCTGTTATTTTTATATTCACTTTCCCGAATCCCTGCGGTCTTACTACCTTATTATCTATCTGTTCTACATCTTCAAGATTTCCTGGCTTTGTATAAGATGAAGATGATATTTTAGTTATATCCACTAATTTTGCATGAAAAATTTTGTTAGGGTAAGCATCAAAAACAACTAAAATCAAATCAGAATTTTTTATAGCATTTATAGTTTTTTCTTTTGTTTCTACACTTATTTTTAATTCATCTTTATTAATTATATATAATAAAGGTACTGAGGTGTTAACAGCATTTCCGGAATAAAGCTGTTTCATTTCTACTATTCCGTTTATTGGTGATATTATTTCAGTATACTCAAGATCAAGTTTTGCTTTTGAAATCTGAGAATCAGATACCTTTATAAGGTCATTGTCACTTCCTTCTTTTCCTTTGCTCACTTCTAATTGCTTCAACTGCCTCTTAGCAATTTCATAGTCATTTTTCGCATTATCATATTTTATTTTTATATCATCATACAGATCTTCCGAAATCATTTCTTTCTCAAATAGCATTTTGTATTTTTCATGCTCTTTTGATAATGTATCTAAATTTTTCTGTGCTTTTTCGATCTGTGCTTTTTCTACTGATATTTCCTTGTCCATTGTATCTATATGTCTTTCAGCACTTTCTTTATTTGCTACAGCTAGTTCATATAAAATTCTATATTGTTCTGATTCTATATCAAACAGCTTATCACCTTTTTTTACAATATCTGAATTTTTTACATTTATACTTTTTATAATTCCATTTACTCTGCTGTATACCGGAATCACATCATACTCTACGACTGCATTGGATGAATACGGTGTTATGTAGTCCATTCTTATTGAATATATTATATAAAATGATATCATTGCGATTAATGTTATACAGAATATTTTTATTCCTTTATTTTCATTAAAAAATTCTATCTTTTTTTTCAAAAATATTTTTTTCTTTTTTCTTCCGCGTCTTCTTTTATTGTTCATTTCTACTCCTATTTATAAATGTAATTTTTCTTTTGGTATCCTAAATACTCTGTTTATAGTGTAATCAATTATAATGCACAATAACATAATAATTAAATAATGCTGTATCTTTATTTCCAAATATTTAATATGTGTTGATTTCATTACTGTAGGTAAAAACGTCGTTAATGTAGGCACCAAAAAACTACTCCCTATATGTTCAGAAATTATTACTATTATTATAAGTGCCGTCACTACAGTAAAAGGAGTTATGCCTACATATAACGCCAAAATCATGCCAAATATACCGCCTTTTATAAATCCAAAAGTTCTTTTTTTAAAACTATCCAGTGTTTCATGGCTGGAATATTCACAGATTACCACTGCCGGATATAATAAATAAAACTGATTCGGATCAGGATATATTTTTATTATTATCAATATAAATAAAAAGTACAAACTGAGTTTTAATGCTCTAATATCTATTTTCATTCTTATTCCCTATCTTTTTTATTAATATTTCTGTTATATAAGAAATTATCAAAGAAGCGAATATTGCTTCCCCATAACTTTTCCAGATTCTCATAAGATCTCCAAAATTGCCTCTGAATAAAAAAGAAGCCAGATAGGTTATTACTATTAATCCAGATTTCTTTTTCATAGTGTTATCTATAAGTTTCATGGTTATATATCCGCCTATCGGAAATAATAATAAGTCTACATTTTTTATATAACTTGAAACTGCTCCCACTGTCCAGCCAAATATTGAACATATCATACTTAAAGCTATCATCTTTTTTGAAGTCAAATATAGACTTACATTTGGTATACTGGAAAATATCATACACATCATCACCAGCAAGTAGTCATTTTTAAAAGTATTAGTAAATATTGTCAATAAATATCCTGTTAAAAGAACAATGCACATTTTTAATTTAGGTTCTGTTAATAACTTCATTTCTTTTCACCTTCAAAAATTCTGTATCTTAAAATAAAAAGATTATAAAAAGTCATCCAATATTTTAATTTTTATAATTACTAGATTTGTTGACTCTAACCATTTTATTTCATTTATCAGATCATGTTTTAATATGAAAAATTTATTTTCAGATATTTTCTGATCGAATCTGGAAAAAATATTTTTAAATTTAATTTTTCTTCATCTCTATATAACAATAAAATAGTATTTTTCTTTTTATTTTTTGTTCATATTTACTTCTTTGATGTACTTGAAAATACATATATTTATATTATATCAAAATTCTTTTATTAATGTAATAGTCAATTAAACCAGAACTTGAGATAATTCAATTAAAAAAGCCAGATTCAAAATCCGTCTGATTTCTTGTATAATTGTTTTATGACTAATAAAATAAATATACAGAATAAACTGAAATATATTTTCAGCGATAATATTATACACAACTTTGCTCTCCTTTTCAAAGAGACTTGTTTTTCTTATTCTCATATTTCATTCATCAAAAAATCTATCTCTAACTTTATTGCCAGCAGGAATTTAGATAAAGAGTATCTTCTCCTTAAATGCTTCTCTTACGGTCATTCTCATAAAATTCCTCTTACATATAAATCCAGACTTTGCCCTTCATAGGGAATTATTAAATATCTTGTGCGCTATCTTGCCAGAGCTCCTATTGCAGAATACAAAATTTCTTATCTTATCTATTTTATTTAATTTCAATACATTAACTTTAAATTTACTTTCCTTACTATTCAAAAAACTTTTTTACTTCTATTTGTAGGAAGGGAGTTTTTTTAGCGTTATATTCTTTTTTCTGATGTGGTACTAAAAAAAGTATGAATTCTATTCATAAATATCTCTTTTTTTAATTTTGAATTTTTTAATATTTCAATATGCTTTTCTATATATTTTACATATTCAAGTTTTTCTTTTTTATCTAAATTTGTAATTCTAATATTTTCAAAAACCATTTTCTTATATTCTGCCATTTTACTCTCCTAATTATTGTATTTAAATATAATTTTTCTAAATATAAATATTGATTTTATTATAATAATTTATTTGATGAATTAAAAAATTCTCTAGTTGATTAGAGCATTTCTAAGACTGCTATTCTTTCTATATTGGAAAATTTCAAGATTAATTACCACTGTTTTGTAAATATATATCACAAAAACAAAATCAAATAATTTGAATATAAACTAAAAAATAATTTAACATATGTTGAAATATACTCTTATATTTTGTTATAATATAAAATATTATAATCATATTATAAAAAAATTTATTATGGAGGAATATTATGGGCAATAAAACATTAGATGATATTTTTAACGAATTAGAAGAAAAATATTCTGGAAATAGAGGACTAATAAATAATTCTGCAAGGGGTCAGAACACAAAAGAAATTAATAGTTCTGGACTTAATGGTTTATTAGAAAAATCTAGAAATAAGATATCAGAATTGTATACCGGAAAAAATATTATTTTAAAACTTAACGGTGAAATCTTAGATATTAAGGATATTAATTTTGAACTTGATAAAACTCTTTTTTGTCATGATTACCTAAAATTAACTTTTACAATACCTTCTGAAGAAATAGATAAATATTATGGCTATGTTTTTACTTTGAATAATACATTGGAAATAGAACTAATTAATAATGATGAAAAATTTAAAAAAATATTTCATACATTTAATATTGAAAATATAAACATAGAGGAAAGTATGGGGGAAAGAGCAGTAGTGCTTATAAATACTCCATCAGCAACATTTCAAATGAGTAAGATAACAAAGTTCAGATCTTTTCAAAGCTTGGAACTGACATATAGAGAGATTGCAGAAGCTGTCATAGCTGATTATCCTGATATAACATTGTATCTTGGGAATGAATTTGACAGGAATATTCAAAAAATATATATTCAATACAATGAAAATGACTGGGATTTTCTTGTAAGAATATGTAAGGATATGGGAATACCAATGGCTTCACATTTAGACGAAATTATCATGGGGAATGAAATAAATTTAGAGATATATAATGCTGAACTTGATAATGCTGTCTATGGACGCGGAAGAGAAGGAGAGAATATTATATTTAAAGTCAGAGAAGCAGCTACTCCGTATAATACAGGCGAAAGAGTTAAGATAACCCTTAAAAATCAAGGAAGTCAAGGAGAAGACGGTACAGACACAAGAATAGTGTCAAAGGCATTATTAAGAATGAAAGATAATTATGTTGTTAATGATTATGAATTAATAGAAATATCACATGAATTCGAAGCATTGAAAAATTCCGTCGGTTATATAATAGAAGGAAAAGTATTAAAAATAGGAGGAACAGACGGAATAGCAACCATGACTGTTGATTTCTCTCACGGACTTGAAAAATCTGCAGAAAAAAAATCACAGGCATATGAAGATGAATATGCCGGCTCACATAATTTTCCATACTGCACGGAATACAGCAGTAGTAACAGTGGCATGTTCTGTTCCCCGGAAAAAGGAGATATTGTTACAATTTATGTTCCACAAAATAATGAGAATTTTTCTTATGTTACTGGTGCTGTTAATAATCCCGGAAGTGAAAGATTTAGTAACCCTAATATAAGAAATTACACTTTATCAGGTGATGATAGTGCAGGCGGTGCTCCAATGTTTAATTTTCAATTAAATAGCAAAGTTTTTAGTGTTAATACAACAGACTTTATTGGTTTGAATTCTAAAAATAATATGATCATGAATACTACAAATGCAAATATGACAGCAGAGAATTATACAGCTAATACTAAAAACATTACAGAAATTTCCAGCGGTGTAAAATCAACAATAGCAAAGGAAATTTCACAGGTTTCCAGTGGGAAAACAGTTGCAACATCAGGAGGAATATATAATATAAATGGCGGGGGTAATGTAATAATAAATAAATAGACTAAAAACAAAATTATTTAATACGAAAGTGAGGGGTGACAGTCTTGAAAAAAAAGTATTTAAAATTTCTACTAATTATCTTTTTAGCATTACTAGGTTTATTTTGTGAAAAGCAAAACAGTAGAAATGACGTAATATCAAAAGCAAGTGAAGAATATCTGAGTCAGGTAGACGGAACAAAGCCCGGTGAGTTAGACTCTTTGTTAATCTCGGGAATTGCTTCATATGGTGATGGAAATAAGGCTCTTGCAATAAGATACTTTGAAAAAGCATATGAACTAGGGGATGTAAGAGGAGCAGTCAAATTATATGAATTGTATAATTCAGAAAAAGATGAAGAAAAAATAAAGGAATGGGAAGTAAAAGCTGCTGAGATGGGGGAGGCAAGTGTTCAAAATAACTTAGGAGTAAGATTATATAAACAAGGCAATTTTAATGGAGCAGAAAAGTGGTATTTAAAGGCTGCAGAACAAAATCACTTAAAAGCGTGGAAAAATTTAGGTTATTTATATTTGAAGCAACAAAAGTATAAAGAAGCAGAAAAGTGGTATTTGAAAGCTGCTGAAAATAAGGATAGTGATTCACAAAATAATTTAGGTATTATTTACAAAAAAACAGGTGATTTTAATGAGGCAGAAAAATGGTATTTAGAAGCGATAACGCAAGGTAATTTAGCTGCCCAATATAATTTAGGAATTTTATATGAAGAAAACTTAAATAACATAGAAAAAGCTGTTTATTGGTATAAAAAATCTGCAAAATCAGGTTACAAAAATTCAAAGAAAAAACTGAAAGAACTAAAGGAGAAGTAGATGTTTTTGGATAATATAGATATAAAATATATGATATTTTATACGAACGAAGATATCACTGGGCAAAATGATATCACAACCCACGACCTTGATAATACCTCAGGAGAAAGGCTAATAAGTGACGGAGCTACATTAACCTGTAAGGAACAACTGGGATATCATACCTATTCACAGTCATCTAATATAAATCCATATAATGGTGCTACACCTTTAATTACTATGAGCTTACCATCAGACAGAAATGTTTTTCTTTTTGGGCTTCTTCCACTGGCTCTTACTACTGATCTTGATATAAAATATTTCAGCGGATATGAAAAACTCAAATGTCCTATTGATGGTGCTCCATGTACTTTAGAACCTGTTGAATGGATTAGTTATTATGATGGAATTGAAGTAAACGGCGGCTACCCTCTTTTAATGGGTTCAAGACTAAAATGTCAAAAAGCTGTTGATCACGGAAAAGATCTTTTACAGCTTGTATTTATGTCAAATGGTCAGGAAGAATTAGGAGATATCCGAGCTATGATGTGGTGGAGTGAAAGGGCTCCGTATTACGGAGTTGACCCTAATACCAATAATATATTTATAAAAGGATATATAAAAGCAATGGATGCTTTATCTGCATATAATGGGGTTAAAAAAATTATTTCTCTTGCTCAGGGATTAGGTACAGCAACAGCATCCAGCGGTGCAGTCGGTACTATAACTTATACGTCTGTAAAATTAGTGTATGCTGTGGATGGTGGAATTTCTTCAATAAATAAATTAATTACAGGTAAAAATTACAGTATAGTAAGAGAAATCGTACAGACCAAATTAGCTAAGGAAGCTTATTTAAAAGAATATGAAAAAGAACATCCTATAAAAGCAAATATATGCCGTGCTTCCGGAACTCCCACTGATCTGATGCCACCTTTAAGCTAGCTGTTAAAACCAGCTCAGGAAGCTGTATTTTGTGGTTCTTATTCATCAACAGTCGGAACTGGAAAATCATATTCTGATATTTATAATGATCATAAACATGAAACTGATGAAATATTAATATATTATGATACAGCAAAACTTGTAATAGATACTGTAGAGGGTGGAAAAAGCTACAGTAAATTTCTAGAATCAGGAGATCCCAGTGATTTTGCAAAAGCTAAAAAAATAATCGATCTGGCAAACTCAAATACAAGAAATACCAATCGAATATTAATAGATACTTCAGAAGAGTATTATGAATATAATAAATTGATAAAAGAAAACAAAATAATAATTAAGGACGGAGAATGATATGCCTATTAAATATAAATTTACGCATACCATTGAAGAAAAGGAAAGAAAAGAAGTAAAGATCGAAAAAAGCTATGAACTTTTGAATATAATTAATAAAAGCAATAACTTTAAAGAATTTTTCTTTTATAATAATGATGTAAAAATATATAACGGAAAAATTTCTGAATTGGAAACTTTGTTTTATAATATACTTAAATATTTGGAAATATCTATTGATAGAAATTTTCAATTATATAAAATAATAAATATATCTGAAATACAGAAAATTTTTAATAACTTGTATACTCAACAATTTAGCAACAGATTTTTAAAATTTTTACATGAATCAGAAAAAATATTAGCTAATGAATATGAGTTAAAAAATCTTATCTCTCATATACCATTTTTCCAAATATTTTTTAATTGTATTATTAGTTCTAAATACAATGAAGTTAAAAAAGAATATATAACAGAGGAAATAAAAAATATCATACCAGAAATGTCACTTCCACTTAGATATTATTTAAAAGAAACAGTATATAAAGAGAAAAGCATTATTTATAAAATGTATGGTAAACTTGATGATATATTATTTGATTTTTATAAGTTTATGGAAATTTATAAAAAAAATTCTAAAATTACAGAGGAATTAAAACAAGAAAACTTTACTTTTGACATTAATTATCATATTGAAATATATAAAGAAGCAGAACTTGTAAGAAGGTGTAACAGAGAAATTGAAATAAAATATTGTAAAGAAAGATATATAAAAAATGCATACTTACTGGAGGAAATGTGATAAATAACTATAAATTAAATCTTCCTGCTAATGTGAGAATAAATTATAAAGCAATCTCATTTCTCCATGAAATAGACATGGAAGAAGGAATAAATGAAAAGGTATTCACCGATACTATGATCATGCTTGCTTTTTTTGAAAATAATATAGTAAGATTTAAGGAATATAAGAATATTAAAATTAATAATTTTTTAGATAATTTGAATAAAGTTATAGGAAATGACTATTTATTTAAACTTTCTGCCAGTGGAAGAATAAGTAACATTGAAAATCGAAAAGAAATTTTAAATAACTTAGAAAAAGAAAAAATTGCTTTATTAACATACGATCCTGTAAATTCATCAGATAATTTATCTACAATTATGTCTTATGAGGAACTATTAAAGATGGAAAAAATGCATTTGTTATTTGAATTTAACGGAATTACAAATTCCATGTTTGTTCCTGTCTATAATAAACACTTAAACAATAATAATATAAAAATAACAATTGGTGACCTTATTCCAATGCAGTTTATTCCAATGGTATTAAATACAGAAATAGTAAATCTGCCGAACAATGGTTTTTTATTGAAATTTGTTGGTGAATTAGATGAAGAAATAATTAGTAAAAATAAATTTTACGCACATTTAAGAGATATTTACAGAATACCTATGTATGAATCTTTAAACTTAACATTAGGTATCAAAGGCTATTATGTTTTTAAAGAAAATAATCAATATTATGAAAGCTTTTTGGTCAAAAAAACAATGAGAGAAAATTACAATTTAAAAGAATATATTGACTATGGTTACAGAATTTAAATTTAACTATATAAGGAGAAGAAGCTTGGAATATATAAAAAATACTAAAAGAAGCATAAAAAAATTTAACGAATGATAAAGACAGAGATTTTTTTAGAGAATTGAGTACAGGTCTTGTTCCACATATAATTGATGATTTCTTGAATCAACTGAAAGAAGAAGAATTAGAAGTTTTTGAAATTAATAATATAAATTGGAAAGTTTTATACATCCTATATAGTAGAATTTTTTTGAAATTTATATTAAAAATATTAATGATAATATAGATATTAAAGTTATAAAATTAGACTATGGGAAATATAATGAAAATATGTATAAAAATTATTTTTTAGCTTGAAACTTAGAAGAAAGAGAAGTTTTATCAGATCATGCTGCATCTAAAATTAATGAAAACCAAGTATATGAATGTCAAATATTTTCAAGCAATTCTCTAAATGATCTTGTTAAAATAAAAAATGGCAAAATCTTTAGAATTGAAAGAGAGCATGAGAAATTGTTTGTTTATTCTGATTCTCCAAATAGTAAAAATTAGAAATTATGGAATATAAAAGATATTGGAAGTAGCATTTATGAAAATCTGAGATTTAGAATATTAGGTAACAGAAAAACAAATGACTTTATAACAAGATTTAATGGAAACTCATTTACTCGTACAAGAAGTGAATCTGAAATACTAAATAGTTATTCAGATATAAGAAATTTTAACTTAAAAGATATTACCATTAACTAATATCTAGAAAAAGTAGTGGATTTTTTTGATATGAATAAAATTTTTAATGAAAAGAAAACATTAAAAAGAAAAAATAAGGATAAATTGAATTTATATTTTGAATGTCCTAATAGAGACAAATATTTGGTAGATGAGCTTAATAAAAAAATAGTTATCAAAGATACTGATAACATTAAGATTCTATTCTAAATTTAGTTTTTTTAAAGTGGCGCACTCAAGTGCGCCAAAGTTCCCCCTAACAATTTTCTTCAATACTATTTTTAGAGTTATTAAGTTCCGGATTTATCCACTTTTCTGACTATCAGAATTATTCCGCTTTTTCTCTAACCAGTAATATTTTTAATTGGGAAATAAGACCTTTATTTTTTGAAATAAAAAAAGTAGAATTCCCCAAAAAAGTTTACACAGAGTTAAGATATGAAATTTTGAAAATGTCCCAATTTCTGTGTAAATCTCTAGATAAATCAATAAAAATAATATATACAGAGATTTTTATCCCTGTTTTAAATCTTTTGTAAATTCCTTCATGTCTTTTGAAGCTACATATTTTATACTGTTTCTTATCTGATGTACTATACATTTCTGTATTTCTGATTTTGGATATTTACTTTTTATTGCTCCACTAAATTCTTTCAAATTATCTACTGATATTATCAGATTATCCTGTACTCCTCTGCTTCCTATCTCATTCAATATATTTAGCCAGAATCCTAATATCTCCTTTTCTCCTCGCGTATTTATTCCTATTAGTATATATACTGATTTTTTACTATTCATTCCGTCCTGTCTTACACTGTAATGTATTGTATCCATAAATACTTATCGGATATACTTCCTCAAGATGTCTTGTCTGCTATTCTTTTATTTGTAGCAGTGCAATAAATCCAGTTGTGAATTTTGTGATCAGAAAGCTTTTTGTATAAAATTAAATTAAAAAAAACTACTACTTGATATCAACTGTCTTTAATTTATTTATATTCTCCTTTTTCAAGTCTACTAATTTTTCCTATATATTTTTTGTTTAAATTTATCATAGTCCTTCATTTAGTCCACCTCATATACTACTATTGCAGTATATAAAACCCTGTTGTTCGTAATTGCGGTGCATATGCTTGACGATATTATATAATATCCTTCTAACGTACTGTTTATATCTCTTTCTAAAGAACTGTGAATGAAACTTTCAAATATTTTCACTTTTGTCATTTTTTTCTCCTTTTGAATATTGAAATTTATTTTAAAAATCAATTCCATTTTTTTAGTTCATTTTTGGATTTAGATCAACTACCGAACATGCGTGAATATATTCGGAAATTTGTCTACCGCACCATTTATTTAAAGCATTGAATCACCTCATTCAAAAATTATTTCAAATGTTTCTGTTATTTTCTTCTTAGTTTCTTCATCTTTTAGGATATCTAATTTCTTGACTATTCTAACAGAGCTTATACTTCTCATTTGATCTAATGCAATTTGTCCTTTAGTTTTTTTCGTATCAATGTCAACTTTATTTTCATTTTTTGATTAGTTTTAAATTAAATAATAAAGTTCTTCAGAAATAAAAACTCATATGCCAGGCTGCAGCTGGCCGACATGGTCAAAATACTTTAAACATTGAATTCATTTTTTTATATTATCTTATAAAAATATTCATAAGACTAAGTTCCATAATGATTATTATATAAAATAAAATTAAAAAAATCAGTTTATATTTTCAGCTGTCTTTGTACTCTAATTTTCCGTGATATAATATATTTATTATAGAAAGGGGTTTTATATGAAACAACCAAACGAACCAAGGCCTAAAGACGCGTAAAAGCCCAGTGATGGAAGAAGAAAAAAGTTAAAATACGAATAAAATATTGGTTGCTTGAAGATAATTTAGGCGTTTTCTTTACACCAATATTTATGGTAATATTTTTGAATAACAAGAGGAGAGTACAATGTTTTTTTATGATATTATACCTAACCGTGTGAAAGAGAAGTTGGAAACTAAAATGTATAATCCCAATGAAACAATATTATTTGCAGAGCAGGAGAACAACTACATTTATTTCTTGATAGAGGGCACTGCTGAGGCGTATATTCAAAGCCCTTACGGAACATTTGCTACTCTGTATTTTTATGAAAAAGGAAGTTTTTTTGGTGAAATAGAACCATTCTACGATGGAAGGAAACCAGTTGAGATTACAGCCGTTACATCATGTATTGCCAAACGACTTTATAAAACAGACTTCCTATCATGGTTACAATCTGATTTTGAGGCTACTAAATTTTTAATTAAGGAATTAGCAAATAAATTGATAATAAACACTGAATTGGTAGAACATTTACTAAGCCTTACCGTGAAAGAAAGACTTTTGAGAAGTATTCTATTACATTATCGGCGAGGCACTTTGCAAAATCTCACAAAAGCAAATTTGTCAAAGGAAATTAACACCCCTATTCGGAGTTTAAATAGGGCTATCAGCACTTGTGAGAGCGAGGGGATAATTTCATATAGTAACAACACATTTTTGATTAAGGATATGGCAAAACTCCAAAAAAGTGTGCCATATTTATAATGGCGGGTCAATTGACCTCGATAGAATTTCTCACTTTTGCTATACTGAAAAAAGGAGAGATTTTCATGGACAAAATTTGCAAAAGAATATTACAAAAAATAGAAATACAGGACTTTTTCGACAGAATTTGTTCTTTGAATACAGCAGACTTCAATTCTATTTTATTGAAACTGTTTTCACTAAGAACAGCGAAATCCACACCACAAAAAGTCCTGCATACATTCAGGGAAAATCGCTTTGTTGCTCCGAGCAGCTTTGACCCGATTAAACTGCACCAATTGGAACTTGAACTATTATCAATGACATCAAAAGCCGGAATTACAAACAAATTATTGTCCCCGGTTGCACCGATTGGAAGTTGTAGTGTGTTTGGCTGTGTAAACCAAAACAATGTATTAAGTGCGGTACGGAATGTTGAGGTGCTTTCCGATCCGTCTAATATTCTGGCAATCATGCTTTCCAATGATATATTGAACAACCAAATTGACCATACCCGCTGTACACACTATGCAACGACGACACGCGTAGTTAGAGGTCAGAAGTGGGAAGGCGAAAATCAATATGCACATTTTGGGATTTTTTGCATTGTATCCACCGCACAGGATAAGGGTTCTTATCTGTGTGAAAAGGAGCTGTTAAAGCACCATCTTCAATTCTATGATAATTTAATACAGACAAGATACCATCGTAAAATGACGATTGTGCTAAGACGGCGAACTGGATATACAGCCTATGAGGACTTTTTTGAAAAAATGTACTCTGCTACAAAAGAGATGTTTCCTGACACTCCTATTTCTGTTGTTCTAGATAGTGAGAACAACAACTACTACAAAGGAATCAATTTTAAGATTTATATGCAAAAAGATAACGAGCAAATTGAGATCGGCGATGGTGGTTTTGTTGATTGGATTGGCAAAATGACCGGGAGTAAAAAAAATCGGTGTTTAATAAGTGGTCTTGGTTTGGAAAGGTTATTATTGCTTTAGGAGAAAATTTATGGAATTAAAAGAATGGTCTTTAGACTATGTTCACGACTTGGTACATCATGCAAATAACCAGATCATTTCCCGAAATTTGGGAAATATCTTTCCCTACCCCTATACGGAAGAAGATGCTGTGCGCTTTATTGAATTTTGCCAAACGCAAGATTTACAGAAAATTCGCAACCTTGCAATCGTCATTGACGGTCAAGCGGTGGGCGGTATCGGTATTACAGTAGGTTCTGATATTTATGAGAAAAGCGCAGAACTTGGATACTGGCTTGGAGAAGATTACTGGGGAAAAGGGATCATGACAAAAGCTGTAAAACAGATGGTGCAGCTTTCATTCCAAAATCGCAATATCATCCGATTATATGCAACCGTCTTTTCTCATAATTTGGGTTCATGCAGGCTTCTTGAAAAAAACGGTTTTGAATTAGAGGGCGTGCTAAAAAAGGCGGTATATAAGAATGGTCACCTCTATGACAGCAAACTATATGCTTTGTTGCGGGAATAATACACGTGTGTTACTCTTGCTCACGATAACGGGAAATAAAAAAACGTTGTTTGGCGAGAGCAAGTGTCTATGCGCCAAAACAAAATACAGTAACCTTACGGCGGTTTTGAAACATCAAATTTCAATCCGCCATTTTCTTTTTGAAAAAAGAGCATACGGAGGGTGTGTTAAAATCACCCTTTTTTAAGGATACGGCAGTGTCAAGGAGGTATCATCTGTCCTTTATATATAGTCCTCTAAATTTATAAATAGAAGCTCCCAAGCTTCTTACCTCATGCATTGCCCCATATGTTACAGTGCAATAAATCCGCTTACGGATTTTGTGATCAGAAAGCTTTTTATATAAAATAAGATTAAACTAAAAAGTTCTTCAGGAATAAAAATCCATGTACCAAACGTTTGTTGCCCGAAATGGTCAAAATACTATAAACACTGTATTCATTTTTTTAGATTATCTTAGAAAAAAGTTTATAATGTATCGCTGCATAATGATTTTCATATGGAATTAAATTTAAAAAAGCCGGATTCAAAATCCGGCTGATTTCTTGTATAATTGTTTTATGACTAGTAAAATAACTATACAGAATAAACTGAAATATATCTTCAGCAATAACATTATACATAACATTGATCTTCTTTTCAAAAGGATATTCTCAACTGTCCTCACAGACATGTCCTTTTTACTATTCCTAAACAATGCAGAGAATTTTTCTTCTATGACAGAACTCTTCTTTCTAAACTTCCTTTGGCTGTTAATCATATCTTTAAATATCAATTTCATAATATTCATCGTAAAAATCTAAGAGTTAACAAAATTCCTAAATCTTTCTATCAATACTTTACTCCCTCTGATGTCATTCATTACGGACTTATTACTGTTATTCATTCCTTTAGCAGAGACCTCAAGTGGAATCCTCATATTCATGCTATTCTCTCTCTTGGCGGTTTTAATAAATTTTTTCACTTTGTTAACTTTCGATATTTTCACGCTGAATCAATCGCTAGACAATGGAAATTCCTTCTTCTTGATATTATTTCAAATGGTAAATATCCTAACGAACATATTCGTTTAAAAGCTAAAAATACTGTCAGTCTAATGTACAAAATTGATAAAAGATTCTTCTTTGATGTTGCTAACGGGAATATTAACAACAACAAGGGAATCATTAAATATCTTGGCCGGTATCTTGCTAGAGCTCCTATTGCTGAATACAAAATCTCTAATATTTCCCATGATTCTGTTTCTTTCTTTTTTTATGATCTTAAACTAGATAAAAAGAAAACTTTAGTT
Organism: Sebaldella termitidis ATCC 33386; assembly: GCF_000024405.1. NCBI lineage: Bacteria > Fusobacteriati > Fusobacteriota > Fusobacteriia > Fusobacteriales > Leptotrichiaceae > Sebaldella > Sebaldella termitidis. Next base: position 501,049 of record NC_013517.1, on the reverse strand, counting down.
ACCATGCCTTTGTCCAAATTTATTACTCAAATCCTTATTCACCTGCCTCCTAAAAACTTTAAAATGATCAGCAGATTTGGGTTTTACGCCAGAAGAAAATCACATAAACTCACTAACGCTATTCAAGCATTTAAAACTTCTGCTGTTTCTTCAAATTTTCCATGGTATGAAAGACAAATATTCAATACCTTTGGTATCAATCCTTTTGTTTGCCCTAAATGTAATATTAAAATGAAAGTCTCAGAATTTTATCATTACTTATATCCACCAACCAGAATATATATTTGATTTTTTTTAATCTAACTCTGTTAGATTATTTTGTGATGTTTTTTTTTAATAGATAAGGAGCTTACGCTCCTTATTCATATCTCATATATATCAAAATTTCTTGTTTTATCTATTTTTCTTGATTTCAATACATTAACTTTAAATTTACTTTCCTTACTATTAAAAAATGCTCTAATTAATTAGAGCACTTCTAAGACTGCTATTCCACCTCTTTTTTCTTCCTCAGTTCTAAAACTAAACTCATTTAAACATCCCGATACAAGTGTTGAATCTTTCATTGGAGCCCAAATTCTAAAATAATCAAATATACTATTAGCAAGTCTTTTTTATTTGAATACATCCATATTTACACTTCCTCATATTTTTTAATACTGAAATTTTTCTGACTCTTTTTATAAATAAATAATTATTGTTAGTCTCACGAAAATATCTCATTGTCTATTTTTTTCATAAATTTTACTATCACAATATTTAAGTTAGCACTATTTTATTATGATTTGGAAATTCTGCCCAACTTTCTTATTTACACATAATTAGTTTTTTTTAACTTCCTATCCCGAATTTTTCCTTCAAACCTTCAATACTTTTTACAAATTCCGTTTTTAATTTTTCCTTTCCTTCAAAAAATCCCCAATATTCTTCAAAATCTTTTGATTTAACCATAAAAAATCTACTCGTTTCTTTCAATAATACAGATAAATTTTTTTTTACTGCTGAATTATTCTCTGCCAATTGTTTATCAATATTTGAAAGTATTAAAATTTTATTTACAGCTCTTTCCATATCTCTATTCTCTATATAACCTTTTATTTCATTAATTAAATCAAACATATCCCTCCAATCATTAAAATCAATTATTCCTAGCGCTTTTTTATTCTTTTCCCTTAATTCCAAAACTTCATCATATCTTAGAAAAGGACTGCCTTCTGTTCTTATATTCTGTTTTGGCTCTTCCGGTTGAATTATACTTTTATAATAATTTACCTCTTTTTTATCTTCTCTAATTGTCACTTTCTCTTTTTCTATTTTTCTTATTTCAATATTTTTAATTACAGCTCTTTCTTTTTTCTTAATTTCCTTTTTTATCTCTATTGCTTTTATATCAAAAATATTATTCATTTCATCTATAAAGCCTCTTTCTGTACAATTTCCATTTTTATCGAAAGCTTTGTATTCTCCATAAATAACACCCATTTTATAATGAGCTTTGTATTTAACTTTACCAGTTGAGTAATAGGCTGTTACCAAACCGTTTATCTTTCCATTTTTATAAAATAATTCTTTTTCCAAATTTCCTTCTTCATCATACACATATGATTTTCCATCCAGTGTATTATTATTATACATCTCTACTTTTCTTTTATTTCCATTTTTATGAAAAAAAGCTGTTTCCCCATGCTGCCTTCCTCTATGATAATTAGCAGCTGCCTTCATCGCACCACTCTCATAATATTCATATGCTTTTCCATTTTGTCTTGAATTCGTCCAATTTGATATTATTTTCAAATTCCCGTTTTCATAATATTCTTTCCATTCCCCCACTCTTTCATCCCTAATATACTTACCAACTGATTTCAAATTACCATTTTCATAGTATATTCTCTGCTCTCCATGCGAATCTCCAAACATAAAAAGCCTTTTCCCCTTTAATTTTCCACTTTCATAATACCAAATTCCTTCTCCATGTTCTTTATTATCAAGGAATTGTGCTATTCTGATGAGTTTCCCATTTTCAGAGTATTCTTTATATTCCCCAGTTTTATTTCCTGCTATATACGAACCTATCATTTTCAAAACTCCATTTTCATGATACCATTTCCAGCTCTCAGTCTTCATACCATTTAAAAATAGACCTTTTACAGATATTTTTCCATTTTTATGATATTCCAGATACTTTCCCTGACGCAAATTAGCTGTAAATAATTCTTTTATCCGTACTTCCCCGTTTTCATAATATGTTATCCATTCTTTATGTTTAAATCCGTTTTTTATAATTCCGCTTGAATGAAGATTCCCATTATCATATTCTAAAATAAGTTTCCCGGTAAACAATTCATTCTCCAGTGATAAAGCATATTTTCCCATCATATCCTTTAACTCAAAAACATTTCCTATCGGTGTTTGATAATTTATCCTTTTTTCCTTCATTTGCCCTCCTAATATTGCATTATCTTGCATCTACTTATTATTTTATTCAGAAGAACTAATATTAACTCTTCCAATAAAACAACAAAAAACATTTTTTGACCATTCTAATAATATTGGATTGTTTTTGCCTCCAAAGGCACTCTTTCATCCGTAGAATTTATACATATATCACTTTTCAATAATTCTTCTTTATTTTTTAACTCTGACAAAAATAATGCATAAAAATCACTAAATGTTGGATAAGAAAATAAACCATAATTATTTTTCTTTATTATTTTATTTACTTCTTTTATTTTCTCTGGTAATTCTGTATAATCAAAATCCTCAAGATACTCTAGTTCTTCTTCGTTTGCGAGTTCCAGCCCATTCTCAAATTCATAATCTAATATATAATTTACTATTTCTTGATTCTCCTCCCCTTTATAATCAATATACAGAAGCTTTTTATTTTCTAATCCATAATCTAAAATTTCCATGCATACATCATTTTTATCATAAACTTCATAAGCTTCATTAAATATTATTTCTACTAATTTATTTATTCTCATATGACTCCCCTTTCTTCTAATTCTATTTAAATAATTCTCCGTGTTTATTTGGTATATACTCCGGATAATTTCTTCTGTAAAATTTATCTATTTCTTCCACAAGTTCATCCATCTCCGGATATGGCTCTTTCTCTTTAAATTCCATTTTAGCTTCTGGTGTATTCATTAGAAAATCATCAAATTCCTCACTAACTGACAATCCCAGTTTTTTTCTTATTTGAATCAGATACAAAATTTCTATTGGGTAGAATCCATAAATATAATTTGTAAACTCATCTAAATCTCCTATATTTTCTGCTTTAATTGTATGGTATTCAATCATTTGTTTCATTAATTCTGTTATTTCTTTTAAATCTTTTGTTTCCCAACTATTCAAAGTATTTTCGTAAACATTCAGAGTATCCGGGATAAAATTAGTATTTAAATCCTTAGCCGATAGTTCCTTTTTTATCATCAAATTTACATTTTTATTTGTGCCTAGTATAGTCTTATTAGTGTATCTTAAATACAATTCTAAAAGAAACCAGACATGAGTATTATAATCATTCATATCTAGTATATTACTTCCAATATTCTCTGTAATAAATTTAAACAAAATATCTTCTTCTTTTGTCCATCCAAAAAGATTAAAATGCACTAATGCTAACACAATATCCCTAAAATTATATTGTAATCTCATATTCGGATAACGGGTTTTATATAAATCTTGTACTATACATGTATAAAATACAGCTACCTGCATTTTTTTCAACTCTATTGTTTCTTTTTTATTTTCTATCAAAACATTTTTTTTCCATTTTGAAATATAGTATTGATATATTGTATCTAAATCTATTAATAAAATATGATCTTCATTTAAATTATTTGAATTAATTATTCCAAAAATTTCATCTTTAATTTCATTATATTCCTCTTCTATTTCTTCAAACCTAATTTTTTTTTCAAAATTACTTTTATACCTTTTATATGATATATCTATTTTTTTTCTATATGACATCTAATAAACACCTCTTTTATTTACATTTTATTCCAATCCTTTACTTTTAACTCATCTACTCCAAATCCTATTTTAGTTATTTTTATGTCAGTTTCTACTCTAATAAATTCATATTGTAAACCCGGATATTTTTTTCATAATTTTTCAATTTTTTAGCAAAGTCTTTATATCTGCCGTCTCCTTCTTTAATCATCCTATTCAAATAATCTTCCATCTGAAACTGTTCTGAAATATCCTTTATCAAGATCAAAACATTTTGAAGTATCTATCTTTCTCTCATATTTTTTTAGCTTCTTCTAAATCAAAATGCTTACTTATCTCATCTATAGTACATTCTCTATTCCCCATGTGAATCTCCAAACATAAAAAAACTTTTTCCTTTTAATTTTCCATTTTTATGATATTCTAAATATTCGCCCTGGTGCAGATTGGCTGTAAATAATTCTTTTATCTGTACTTCCCCGTTTTCATAACATGTTATCCATTCTTTATGTTTAAATCCGTTTTTTATAATTCCGCTTGAATGAAGATTCCCATTATCATACTCTAAAATAAGTTTCCCGCTAAACAATTCATTATTCAACAATAAAGCATATTTTCCCATCATATACTTTAACTCAAAAACATTTCCTATTAGCGTTTGATAATTTATCCTTTTTTCTTTCATTTGTCTTCCTAATATTGCATTATCTTGTATCTGCTTATTATTTTATTCAGAAGAGCTAGTATTAACTCTTCCAAGAAAATAATAAAATTAACTGTTTCTCATTATTAATTTTTTTTCTATAACTTCTATTCGTTCTACTTCTTCTAAACTCTCTTGTTTATAATCTCTTAATATTGATATATTGTTAAAGAAAAATTTCGCCTCTCTTAATAATAACTCAATCATTTTTCTCTCATTTTGTATTATTTTTCTTTTTTTATCTGTTGTAATCGCTAGCATCATACCATTTCTATTTACTTTTTCCATGCAAATTTCATTAGGTGAATCAGGAAAATATACCCTACTTTTATCATTTTCTATATATTTTTCAATTAAATTCAAAATATAACTCCATAATTGATCTATCAAATCCCAATTATTAATATCCAAAAATATTTGTTCTTCATATTTTATTTCAATTGCCCCATCTAAATAAAAATCATCTAAAAAATCTTCTATTTCTAATAAGCCGTCTGAATCATTCACATTTATAAAATCATTATATGTTTTTAATGGTACTGTCCCGTGTCCAGGTTTTAAAATATACGAATTTATTTCCATTTTTCTTTCCTTTCATTTATTTAATATTCAATGTAAAATTGACCCACTCTCCCTGGACTTATTTCAATAAGTTGGACACATTTTTCTTGTCTGTTTTTGTCTCCTTATATTTTTTCTTCAAATACTCTCTTGGGGATAAATAGCCAAGTCTTTTTTGAATTCTTCTCGTATTATACCAACCTTCTATATATTCAAATATTTCTGCTTTCATTTCTTTATAACTTTTTTGGACTCCTGCATAAATCAACTCCTTTTTTAACGACGCATGAAACGACTCTATTCCTGTATTATCCCACGGATTCCCTTTCCTTTGTTTTCTTAGGTTTTTTTAGATAATCAACTTTTTCGTGTCCAATAAACTATTATAACACCAACAATATTAAAAATTACACTCTATTTTTAAGCCACTCTTTTGCCTTTTTTTCTTTCAAAATAATTGGTTTTTCTATTGTGCCTATGTTTATAGAATGTACAAATGCTTGATTGAGATTTTTCATACCTGTCAAAATAGCATTTGTAAAAATTGTTTCTTCTATATATGAATCACTAATATCAACATTTACTAAATTAGAATTAGTAAAATTTGTGCGTATCAATGTAGTGAATATCAATTTCACATTATTTAATTTAGAATTTATAAAGCTAGCCTCTAGCAAATCTGATTTGCTAAAATTTGCTCCAATCAAATTTGCGTTATCAAAAATAGCATTATTAGTTTCTGATTTTACAAAATATGCATTCTGTAAATTTGACTCGCTAAAATCAGAATATTCAAGTATAGTTTTATAAAAATCTTGTTCTTCTAAATTCATCTTACTAAAATTACAATTATAAAAGATTCCTTCAGTTAGAATATAATTTTTTAAATTATATTCTCTAAAATCTATCCCTTCTTCTTCCATTCTTTCCCCATCCACTCCTAAGCTTTTACTAAAAATCAAATGATTCTCTAACTTTTTCATTATGTCGTCTTTTTCAAACATAAATTGATCACCTCTAACTTTTAACTTTAAAATCATGGATAAAATATAACCCTATTACTTACACCTTTTTTTTCAATAGCTTTAATCAATTCATTCAGATGTTTTTCTGTTAAGTTTCTTGTATCTAAAATTACATTATATCCTTTATCAAATTCTTTCCCCATTGTTCCCAACGCTTTCTCTACTTTAAATATTTATTATCGTTTATTTAAAAAGCTGATATTTATATCAACTCTTATTTTTACATATCTCAATACCAAAAAATGCTGGTTTTAAGCAAATATATTCATGATCAGAAAGTTCTAACATTAATCCCTCAACTAGCAGTTCATCCATTTTGTACAAAAGATTATCAAATGTCACTTCAACTACTTTTCTCTCTTCTATTAAAGAATTAATAAATACAATTTCATTGATTTTCACTCTTGGTTGGTTTTCAAATTTATTATTTAATACTATACTCAATTTTAAAATATTTTCATCACTATTAACACAAATAATATTTTTACTAAATTCTAAATATAATTTTTTTTTATTAATTATAAATTCTCTTATATTTTCATCAAAATCCCCAGAAAAATATAAATTCTCTAATGTATCCGTACTTAATATTTCCATTATTTTTTCTTTCAACATTTTCACCGCTTTCTACAATACTATATACAAACTTCTTCTATATTAATTTTTTCATTATTATTTGAATTTTTTTCCCAAAACTCCTTTTGTTCTAAACCGCCAACTTTTATACCTAAAAAACCCGGATCTAAAAAAATATAATCCTTATCATTAAGTACACATGCTAGAACATTTGTAATAATAGAATTTTCTTTCTCAAATAAATTATAAAATGTAATTTCTTGAACTACTTTATTGTCAGTTAAAATAGATTTTAATATAAGATCACTAATTTCAACTTTTCCATCTATAAAATCTTCTATGTCATTTCTGTAGATAATGGAATCAGTAATTGAAATTTCCAATTTAGAATAACTTTCAATTGCTTCAAAGCAAATAAAATTTTCTCCTAATTTAAAATATACATAATTGCTATTAATTATAAAATCTTGATCTTCCATATCAAAACAGCCTGTATAATAAATATTTTCTATCTTATTCTCTTTTAAAATTTTAATTATATCATGTTTTATCATATCTCACTCCAATTTATTGAATAAATTTTATATTTTTGTCCATACCTTTTCCTGACTCCAAAATAGTTACCCATTCACCATCTGATTTTGTCACTATTGTTATTCCTTCACCTCTATAAATATTATATCTAATATTAGTTGCATTCAATGTTCCTTGATCATGCTCTTTAAATTTAGAATATTTTTCCCCAGTAATTTTTTCAAGGAGTTTTTTATGCCTTAAAAAATGATCTTTAAAATTTTTACCCGATGATATCTTTTTTGTATTTTTTAGTATCCCTCCCACTATCTTCTCTCTTTGTTTTCTTAATGCCTCTTTGGATATCCCCACCTTCTTTAACCAGCTTAGCTATCTGATCATCCAGCTTTTTCAACATTTCCACACAAGCTGTATCATTATGCACCAACAACCCCAACTCAGAAACAAAAAAATTATGATTTCCTTCTAATTGTAAGTTATATACGTCCCGGTCTAAATATATATCTTCCTGAACTGCTGCTATTTCAGTATCTCCCAGTTCCTTGGAAAATAATTTATCACCTTCCTTCAGTTTTCTGGCTTCCACCCATCCTATATTCTTCACATAAAAAGGATGCTCGATAGTGATAACTTCTCATTTTTATAATATTACAAATCGGCATTTGATAATTTATCCATTTTCCTTCATTTGCCCTCCTAATATTGCATTATCTTGCATCTACTTATTATTTTATTCAGAAGAGCTAATATTAACTCTTCCAATAAAACAACAAAAAACATTTTTTGACCATTCTAATAATATTGGATTGTTTTTGCCTCCAAAGGCACTCTTTCATCCGTAGAATTTATACATATATCACTTTTCAATAATTCTTCTTTATTTTTTAACTCTGACAAAAATAATGCATAAAAATCACTAAATGTTGGATAAGAAAATAAACCATAATTATTTTTCTTTATTATTTTATTTACTTCTTTTATTTTCTCCGGCAATTCTGTATAATCAAAATCCTCAAGATACTCTAGTTCTTCTTCGTTTGCGAGTTCCAGCCCATTCTCAAATTCATAATCTAATATATAATTTACTATTTCTTGATTCTCCTCCCCTTTATAATCAATATACAGAAGCTTTTTATTTTCTAACCCATAATCTAAAATTTCCATACATACATCATTTTTATCATAAACTTCATAAGCTTCATTAAATATTATTTCTGCTAATTTATTTATTGTCATATGACTTCCCTTTCTTCTAATTCTATTTAAACAATTCTCCGTGTTTATTTGGTATATACTCCGGATAATTTCTTCTGTAAAATTTATCTATTTCTTCCACAAGTTCATCCATCTCCGGATATAGCTCTTTCTCTTTAAATTCCATTTTAGCTTCTGGTGTATTCATTAGAAAATCATCAAATTTTTCTGGAACTGACAATCCAAGCTTTTTTCTTATGTGAATTAGATATAAAATTTCTATTGGATAAAAGCCATACACATAATCTCTAAATTCTCCATATTCTCCTAAGTTTTTCAACATTTCAGAATGATAAATTATCATTCCATTAATCAATCCATCAATATTTTCAGCTTTTAAATTTTTAAACACTTTTTCATATATCTCTAAATCATTAGGAATCATATTGGCTTTCATGTCATTATTTATTAAATTTTCTTTCACTTTTAAGTTTAAATTTTCATTAACTCCTAAAATAGTTTCATTTTTAAATTTTAAGTATAGCTCCAAAAGAAACCATACATGCTTATTATCGTCATTAGTGTTTAAGATATTACTACTAATATTATTTTTTATAAACTCTAATAAAATTCCTTCTTCCTTTTCCCAACCCCAAAAATTAAAATGTATCAAAGCTATCACTACAAATTTCAGATTATACTCTAAAAGCATATTTGGATAACGTTCTTTATATAGTTCTTGTGAAAAACATTGGAAAAACACTATAATTTGTATTTTTTTTAATGATTGCTTATCCATCTTATTATCTAAAAAATTTATATGTTTCCATAGTGTCAAATAATATAATCTTATTCTCGCCAAACGTGTTAAAAATATATGATCCTTTTTCAGTTCATTATTTTTTATTATATCTTTTATTTTTTTTTCTGCTTCTTCATATTTAGCTTCCATTTCTTGCATAGGATATCCCTCAATAAAATTTTTTTTGTATCTTTTATATGCCATATCTAATTTTTTATTATTCATTTTTTCTCCTTTGTAATTAATATATTGGATTACTCCAATCTTTAACAGTCACATCTTCTGCCCCAAAACCTATATCTGTTATTTTTACTTTTGTCTCAACACGTTTATAATCAACTACAAGATCTGGGAATTCATCTTTAATATCTTGTAATTTTTCTGCATAGCCCCTATATCTTGCATCACTACTATTTAACATATTGTTAAAATATCCCTCACCACCTAATTTCTGCACATCAGAATATGTATAAATTCCTTTTCTTGACGCTTTAGATTCTATAATTGTTAATTTAGGTGGTGGACCTTCCGATAAAAACACCTTATCTAGTCCATTTCTTCCCGTCTGAAATTGTTCTGAAATATCCTTTCCCCAATTATTATTTTTTCCTATTACTCCTACTATCTCTTCCCCATAATCTCCAACTTCATGACGGAAAAAATTATTATTATTAATTTTCCTTTCATATTCTAATGCTTTTTCTAAATCAAAATGTTTTGATATATCATTTAATATATCTAATTTTTTCCCTAATTTATTTCTTTCTTTCGTTAATTTTTTTACAACATCTTCTGATGCTCCCTCTTTAACTAACTTAGCTATTTCATCATCTAATTTTTTTAAAGCTTCCATACAGGGAGTATCATTATGCACCAACAACCCCAACTCAGAAACAAAAAAATTATGATTCCCCTCTAACTGTAAGTTATATACATCCCTGTCTAAATATATATCTTCCCGAACTGCTGCTATTTCAGTATCTCCCAGTTCCTTGGAAAATAATTTATCACCTTCCTTCAGTTTTCCGGCTTCCACCCATCCAATAATCCTTTACATAAAAAGGATGCTCGATAGTGATAACTTCTCATTTTTATAATATTACAAATCAGCATTTGATAATTTATCCATTTTTCTTCATTTACCCTTCTAATATTGTATTATCTTGCATCTACTTATTATTTTATTTAGAAGAGCTAATATTAACTCTTCCAATAAAACAACAAAATCTAATTTTCAATATTAACATAAATTATAAATATTGTTTCAAAAATTCAAAATATTTTTTATTCTTTTCATCCATGAATAATCTTTTACCTGATATTTTATATGCTAATAACAATGTTTTTTTGGCTTCTTCTTTATTTCCTAATTCATAAAATATTTTCCCGCTCAAAAGATATCCTTCACCAAAATCATTCATAAAAAAGTCATAATCAAAATAATCAGCACATACTTTTTTTGCTTCCATATAATCATGTTTTATAAGTAAAATTTCAATTATACTTCTTAATATGTAAGGACTTTCTTTATTCTTTTCTTTCGGTAATGGTATTTCCTCCCATTTTTTATTTAAGAGTTTTAAAACTTCATCGTAGTCTCCTTTTTCATATGCAATATTCATTTCATCATAAAAATGAACTGCTTCAAAATTTTTATTTGCTTCATCTGTAATTACATTATCAGTTTTTTCCAATTTTTTCTTTGCCATTGATCTATCTTTACTTATTTCATTTTTTATACTTTCAAAATATTTATCTTCTCCGTCTAAAAAAAGTGTCTCTCCATCTAACATATATACTCTCATAAAAAAATCCTGTGCTTTATCTTTCTCATCCAATTCAAACAATGCAATTCCCAAATTATAATAAATATAAGGATTTTGAGAATTTGGACAGTTCAAAGCATCATAGAGTACTTCTTTTGCCTTTAAATAGTCTTGTTCCTCTAAATATACATCTCCTAGTGCTGTATAAATCCAAGTACCTGCTTCCCAGTCATATTTAGGTTCAGAAAGTAATTCCAATGCTTCTAAATAAGCTTTTTCAGCTTTTTTCAATTCACCTTCTTCGTAATACTCATCTCCTGTTTCTGTCAATTCTAAAATATTATTATAAATTTCATCTTTTAATTCTATTTCCTTATTTTTAGCTGACATAAAATCTCTCTCTTTCAAAATTTTTATTAATCTTTAGACAACATATTAAAAAAGTCATTTATACTATCAGCTATTTTATCAGTCACAGGACTAAATTCACCTGATTCTTCATGAAACCAAATTACAATTTCCGGATCACTATTATTTCTATAATCCAGACATATAAAATTTCCTGCAAACATAGATGCAATTGGTATTATGTTCATTCCAACCATATCTTCATCTTCAATTAGTCGATCATCTAACTGTGTCAAAACAACACTTAAATCATACCAACCATCAATTTTATTTTCATTAGGTTCATCTAATAAGCATAAAAATCTCTCTACTATATATTCAAAATCTCTTATTTTCAAAATATTTGTTAACAATGTTGCACCATTATATTTTTTCAAAAAATCCTTATACTCTGACGGAAACTCTATTCTATACGCTTTTTCAAAATCAGCTATTCTTTCATTACTTGGTAATGGATATACTATACTTTTTTTATCTACTTCTATCATTTCATTCTCCTATCTTCTTAAAACATAAGCCCATTGTCCAGGACTTCTTCCACCTCTATGATTTATTACATTATGAATACCAAATGGAACCAATTCCATTCTACCTGCTATATCTGAATGATTCCAAGTAGTTCCTCGAGGACGCCCATCCACTAATCTATTGTCTAACCAATCAAATTGACGTCTATCTGATGCTTTCCACAACTCTTCTGGTAACATATCTTCTTTAATTATTAAACCAGCTTTTTCAAAGTCTGGATACTTCGTACCTGCTTTAAACTCTACAATTGGTAATAAACCGTCATCAAATGCCTTTGTTCTAATTGCCTTTCTTTGTCTTGCAGTTAGTTCTGATCCACCTATCATATCTCGTTCCCAACGCCATATTTCATTAGAATCAACAACATCAGCATATAATCTTGCATAATCATCAAGCACATCATCAAATTTTTTAGTACCATTTAGAAATTCATTAAGATTTTTTTCTATAATATGCTTTCTCTGTTTTCTTAAACTATTTATAACATCCTCAGAAGCCCCTTCTTTAATCAATTTAGCTATATCATCATCCAGCTTTTTAAGCAACTCCGCACAAGCTGTATCGTTATGCACCAACAGCTCCAACTCAGAAACAAAAAAATTATGATTCCCCTCTAATTGTAAGTTATATACATCCCTGTCTAAATATATATCTTCCCGAACTGCTGCTATTTCAGTATCTCCCAGTTCCCTGGAAAATAATTTATCACCTTCCTTCAGTTTTCCAGCTTCCACCCATCCTATATCCTTCACATAAAAAGGATGCTCGACAGTTGTTTCAATTATAACATTATTTTCTATTTCTATTTTAATTATTTTACTGACTCTTTCATTAAAAGTCTCTGTTACTTCTTTCAAAATTACTTCTCTGTTAACTAAATCATAAGTGTAAACTTTCTCCCCAATTTTAATATTTTCTATTTTCTTAAGTCCATATTCAGTATTAACTAAAGTCCCGCCTACAAAACATCCAGATTCGATCAAATTACAAATTGCCATATTTATTTTTCTGTTAAGAGCTTTTGTAGAACTCACAAACCTTTTTTTCAAATTTAACCCGGCTTCCGTTATACTTTTCAAAGTATCGCCAAATCCCCGTACCACTTTATTTACTTTTCCAGATAAAGTATTTTGAAATAGTTTCACAGCTTTGCTGTCTACTATCGCATCTCCTATTTTAGAGCCCTTTTTCAGCATTTTTGATTCACCGGCAATTTTCATTGCTTTACCTGTTCCTTTTTTTATTCCGGCACCTAATACAGGAATAAAACCTACTGCTGAAAGGGCCATACCTAATTTATCTCCGTCGTTATAGGCATTCTTGAAATCATACGCATCTTCCATTGCTCCGTATGCAGGATGTATAACATCCAGTGCCATTGAGGACAGCACGCTACCTGTTACGCTCGAATACCCCTCCTCTCCTTCTTCATAAGCAAATATCCCCTCATTCTTTATATAGCTTTTCATATCTTTTGAATATGGATCTCCATGTGTGAACTGACCTGGTAATGAATAACTCCATATTTCTTCAAGAGTCCTAAGATTATCTTTTGAAAAATATTTTACATCTTTAACTGTTGCATTATAAATATTTTCATACCTTTTTTTTACCTGTACTGCTCCTTCTGTTGCTTGAAATACTCCATTTATTCCCATAAGAGCACTCATTAATCCGCTTGCTTCATCAGTAAATATCTCTAACTTGCTTCTCTTGTCTACTTCTGGTCCCGGTTCCTGTTTTACATCTTTAAATTCTATCTTTGTACCTCTCACATGCGGACACATAAAGTATGATTCCCCTGTCAGCAGCCGTGATCCGTTTACCTTTATATCTGTTCTGGCTTTTTGCCAGGAAACAGTTCCTGAAAGCAGACATTCACCTTTTTTATCACATTTTTTAAATGGATGAATATTCCTGCCAACCACGTCATCATCTTTGGTTAATACTCTTTTCCCCTGAAAAGTAGCTGTCTCATTTACAGTAGCTTCTACCGGCTGTATAAATTCTCCAAATGGACAATATATATAAGCCTGATGACATACAAATACTTCCTCAAATTTAATTTCTCCCATTTATACTCCTCAAATTCTGTCTATAAATATCTTTTCTTTTTTTTGATAATAACCTTTGATTCCTCCTTGTTTATACGATTCTACCCTGTCAATTTCCCGTTCTTTATAATAAATCCTGCTTTCAGAAGAAAGATTAAGCATCTCCGGTTTATATTCAAGTCCTAATTCCTTCATTTGTTCACTTAATGAATATGCGTAAACTTTCGACTGGTCAACACCACCTCTTATATATGTGCTGTTTTTATCTCTAAAAAATATTTTCTCTAGTTTTTCTATAATATTATAGTTGGGAAGAAATCCTTCCAGTGAAATATTATCGCTTTCATTGTTCCTGTAATTTCCGCCAATAAAAGGATAGAAATAACTTGTTCTTAATAACTCCCTTATTATATTTTCTTCATACTGGAATGATTGATAAGCCATATCAAAAAAGATTTCTTCCAGGTCTTTTTTATTTGCTTTTTTCATTTTATCAGCCATCTCAGTATAATATTTCTCTGTTTTTTCTCTCACTTCTTTGTAATTTACCACTCCTTGTATTCTTTGATTTCTGTCTAAAACCATCTTTATCTCTCTAACAGCATTAAAAGGATTCATATATTGAATAAAAAAACTTTTATTATATATTTTTGTATCTAAAATATGAAAGATCATGACATCTTTTTCTATTCTTGTAGTCAATGTCATTTTTAATAATGTAATATCAACTGGTTCTTCCTTTTCCACTATACTGACTGCTTCTATCTGATATTTCATTTTCCACCTACCCGTTTAATTTTATATCATCAGCAGTTATAACAGCAACTGAACCACTGCCATATGTTGCAGTATCCGAACCTGAAGACATGATAACTTTAGATGTATGAGCTATATTATCTGTAGCATTAACAAATATACTTGCTTCCGACCCCACTAACATCAGTCCTTTAGAATTTACAGTAATTGTTCCGGCCGATCCGCCTACAGTTAACATATTTTTCCCGTCTATATTCATCACATTATCAGAAGATATCCCCATTACACTCTTAGCTGATATTCCCATCGTATCCTGTGAATTAATACTAACACTGCTTTTAGCACTCAAACTTATAAAACTCGTCACATCCACCACAAACTTCGAGCTATCCAGCTGAAAATGTGCTGCCGGTCTTCCACCGCTCTTATGAGCAGCCTTATTCCCGCTGCTGTCTCCCTTTCTTCCATAAGTCCCCGATGAAGAATTCTTTATACCCATTTCATTATATGGCGCTGCATTTTCCGGAGAAATAACAGAAGGATCCGGCGGCAATGTAAAGTTTCTTACTGTAGGATCACTAAACCTTCCATTCCCGGGATTATTTACAGCTCCCTGCACATATGATAATGACTCGTTAAAATCATCTATTACAAGCACTACCTGGTCATTTGCCTCAGGACTCGGCCAAAACCCGGTATTTGTCTGGCTCATTGGTGTCATATAAGGAAATTTAAACGAACCAGCATATTTATCAGGATATGCTACAGACTCTCTGTCTGTTAATTTTGCCAAACCACTTGTTAAATCCAGAGTCATCACAGCAATTCCTTCCTCAGAAGTCACTTCCATTATCTTTCCTTCTATTACTCTTCCCAGCATATTTCTGTTTTTTACCAGTGGAAAGTCATATCTTAGCTGCTTTTCATTCAAGTCAAGCAGCACCATCTCGCATTGGATTATGTTATTTTCTATCCATATGTCAGAGCTGTATACGACCCTTACTACCTCACTTTCTCCGTCTATAATATTAACTTTTTCCACGACATTAAATGGATTTGTTCCTTTTATTTTATATAATAAATTTTTATTTTTCCTTATTGCTGTATAAAACTCAGTTTCTATTGGAAGATCATACACAGTGAGTTCCAAAAGACCGCATACCAGACTCCCCAGATGACATGATACACTGTAGTTCATTATGTTAAGCATTCTGTTAATAAACTGAAAGTCTGTTTCTTCTATCTGAAGCATCATATACGGGATCTTTTTCCCTACTAAACTATCATCTATATGTATTGTAATTTCCGGATATTCAGCACCTATTTCTTTTATTACCTCATCTACTGTTAAATCCGTATTTTGAAAAGATCTAAATTTAGGAACCCGATCCATCAATATTGACTTTGAATACGCCAGTATTCTTCCAGAAGAATGTTCTCCCTTACTTTCTGTTATTTCAATATCTTCAATTATTCCGTCAAATACAGCTTTAAAATCCTCTTCTCCTGTATCTTTTATTCTGTTCAAATCAATTTTTACCGTATTCATAAGGCTGTAAACATATCCTTTATACTTATCCGTATCTTTTGTTGAAAAAGTAAAATCCATATAGAGTACACTATGTTCATTCATTACTTCCGATATTTTGAATTTTACGTCTTTAAAATCCAGTTTTTCATCATTGACAAGTATATCCGCATTTTTTGAATGAAATTCTACAAAATCATGAATCCCCATAATGTTTCCCAGACCTGC
This sequence comes from Sebaldella termitidis ATCC 33386, assembly GCF_000024405.1. Taxonomy (NCBI): domain Bacteria; kingdom Fusobacteriati; phylum Fusobacteriota; class Fusobacteriia; order Fusobacteriales; family Leptotrichiaceae; genus Sebaldella; species Sebaldella termitidis. The sequence continues at coordinate 484,423 of NC_013517.1, read as the reverse complement.
TGCACTTAGCAAACCACTTCCTGCTCCCGCTGCCATTCCTTTTACAAAATTATTCTTTGACAATACCTCTGAAAAAGCTCCGCTTATCATATCACTTGTTCCTAATGATGTTTTTTCACTATTTCCAGATACTTGACCATTTACTTCTTCCAATCTTCTTTTGATTTCTTCTGAATTTTCTGAAAAAGCTTTATTCCTTGTATCTAAGGTACTCCCTAAACTCTTATTCCCCTCATATAATTCCCTTTGTTCTTTTTTATCTTTCTCAATCAAATCCATCATCAATTTCTTTTTTTCAGACATCATATCCTCCCATTTTATTTTTTCACTTTTTTGGTTTCTCCTTTATAGCTGCATTCATACCATACATCACTTGTATTTTCTAAGGGGAAGCCTAATAATTCCCCAATTTTATAAAATTGTTTGTTGATCATAAAACCACTTGGGATTCTTGCAGTGTAACCTACATTTATTATTGCACTGTCATGATCTTTAGTTATATTAGCTCCTACATCTGCTACTTTAGACGGTTCTACAATCAGTTTATCAATTAGTTCAGCTAATTTTTCTGTATATTTATTTGAATCAACTTTTATTCCCTTTATCTGAGCTTCTGCAAGCACGTGCACGTAGGCATCAATATGAAATAATATTTCCTGTGCCATAAAATGTAATGTTTTTATATATTTAATTTTATTCTTTGTTCCTTTTCTTTCATTTTCATAAATATTTTTTAAATGATTTGAAATATCCCTAAGTACTGCTATATCTTTTTGATAACATAAGATCAGCATATCTTTACTGGCTACTTTAATTCCAAGACTGCTTGTTTTATTATTCGTATGTATATTTAAATAATAAGCTGTGCTGTCAACTGTATATTTTACTCTCACACCTGCCTCCTTTTAATATTCAGACACTACCCCTTTTAATATTTTCACAGCCAGTGAAAATATATTTAATAATGGTGAAGAACCTGCTATATATGGTTCTGTTCTTTTATAACGTACTTTTATATTATCATTCTGAAAATCATAAATATTTATTGCTCTTCTGTCATCCCTGTCCGTCACTATATATATTCTTACCAGATCATTTTCCAGTCCGCTTAATTTTATATATTTTTGTATTTTATACGCCAAAGAATCCAAAGAAGTATCATCCACTAATGTCTTCAACGAAATATCTATTATTAAATCCGATGGTTCCAGAGATTCTTTAAAATTATAGTGATAGTAAACATTATCCTCATATGACAAGCTGCTTTTTTCATAATCTTCTATAATATCAGCTGATTTTATTCCCGGCATTTTTCCAATTATTTCCAACATTTCCTGTTTATCTTTTAAACTTGTAATCCGTGTACTATAGACTATTTTCTTAGGTTCCTGATAATAATTATTCAAAAATCTTAAAAATAATATCCCTGCAATAAAACAGAAACAAAGATATAAAGTTGTTTTGACCTTTTTACTTTCTTTCATTTTCACAAATATAAACATTATTATTTCAACAATTGACAGCAGAATAAAAATATAATAAACCATTTTATTAAAATCCTTATTCATGTCACTGTAACCGGAATAATAAATATAAAATATTGAAAAGCTTAAAATCGTAACTATCAGATACACATTATATTTTTTACTTTTAAATAACAAAATCAATGCTAATATAAAACAAAACAGCATGTTTATAAGAAGCAGTACTCCTGTTGTTTTATTGGAATAACTGTTTGATAAAAGCAATATATTTCTCCCAAGTAAAAATAAATAGAAAAAATACAGAAATTTATTCATTTACACTCACCTACCTTATTTCTATTTTTCTTGAACTGTATCTTTTTTGTCTCAACACCAGATTAAAAAATCCTTCTCCGCGTCCTACTCCTAAATTTTCATCATAATCTATTGCAAACATGTCTGGCAATACATATGTTTTTGATACTCCCTCATTTATCATTATCTCCACTACTACATCCCTGTAGTCTGTTTTTTCTCCATATGCTAAGGCCCAATTTGCCAGTTCTATAGTATTCTCAAAATTCATACTGTACAGGTTATTTAACCCAAACTTATTCCCGCCGAATTTCCCGATCATTCCAGTTAATGTTGAACTCAAACCAGAAGTAAAAGTATTTCCTAAAATCTGCATTCCTTTATTTAATCCATCTGTTAAACCACTTAATTTATCATCCATAAAACCCGTTAATAATGAATTCATACTTAACGGAGAATCAAAGCTGGTACTTCCTTCTTCTATTTGTGAAAATAACTTTCCAGCTATTCTTACAGTGACATTTGATTCTGTATTGGCTGTGGAACTAACTGAAAAATCCGATGCACTAAATGACACATCTGTTATTTCATCAGGGGTCAATATTAACCCGCTTTGCCCCCCGCCAAGAAGTCCTGTTAAAGACCCTAAGCCCGGCAGACCGGAACTTCCAAACCCGCTGTTACTAGATGAATTGCTTGCTACCAAACCACTTGTAGTATTCCCAAAGTATCCTGTTGGTGCTCCAAATGTTCCTTTTCCTTCTGAAAGTGCTCCTCCAATACTGCTGCCTCCTGCTCCTGTCCCAGGCATATCACTTCTTGGCATTATACTTACTCTAAATTTCATATTTTCCTTGTATGATAAATGTATAATGATTATACATTCCTATCATACACTCCTTTCTTTTAAATTTATTGTATAATTGTTACTAGAAACTGTGGACTTTTTATGTTCCCTTAAATATCCATTATCGGATAATTTTTACTAAGAGAGTAAAGCCACCTCTTTATTTTTAATTCTTATAGTTGGATAAGCGTTTCAGCTTTCATGTCTAGCAAGTCTGTTTTAATAAAGTTTTGTGGAATATCACAGTTTCATATTTCTAATTAGGATGTGATTTTATGTTGATATGTGGTATTGATATTTCTAAATTTTTTCATGTTGCTTCTCTTATTGATTCTGGTCAGCTTATCTTTGATAATTTGAAATTCAATAATGATTTACACGGTTTTTCTACTTTTCTCAATAAAATTTCCATTATTGATGATATCCTCCTTGTTATTAAATCTACTGGGAATTACGCTGATAACTTTATTGCTTTTTTCTTTGATAAATGCTGTTATTAATACTATTGCTACTTCTCACATCCGTAAAGCTTCTATCAGAGATATTAAAAATGATCATTTTGATTCTCTTTTATTATTAATCCTGTTAAATTTATTGATAAAATTGATATTGACTCCCTTAATCTCAAAAAGCTAACCAGATTCAGAGATAATTTTGTTAAAAATCGTACTAGACTTAAAATTAAACTTGTCTGTGCTGTTGATATTATTTTCCCTGAATTACACTCTATTTTTAAAAGCGGTATTCATTTCAAAGCATGTTATCAAATTCTTAAAAGATATCCCGACAAGAAGAAGATCGCTGCCTTAAATATTAATTCTCTTACTAAAACTCTTAGTAAGTTTACAAAAGGTCATTTTAAAGAAAAACATGCCTCTTTGTTAAAAAGTCTTGCTTCTGATTCCGTCGGAATATTCGATTTTCCATTATCTATACATATCCCTCAACTGATCCAATCAATTAAGATGTTAGACAAACAAATTGAGGATATCGAAAAAAACATTGATGACATTATTCAAAATACCGACTCTGTTATTACTTCTGTTCCTGGTATTAGTTCCATAGCTACTACTTCTATTTTAGGTGAAATTGGAAATATCAAAAGATTCAAATCACCTTCCAAACTCCTTGCTTTTGCCGGACTCGATCCTAAAATCAGACAATCAGGCACTTTTAATGCCAGATCAGCCAGAATGTCAAAAGAGGGTCTAAATACTTAAGGTATACTCTTGTATTTACTTCATGGAATCTTGTTAGATACAATCACGTTTTTAAAACTTATTATGAATACAAAAGAAGCCAGGATAAAACTCATTAACCAGTCTCTCGAACATGTTGCACATAAATTAGTCAGAGTTTTATTTAAGCTATTATCTACCAATACTCCATTTGATGTGCAGTTTTTAATTTAAATCTTTTTTCAAAAAGTTTTATACTCTTAATTTTGTTATGTTCTCATTTCTAGCTTTTATATTTCTTCTTTTTTTCCTTGACATTTCATAGCTGGTCTCCTATTTTTATTATTCAAATATTATTGGTGTAAACCGCTCTCTCACTAAATTTACTGGAATTCCTCCTGTAGGATATCCACTTGTTGCATAACTTCCTATTTTTATCACTACTATCTCTACATTTAATTTATTTGAATAAAACCTCCCATCATCTCCAATAACTCCGCCTTCCACACTTTTACCTGCTGCTACTGTCACTCCGTTATTTTTTAAACTATAAAATATTACTTCTTTCCACAAAAAATATTCTATTTAATTATTCACTTACTTAAATGAATTAGACTTTTCTCTAATTTTATTATAGATACTCCATGTACACTTCACCATTATTTTTTCTAGCCTCTTCTAAAAATTTTAATATTTTTTCTAAAATATGTGGAAGTTTCAATAAAATTCCTTCACTCGGTTTCTCATTTTCACTAAAATTATTTTCACTATAATTATTAAATTGTTCAATAGCTTGCTTAATATCAGGTATTTCCCATGGTTCGTCACTCTCATACCATCCTTCATGCTTATTATGTTCATATAATAATCCTATCAGTTTTTTTTCTTTTGTTATCATTCCATTTAATAAAAAATAAAAATAACCATGCCATATTTTCATTCTACTTATTTCTGCTTTATTTTTTTCATATATAAAATCTATTTCTTCTTCACCTTCAAATTTTATATAATATTCATCATCTATAAGTTTCATTAATAATCACTCCAATGCCCTTTATCTAATATTTCTATTTGTCTTAAAGTTGATGTACCATCACTTCGTGCTCCTATTGCGTTATACCACTCCCCCCTGTCACCCAAGTGTTATCTTCCAGTAAATAATGAGTTACTCCTTTTGTATTTCCTCCAGTTCCCGGCGTTATCCTTTCTACAACCCAAGTATTCCCCTGATCCACTGGTGCACCATGTGTTCTTGTATGCCACCTTATCTCATACTTATAATTAGCATCTCTCCACTTATACACTATCTGTTCATAACCCGCTGGTTTACTTTAAACCTTAATTTTAGCATTTTCTGGTATCTTAACTGGTAATCTCTTAGAAAAACTCACATGCCAATAATCTCTGATCCTGAACCGATAATACTGACTCTGACTCCAATTTCTATAGTATATTGCAACCATTTTTTTAATACAATCTGTGGATGGCATTGAAATTATACTTTTTCATTTACTGAATTTTTGGAAATCCACATAACTTTTTGTCCGCCTTCTTATCTAATTTCTATTTTTTCTTAAGTTAAATACTAGCACTTTATAAGTCAATAATTTTCCTTATTTACTATTTAACTTTTCAAAAAATTGCTCGTATATTGTTTTATATATATTATTTTTTCTATTTATACTATTCTCTTGCTTCCCTCTCCCACCAGTAATTAACACCATAAATTTATCATCATTTAAAAATTTTAACTTTGTCTCAGGTTTTACAAATTCTATTAAGAATTCCATACAAGCTTCAAATATCATTGAATTTTTTGTGGTTTTTATCATGTATAATAAAAATTCTAATTCATTTTCATTATTCTCGTTTTCCATACAATAAATCACTTTTTCTTGATAATCTAATGACTTAGTAAATATTTCTTTTGTTAATTTATTCCAATCATCTTGCGTAAATTTTGAAAGTATTTCAATTGCTTTATCACATCCATACTCATACCAATATTCATCAAACCAATATTTTTCACCTATTGTTTGGCTTTCATTTTCTAAACTTATAAATTCTTTTATGTAACCTTTCATTAAATATAAATCAAACTTTTCATACATTGTAAAAGACATATTAGCCTCCTATTTTTATCACTACTATCTCTACATTATTTACGCGTCCTAAATGAATAGTTGCCTTGTCTTCCATTCTGATTCCTATTGCTGGGGTATCACCTATCTGTTTTACAGAATTAATTATATCTGCATCACTCCAAGTTTCAGGAAAAAGAGTTGATGTTTTTATTTTCGAAGCTGTAGCATCAGAATTTATTTTTACAGTTTCTTCTAACAAATACTCAGTAGTTACACCATTAATTTCAGATGAATGTCCCCCCATAATTCTTTTTTTTGAATTAAGCTCCCCTCTTAAAATCTTATTCTCAGCCTTTTCCGAAATAAATGTTTTATACTCTAATCTCTTAAATTCATCACTTAATTTATTTGAATAAAACCTCCCATCATCTCCAATAACCCCGCCTTCCACACTTTTACCTGCCGCTACTGTCGCTCCGTTATTTCTCAAACCATAAAGTATCATCTCCTCTTCTGACAAACCTCTTGAATAATAAGCCTTCAATTCTGTAAACTTACTCTTCACAGACGGTCCTGCCTGATATTTCTTACTAATATCATTTGTAGCGCCAAAAGAGCTGATTTTCATATATGCAGCTCTTTCCAAAATCTTTATATTATCAACATATTTTTAATTCTAGACTTATAAAAACTTATCATTTTTTCTATATCTTTTCTATCTTTTTCATTAAAATATTTAAAATCTTTAACTTTGAAATTTTCTATAATTTCATTTAATTCATTATAATGATACATATATATTTCTTTATATTTTTCTATACAATTAAATAATTCTAAATATATAACTATTTTTTCTATTTTTTTTTCTTCACTACTAAAGCTAAATTCATTTAAACATATCCCAATTAAGGAAGCTTTTGTATAACCACCCAATTCTTCTGTGAGTTTTTCAAAATATTCAAAACACTCTTTAGTCTCTTCTTTAAGTTCAGTAACATTTCTCATCATTTCACCTCATATAATATATTAGGATCTACAATCATTTTCTTAACTTTATTTAATCCTTTCTCTATTAAGTACTTAAATATTTCATCATTTTTTTGACAGTATTCTTTCTATAAATAACAATATGCTTAATCCTTTTAAATTCTGATATTTATCTACTATCAAAATAATTAAAATCATTTTTTTAAAATTTCTCCAATTTAAATACATCTATATTCCATCAAAAATCCTTCCATTATTCAAGAACTCTCAATTTATTAAATTTTAATTCTAATTCATTGTTTTCTTTTACAGAATATATCCTATATTCTCCATTTTCTGTTACTTCTGTTATATCCATATCTTTTACCCTATCTCTGTATTTTTTCAACATACTTTTTATCTCTTCATTTTCAAAATCACTAAAATATTTATTATCAATAGTTTCATATTTTTTAATAATTTTTTCTAATTCATCATAATGATATTTCAAAAACTCTCCTGTATGTTCTGTACACATAAATAATTCCAAATATACCACTATTTCTCCTCTTTTCTCCTCCTCAGTTCTAAAACTAAACTCATTTAAACAAGCAGATACAAGTGATACCTCACTCATTAAATTTAAATTATTAAAATAATTAAAATCACTTCTTGTAAATTTCTTTAATTTAAATACATTCATAATTCAATCTCCTTTTTAGTCTTAGAGCAATAATTCCCCATTTGTATCAAATACATTTATTATTGTATTAAATCAATTTTTATCAAATGTCGATATATCTAAAGCACATCCTGCACATGGAATTCTTTCAGTAAAAATTAATATCTCTGCTCCATTTAAATCTGGATATTGAACTTATGTCAATAACTTGGACACATTTTTCTTGTCTGTTAAGATTTTTTTTCAAATATTCTCTTGAAGATAAATAACTTGATTTTTTTTGGATTCTCCTCGTATTACAGAACCCTTCTATATACACAAACAAATATTGCTTTAATTCTATGAAACTTTTTTCTCCTAATGCATAAATCAGTTCTTTTTTAATACTGAATAAAAACTTTCTATGCTCACATCATCGTATGGATTCCCTTTCGGGTGTATCCGCTTTTTTTCAAATTCTCATACTTTCTATTTAGACTAATTTAATCTATATAAAATTCTTCACTTACTTAAATGAGTCAGACTATTTTCTAACCTATTTTATAAATTAATAATTTGTACATTTTTTCGAATTTTATTAAAGATACTCCATATACACATCACCATTATTTTCTTTAACTTCTTTCAAAAATTTTATTATACTTTCCAGTACTTCCGGCAATAAATCCAAAAGAAGTTTACTCGGTCTTTCACTTTCACTAAAGTTATTTTCATCATATTTTTCAAATACTATTATCATTTCCTGAATATCTGGTATTCTCCAAGGTTCTTTATCCCATGTATCACTTATTAACAACATACATAGCATTCCCACAGGTTTTTCTCCATTTTTTATTAATCCATTCAATATGCTTAAAAAATATCCTTCCCAAATTTGTATTTTTTTTACTTTCCTTCCATTTTTTTGACATATAAAATCTATTTCTCCTTCTCCCTCATATTCTCTATAATATCTATCATCTATTATTAGCATCAATTATCACTCCAATGACCCATATCTAAAATTTCTATTTCTCTTAATGTTGGCACACCGTATTTTCTCACTCTTATCGCTTGTTGCCAGTCATCGCCTAATACACATGTATTATCATTCAATAAATAATGATCAACTGCAACTGTATTACCGCCAGTTCCTGGCGTTGTTCTTAGCACAACCCAAGTATTCCCCTGATCCACTGGTGCACCAGGCGTTCTTGTATGCCACCTTATCTCATACTTATAGTTCGTGTCTCTCCAATTATACGATATTTGTTCATAACCCGCTGGTTTACTCTGAACCTTAATTTTAGCATTTTCTGGTATCTTAACCGGTGATCTTTTAGAAAACTCACGTGCCAATAATCTTCGATCTTGAACTGATAATTCAGAAAATTTTCTTTTTCCTAAAATTCTTGAATAAGCATCTTGTGCCTTATTATATCCATATAAAAGCTCATCATCTAAAGTTGTATAAAACCTCCCGTCATCTCCAATAACCCCGCCTTCCACACTTTTACCTGCCGCTACTGTTGCTCCGTTATTTCTTAAACTATAAAATATTACTTCCCCCTACAAAAAACCTTCTATTTAATTATTCACTTACTTAAATGAATTAGATTTTTCTCTAACCCATTTTATAAATTAATAATTTATATTTTTTATAATTTTATTAAAGATATTCTATATAAACTTCTCCACAATTTTTTTTAGCTTTTTCTAAAAATTGTATTATACTTTCTAATACTTTCAGAAGAGAGCTCAAGAGAAGCTTCCCCGGCCTTTCCTCCTCACTAAAATTACTTTCACTATAATTACTAAATTGAGTTATCGCTTGAGCAATATCTGGTATCTTCCATGGATTCTCATCTTCGTACCACCCTTCTCTTAAATTATACTCATGTAATATCCCTATAGGTTCCGTCCCTAATTGTAACATACCTGTTAGTAATGCTGAAAAGTAACCATTCCAAATCTCTAATCTCTCTATCTCAACTCCATTTTTTTTATAAATTAAATCTATCTCTATTTCACCTTCAAATCCTTCATAATATTTATTATTTATTATTACCATTAATAATCCCTCCAATGTCCTCTATCTAATATTTCTATTTCTCTTAATGTTGGCATACCATATTTTCTAGCTGTTATTGCATCAGACCATTCTTTTCCTGTTACCCATGTTCTATCATTTAATAAATAATTATCAACTGCTTTTGTAGTCCCACCAGTTCCTGGTGTTGTCCTTAGCACAACCCAAGTATTCCCCTGATCTACTGGTGCACCAGGCGTTCTTGTATGCCACCTTATCTCATACTTATAATTAGCATCTCTCCACTTATACACTATCTGTTCATAACCCGCTGGTTTACTTTGAACCTTAATTTTAGCATTTTCTGGTATCTTAACCGGTGATCTCTTAGAAAACTCACGTGCCAATAATCTCTGATCCTGAACCGATAATTCAGAAAATTTTCTTTTTCCTAAAATTCTTGAATAAGCATCTTGTGCCTCATTATATCCATATAAAAGCTCATCATCTAAAGCTGTATAAAACCTCCCGTCATCTCCACTAACCCCACCCTTCACACTTTTACTTGCCGCTACTGTCGCTCCGTTATTTCTTAAACTATGAAGTATTACTTATCCTTACAAAAAATCTTCTATTTAATTATCCTCTTACTTAAATTGGTCAGAGAATGCTCTAACCCATTTTACAAATTAATCGCCTATATATTTTTTGTAATTTTATTAGAGATATTCTATGTACACTTTACCATTATTTTCTTTAGCTTCTTCTAAGAATTCTAATATTCTTTCTAAAACTTTCGGAATCTCTGGCCAAATTTCAGACATTTCTCTTTTATTTTCTGTTAACTTTTTTTCTTTGTAATTTTTAAATTGAGTTATTGCTTGATTTACATCCATTATTTCCCATGGCTCCTCATCTTCATACCATCCTGCATGTATACTATGTTCATATAATAAACCCTCAATTTCCATTTCATTTTGTATCATCTTATTTAATAATTTTGAAAAATATCCATACCAAATCTCTAATCGTTTTATTTCTTTACCCTCTTTTTTATATATCAAATCTATTTCTCCCTCGCCCTCAAAACCTTCATAAAACTCACTATCTCTTATTCGATCCATTAATTATCACTCCAATGACCCATATCTAAAATTTCTATTTCTCTTAATGTTGGCACACCGTATTTTCTCACTCTTATCGCTTGTTGCCAGTCATCACCTAATACTCATGTATTATCATTCAATAAATAATGATCAACTGCAACTGTATTACCGCCAGTTCCTGGCGTTGTCCTTAGCACAACCCAAGTATTTCCCTGTCCCTCTGGTGCACCAGGCGTTCTTGTATGCCACCTTATCTCATACTTATAATTAGCATCTCTCCACTTATACACTATCTGTTCATAACCCGCTGGTTTACTTTGAACCTTAATTTTAGCATTTTCTGGTATCTTAACCGATGATCTCTTAGAAAACTCACGTGCCAATAATCTCTGATCCTGAACCGATAATTCAGAAAATTTTCTTTTTCCTAAAATTCTTGAATAAGCATCTTGTACCTCATTATATCCATATAAAAGCTCATCATCTAAAGCTGTATAAAACCTCCCGCCATCTCCAATAACCCCGCCTTCCACACTTTTACCTGCCGCTACTGTTGCTCCGTTATTTCTTAACCATAAAATATTATTTCTCCCCACAAAAATCTTCTATTTAATAATTTTCCTTATTTATTATTTAACTTTTCAAAAAACTGCTCATATATTGTTTTATATATCTTATTTCTTCCATTTCCTTCTATCGTTTCTTTTCTTATCCCACCAGTAATTAATATAATCAATTGATCATCACTTAAAAATCTAAACTTTGTTTCAGGTGTCACAAATTCTATTAGAGAATCTAGACAATTTTCAAATACTATAGAATCTTTAGCATTTTTTGTCATGTATATTAAAAATTCTAATTCATTTTTATTATCAATATCATTCATACAATAAGCTATCTTCTCCTGATAATCCACTGATTTATTAAATATTTCTTTTATTAAATTATTCCAATCTTCTTGTGTAAATTTTGAAAGTATTTCACTTACTTTACCACTCCCCTCTTCATACCAATATTCTTCATACCAGTATTCTGAATTTTTCAAATATGAATTAAGTTCTTCATACAATGATATCGCCATATAAGCCTCCTTATTATTCAAATATTATTGGTATAAAATCATTTTTTATTAAATCCATAGGATAACCTCCTGTTGGATATCCACTTGTTGTATAGCTCCCAATCTTCATTACTTCTATTTGTACTCCATTTACGGTTCCTCTATGAAGAGTTGTTTGATCTCTCATTCTTACCCCTATTGCTTCTGTATCTCCTATCTGGTTTATTGAATTTATTATATCTGTATCACTCCAAGTTTCCGGAAAAATTGTTGATTTTTTTAATTTTGAACTTGTTCCATGTAGTATAAAAAAACTTAAATATCCCAGCATAATTATCTTTATATGCCAGTGATTTCCTATCTGTAAGCCTTGCCAGACCATCTGTAAAATCCAGTGTAACTGTAGCTATCTCATTTTCTCCGCCTAATTCCACTACCTTAGCTTCCACTGCAAAACCGCTCATTTTCTCATTTATTATCAAAGGAAAATCATGTCTGAGCTGTTTGTCATTTATATCTACAAGTACCATTTCACACTGTACTGTCTTATTTTTTATCCACATAAAGGCCACACACTACAGAATCTAAGTGTGTTGTCAGTCCGTAATTCATTATATTCAGCATTCTGTTCAAAAATTCAAAATCTGTTTCTCCAAACTGAAATAAAATGTGCGGTATTGGCTTTCCCACAAGGCTGTCATCTATATGAAATACAATATCAGGATATTCTGATTTTCAATATTGTACTAAATTATTTTTTACTTTGTCTGTATACTTCACCCATTCTCTTTCTGTTACAACTTTACTAGAGTATATTTTTTTAAATTTATATTAATTTTTTAGGATTCTTGATAAACCAATCTTCATCATAAGGTTTCTTTACTATTTTTTCCAAATCTTCTAAAGTGTAAATCCAATCTGTTTCTGGCCAAGCTATTCCATGTGGATATTTTTTTAATACTATATATAAAAATTTTAACAATAATTTTTCTCTATCACTAAACCTATTAATTATAATGGCTTGAAATAATTCGATATCATCATATTCATCTAAAAATACATAATTAAATTTATTAGGTTCTTCATAAAAATCCATATAAAGTGCAGTATCTTTATTATCACTATCATAATTAGCCATTTCATCCACAACTACATGCATTCTTATTCCACCTACACCTAATTCATAACCATATTCTGATAACTTAAAATATAGTCCAGATTTTTCACATTCTTCTTTTAATTCTTGCAACATTCTTTCTATTGATATACTTTTTCCCCTCTCGAACATTACAAATGCACTTATTCCCATTATTTTAACACCTCCGATAATTCTTCTAATGAATTTACTATTTTTATTCCTTTACTATTTATAAAATTAATTTTATATCTTGGAATTTTGCTCCCCGCTAATGGTTTATCAATATATATAATTACTTCTTTCCCACTATAATTAATGAAATTATTATCCAAAGGATTTATATATTTTTCAATTTGCTCTAACTCAATACTACTTGCAGATTTTTTAATTTCAATAATTTGAGTTTTTGTTTCTATATCTATTTCTGCAGCTATTTCATTTGTTTTAACATTCTTTAGTTTCTGCCCAAATTTCTCTATCTCCACTCTCTCCTGAACAAATTCTCCCACTTTCCCTTCTATTTGTGTTCCAATATTTTTACAGAGAATCTAAACAATTTTCAAATACTATAGAATCTTTAGCATTTTTTGTCATGTATATTAAAAATTCTAATTCATTTTTATTATCAATATCATTCATACAATAAGCTATCTTCTCTTGATAATCCACTGATTTATTAAATATTTCTCTTGTTAAATTATTCCAATCTTCTTGTGTAAATTTTGAAAGCATTTCACTTACTTTACCACTTCCCTCTTCATACCAGCATTCTTCATACCAGTATTCAGAATTTTTCAAATATGAATTAAGTTCTTCATACAATGATACCGCCATATAAGCCTCCTTAATTATTCAAATATTATTGGTATAAAATCATTTTTTATTAAATCCATAGGATAACCTCCTGTTGGATATCCACTTGTTGTATAGCTCCCAATCTTCATTACTTCTATTTGCACTCCATTTACAGTTCCTCTATGAATAGTGGTTTGATCTCTCACCCTTACCCCTATTGCTTCTGTATCTCCTATCTGTTTTATTGAATTTATTATATCTGTATCACTCCAAGTTTCCGGAAAAATTATTGATTTTTTTAGTTTTGAACTTGTTCCATCTGGAAAAATTTTCTTATATCTAACAACTCTAGTTCCATCAGGATTTATTTTTATAGTTTCCTTGATCCAATATTTAGTGCTCATATCATTAATTTCAGGTGAGTGCCCTCCTATAACTATTTTTTTGGAATTAAGTTCCCCTCTTAAAATCTTATTCTCAGTCTTTTCTGAAATAAATGTCTTATATTCCAGTCTTTTAAATTCATCACTTAATTTATTTGAATAAAACTTCCCGTCATCTCCAATAACCCCGCCTTCCACACTTTTACCTGCCGCTACTGTCACTCCGTTATTTTTTAAACTATAAAATATTACTTCTTTCCACAAAAAATATTCTATTTAATTATTCACTTACTTAAATGAATTAGACTTTTCTCTAATCCATTTTATAAATTAATAATTCATACATTTTCTCTAATTTTATTAAAGATACTCTATGTACACTTCACCATTATTTTTTCTAGCCTCTTCTAAAAATTTTAATATTCGTTCCAAAATTTTCGGAATCTCTGGCCAAATTTTATCTATTTCTTTTTTATTTATCATTAATTTTTTTTCATAATTTTTAAATTGAGTTATAGCTTGAGTAATATCAGGTATTTTCCAAGGATTTTCATCTTCATACCAACCTTCATAAACACTATATACATATAATAATCCCTCAGCTTCTGTCTCTTCTGTTATCATTTCATTTAGCAGTGTTGAAAAATATCCTTCCCAAATTTCTAATCTTCTTATTTCCTCTCCATCCTTTTTATATATTAGATCTATTTCTTCTTCTTCGAAGCCTTCATAAAATTCACTCTCTCTTATTTTTTCCATTAATAATCCCTCCAATGACCTCTATCTAATATTTCACTCTCTCTTAATGTTGGTACTCCGTATTTTCTTGCTTTTATTGCATTTCTCCACTCTACCTCTGTCACCCATGTATTATCATCCAATGAATAATGGTTGGCAGGTTTTGTATTCCCACCAGTTCCCGGTATTGTCCTTCTTATAACCCAAGTATTTCCCTGTCCCTCTGGTGCACCAGGCGTTCTTGTATGCCACCTTATCTCATACTTATAGTTCGTGTCTCTCCAATTATACGATATTTGTTCATAACCCGCTGGTTTACTTTGAACTTTAATCTTAGCATTTTCTGGTATCTTAACCGGTGATCTTTTAGAAAACTCACGTGCCAATAATCTTTGATCTTGAACTGATAATTCAGAAAATTTTCTTTTTCCTAAAATTCTTGAATAAGCATCTTGTGCCTTATTATATCCATATAAAAGCTCATCATCTAAAGTTGTATAAAACCTCCCGTCATCTCCAATAACCCCGCCTTCCACACTTTTACCTGCCGCTACTGTTGCTCCGTTATTTCTTAAACTATAAAATATTACTTCCCCCTACAAAAAACCTTCTATTTAATTATTCACTTACTTAAATGAATTAGATTTTTCTCTAACCCATTTTATAAATTAATAATTTATATTTTTTATAATTTTATTAAAGATATTCTATATACACTTCTCCATCATTTTTTTTAACCTCTTTTAAAAAATTTAATATTTTTTCTAAGACTTTAGGAAGTTTTAATAAAATACCTTTGCTTGGTTTTTCAGTCACATTAAAATTACATTCATTGTATCCACAAAATTGTTCGATAGTTTGTTGGATATCTAATATTTTCCATGGTTCCTCTTCCCAATCTTCACCTATAAGTAAATCATACAATATCCCTGTTGGTTCTTCATTTTCCGGAACCATCCCAGTTATTAAATTCAAGAAATAACCAAACCATATCTCCATTCTTTTTACTACTTCCCCATCTCTTCTATATACAAAATCTATTTCTATTTCTCCTTCAAAACCTTTGTAATATTCATCATCTACTTCTATCATTAATAATCACTCCAATGTCCCATATTTAAAATTTCTATTTGTCTCAAAGTTGACATTCCACTACCTCTAGCATCAATTGCATCATACCATTCTTTTCCAGTCACCCATGTATTATCATCTAATAAATAATGATAAGATCTTTTCGTATTTCCTCCGGTTCCAGGAGTCTCTCTCATTACAACCCAAGTATTTCCTTGATCTGCGGGTGCACCTGGAGTTCGAGTATGCCATCTTATCTCGTATTTATAATTTGCATCTCTCCATCTATATGATATCTGTTCATAGCCTCCTAGTTTTGTTTGAACTTTAATCTTAGCATTTTCCGGTATCTTAACCGGTGATCTCTTAGAAAACTCACGTGCCAATAATCTCTGATCCTGAACCGATAATTCAGAAAATTTTCTTTTTCCTAAAATTCTTGAATAAGCATCTTGTGCCTCATTATATCCATATAAAAGCTCATCATCTAAAGCTGTATAAAACCTCCCGTCATCTCCAATAACCCCGCCTTCCACACTTTTACCTGCCGCTACTGTTGCTCCGTTATTTCTTAAACCATAGAGTATCATCTCCTCTTCTGACAAACCTCTTGAATAATATGCTTTCAATTCTGTAAACTTACTCTTCACAGCCGGCCCTGCCTGATATGCTCCAACCAACATCATCGGCCCGTATTCTGCTCCTGCCTCCAGCCAAAACTGACGGCTCCAGAACTCTTTCATTTCCGGCGTATCCGCTTTTCTTTCCAAATCCTTATATTTATCATATCTTGATTTTAAATTATCTAATGTTCCACCTATTAATATTGATGAAAATGCCATATCTTTTGCTGCATAACTCCCAATCGCCGCTCCCACCTGTGGAAATAAAAGCATCATAGTTCCACCAACAGCCCCTATAGTTGCTGCATTTATTAAATCTCCTTCTGCTTTTTCTTGTAATACTCTTGAATTTGCCATCATCCCCATTGCAGAATCAAAATCCTTAAATATTGATATATATTTAGTTCCTGTTATTGTTATGTCTGCCGAACCAGGTGATAGCTGACCACCGGAGGCTGTAATATCACTAGGGTCACCTTCATGTGTAGCATTTACTGACATAGTCATATTGTTGTCAGAAGCCACAAATTGTTTCAATTTACTCAGTCTCATGTCTGATACATTTGTTGACAGTGAAATATTACACGGCAGTTTTGAATCTATAAGTAGAGCTTTTGAAGAACCTATATATAAACTTTCATGCTGCTTTGTCCACTCGCCCAATACCTGCAAATCACATTTCCCTTTATATAAACACATTCCAAAATATTCTTCATCTAATGAACCTATATTCTCTTCTTTATTATCCGCTGTAGTTGCTATTCCAAATGGAATACTGCACTTCCCGCCTACATCTACAGACATTTTATTATGGCATTTTAATTGACATATTGCTGCTCCTGCTTCACAAACCAAAAGATAGTCTTCATAGACGATATCTTTATCCATTATACCATCTCCTCTATTTGAAATTTTGTATAATTTTTATAGATATCTTTTATTTCTCCGCCTAACTCTATTTCACCGCTTTTTAGGAGATGTCTTTCCTTATCAAATAATAAGTCATAACTAAAAAAACTCATTATAATATTTTTATTATAATCAACATTTATTTTATTATATTCGAGTACTTCTTTTATTTCATATTTTCTAAAATATATATCATCTATGTCATGGGTTGTTGATATTCTAAAATTTTCATTTTCATTTTTAACATTAACTTTTACTTTAACAGGTATATTAACAGCTCCGAAAAAATACTCCATACTGTCATTATAATATATTTCATTAATAAATTCTTTATTATATATCTTTGGAAAAAATATCGAAAATATATCATATGAATTTACTATATACTTTTCTTCCACCAAAAACCCTCTCATCAGTTTAAATTCCTTTTCAGTTTTTAAATTTGGAGTTTCTATATCCTTACTCATTAATTCTCTGAATTCATCCCATTCTGTTAATATCTTATTCTTATTTAATGTATCTATGTATTTCCCCTCCAGATTAAACAACACTTTTCTGTTTCTCATCAAATTATAATATTTTTGTTCTATTATATAATTGTCAGTATGTAACAACTTTAATATTTCAAAATTTATAATTATCTTATCAGAATCATTTTTTTCACTTTCTATCTGTAATACAAAGTCTTCTATTTTCTTTGCTTTTTCATCAATCATCTGAACTTCCCTGATTTTTTTGATTCTATATATTTTTTTCCCAGTAGTTTTTAGTAAATCAAATTTCATTGCCCCTCCTAATTTAATTTAGCTGCTTTTCCAGTGATATGAGTGAAACTTCCACCGCCAACATTTGTTGAAGATTGCCCACCTACAGTTACTTTATTTTTACTAACTACCGCCACACTGTCATTAGATATCACTGATGTTTTACTTTTAGATATCATACACATGCTATCTGCTTCCTCGAAAGAGTTCCCCTTAGTTGTAACAGTCCTGTTATTACTATTCACCACCAGCTGCTCACTTGTAGAAATATTCATCATATTCTTGGAAGAAAGCCCCACATGATCAGTAGTACTCACATTAAAACTGTTACTGCTCAGCTGAAAATTAAACAAAGGTGCTCCTCCTGCATTATCATCCCCGCCAAGAGTATAATTTCTCACATTAGGATTACTTGCCCTCTCATTTCCGGGATTATTTACACAACCCTGCACATATGCCAGACTGTCATTCCCATTTGGAAAGTACACAGAAACTACGTCATTTGCCTCAGGTGTCACAAACATACCGCTGTTTGTGCTCGAATACATCGTAGTATAAGGAAACTTAAATATCCCCGCATAATTATCCTTATATGCCTGTGATTTCCTGTCTGTAAGCCTTGCCAGACCATCTGTAAAATCCAGTGTAACTGTAGCTATTCCATTTTCTCCCCCTACTTCCACTACCTTAGCTTCCACTGCAGAACCGCTCATCTTCTCATTTATTATCAAAGGAAAATCATGTCTGAGCTGTTTGTCATTCAGATCTACAAGCACCATTTCACACTGTACTGTCTTATTTTCTATCCACATATCGGAACTATAAACCACCCTCACAGCTTCCTCGTCTTCCATTATCATATTTACCTTTTCCACCACATTAAAAGGATTAGTCCCTTTTATCTTATATGATAAATTCTTATCACGTCTTATAGTAGTATAAATTTCAGTTTCTACTGGAAGATCATATACTGTCAGTTCAAGAAGGCCACACACTACAGAACCTAAGTGTGTTGTCAGTCCGTAATTCATTATATTCAGCATTCTGTTCAAAAATTCAAAATCTGTTTCTCCAAACTGGAATAAAATATGTGGTATTGGTTTTCCCACAAGGCTGTCATCTATATGAAACACTACATCAGTATACTCCGCAGCTATTTCATTTATTACTCCGTCCACTGTAAGCTCCGGATTTGTGAATGTTCTGAATTTCAGTACTTTATCTAGAAGTATTGATTTCGAATATGCCAGTATCCGCCCTGATGAAAGTTCTCCCTTACTCTGTATTACCTCAATCTCTTCTATTATCCCGTCAAAAACAGCCTTAAAATCATCTTCCCCTGATTCTTTTACCCTGTTCAGCCCAATCCCGATTGTATTCATAAGAGTATAGACATATCCTTTATACTTATCTGCGTCCTTAGTAAAAAAATTAAAATTAAGTTCAAGAACATCATGTTTGTTCATAATCTTCCTGATCTTGAAATCCACATCTTTCAGATCAAGGATTTCATCATTTATTGTGATATCGGCATTTTTTACCTGATACTGAACATAATCCGTCATATCTCTATTATTATTTGCGACAATATTATTCGCGAGCCCTGAACCAGCTGCTCCTGCTGCCATCCCCTTTACAAAATTACTTTTTGATAACACATTAGAAAAAGCATTGTTTACCGCACTGTTCCCCTCTGAGTTTCTGTCTCCGGAGTTTAATGCGTCTCCTCTCAAAGCATTCAGTCTCTCCTGTATTTCCTGCTGATTTTCCGGCAAATCTTTGTTAACAGATGAACCCGAAGAACTTTTATTCCCTCCATAAAGCTCTCTCTGTTCTTTTTTATCCTGTTCTATTAATTCTTTAAGGGATTTATTCTTTATTGACATTTTTTCTTCCTCCTCAATTATTTTTATATTTTAATTAATGCTCGCCATCAAAAAAACTTATTTCATTTATTTTATCTTCAAATGGATAATAATCTATTCTTCCCATCCATATCTGGTCGTCTTTTCTCCTGATCGGACATATATAAAACCCCCAGCAGTTCTCATCTGTATAAACCAGAAATCTTGTTATATCATTAGGTACATTATCTGTTTCATTCTGGCTTATTTTCATCCTAAGACCCTCTATTAGTGGTTTGGCATCTTTATCCACAAAATCTATGTCATTCTTATATACTATCTCTCTTATGACATCATCTTCCATATTTTTCAGATACAGTTTTAATTCCATGACAGAAGATACTTTATCTATATATCCGAGATTTTCATTTGCCCTGTTTGACGTTTTTATTATCTCTACATCATCATTCTTATATGTTTTCCCCCATACTGAATACGGTATCACAGGAATCTCATTCTTTATTGTTACATTCATATGTCCGAATCTTCTGTAATCCAGATACTTTATTGCCCCGTTCAGACAGGCAAGTTTCAGTTCGTACCCGTCCTTCTCATTATCCTTTGTCTTGAATTCTATCTGCCTTCCGGGAACAAATTCCTTTAAGACATCCTGAAATATCCCGATTTTTGTGGATTGTCCGCTTAATTTTATCAGTGCATATTCTTGTAATTCTCCGCCGTCATAATAAGTGTCCAGAAATTTCCTAAGCATTTCATAAATATCAATCCTTATTATTTTTTCCAGTTCTCTTATTGTAAAAATATTCTTTGGAAATTCCGCTTCTTTCTCCAGTCTTCCATTTTCATTAATATATAAATTCCATGTTCGTAATGCAGTTATATGAAAATCATTCCTTTTTTCATAATTTTTTTCTTTGTCAAATCTTGTCCTTAATGTGTCATCTTTCTTAAAAAACTCTCTTTTGAGATTTTCAGCAGCTTCCCAAAGCAGATAAAAATTACTCTTTATTTTCCTGTACTCTTCACTTAGTTTATTTTCAAATTTTGAAAATTTAGTAGGAATTATTTTTTCAGCTTTTTGATACTCTTCCTCAAAAACTTCAAAAATTTTATCTATTCCTATTTCATTTATTGAATTGTAAATACTCTCTTTAGCATATGGTATTAAATTCTCTATGCTTATTTCTGTATTATTTATATAATTATTGGCAAGTATTATTTTCAAATATTGCATTATCCGATAAGTAAGATTATTCCCTCCAAAATTCTCATCACTATTCTCAAAACTCGTTTTCATTTCTAGATGATAAGCCACATCAAGAGTGCTCCCTATCTGAAAACTACATGCTGCAAGATCTGTTGTTCCTCCACCGCAGTCTATTACCAAAGCCTTATATTCTGTACCTTCTTCATAATTTTTCTTTCCCAGTCCTGATTCTATAGTATTATAAAGAACAGCTACAGCTTCATCCATAGCATTTTCACTTATTACTTCATATTCCATAACTGTTTCTTTTCCGATTACTTCATCAACATATGTGATTTCCGTAATATATTCATCATCTTCCATGATTTGTTCAATTACATTTATTTCATCTGTTTTTACAGCTTTAATTTCCTCTTCCGCAAACTCATTATCTATTTCAATCTGAGAAATTAAAAGCTCATTTTTCAGTTCATCTGCTCTTTCACCATGACCGCCAAACTTTTCTAAAATTTCCTCATTTGTCAGATTTTTGGTCTCTGTGTTTTCTATTTTATCTGATTTTTTTTCCAGATTTATTTTTATTTCTTTCCTTGGTACAGGTATCTTAGTTATTATTTCCCTTCTCCCTGTTTTTTTTATTTCTAAAGTAAAAATATCCTGCAACATATTCAAAAACTGCTCTTTCAGTCTCACAGGACTTGTGGCATGTATCTTTGTAAACTTACATTTAAATAAATACTCTGCCCGTGATATTACATATTTCAAATAAGCCTTTATTATTTCTTTCCTCTCTACCTCACGCATATTCCCATATTCATCGACTATTTTCTCTTTTTTATTATTTTCATAAACCCATTTTTTTAATCCGTAAAATATTGTCCCGTTTACTATATAATCATTGGACTCCAGTTTTCTCCTTGCATCATGACCAAACAGATATTTTATATCTTTCACATCTTTACAATTCTCAATATATGTAATCGTAGGGTAGATTATACTGTAATCCCACTCTCCGTCAGGAAATTTTACATAATTTATCTCATCTAGTTTTATATTTCCATTCAGAATATCATTGCTTGGAAGCTTACTCACATAGTTTCTGTCAAGATACACTCCTGCTGTAGTATTCGCCGTCCCAAAGTCTATACACAGTACTGCTGTTGTTTTTTCCAGCTCCCTGTACTCGAAATTTTCTATCCCTATACAATAATAATCAATTTTTCCCGGATATCTCGACATTTCTCCAATATCCTCCATATTATAGAATTCATAAGGAATCTTAGCATCTCTTTCTTTAAAAAATATCAGAGAAAATTTGCTGTTTTTTAGTCCGTCTAAATTCAAAAATTCCTTTTTACTCACCAGATAATACTCATCCATCGAATCCAGATCTTTTTCCAGACTAAGAATTCCGCATAAATAATTATTGGCATTTACCAGAAAAACATTACTGCTGTTCACATATTCCGGAATAACTATTTTATAGTTATCTTCCCTTGTCAGATCCAGATCATTATATATTATTATTTTATACGGTATTCTTATTCTTCCTTCAGGATGTAATTTATTACCAAGCTTTCTGTCCAGAAACTGCTGGACATAAAAAAAACCGTTTTCATTATATTCCCTGATTTTATTCTCAAGCCTGTATCCCCTGTATTTCAAAAGCAGACTTATAAGCTGCTCCCTTGTTGGTGTTGCTGCATATGAATCCAGTATCCTTTCTTCTATTACAATTTCATATAAGTCATAATATGATTTTTCCCTTAATTCTTCCTCATGATACAGTTTTTTCATTCCGCTCTCCTACTTTTTATTATTCCCCCTAAAAAATAACCATCTCCCCGATCCTCATCACTTCATCTACTCCCAATACAGGAAAATGTGCACCCCAAAAACATCTGCTCTTAAGTCCTAAAGGCATAAAAAGCTTCTCTATCAAAAGTTCCTTTTTCTTATTCTCGGAACTCTTCTTCTCATTTATATAAATTATTATTTTCTCCTGTTCATCTATAGAATCATAAATTATAGAATCCTTATATATCTTTGACATTACCTTTTTGAATATCTCCCATTCCCTGTCATATCTATACTTATCCTGTATCCCGTCAGCTATTGCTATCTTTTCCCTTCTGTTCAAAACACTAAAACACTTCTGTATCTCTTCTCCGTATCTTCCCTCTTCCAGCTCCCTTATTATTATCCTGTTCAGAATTATCCTCTTATTCAGTCCTTCCTGTAAATCCAGATTTCCAAGCATATGAAGAAGTATATTAACCATCTCCCCCTTCAGCTTTTCGCCAATCGGAAGATCGGGATTCATAAACTCATTAAACACATGAGTAAATCTGTAAAAAGGATTAGTCTCCAATATATATTCCTTATCCAAAGCAGCGTAATTTATCTCTTCCATATTCAGTTCCATATATGGCGAGATTTTCGGCGATACTTTGAAATATATCTTTTCAGTATCTTTATCCTCACTTATCAGTTTATGAAGCGAATACCAGATATACTGATACTGTTCTTTTTTCATCTCCATTCCAATACCCCCTTCACATTATATTCAGGAAACTTATACTCCACACTGGCGAGCAGAAAGCTTATTTCATCATAAAAATACTTATCCTGTTTTTCATATTTGAAATACAAAAATAAGGTATCTTCTTTCTTCCTTGGTATACTCACAGTTTTATTAAAAGCTATGTTCGAATCGTAACCTGGCACAGGGTTACCGACATACTCATTCAGCTTTACCTTTGCCAGCCTTACACCTTTTATCTCAGAATAACTCTTTATTATCTCAAACACTTCGCTTTCACTTCTTGTCCTTGATTTCGAGTTTTCCTTCAAAGCTCCCAGAACATCTATTTTCTTCCTGTTCCCTTTCGGAATAAATTTCAGATCTGAATATTTCTCCATTTTGTCTATTTTTCTTATATTCCAAAGCTTCCATTCGTCTTCAGGCTCAGTATCTGTATAAATATGCAGAAAATTCTCAAATCTTTCTATGGCATATATCTTTCCGTCAGTAATTTTCACAAGATCCGTTTTAGACTCATTGGAATAAATCTTATATCTTGACATATTCCCGTCAATAGTTTTTCCTCTTGCCTTATCCAAAAGTATACTTTTCTCCTGAATATTACTTACCAAAAAATAGTTCTCATGCACACTTTCTGTAAATTCACCATAATTAATCTTTACTTCTCCTAATTTATCAAATCCTATATTATCCGGAAGCATGCTGATATAAAGATTAAAAAATCTTCTGCTGTATGGTGTATAAAGTACCCGCCACTTTATACCATTCTTACCAAATACACTCAATATCTCTTTTTCCTGATTTAGATACTTTTCTTCATATTCCACGCTTATTTCATAATTATATGAAGTTCCATTTAATTTAAGATTTCCTCTGAAACTTTGCTTTTTAAACTCATCTATTCTACCTAAATCTTCATCTAAATATATTTTTCTTAAAAATACCCTGTTTCCGCTTCTTTTCAATATTTCTTCTTTTTTTTCTGTATCTTTTTTATCCAATGGAAAGAATATCTCTGAATATTTATTATATATCTCTATGTTTACAGGCATAGAATAGATTGTATAATCCTGCTCCTTCTCAAGATATCTGTTTTCTATATTTTTCTCCATTTCAAGAAGCTGGAGCTCAAAATTATTCTCTATATACTGAATCCCGTTTGATGTCAAATCTCTCAAAAACTTTCTTTCTTCCTCTAAATCTAATTTTTTCAATGTTTCCTTTATTATCTTAGACTTTATGTATTTCATTCATCCACCTCTTCAAGTACTGAAAACTCAAAATCCTTATTCTGATAATTCAAAGCTGTGATAATATAGCTTATTATCTCTGTTTTTAAATAGTCATCCACAAAATCAAATTTCAAATATACCTTGCTTCTTTTATTCTTCATCTCAAACTCTTCCTTCAAAAAAGACATAAAATTCAAAAGTTCCATTTCTCTCTCATTTTCCCCCAGCTCAAATTTTATATCAGATAAAACAATATCATCTTTTACTCCAAGATTATCAACAAATTCAGCTACAGACTCCTTATAGTAGAGTATATTCCCGCTGTCTTGCAGATGCATTTCATTTGAGTACACCTTATATGAAAGATACTTTTCCGTTTCACTGTCTGCTTTATCCAGTATCTCCCAGATTTTCAGCCTGTGCCCTGTCTTTTCGCCCGTCACAAAAACAAGAGTTTCATGATCCTCAAGATAAGAAAGCATAAGCTCTCCTTTTTCTATATTAAGAAGATATTTCCTGTCCAGCGGGATCTTAACCTTATACTCATATGTCAGTATCTCCTCTGCTGGTTTTATATACTCCTCACTATCGAATTCCTTTTCTTTTATATTCCAACACAAAATATGCCCCCTTAATACAGGAACATCCAAATTATATATTATCTCTTTTATTTTTGAAGATTTTAAAATATCTTTATCATAGTCAGTAAGATATACTGACATAAATTTTGAAATGTAAGGTATATTTATTACTTTATAGTTTATCTTGTTCTTTTCTGTTATCCTGAATAATGTCTCCATTTTATTAAAATACCTTTTGTCTGAAACTAAACGAAATGTTGCTTTATATTCCCCCGTGTCAGTTTTTATCACACCACTGACAGGTCTGTTTTCCAGCCCTTTTATCTCACCCAAGGATTCTTTCAAAAAAAGATTCTCTACAAAAATCTTCCCCTTTGAAAAATTTATCTCTTCCAAAAGATCAACCACATTTAAATCTTCCGGAATTACAGGATAAAAATTATTTTCAAATATTTTTAATTCATCCTTACTGATTACTGTCCCGTAAATATTATATTCATCATAAGAATATTCCACAGAATTAAATATCTTATTACGTAAATCAAAAAACTTTCTGTTTAATTCTTCATTTACTTCTCCCAAAGTATACCTTATTACTTCCTGTACAAACTCATCCTTCATAAACTCCCTTTCATTTATACCGCTTTTATAATTTTATTTTTTAAAATTATTTACATAATATTACATTATTTTTATATTTATTAATTTAATTATTATATCACACAAATAATATATATTAAATATTTATACTTAATTATTTAAATAAAATTTTCTTTTTTATATCATATTCATATGAAGTTTATGTGAAGATTATATATTATAGTTTTTTAATTTATAGATTTTTTTATTTTATGGTTATATAAAAAGACTATGACAAAGCATGGTCTTTTATCTATAATTATTATGATCCCATACATACAACATTAGTTGTTTCCTCCCTACCTTTGACCATAATAGTTATGGTTTCTGGCCTTTTTATAGTTTTAGAGCGAGCCGTCATCCATAAATTTGGAGGAACACATCATGATGAGCCTTATTGCAATAATTATTCTTATAATAGCTAGTATCCTTCACACTTATAAGACTTTATTATCTCACCATCTCATCATGCTTTGTTTTATATTTCTTCAGAGCTGTGAATGAAACTTTCAAATATTTTCACTTTTGTCATTTTTTTAGTTCATTTTTGAATTTAGATCAACTACCGAACATGCGTGAATATATTCGGAAATTTGTCTACCGCACTATTTATTTAAAGCATTGAATCACCTCATTCAAAAATTATTTCAAGTGTTTCTGTTATTTTCTTCTTAGTTTCTTCATCTTTTAGGGTATCTAATTTCTTGACTATTCTAACAGAGCTTATACTTCTCATTTGATCTAATGCAATTTGTCCTTTAGTTTTTTTCGTATCAATGTCAATTCTTGTTCCCCATTGTCTGTGAACACTTGTAATAGGGGCAGCAATCAACTGATTTGATAATTTGTTATAAATATCTGAGCTTATAACAATATTCGGTCTAGTCTTTGTTATTTCCGTTCCTACAAACGGGTCATAATTAATTAACAATATTTCATATTTTTTATAACTCATCTTCAAACCCCTGCCAATCTGACCATTCTTTTTCGTCATTTATTACACCGTTCTCTTTAAAGCTTTTTATAAAATTTTCTCTAAAAGCTGTTTTTTCATGCTTCTTTATAAAAACCCCCTCATCCTTAACCTCTAAATCTATTTCATCACCTAATTTTATATCAAGAGAATCTAAGATTTTTTTGAAATTAAAGTGCCATAAGAATTACCTATTTTTATAATACTAGACATTTCAACCACCCTTTCGTAATAACATGTTATAACTAGTTACATAATAAAACACCGAGGATGTCAACTTTATTTTCATTTTTTGATTAGTTTTAAATTAAATAATAAAGTTCTTCAGGAATAAAAATTCATATGCCAGGCTACAGCTGGCCGACATAGTCAAAATACTTTAGACATTGAATTCATTTTTTTATCTTATAAAAATGTTCATAAGACTAAGTTCCATAATGATTTTTATATAAAATAAAATTAAAAAAATCAATTGATATTTTCAGCTGTCTTTGTACTCTAATTTTCCGTGATATAATATATTTATTATAGAAAAGGGTTTTATATGAAACAACCAAACGAACCAAGGCCTAAAGACGCGTAAAAGCCCAGTGATGGAAGAAGAAAAAAGTTAAAATACGAATAAAATATTGGTTGCTTGAAGATAATTTAGGCGTTTTCTTTACACCAATATTTATGGTAATATTTTTGAATAACAAGAGGAGAGTACAATGTTTTTTTATGATATTATACCTAACCGTGTGAAAGAGAAGTTGGAAACTAAAATGTATAATCCCAATGAAACAATATTATTTGCAGAGCAGGAGAACAACTACATTTATTTCTTGATAGAGGGCACTGCTGAGGCGTATATTCAAAGCCCTTACGGAACATTTGCTACTCTGTATTTTTATGAAAAAGGAAGTTTTTTTGGTGAAATAGAACCATTCTACGATGGAAGGAAACCAGTTGAGATTACAGCCGTTACATCATGTATTGCCAAACGACTTTATAAAACAGACTTCCTATCATGGTTACAATCTGATTTTGAGGCTACTAAATTTTTAATTAAGGAATTAGCAAATAAATTGATAATAAACACTGAATTGGTAGAACATTTACTAAGCCTTACCGTGAAAGAAAGACTTTTGAGAAGTATTCTATTACATTATCGGCGAGGCACTTTGCAAAATCTCACAAAAGCAAATTTGTCAAAGGAAATTAACACCCCTATTCGGAGTTTAAATAGGGCTATCAGCACTTGTGAGAGCGAGGGGATAATTTCATATAGTAACAACACATTTTTGATTAAGGATATGGCAAAACTCCAAAAAAGTGTGCCATATTTATAATGGCGGGTCAATTGACCTCGATAGAATTTCTCACTTTTGCTATACTGAAAAAAGGAGAGATTTTCATGAATAAAATTTGTAAAAAAAGGAGAGATTTTCATGGACAAAATTTGCAAAAGAATATTACAAAAAATAGAAATACAGGACTTTTTCGACAGAATTTGTTCTTTGAATACAGCAGACTTCAATTCTATTTTATTGAAACTGTTTTCACTAAGAACAGCGAAATCCACACCACAAAAAGTCCTGCATACATTCAGGGAAAATCGCTTTGTTGCTCCGAGCAGCTTTGACCCGATTAAACTGCACCAATTGGAACTTGAACTATTATCAATGACATCAAAAGCCGGAATTACAAACAAATTATTGTCCCCGGTTGCACCGATTGGAAGTTGTAGTGTGTTTGGCTGTGTAAACCAAAACAATGTATTAAGTGCGGTACGGAATGTTGAGGTGCTTTCCGATCCGTCTAATATTCTGGCAATCATGCTTTCCAATGATATATTGAACAACCAAATTGACCATACCCGCTGTACACACTATGCAACGACGACACGCGTAGTTAGAGGTCAGAAGTGGGAAGGCGAAAATCAATATGCACATTTTGGGATTTTTTGCATTGTATCCACCGCACAGGATAAGGGTTCTTATCTGTGTGAAAAGGAGCTGTTAAAGCACCATCTTCAATTCTATGATAATTTAATACAGACAAGATACCATCGTAAAATGACGATTGTGCTAAGACGGCGAACTGGATATACAGCCTATGAGGACTTTTTTGAAAAAATGTACTCTGCTACAAAAGAGATGTTTCCTGACACTCCTATTTCTGTTGTTCTAGATAGTGAGAACAACAACTACTACAAAGGAATCAATTTTAAGATTTATATGCAAAAAGATAACGAGCAAATTGAGATCGGCGATGGTGGTTTTGTTGATTGGATTAGCAAAATGACTGGGAGTAAAAAAAATCGGTGTTTAATAAGTGGTCTTGGTTTGGAAAGGTTATTATTGCTTTAGGAGAAAATTTATGGAATTAAAAGAATGGTCTTTAGACTATGTTCACGACTTGGTACATCATGCAAATAACCAGATCATTTCCCGAAATTTGGGAAATATCTTTCCCTACCCCTATACGGAAGAAGATGCTGTGCACTTTATTGAATTTTGCCAAACGCAAGATTTACAGAAAATTCGCAACCTTGCAATCGTCATTGACGGTCAAGCGGTGGGCGGTATCGGTATTACAGTAGGTTCTGATATTTATGAGAAAAGCGCAGAACTTGGATACTGGCTTGGAGAAGATTACTGGGGAAAAGGGATCATGACAAAAGCTGTAAAACAGATGGTGCAGCTTTCATTCCAAAATCGCAATATCATCCGATTATATGCAACCGTCTTTTCTCATAATTTGGGTTCATGCAGGCTTCTTGAAAAAAACGGTTTTGAATTAGAGGGCGTGCTAAAAAAGGCGGTATATAAGAATGGTCACCTCTATGACAGCAAACTATATGCTTTGTTGCGGGAATAATACACGTGTGTTACTCTTGCTCACGATAACGGGAAATAAAAAAACGTTGTTTGGCGAGAGCAAGTGTCTATGCGCCAAAACAAAATACAGTAGCCTTACGGCGGTTTTGAAACATCAAATTTCAATCCGCCGTTTTCTTTTTGTGGATGGGTTACATTAAACTGGACAGAAAAAATAAGTTAATATAAAATGATTATGATAAAAAGAAAGAGAAGAAATTACACATCTACTTTTAAGAAACAAATAGTCCAGTTGTACCAGAACGGAGAAAGCGAATCAGATATAGCAAAAGAATATGATATTCTTGTATCGGTAATAGGGAGATGGCTTAGTCAATATGACAATAGCGGATCCTTTAAAGAAAAAGAAAACAGAAATGAACTGGAAAATATCCAACTAAAAAAGAGAAATAAAGAATTGGAAATGGAAAATGATATCATAAAGCAAGCAGCACTGATCTTGGCTTGAGCATAAGTGTAATAAAAGCAAATATACATAAATATTCAGTATCAGCAATGTGCTGTGTCCTCAAAATGTCAAGAAGTACTTACTGTTATAAACCAGTAAAAAAAGAAGATACAGATATTTTATAACAGACAATAAAAAAAATATTCAAAGATAGTAGAAATAATTATGGGACTAGAAAGATAAAAATTGAACTTTCTAGATTAAAATATATAGTTTCAAGAAGAAAAATCAGTAGAAAAATGAAAAAATCAGGTCTTGTATCAAGCTATACAAAAGCCAGTTACAAACCTGTTAATATCAAAATATCGGAAAATGAGACTGGTAATCTTTTGAATAAGGAATTTAAAAGTAAAAAACCTCCAGAAATATTGGTAAGTAATCTCACATATGTTAGGGTAAACAGCAAATGGAACTACATTTGTCTTTTTGTTGATATTTTTAACAGACAGATAGTTGGATACAGTGTAGGAAGAAAAAAGAATGCAGAACTAGTATACAGAGCTCAGGCAAGGATAAAAGTGAATTTGAAAAAGATAAAGATATTTCATAGAGAGAGAGGAAGTGAATTTAATAATCACATTATCGATGAAGCCCTTGGTACCTTTGGAATATCACGGTCTTTGAGTAGAAAAGGAAATCCATATGATAATGCAGTAGTAGAGTCTACTTTTAAAATATTTAAAACAGAATTTATTAATAACAGTATATTTAGTACTTTAAATGAATTAGAAGACTACATTAATTGATTTAACAATTATAGAATACATTCTACATTAGGATATTTAAGCCCTGTAGAATTTTTGAAAAACAAACTTTAAAAAACTGTCTAAATTTTTGTTGCCATTCCAAAAAAGATTTAGGAAGCTTTATAGAAGGAATAGATGGAAAAATAAATTACTTTACAAAAGAAGCTAGAAACCTAGAAAATGTTATAGAAAATCAGAAATTGACAGAGGAAAAAGAAAATAATTTAAAAATCCTCCAATCTGTTCTGGAAAACATGGAGGATTCTGATCGTGAGGATTTTTATAAATTATTTAAACTCTTAATTGAAAGAATTACTATTCTAAATAGGACTCCACTAGCCTTTAAAATTTATCTTAAATAAAAACTGCACGGGTATACATGGTGCGAAAGTACGGACTTGGGGAAGCCGTACTTTTTATCAGTCATCTCATAATTATAAATTTTCAAACTATTTTTCTGAATCAATATAATTTTCTACATCTAATATACTCCCAACAGCATATACTGATAACACTTTAAGTTCTATTATTGCATACCAATCTCTTATATTTATGTTACTTACTTTTACCTCTATTTGAATTGGACATTCTTTTATCTTAAGTAGTCTTATATCTTTTGATTTTTCTAATGTAAACTCAGTTAATTCAATTTTTTCTAGTAATCAGCTAATTCTGACAATTCTTTATACCTTTTTGTATTTTTAATACGCTCATTTGAATATTTTATAGCTATATCAACAGCATCTGTGCCAATCATCAATTCAATAGGCGGATTTTCCATTTCAACAAGAGTTCTATAAATTTCTCCAATTTTTAATGGATTTCCATTCTGTCTCCCATTCATTTGTTTTAGAAATTTTAACCCCTCTTTATAATCATAAACAGAATTTTCAATATTGGCTATTTTATAGGATGTATCTTCTAAAAATTCAGTTCTTATGAAACCAGGTAAAACATTAGTTACTTTTATATTAAAACGTTTGACTTCCTCATGAAGTCCTGAACTTAACCCATTAACAGCAAATTTTGTTAAAGAATAGATCGTTTCATACGCCATAGATCTTATACTAGCAATTGATGAAGTGTTAATAATATGACCATTTCCCTGTTTTCTCATTTCTGGTATTACAGCCTTTATCATATTTATTGTTCCTAAAACATTAACTTCAAATACACTACGAATTTCCTCATTGCTTGTATCCTCTAAGGAACCTGCTTGTAAATAACCAGCATTATTTACTAAAACATCTATTTTTTTGAACTTTTTCACTCCAGTTTTTATAGCTTCAAAAACATCATTTTTATTAGTTATATCTAATTTCAATGGTAAAAAATTATCTATTTCTGAACTAATCTTTTCTATCAGCCTTTTTTCATTACGACTTGTAGCAATAACTGAATCACCTTGCTTCAATAAAAACTTTGCCACTGCTAAACCTATTCCTTTCGATGCTCCTGTTATTAACCATACTTTTTTAGTCATTATTATATCTCCTTTTTTTAGATTTATACTTATCGTACACTATCAAGTCTGGTTTATGTCAAGAGAATTTTAAAATTATATTTCATATGAGCTTTTCAATTAACTTTTTACAATTATTATTTTTAAAAAATAAACTAAAAAAACTGTCTAACTTTTTTGTTGCCATTCCAAAATCTGAATTCAGATATTGTCAAGACGTTATTAAAAAAAATCACAGAATTTTGATTGAACTAACACAAAAAAATATCCGCTCACTGGCAGATATCACCAGACGGCGGATTGTGCGAATCTTTACACGTTTCCTCTACAATGTTCATTTATTAATTGGTATTTAAACTTCACTTCCGGCAAACCGGCATGGCATAGTTACTGACTTCCGTATAAAATTTATTTTGAAACATATTAAATCAATCCATGTCCTAAACAATAATGATAAATTCCATCTTCCGCAACATACCCACATACATCATCTGCCACCACTTTTAGTTGATCCGAACCGTTAGCCATCGCCACACCTGTTCCAACGCTTTGCAACATTTCAATATCATTATTGCCATCTCCAAATGCAATCGCTTCGGATTTATCAAAATGATAATATTCCAACACCTTTTCGATTCCTTTTCCTTTTCCACCATCAGCCGGAATAATATCTACTGCTCTGTTCCACCAAGCAGTAATTTTGGCATTTCTGATATCTTTCATCATATATGTATAATCTGATTCATAGCAGCCCATCATTACCTGATAGACCTTTTCCTGAAGCAGGGTATCAAAGTCATCAGCTACTTCCACTTCCAGATTTGCATGTGCGAAATAATCAACCAAATCCTGATCCGCTCCATTGGCTCCTAGTCGTTCTTTTGTTGCAACAGAAATCGGCCTGCCTATTTCTGTTGCGTTTTTAATTAACTGCTTAATATCTTCTGTTGGAATCGGATTACTGAAAATAGTTTTTTCGGAGTTAAAACAATAAGAGCCGTTAAATGTTAAAAACGCATCAAATTCGACTTTTTTAAAATGGGGCAATGCCATTGGTGATCTTCCGGTTGCAAGGCAGAGAATTATCCCGTTCTCTTTCAGCCGCACCAATGTTTCCAGCATTTTTTCAGAAATCCTCTTCGTATTCATATCAATTAAAGTTCCGTCAATATCAAAAAACGCAATTTTTATTTTTTTCATTCTATGTCTCCTCAAAGGTTATTTATAATAAATCTTGTATCATATAACTTCCTCCAGTTTTAAATCAAACCAAAAAGCTCCTCCAGCGTGGCAAGTACACCATCTTCTTCATTGGAAGGACACACAAATTTTGCCGCTGCTTTCACACTGTCTGAGGCATTTTCCATCGCATAACTGTATCCGCAGTAGTTCAGCATTTCGATATCATTGCCGCCATCTCCAAATGCGGCACACTGTTCCGGCGAGATACCCCATCGTTTTGTGAGCCGTTTGAGACCAGATGCTTTATGGCATCCTGGAACAATCAGGTCTATTGATCCATGTCCACTAGTTGTAGGCTCTACTTTCCCCTTGAGCCTTTCGCAGAAGATGTCATAGTAAAAATATGTCTTTTCCTCCGGAACAGTCGGAGCAAATTTCAGAATCTGATCTTTTACCTCTTTAAAATCATCCACCCATTTCAAGCGGTGATAATAGATAGCTGTGAGGTCAAAAAACTCCTGGCTTACAGTACCACGCTGGCAGTAAGCACTTTCCACCCCACACAAAACATTTGATATTTCTGGATAATCCCTGCAAACATCAATTACGGCATCAACAGTATCTTTTGGTATATTTGCAGTAAAGATAAGCTCCTGTCCATCTTTTACAAATGCGCCGTTTTCAGCCACAAAGGATAGTTCGTTATAATATCCCGGAAATAAATCTCTCAGCTGATAATACTGGTTTCCGCTTGCAACTACAAAGTGACATCCAGCATCATTCATACGGGATAAGATACGTTGGAACCGTAGAATATCATAAGTGTAATCAGAATGAACAAACGTACCATCAATATCAACAGCAACCATTTTTATATCATAATTCATAGCTAGTTTCCTCCTCTATTTCAAACTGTTTTCTATTACTCTCGGCAGCAGGTCATAAATAGAACACTGTCTTTTTTGCCTCAAAATCCGCTTTGACCTCTAAAATTTTCTTCCAGCAAGTAACGGTATAAGAGAATAAACACCATAGCGGATCGTTATATCTACAAACCGCTTTTCCAGAATGTAGAAACCAGTCGGTAACACCAGCACATCACACAACTGTACCAGACGGTCATAATCATCGTATACTGCATTCTTAATAAAATTCTCCATAAAGCATACTTTTCTGTAACGTCAAAGATTTCAATAGAAGAACGAATTTCCTGTATCATAAAAGCATGAAAAATAAACATTTGTGCTGTTTTTTCTCATCCCTATTTTTATTTTGTACACACTAAATATTATATAAAAAACAGTGATATAAGTCTAGTACTTTATCACGTTCCAGATCTTTTGCTTTTTTTCTTAATTCCAGTAATTCTTCGTATGCTATACCCTTCCCTTTTTCTGTTCCTATTTTTTTTGATGCTTTTTTCCAAGCTCCTATACTTTGTGTAGAAACAAGATATTCACGTGATAATTCTTTCAAACTCTTCCCATTTTCATGTAATTTTAGTATCGTCTGTTTAAATACATTATCATAATTCTTTTGTTTTCTCATTTTGGACTCAGCTCCTTAATTTTTTATCTTACATCAGCAAGCTATTTTTGTCCAGGTTTTTAGTGTAACACCATCAAAAGATAATATAAAAATTCAAATAGAAGAAAAGAAAAAAAAGAAATAACTGAAGATCATATCACAACATTAGAATATCTCATAAATAATCTCTAAGACGGATATATAGATGAATTGAAAGAAATATTGAACTTAATAATAAAAAAAGTTATCAAAAATATTGATAACATCGAGATTCAGTTCTAATTTTAGATATTGGATTAAAAAGTGGCGCACTCGAGAGGAATCGAACCCCTAACCCTCTGATCCGAAGTCAGATGCTCTATCCTATTGAGCTACGAGTGCAACACTATTATCATATCAATTTTTCACACTATTTTCAATACTAAAATTTATAAGTATATCCGATACCCATACCAATTATCCCTTTTTTATAGGTAACCTTTGATTTTTCAAGCTTTGTTCCGGCAAGAAAATTTTCATCTTCACCATTTTCCGAATCATAATGTATGTATGAAACAGAAAAAGTAAATTCATTTTTCTCATCATGCTTATAAATAACCCCTGTTCCGTAAAACTGAGAATTCAATGAGAATTCCACATCGTTATAGCTTGATTTTTTTGCTCCGGTATCAGCAAAATTAACTCCTGCCGTCCATGTAAACTTTTCATTTATATCATACATCAAACCAAAGTTGACCTCATTTCCGTCATCATAATCCACATTATCAATATTGGCGGCCTTGTTAAAATAACGGTTATATCCGGCCATCAGAGTAAACCTGTTCACTTTTCCCGAAATGCCAAGAGACAGCACACCCGGCAGATCTCTTCTTCCACTGTAGCCATCTTTGTAAGTAGGATAAAAATCAGAAATACCAAGATTTTTCCCCAAAGCTCCTATATACATTTTCTTATCTTCAGTGGCATTGGTATCGAAAGTGAGCTTTACCGGCGTATCATACTTCATTCCTATATTCAGATTTTCATTTACTCTTATATTTAATCCCAGTACCCCTCCAAATCCGTCTGCTTCCCTTTTAGACTTTATATGGAGCTCATTTCCGTTTATAGATGCCCCTATAGGATTCCCCTTATAAAAAGAATACTCGGCATCTCCCTCCAGCTTTCTCACAGAATATACATACTTCCCTCCAAGAGATACTGACAGTACACGGTTTAGCTGATATGTTCCGCCTATGATTCCCTGATAATACCTGTTTTCTCCCTCAAAATCTCCGTTTTTCAGCTCTGCATCTAAAGCTCTTACTGTTCCTGCCAAAGGATCAAGCTTGTTAAAAGCCTGTGCAGCAAGCTCCAAACCGGCTACCCCGCTTTTAAAATTCAGATGCGGACCACCGGCAATTACGCTGGTATTAAGATAAAATGCACTTTTATCTTTTTTATACACAAGATTAAAACTTGGTGCCATCGGATAATCTTTGGCATCAAATTTTTTATCGGATAAATTCATAGACTCTTCCACTCCGGAAAAAAGTCCGTTTATGTTAATATATGTACCGTCTTCAAGCTGTGTAAGTCCTGCCGGATTATAAAAAGCTCCGTCTACTGAAATAATTCCTGCCTGAGAAGGATTTCCCAGATATGCAGCCGAATTATTCATTAAGTAATCAATACTTGCAGAATTCACTATCATCGAAGTACAAATTACAAGTACAAATAAAAAAATTCTTTTCATTTCTTCTCCTTAAAAATTTAAAAAATACTACTGTAATATAACACTTGTTTTCTTGAAATGCAAACAAAAAATATTGATCATCAGAAAAATTATAAAAAATCCAATACAGACTTATCTAACAATACATTATAATTTCATGGTAAAATTAATTACTTCTGGAATAAATATTCAGTATTCCGCTTTATCTATACTAAAAATAATATAAATATAAAAATAAGTATGACAAATTAATATTCTTATATATTATTTTTTTTAAATAAAAAATGAGTAAAATATCAATATTATTTTTTTATTACTTTACATATATTTCTTTATGTTATATTATAGAATAAATGATCTACAAGAAAAGCCTAAATTTTGAAAGGATGTGTATTTATGAACAGAATCAACATAATTACCCTTGGTGTAGAAAATGTATCAAAATCTCTTGAATTCTACAGAGATGGTCTGGGCTTTAAAACTCCTGTAAATGAAGAAAATCCCGCTATTGTTTTTTTCAATAACGGCGGAACAAAGCTTGCTTTGTATCCTTTATCAGGATTAGCGGAAGATGTTAATGTTCCTGATTTAAAACACAGAGGCTCGGCTTTTCCGGGAATTACTCTTGCCTATAATACCAAAACAAAAGAGGAAGTAGATGAAATACTTGATAAAATAGAAAATCTGGGAGGAAAAGTGGTGAAAAAAGCTCATGATACATTCTGGGGAGGCTACGGAGGATACTTTACCGATCTGGATGGTTATTACTGGGAAGTTGCTTATGCTGATTCATGGATTTTTGATAAGAATGATATGCTTGTAATTACAGAATAATTTATATTTTAAGATAAAAACCGGCTGACTGCCGGTTTTCTATATTTTATTATTTAATTATCTTAGCAATATCCGGCTTAAAGAAATTAGGCCCTTTTATAACTTTCCCGTCCTCTCTGTATACCGGATTTCCATCCTCTCCCAGTTTAGACATATTGCTTCTGTGGATCTCGTCAAATACCTCTTCTATAAGTTCTGTCATGCCGTGTTCTATAATTGTTCCGCATAAGATATAAAGCATGTCTCCGAGAGCATCGGCTACTTCTACAATATCACCGTTTTCCGCCGCCTCTATATATTCGTTATTTTCTTCCTTCATCAGCTCATATCTTAATCTGGCTTTACCGTTTTCCAGCGTAGAAACAGGCTGTTTTTCGATTCCCAGTCTGAATGTTCTGTGAAATTCAGAAACCTTATCCAGTTGCTTTTTCATAGCTATCTCTCCTATTTCGATGAATCCTTTTTAGTATTATCCTTATTAAAATACTTTATTCCTATCACTGCCAGGATTAACATTATTATACTTATCAGGTGCGGTGCTCTTATGATTCCGAAAAATGACAGATCCTCCACTCTGAAAAAACTCACAAAGCTTCTTATCAGAGCATACATAATCAGATAAATCATCGAAAGTACACCCGGATTATATCTCTTTTTTCTGAAATAAAACCAAAGCAGCAAAAAACCTATTACATTAAGGATAGATTCATAAAACATAGCCGGATGCAGGGGAAAGTTCGGAAAGCTGTCACCTGCAGAAGTCCCGCTCGGGAAAACTATTCCCCAAGGTACCAGTTCCTTAAACTTTGACTGCATCTCCATAGACATAGACTGATACTGTGCCCACCATTGTTCAAAATTTCCGTTCAAAATAACTTTCCATGGTGTAAATGTAGGAACTCCCTCTATTTCACCATTGGCATAGTTCCCTATTCTTCCTATTGCCTGTCCTATTAATAAAGGTCCTACCCCCATATCCGTAAGTACCCACAAATTCATTTTCTTTCTTTTGGCAAATATACAGGCACCTATAAATGCCCCTATAATTCCGCCGTGTATCGCAAGTCCGCCTTCCCATACTGCAAAAACAGAAAGCGGGTTATCTTTATACATACTAAGCTTAAATAAAACATAATATACTCTTGCTCCGATCAAGCCTGATATCATCACCCAAAATGCAAAATCCTCAATTGTTTTTTTATCCTTTACTCCTCTTTCTTTGGCTACTATATCCCTTCCGGCTATAAATATTCCAAGAAAAAACGCAATAATATACATAATACTGTAATAGTGTATTTTTATAAAACCAAGATCTATATATGCTTTCATTTTGTCTCCCATCCTAAAGTCAGTCTGATATTTTTTCATCTTAGTATATCACAAAAAATCTAATTTTTTAAGCTATATCTTTTATCAGAATACCGTAATTATAGCTTAAAGCCTTTATTTGTCATAGAAATTGCTGCAAAGAAAACAAAACGGCTGTAAAAGCCGTTTTATTACTATATTTTATTATTGATTTATAAGCTGAAATAATTCTTCCGCAGCATTTCTAGGTCCGTCCTTTTCCTTCCCTTCTATTGCAAGCGATGTATTAATTTCTCCTATCTGGACTCCCTGTTCAGCCATTTTATGGAAATATTCCCTAACAAGCTTTTCATTTGTTTCTCTTTCCTGTATAGCTCCAAAAGGATTTGCAAAGTATGATTTTACAAGACCTTTTTCACTTGTAGTACCTTTGGCTTTTCTTGCCCCGGCTTCAAATACGTCGATAGCCTGATCTACATCTTCAAAGAATTTTATTTTCTTTTCTGAATCCTCATAGTTATTAGCATAAAGCATTATATCCACTTCATAACCTTTTGAGATTATTTCATATGTAGATACAGGAATAGTAACTCTGGCATTTATTTTGTCAGGATTAGTAAATATACCTCTGTCAAGCTGCTCGAATGCATAACCTGACTCAAGGTCATCTACCCTCACGAAAGCTCCTATTTCTGTTCCGTACCCTTTTATTTTCCCGTCATTTTCCAGTTTCAGGAATCCCATATCATCAAATATTATTCTCATATGCTTTATATATTTTTCATTCAGTGTTCTGAAGGCTTCCAGACTCTCTGATTTACCTGCTCCGCTGTCTCCCATAATTACTATATTAGACTCTTTACCGTTTCTAAGAACTATATTTACCATAGCTCCATGTATCGGAAGATCGCCTTCGTCAATTTTTTTGATATTATGCAGAGTTAAAAGCATTTTTTTCATATATCCGAAATAATCTATTTCATCTGTGTAATTAGCATATCCTATTAAGATATCATTTTTTGTATCTTTATGATAAAAAGTTCTTTTTTCATTTTCTCCGTCAGGATATCCGAAGAGATAAATCATATCAGGTTTTTTCCCGATGTATTCACTTTCTTTTGCCAGCTCAAATAAGTTGGCAAGTGTAAGACCGTGTGCCATGAAATCTTTGTGAAAAAAGACAAATGTCAGAAGATCTCCTACTTTAGCAGGATAAACAAACCAGTCATCCTCATTCAAAACTATATTCTCAAGAGGATTTTTATTATGTTTCTGAAATAAACCTTCTCTTGTATTTCTTTTTGAATAAGAAATAAAAGGCGGATGAAGTATTACAGAGCCTATAAAAGGAATTCTGCTCAGTCCTCTATACTCTATAGGACAGTTCCAGCTTATATCGTTTAATGTAAGACCTGCGTTAGCACCTGCGTTAAGCTGTCTGTAAACCCTGTGTTTGTAACCCATTACTGTTTCTTCTATTCTTCTGTATGTTGCCAGTACCAGTTCGTTAAAGTTATTATTAGCCTGTGAAAATCTTACACTCTGCAGTCCTTCTCCCAGTCTTTTGTTTCTTACAATAGTAAATCTTTCCAGTCTTCTCCAGTATCCGTATAGCAACTCTATTAATTCTATAAACAGACTTTTATCCTCAAAGAATACAGAATATTTATTATCTACTTTCAGGACTTCCTCTATATCAAAAACAGTAAGAAGCTTAAATACTTCTATCATTGCATCACTCAAAGCATCATCCGTATGAAATGCATCAAGATAAAAATTGTATATCAACCCTTCTCTCTTTTTCAGTCTTCTTACAAAAACTTCTACTACTTTTCTGAACCCGTAGCTGTCCAGTAATTTTTCTGATGTATCGCAGTATTTTAGAGTAAAATTTATCATTGCTCTTCCTCTGCTCAGCGAAAATTCATTTAACATATTTTTCTCCTTTATTTTTTGTTTTTATTTAATATACTTATGCTTTTTTTCAAAAGCTCCTGTTTAGATAAGATCATTGTTTTTCCAGCTCTTCAATAAGAACAGCAAGAAACTCATCTATATCCTCTCTGGAAAATTCCCCGAGTATTCCTACTCTCATAAGACTGTCCTCGAAATCTCCCTTTCCTCCTGTCACTGTATAACCTCTTTCTTCGAGGCTTCTGATTACATTTTTTATCTTTATGCCGTCTTTTACCACAGAGATCAAAGTATTGCTTCTGTTTTCTTCATCCTTTACAAGAATTTTGAAGTCCAGTTCAGAAAGCTTCTGTTCAATATACTTTCTAAGTTCATATTTTTCCCTTACTATATTCTCTACTCCCTTTTCCACTATAATTCTGCAGGAAACATTTGCTGCAATTATAAGACCTATAGCTGGGGTATAAGGAGTTTCACTTTTACTTTCAAAAGCTTTTTCAGCCTGTTTTATATCAAAGTAATATTTGGGAATATCTGACTTTTCTGCAGCTCTTCCTGCTTTTTTGCTCATTGCAAGAAATGCCAGCCCCGGAGGTATCAAAAATGCTTTCTGGCTTCCTGCCACTGCTACATCTATATTCCAGCCGTCAAAGTCAAATTCATTTGCCACAAGTCCGCTGATAGTATCTACTACCAGAAGAATATCCGTATCTTTGGTCAGCTCTCCCACTGCCGCTACATTATTGAGAACTCCTGTGGACGTCTCGCTGTGAGTCATAAAAATTCCTTTTATATCGGGATTCTCAGCCAAAGCTTTTTTTACATCCTCTAATTTATATGATTCACCAAACTCATATTCCAGATTTATCGGTTCCAGTCCGTAGATTCCGGCTATTTTCCTGAATCTGTCGCCAAAGTACCCGGTATTTATCACAAGTACTTTTTCGCCTTTGGAGAAATAATTCACTACAGCTGCCTCCATTGCGCCGGTTCCGGATGACGTCAACACATATACATTCTCTCTGGTCTTAAAAATCTTCTTTAAATTTTCATTCAGCTCTTTCATAACATTATGAAAGTCTACTTTTCTGTGATGTACTATGTCAGTCCCCAGTACTCCGAGAAGATTTTCCGGAATATTAGTGGGACCGGGTGTCAGCAATACCTTCTTTTTCATCTTATTCCTCCTAAATTTCTTG
The DNA here is from genome assembly GCF_000024405.1 of Sebaldella termitidis ATCC 33386. Taxonomy (NCBI): domain Bacteria; kingdom Fusobacteriati; phylum Fusobacteriota; class Fusobacteriia; order Fusobacteriales; family Leptotrichiaceae; genus Sebaldella; species Sebaldella termitidis. The sequence continues at coordinate 442,035 of NC_013517.1, read as the reverse complement.
GTTCTTTACTAAATCATCTATCTTCAAAATGTTTGTAAGTATCTCTTCCATATCATCTAATCTCAGCATATTTGGTCCGTCAGACATTCCTTTGTCAGGATCAGGGTGAACCTCTGCAAATACAGCATCTACTCCTATTGATACAGCAGCCTTCATCAGCGGATAAACATATTCTCTGTTCCCGTCTGTCGCACTTCCTTTACCTCCCGGTATCTGTACCGAATGTGTAGCATCAAAAACAACAGGATATCCGAATTTTCTCATTTCCAGAAGACTTCTCATATCGACCACCAAATTGTTATATCCGAATGAAGCTCCTCTTTCACAAAGCATAATATTAGTATTTCCTGCTTCCTCAAATTTGCTTACTACATTTTTCATATCCCAAGGTGCCAGAAACTGTCCTTTCTTTACATTAACAGCTTTTCCTGTCTGGGCAGCAGCTACAAGCAGATCAGTCTGTCTTGATAAAAATGCCGGTATCTGTATAATATCTATTACTTTTGCCGCTGCTTCACACTGCCATGGCTCATGAATATCCGTTACAAGCGGAACTCCGTATTTTTCCTTGACTTTATTTAGTATTTCCAGTCCTTTTTCTATCCCCGGACCTCTGAATCCATGTATTGATGTTCTGTTAGCCTTGTCAAACGATGACTTAAACACAAAATTTATACCTAATTTATCAGTAATTTCCTTTAGTTTTGCCGCTACTTCCATAACCAGATCTTCCGATTCGATAACGCATGGTCCTGCAAGCAGGGTTATTCTGGAATTTCCTATTGTTATTTTATCACTTATTTTTACTTCTTTTACTTTTTGTAAATTTTCCACACTAAATTCCTCCTCTAAAATCTTATTATCCTTTTCCTGCTATTTATATTTAAAATATAATCTGTATATCTGTATTTTTCACTGTAATAATTCTACCATACTCAAACAATAAAAAAAAGAGCCTATTTGTTAAATACCCCCTTGACAAAATAGGCAATCCTTTATTTTACTTACATAAACTATATATATAATTTTTCTATAAAACATATATATAATTTATATTTTTGTATTTCCTGGTGTCTTATAGAATTTCTCCATATATAACTGTCAATTGGACTATTTCGGGTATTACTACACAATTTTGAATTATTTCTTCAAATATTTTCTGGCTTGTTCCCTGTCATCAAAATGGATCTTTTCACGCCCTAGTATTTGATAATCTTCATGCCCTTTACCTGCTATAAGAAGGCTGTCGTTGGCATCTGACATTTCTATTCCATATCTTATTGCCTGTTCCCTGTCTACAATTACTGTATATTTATCTTTTGGAAAATCTATATCTGTGAGTCCTTTTTCTACCTGCCTTGTTATTTCTGCCGGATCTTCGGTTCTGGGATTATCAGAAGTTATAATTACAAAGTCGCTGTACTTTGCAGCTGCCCTTGCCATCTTTGGTCTTTTGGTATTATCTCTGTCTCCGCCTGCCCCGAATATTGTTATTACTCTCTTTTCAGTTATTTTTCTCACAGTTTCCAGTATATTTTCAAGTCCGTTGTCTGTATGTGCATAGTCCACTATTACTCTGAAATCCTGTCCTTCATTTACCAGCTCGAATCTTCCCGGTACATAACCTACTCTTTTCACCCTTTCGATTATATCCCTGATATCAAAACCGAGATTCAGAAGCACTCCGATACAACCCAGAAGATTATACAGATTATAGTCTCCCACGAGCTTCGTATCAAAGAAATATTCCGCTCCCTGAAAAATAACAGAAGCTTTCATTCCTCCGTTATGATATTCCTCTATTTTTCCTTTCAGATCCGAATCCTTTATTATAGAATAAGATTTATAGCTTTTATTGGAATTATAAATTCTTTCCCCGTAGGAATCATCTATATTTACAGCTGCAGCATCTTTATTTCTGAGCATGGAAAACAGCTTAAACTTAGCGTTAAAATAATTCTCCATATTTTCATGATAATCCAGATGATCCTGCGTAAGATTAGTAAACATTACCGAATCAAATTCAAGCATATCCACCCGTCCTATCTCCAAAGCATGTGAGCTTACTTCCATTATAAAATACTCCACACCTTTTTTCAGGCTCTTATCCAGCATTTTTACCAGATCAAGTGATTCGGGAGTAGTGTTCGGTGCTTCTATTTCCTCATCCAGTATTTTATAGCCTATAGTTCCTATTCTTGATGTATTCTCAAGCATACTGTCCAGTATGTAGCTTGATGTAGTTTTACCGTTTGTCCCTGTAATACCTATTATTTTCAGTTTCTTCTGAGGCCAGCCGAAAAAATTGGAAGCTATTACCCCAAGATGTTTTCTTAGATTATCCACAAAAATGTAGGTTACATCCTTATCAGCAACAGTAATATCCTTTTTTTCCGCGATTACCATTTTAGCACCGCTGTTCACGGCCTTTTCTATATAGTTATGCCCGTCTGTGACTGCTCCTATAAGAGCACAAAACACATCATTTTCCTTTATCTTTCTGGAGTCATAATGAATATCCCCTATGACAAAGTCTTTTCCTTTATTGATAACTTCATATTCTACATTTTCAAATATTTCGAACATAATCGTCTTCTCCCTTTGTTTATTTAACTAATTTTATCATAATCATACAATAAAAAAAAGAACTACTTTCAGATAAATACAAAAATTCTTTATCTAAAAAAGTTCTGTTTTTTGAAGTATTTTTAGTACTGGCTAAAAACCTCCGGCATTATCCTTTATATCTTTGGTATTCTTTGCCGATGTTTCGCCTTTATACTGATAAGTCCCGTCAAAATTATCATACCCCGAACAGTTTTTATTGGTTTTTACTGTCATTTTTTTTGCATTTTCAGTTATTTCAATTTTGCATAGCTCCCCGTATGATTCACCTTCATAATAATATGTGTTCCCCTTTTTTACTGCGATTCCTATTTCAGTCTTTGATTCTCTTGCTTTCAAAGGCTCATCTTTCCCTGTTCCGTCCTTTTCAGGATAATATGTAATGTCAAACCCGTATTCACTGCCGCTGATCGGAACAAGCTTTAATTCTGCGGCAGCTCCCTTTGAATAATCTGCTGAAAATGAAATAATCCCTAATGCTAAAAATATAAATAAAACGACTTTTTTCATGTATTCCTCCTTTATTTTTTTTCATAATACCATAAAAAAATTATTAGTTCAATTAAAAGAACATATTCTCAAAACAAATTCGGCAACATTCCCTTATATTGCTTATTATACGGACATTTTCCGATTAATATAATATATTTGACTTTTTTACATAATAAAGATATATTTTAAGTGACTAAATCTTATTAAGGAGAGATATATGAAAAAATTTTTAAAAAAATTTTTATTAACTGTCGGAAGTATTATTATCTTCTCAACTTCTGTATTTTCAGCATCTGAAATTCTGGTTTTTCAGTCTGACTTTGGTCTTAAGGACGGGGCAGTTTCTGCAATGAAAGGTGTCGCTATAGGAATCGACAAGGATCTGAAAATATATGATGTTACACATGACATTCCTGCTTACAGTATATGGGATGCGGCATACCGTTTATATCAGACGGCAGAATACTGGCCGGCCGGTACAGTATTTGTATCTATAGTAGATCCGGGTGTAGGTACCGAAAGATTATCCGTTGTTTTAAAAACAAAAAACGGACAATATTTTGTTACTCCTGATAACGGAACTTTAGCTCTTGTAGCAGAAAAATTCGGAATTGATGAAGTTAGACAAATTGACGAGGCTGTAAACAGACGTCAGGATTCTGAAAAATCATATACTTTCCACGGACGTGATGTATATGCTTATACAGGTGCAAGACTTGCATCAGGTGCTATTACTTTTGAGCAGGTAGGAAAAAAACTTCCTTCTAAAGTGGAAATGATCAGCTATCAGAAAGCAAAATATGAAAAAAATACACTTGTAGGAAACATACCTATCTTAGATGTACAGTATGGAAATATATGGACTAACATCGACCGTAATACTGCAAGTAAAATGAATATTAAAAAAGGCGATATCTTTACAGTGGAAATCTACAATAAAGACAAGCTTATCTTCAAGGACAAGATGCCTTTTGCCAATAGTTTCGGAGATGTGCCTGAGGGTAAAAACCTTATGTATTACAACAGCTTAGATTCTTTATCTTTTGCTGTAAACATGGGTGACTTTGCTTCTACTTATAAAATAGAGTACGGCGGAGACTGGAGTGTAAAAATTTATAAATAAATATATCTGGAAGATTTTTATCATTTGGTAAATAATCTTCCGTTTTTATAACCAATGCAGCGTCTTACTCATCCTTTGCGCAGACCGTGCCGGATTTTTCCGGCGAAACTGCCTGATTATGAATAGAAGCACAGCATTAAATTATATTTTGGAGGGATTTATGAAAAGAACATTTTTTACAGTATTATTCGGTATTATTATTTCTGTTTCCGCTTTTGCCAAAACTTCTTTTGAAATAGTAGCTCTGGGTGTAAACGGCGGCGTTATTGACGGAAATATAACTTCATATCTTATCAGAAGCACTGACGAAAACAGCTACCTTGCACTGGATGCGGGAACTCTTCTTCCGGGAATAGAAAAAGCCGCTGCCAAAGGTGCATTTAAAAATATTGCTGTCCCGGCAGATTCACCGCTTACGCTGGAAGGCTATGTCTTTAAAAATGCCGTAAAAGGTTATTTTATCAGCCATGGTCATCTGGATCATGTTTCAGGACTTGTTATAAGCTCTACAGATGATTCTAAGAAAAATATCTATGCATTGCAGTCAGTTGTTGATGTTTTGACAAATAACTACTTTAACTGGAAAACATGGCCTAATTTTTCTACATCAGGTGAAGGCTTTAAGCTTGGACAATACACTTACAAAGTGCTTGACCCCGGTAAAGAAACTGCAATAGAGGGAACTTCACTATTCGGCGCCGCTTTGCCGCTCAGCCACAGTAATTACGAGTCTTCTATGATCCTTGTCAGAAAAAATAAAGATTATTTCGCTTTTTTCGGAGATACAGGTCCTGATACTGTTGAGAAATCTACGCATCTGGATACTGTCTGGAAAACACTGGGACCAAAGGTAAAAAGCAAGAATCTTAAAGGTATAATAATCGAGGTTTCTTATCAAAACGGAATAGCCGACAAGGATTTATTCGGACATCTTACTCCCGAATGGCTCCTGAAAGAGCTTCAGAATCTGGAAAAATACAGCGGCGGAAAAGGCTCGCTGAAAGGGCTGAATGTAATAATCAGCCATGTTAAACCCACATTGAACAAAAATACCGATATACGTTCTTCAATTCTTGGACAGCTGAAAAACGGAAATACTCTCGGAGTGAATTTCATAATGCTGGATCAGGGAGATAGTATGGAATTTTAAATATTTTATTTTTATATACCCCCCGAAAATTTAACGGGGGTTTTTTATTATATTATTTCTGTCTATTTTTTCTGCGCATTAAAATAATTTATTCTATGAAAAATTACACGAAAATGATATAATAATTAAAATTTAGGAGGTATCATGAAAAAATTTATTATTCTTACATTGTTATTACTTAACTTTAGCATTTTAACAGAATCTGCGAAAAAAACCAGTCAGACAAATATCAAAAATTCTGTTGACACAAAAAAAATAGATGAAGAACTGGAACTTGCTGATGACTATTATTACGGCAATAAAATTCTGAAAGCTAAGGAAATATATGAAAAATACAGTCCTGTAAGTGACGAGGCAAAATTAAAGCTCGCCAAATATTATATTGATGATATTCAGGATGAAAAAAGCACAGTTATACTTGAAGAGCTCGCACGCAAAAAAAATAAAGAGGCTCTGCACATGCTTGGTTCTCTTTATCTTGCTGATAATTCCGAAGATAAGCTGATAAAATTATTTAATAAAAAAAGCCGCAGTGACATGGATTTGCTTGCTGCCATATATGCGGAAAACGGTTATGAAGAGAAAGCTTCCGCTGTTTACCGTGATCTTGCCATAAGCGGAGATGAGGACGCTTATTTCTATATGATCAGCCAGTACAGCTATAATACAAGGGTAGATTTGTTAAAGCTTGAATCTGCCAAAGGAAAAACAAGAGCAGACAAAGAACTCGGAGATTTATACTCAGCGTATAATGATTATAAAAACGCAGTTAATTCTTATAAAAAATATTTAAAAAATTCAAAGGGCAGTATGGAAATTTTTACTATTTTCGGCGAATATTATTCTAAAGAAGACCTGAAAAAAGAGCTTGCCCCTTATATTAAAAGAGGTGACAAAGGCGCGAAAGAAGTTCTCGAAGAATATCTGTCCAAAGCTGAGGAAGGCAATGTACTTGATGCTGAAGATGAGTACAGTGAAAATAATTTCCAGACTGTACAGGATGATAATACTGTCCTTTCCGAAACTGATGATGATGAAGCTGAAGATGACTTAGATTTTGATCTTCCCATACTAAAAACTTCTTTTGAAGAAAATGAGAAAATATATCTGGACAGAATAACTGAAAATCCTGATGATTATGATGCTGTCAATGAATTATTATCATTATATTATCTAAATGACAAGAAAGAAAAACTAAATACCTTTATTGACGACCTTATCAGTGACGGTTATTATCTTGGCGAAAACTGGAAAATGGTAAAAGACAGAGCAGTTCCTATTTATGAAGCATATATCACACAGGGAATAAACAGGGCAAAGCCTGTTCTTGCACAAATATATACAGAAAAAAAAGATACAGAAATGGCACTTTCGATTTATGAAAGCATGCTTCCTTCTAAAAATAACAATATTAATCTGAATATAGTCGACCTGTATAACAGAACACAAAAATATAATAAAACTCTGGCATTAATTCAGGACAGCGGTATTGATCTGAATGAAGAGCCGAAGGCTTCGAATGATTATCATGACTATGATTCTTACGGCTATAATATTTCTATGATAAGATTAGGTGCCTATGCATATTACAAACTCGGAGATCTTGATAAAGCAAAAACTCTTTATTCTTTTTTGTCAAACTCCTATGACTACGGTGTTTCATCTCATAACCAGGACTCTTTTTATTATCCTGACAAGATTTATCTGCTTGATATTTATAAAAAGACTAATGACAAAGAGGAATATGAAGAGCTTGAAAAACAGCTTACCCAAAGTGCAGGTTTTTTCTCATTTGAGGATCACGGAATGAAGCAGGCACTTGCTGATTATTATGCTTCAAACGGAGACTTTGATCAGGCAAAAAAACTTCTGCTTGATGATAAAAGAGAAAATGAAACTCTGAAAGCTCTTAATTTTATCCCGCTTGTTCTCGGACTTTTTCCAAATGCAGATTTTTTTGGAAACAGCGAACAAACAGCGAATATTACATTAAAATATCAGGATTACAGTGATATCAAAAATTTTATAGACGAAGTACTGGTTCTTACAAATAATTCCCATGATAATTCAAAAAATTATCTGAATTCAGTAAAAATTGCTGCCCTCTATATTGTAAAACAGTATTCTGAAGAACTTAATTTAAGTGATTCATTTAAAAACAAATTTTTGGGATACAGTGACAATACACTAAAAAAAGAGTTCAAAAAATCCTATAAAAACTTATATAAAAATAAAAAGGGGATTTCATTTTACCCCGGTAATCCGGACAGTAATTTTATGCTTTCTATGCTTTTGAAAGAATGGAACGTGGAAACGAAAACATTAGACAGCAGTGAAAATCCGGTCGTTACTTATTCAAGAAGACAGATATTTGAAAATGGAATTTTATTTTTCAGCGATAAATATGTAAAGGAATTCTCACATATAAATGATATTCTGGAACAGGAAGATCTTTATGAAGACACAGATGAAACTGTCCTGAAAAATAAAAGCTCCAAAATAGGGGATGCTGTGAATCAGTTTTTCTCTAAAACAGATTTTAATAAAGATTATAAAGATTTCTTCAATCTTCTTCCCAGTATGATATTGGTAAATATAAGAGAAAATCTTGAAAAAAACAGCAGAGACGATATTATAAAAAAACTGGACTCTGATTACGCAAAATATCTTACAGAAGACAAAATAAGAACTATAGAAAAAATAAAAGAAAGTAACAACGAGCTGAAGGATAAAACAAATACCGTTTTTTCCATACACTAAACACTAAAAAAGACCCTCTGTGATATTTTAGATTATCATAGAGGGTCTTTTAAATTTTACGAAGAAAAAAGTCCTATTTTAGCTATTTTGAACTTTTTTCCTTTTCTTTTTATTTCAAATGATATTCTGCTTACTTCATTAAAATTATTATTTTTTTTGCTTTTTACCACAATTAACGTATAATTGTCATTACTGTATCTGTTCACTATAAGAAAGTTAGAGGTAAAATCTGATTTGTCTACCATACTTATTTCATATATTTTAGTTGTTTTTTCTTTTAGAAGACTTGTATTAAGACTATCAGTGTTTACCATTTGAAATAACAGCTGATAATCTGTATTTGCAAGAATTTTTAATGCGAAATCCGCAGTTTCTTTTACATTTGCTTCTTTAGAATCAAGATCAGCAATATCTCTTATCCTTTTAGAATTCTTATCTACTACAGCCCTATTCAGATTTCCCATAAGAGAATAAATTTCTTTACTGTCTTTCAGCAGCTGTGTTTCATTCAAAACTGTATCTGCTTCAAGTATTGTGCATGAAATAAAAAATATTACTGTTATTGCTAAAAATATTTGTTTCATAAGTATCCTTTCGTTTTTTACAGTATTTAAAAAGACTGCAGCGTATAAATTAATCTCTGAAAATGGCGTATTGTCAATGTTGTAATTAAATTCTTCGGAAAATCAATTTAACTTAATTTAGAATTTTGAAATAATTTCTATAATAAATTTTATCAATACATTTAAATTATTATTATTATAATATATAAGCATATTTATAAAGATATGCTATTATAGTTATATTAGATGTAACAAGCATTGGAGGAGTTATGAAAACTAGAGCGTTAACTTTTAAGGAACTAAACAGTATTCTAGATCTGTTAAAATACGGATTTCATTATAAAGAAGATCAAAAAGTCCGGACTTTCAGAGCTAAGAAGAAAATTTATTATCTGCTGTTATTTCAGGTAAACACCGGATTACGGGTAGGAGATATCTTACAGCTTAGACGAAAAGACATACTGAATTCCCGGATTAACATAACAGAACAGAAAACAAAAAAAAATTTGTCCCGTTCTTACCCGAAAAACACTTACAACGCAATTAAGGAATACTGTAAGGAAAACTGTATCGGATATGATGACCTTTTATTCGATAATCTGAACGTAAGAACTGTGCAAAAAAATCTAAAAGTGGTAATAAAGTACTTGGAACTAAGGGATATTTCCACACACAGCTTCAGAAAGACCTTTGCTACACTGAAATATAAAGAGAGTAAAAACAATATAGAATTGGTAAGACGCCTTCTGAACCACAGCAATACTTCAGTTACTCAGCGTTACCTCGGAATTTCAGATATAGATCTCGAAAAAATCAGCAGTAAGGCAATTTTAAATATTTAGTACCCTGATCTCAAAAGTTTTATGGTTAATTTTATCAAGCAGGGTATAAATATTCCAATACATTTTATGATTGTTACTTTAAATTTGAGTTTATCAAAGTACTAATTATTAACACTAATGTCAATGTATATAGGACAGTGATCAGATCCAAACACGTCATTTCTTATTCCAGAATCAATTAATATACCTTCCGATTCTTTATTTATACAAAAATAATCTATTCTCCATCCGATATTTTTTTCTCTGGCACGTGTTCTGTATGACCACCACGTATATTTCACCTCTTCAGGGTAAAATTTTCTGAAGCTGTCTACATAGCCGGCTTCTATAAATTTTGTCATCCATTCTCTTTCTTCAGGCAGATATCCCGGATTTTCCTCGTTATCCTTTGGTCTGGCAAGGTCTATAGGCTTATGTGCTATATTATAATCACCTGTTATTATTACAGCCTTTCCGCTTTTTTTTCTTTCCTCAAGGTAATTCAGAATCTCATCACAAAAGTCGATTTTATAATCAAGCCTTTTTCCTTTTTCCTGACTATTTGGAAAATAGCAGTTTATAAGTATAAAATCCTCATATTCCAGCTCTATATATCTTCCTTCGGAATCAAATCTCTCTATATCAAATTTCTTTACCATAAGCGGTTTTTTCTTACTGTAAACAGCCACACCGCTGTAGCCTTTTTTATCGGCAGACTCAAAAAAAGAGCTGTACCCGTTTATATTTAAGAGCTCTTCTGACAGCTGTTCAGCCTGTGCCTTTGTTTCCTGAATACAAACTATCTCAGGTTCTTCTTCAAATAACTTAAAAAATTCTCCTTTATTGTACAATGCTCTGATTCCATTTACATTCCACGAATATATTCTCATTCCACAGCTCCTTAATTTTGTTTTATAATTCCCCATATTAATTTATATCTATTATATCAATAAGTCCTGCATATGTCTATAAGCATTGTCACATTCACTTTTTATATTTGAGTAAAATTTTAGAAAATGATAAAATGAAAGTATACAGATTTTTTTATATTTGTATAAAATTAAGGAGAAAAATATGGAACCAATAAATTTACTTATAAAACCGGCTTCCAGCCTGTGTAATTTACGGTGTAAGTACTGTTTTTACTTTGATGTGGCTGCCTGCCGTGAAACAAAGAGCTACGGAATTATGAAAACAGAGCTTTTGGAAATAATAGTAAAAAAAACACTTTCCGAAGCTGACGGCTATTGTTCTTTTGCTTTTCAGGGCGGAGAGCCTACACTTGCAGGATTGGATTTTTACAAAAAGCTTATCGAGTTTCAAAAAAAATATAACTATAAAAATCTTAATATATATAATTCCATTCAGACAAACGGATATCTTCTCAATGAAGAATGGGCAGCTTTTTTCGCAAAGAATAACTTTCTTGTGGGAATTTCACTTGACGGTAATAAGAATACACACGACTTCCACAGAATTAATACTGAAAACAAAGGCTCATTTACTGAAATAATGAAGAATATAGAGATTTTTAATAATTACAATGTAGAGTATAATATACTTACAGTAGTCACAGACGAGCTTGCTGCTGCGGCTGAAGATGTCTATAATTTCTTTAAGGAAAATAACTTCAGGTATCTCCAGTTTATACCCTCAATAAATAGTTTTGATTCAGATAAAGCTCCCTTTTTAAGTCCTTCTTCTTACAGCTTTTTTCTGAAAAAACTGTTTGATTTATGGTATGAAGATTTCATGTCAGGCACTTATATCAGTATCCGGGACTTTAATAACTATATCAATATGCTGAAAGGTTATCCTCCGGAAAACTGTGCCATGAAAGGTCGCTGTGAATTTTACTATCTTCTGGAAGCTGACGGAAGCGTATACCCCTGTGACTTTTATGTTTTGGATGAATGGAAAATAGGCAGTATTGCAGAAAACTCTTATTCAGACATAAAAAAGAACTCTAAAATAAAAGAGTTCGAACAGATGTCACATACTTTGGATAAAAAATGCACCGGATGTGAGTTTCTTTATATATGCAGAGGGGGCTGCAGAAGATACAGAGAACAAAAAAACTCTTTCGGAAAAAGCTTTATCGGACTAAATTATTTTTGTGATTCATATAAAGAGTTCTTCTCTTATTCACTGGAAAGAATGAAAGCTATTGCCGGAATGTAATTATTTCTTCGACAGTATCATAAACAAAAATATTTTACAAAAATAAATTTTTATTTCAATAAAATTTGCAGGCCGCTCGTTCTATTAAAACAAGCGGCCTGCTTTGGGGGTATATGAAAAAATTATTATTCTTATTAGCTTGATATAATTATAAGTCTTTTCTCTTAGCTTTTTCTTTTTTTATACCTTATCTTTTATTTATTTCAGCTTTTATATTTATAAGAAACCGACCCTGCTCTGAACGGATTTTCTGCATCCTCTCTTATCCTTTGAACAAGTTTATTCTTTTCCATTAACCTTCTCCTCACTATAATATGACATTTTTCAGCTTTTTATTTATGTCTTTCAAATTGTACAATTTTTTCAGGCTAGTCAATAAAGTTTTGCCTATTTCATTAAAAATTCCATTAAATAAAAAAGCTGTCTCAAACTCGGTATTTTGAGACAGCTAAGGGGGTATATGAAAAAATTATTATTCTTATTAGCTTGATATAATTATAGGTCTTTTCTCTTAGACCTGTCTTTTTTTATACATTATATTTTATTTATTTCAACTTTCAAGCTTATAAGCAATTTGTTTTTTCATATTCCGGTTTTTACTGTAAAAACTTATCTGTACGGTTCATAATTAGGCAGTTTTGACTGGTATTCCTTTAATAATGTGATTTTGTTTTCAGAGTCAAAAGAAATAACGGATATACCGTTAAATTCCTCCTCCTTATTGTCATATACACATTTAAAAAACCATTCACAAATCACTGTTTTATCATTATGTATAAACTGAAATATCTTCCATTCCAAAACAGAACCATGCTCATTCCAGTTCTCGAACCACTTGATAATATTATCCAGTCCTCTGTACAAAGGACCGTATGATTCTATATAAACAGCATTTTCACTAAAAGTTTCCGATAATACAGAAACCTCTCCTGTTATCCATGAATCAAAATATCTTCTTATTATCTGTTCTTTTTTATTCATATATCCACCTCTGATTATTATAATCTCCCATTCTGATATTTTACTTAAAATTCCGTTATTTGTAAAGTTTATAAATTCAGATGTCTTCTTATGATTTATTTTCCGCTGTCTCCGTAGTTTGACAGAACTCTTGCACTGGGATCGTCAACTCTGCACCCTTCCCATTCCCGGTTAGGCATCCAGAAATCTTTTATCCAGTCTGCATTTCCCGGATAAAATTCTTCAAAAATCTCTCTGTATAAAAGTGACTCTTTCGTAAATGGTGTTTTGTAAGGATATTTATCCGCAGCATTTTTCAAATCTTCCTCCGAATACTTCGCTTCGGCATATTCTTTCAGATAATCAACCATAGAATGTCCCACAGCATCGCTAAAAGCTGCTTTCTCTCTGTAAAGTATACTGTCTGGAAGATATCCCTCCCCTTCAAAAGCTTTTCTTAAAAGGTACTTTCCTTTATTATACTTGTTCATTTTCTTTTCAGGATTTACACTCATTACATAATTTACAAAATCAATATCCCCGAAAGGCACTCTTGCTTCCAGTGAATGTGCAGCAATACATCTGTCTGCCCGTAATACATCATATAAATAAAGCTCCCTGATCCTTTTCTGTGCTTCTTTTTGAAACTCTGCAGGTGTTGGAGCAAAGTCTGTATATTTATATCCAAAAATTTCGTCACTTACTTCTCCTGTCAGCAGAACCTTTAAACCTGTATTTTCATGTATATATTTACATATAAGATACATTCCAATACTTGCCCTTACTGTTGTTATATCCCAGCTTTCAAGATGATATATTACATCTCTTAACGCTCCCAAGACATCATCTTTGGCAATTCTTACCTCCGTATGCTCCGTTCCAAGATATTCTGCCACTTCTCCTGCGTACTTCAAGTCTATCGGATCTGTTTCCATACCTATAGCAAAAGTTTTTATCGGTTTTTTCAGATGCTTCTGTGCTATTGCACACACCAGCGACGAATCCAGCCCCCCGCTCAAAAGAAAGCCTATAGGTGCATCAGAGTGAAGCCTTTTTATCACTGCAGCTTCCAGTTTGTCCTTTATCTTTTTTGTTATGGTTTCTATTTCTTCATCAACTATTACTTTGGGATCAGCTATGTCATTGTAACTGTGAAACTCACCGTCTTTATAATAATGTCCCGGAGGAAACGGCTTTACACCTTTGCAAAAGTCTATAAGACCTTTTGCCTCACTTGAAAATGAAATTTTGCCTGTCTCTTTTTCAAAACCGTAAAATAAAGGTCTTATTCCTATCGGATCTCTTGCTGCCATTACCTCTCCGGTTTTCCCGTCATACAATACCATTGCAAATTCTGCATCAAGCATTTTTACCATAATCTCTATTCCGAATTTTTCATAAAGCGGAAGAAGTACTTCACAGTCACTTTCTGAATGAAATTCATATATATCCTTTACTAATTTTTCCAGCTCCTGATAGTTAAATATTTCTCCGTTGCACATCAATTCACTGCCGTTATGCATAAACGGCTGATTTCCCCTGTTGCTCAGATCCATAATTGCCAGCCTGTGGAAGCCCCATATACCGCCCCTCTGTACTGTTACACTTTCATTATCCGGACCGCGGTGATATATCTTCTGAAATCCCTTATCAAATTCTTTCTGCTTTGTCCCCTCATATGACGTAAATACAAATCCACACATTCTGATCACTCCCTGTAATTTAATTTATGCATCGAATACAAAAAAACCCGCATCGCGGGTTCACCTATATAACTAAAATGAATAATCTACATTTATAGAAATAACAGAATAATCTCTGTTATATTTAGTTACATGGTACGGAAATACTTCTTTGAGTACTCGATACCCGCCAATTCTAACGTCATTGGTCTACGTCCTAGCCTACTAACAATATGTTTTCGGTAGACAGCTCCAAGGTGTTCTTCACTTTAGACTCCGCTAATTAGGCTCTCACCATCCCTAATTCGCTCAAAGCTTCTGACTAAAGTTACTCTCCTCTTCTCAGCCTTTATTTAAGATTGTAATCTATTATAGTTCTATTTTATTAATATGTCAATCATGTAATGATATATTTTTTAGATAATAGATATATACGTTTATTATACAATTGATTTATTTTATTTTTAATTTTTCTAAAACTATTTCCTCTTTTCAAAGGTCTTCTATTTTTGTGATAATTTTTCTAATAAATTTATTTTTTTCATAATTTATGCTATAATTATGTAAAATATTATTGTTAAGGAGCTAAAATGAGAAAAATTTTATTTCGAATATTAATCGTTATTTTTTTATTTAATATTTCATTTTCACTTTCTGATTACTATAAAAAAGTATATACTCTGAAAATAAATAAAACAGAGCTTTTCACAGCTGTTAATGCTTCTGATAAACAGCAGAACGAACTAAATAAAATATTCGCAAAATATCAGAAAAAAGCAGAAGAGGTGGCGAACCAGCCATTCAGTTATACTAAAAAAGTATCTTCGCTGAATTCTATAAGAACATCTAGAAAAGAAGATGTTTACAAGGTTTTGTCACATGACCAGATAAAGAAATATAATGCTTTTATGAATGAAAAAAGACTTGAATTCGAAGAAAGAAACAACAAAATTGCTGATATTATCACTTCGCTTAATCTTACACATGATCAGAAGGCCGGTATTCTCAGATATGAAAATGAATTCCAGAGAAATATAGATGACCTTATTGAACAGAATCCCGCAAATGATGATTTTACAGATCAATATAATAATCTAAAAAGAGCAAGAAATGATAAAATTGCCGGGCTTCTTTCCGAAGACCAGCTTACAGTTATTCAGGACAGAAAGTTTTTTCAGTAATTTCTGTTTTCGGAAAAATATTTTACTATGAACTGTTATGACATTTTACCATAAAGTAAAGTGTCTTTTTTTATTTTCAAACAAAGATTATAGTAAAATAAAAACAGAACCTTATTTTCCGGTTCTATTTTTATTTGCTGCAATTTTTTATCCGCTTTTATGTATTACAAAATCTTCATAACCCTTACTAAAATTAAGTAATATATTACAAGTGTTATTTTATAACACTTTATTTTTCTTTTTCCAGCCTGACTTTAGTTCAATACTATATTAATTAAATTTCGGAGGCTTTCTTTACTAAATAAAAAAATTATATGCTGGAATTCTTTTCTGAATTTGTTAATAAAAAATGAAATAAATTATGCACGGATAAAACTTAATTTAACTTATTTCAGTTTTAAAAATATAATTTTTTTCTTTTGCTGCTAAATAATTTATAACCTTTTTTTCTTTTTTTGTCAATGATCAAAAACATTTTTTTTATTTTGTTTGAGTATTATCTAAATTTTTGTATAACAAATTCATTTATATAAAATAATTTAAAAATTATCATTGTTATTAATTTATATTAATTATTCTTTTTCGATTGACTAAAATCTTTTTTTATGTTTTTATTGATTATTTACAACACTTAAAATGTTATATTTTAATAAATATTGCGTCACAGGGGGAATTACTATGTTTAAGGTTACATATAACGATGCTTTGAAATTAGGGGATATTTTGAAAGAATTACGTCATAAAAAAGAGCTTACCTTCAAAGAGCTTGAGAAGGCTACAGGGGTAGACTCTGCTACATTGAGCAGACTTGAGCAAGGGACCATTCTGCGTATTAATCCCATGATTTTAAAATCTCTTGCAGACTTTTACTCTATTAATCTTTTAACTTTATATAATTTAATCAATTACATAACAGAAGACGATATTTTAAATTACTATACTACCCTATCGACTAAAAAAGAACTTGAAAAGGAGGAAATCGAAATAATTCCTTTCAGTAAGTTTAACAGTATCAATAGTACATATTCAAAGGATTTTCTTAAATTTCCTTATGTTTCAAAAGTTTGCAAGGCTGTGGAAATAAACAAGGAATATGTTGTCATCTTTAATCCTGAAATAAAAATTCTTAATATTAAAGACGTGGGTATCTTTAAAAATCAGGATGATATCTTTATAAGCAATTATTACAAAAAAGATAAAACTATTGTTTTAATAAACTATTTTGATAAAAAAATTACTGTATTCAATAATTTGAATGATGTAAAAATTCTGGGAAAAGTTGTTGCTATAATTAATTATAATTTATAAAAATGAGCTTTTTACAGCCCATTTTTTTTATCTTAAAATTTTATTTTGAAACAGAGTTTTCCTCTTCATGTAACAAACATGCAAGGAATCCTTTTTTAAAGTAACTGAATTTCAGTTTTTCCAATTCTTCCACTACGATATCCTCGTCTTTGGAAAATATATTGAATTTTTCTTTCTTTCCTTCATTTAATGTTTCTAAAACTTCATAAATTTCTCTTATTCCATCATCTAGCTTTTTCATTTTTTTTGATTTCTTAATCTATATCATTAAAGGCATAAAAGTCGTTCTTAAACCAGTGTCTTATATTACCTCTGTCTGTTCATGCTTTCAAAACATCCAGCTGCAACACATCAGACAAATTAAAAAATTTTCCTCCTCTCTGTTGTATTGAATGAATTATAACATTTAACCTCTTAGTTATTTTTTTGTTTTTTATTTGTTTTTGTATATACACTATAAACTTTTTAAAACTGTAGTTATATGTGTCCAATCCCCTATAATAATTAAATAAAAAGCCGCTGGACAAAATTGTAATATTTTGTAAACGGCTTTTTTTATTTATTTACTTTGATTATAATACTTCATTGCTTCCGGTAAAAATTCTTTCATTTTTTTGATTCTGTTTTCAGTATTAGGGTGTGTACTAAGTATTTCAGGACCGCCTGATGATCCGCCGGCTGCCATTCTTTCCCATACAGCAAGAGCTTCTTCTGGATTATATCCTGCCATTGCCATAAAAATCATTCCGTATTTATCTGCTTCATATTCCTGTGTTCTGTTAAATTTTAGCAGTCCAAGGCTAAGCCCCTGACCAACCAAATCATTGCTTATTACTGATGTTGCTCCTCCTGTTACTATATCTGCTACCTGTTTTCCAATCATTACAATTCCTGCTGCAGTTTCATTACTTTTCCCTTCAGCATGGTGCCCTGCAATAACGTGACCTATTTCATGTCCCATTATAGCTGCTATTCCTGCATCATTTTTTGCTATAGGCATAATTCCTGTATAAAATGCTATTTTCCCGCCAGGCATAGCAAATGCATTTACATCATCTGACTTTATTAAATTGAATTCCCAATTTAAGTAGTCCACTTTCTGAGCCTGTCCGTTTTCTCTCAGATACTTCTCTACTGCTACTGCCAGCTTATTCCCTACAGCTGTTACTCTCTTTCCGTCATTTGTACTATTGGCAAGCAGATTCTGCTGTTTTACCTGTGCTATAAATTCACTGTAAGCGGCCGATGATTCACTAGCAAGCTTCTCGTCATCAACAAACTTCAGCTGCTGTCTTCCTGTAATAGGCGCACTTGAGCATGATATCAATACAAATACGCTTATTAGTGTTAACAATAATAATTTAAATTTTTTCACTCATATACCTCCTGATTTTTTATTTTCTTTTAATATTTTATTATTTTTTACTGCTTTTGTCAATCTTTAATTTTGTTCCTCCCGCATTTTATACCTGTAGTTTCACTATTTAGATAATATGCAAATTAAAACATCTCATCCAGCAGAATATAATATTCCAGCTTTTCCTTATCCTGTTTTCTCCCAAGATATTCCAGCAGCAGTTCTTCATACTTCCGGGTTCCAAAATTGCGGTGCATTGACCTCATACATAATGCTATATCCTGCCATATATCTGCAATACCCGCTCTTCCTAAATCAATAAATCCAGTAATTTCATCCAGCTCCGCAATAATATTGGGAAGGCAGTAATCACCATGAGTAAATATAACTTCATTCTCCGGCGGTCTGTTTTTATATAAGTAATTCAGAAGAGATTCAGGATTGGAAAATTTTGTTGTTTCTTCCCAGTCTGTCATGTTTACCCTGTTTAATCTCACATTCTCCGCAGCCTTCTCCAGTTTTTTTTCAAGCCTGTTATCAAAAGGACAGCTGTCTGTATCAACTCCGCCAAGTTTCACGAGTCCTTCAGCGAGTAACTTTATTGCTGCTTCCGGATTCCTAATGTGTTCTTTATCACAGAGAATCCTTCCATTTATTTCAGTCAGAAGCATGTACTTATTTTTGTTCTCTTCACCAAAATATAAAATATCCGGAACCTCGAGCTTTCCCTGGAGCCATCTGGTTTTTTGATATTCTTCTTCCAGCTCTCCAGCGGCTGTTTCTATTTTCAGATAATAAGAAGCTGTATCAGATGATACTTTAAATACCTTTGCACCGGATTCACCAGTATCAATCCGGGTAAAAAACATATCTGAAATTTTTTCTCTCAAATCATAAGGCAATTTCTCTTTATTCAGCAAACCACCTCCGAAATTTATATTTACTAAATTTTATGAATCTTTATAAAATTATAGCATATGAAATATACACATTCAATACCGTGTTTATAAAAATATAATAGGTCTGACAGGGTTTTATTTTTTGTTTACTTAATTCTTCATCTGTCTTGACTTAGGATTCAATTATGGATTATAATATAATAAAATATTTAAGATTAGGAGTCTCTATATGGGTAATCAAATAAAAACATTCTTTTTGATGTTTATTCTGATATTAATTTTCATGTTTATCGGTGATTTTATCGGAGGTCAGAGCGGAGCAGTCATTGGTCTTGTTCTTGCTTCGGGTATCAATATTTTCAGTTACTGGAACAGCGATAAGATGGTTCTCGCCAATTACAATGCACAGCCGATCACTGAAAACAGCAATCCGAGAGTATACAATATAGTAAGATCGCTTGTAAGAAATGCTGATCTTCCTATGCCTAAGATTTATCTTATACCTGAAATGCAGCCAAATGCTTTTGCTACGGGAAGAAATCCCGAGCATGCAGCAGTTGCTGTCACTGCGGGTCTTTTGGAAACTATGGATGATGCCGAGCTGAGCGGAGTTATCGGTCATGAACTCGGGCATGTCAAGCACAGGGATATTCTTATCAGTACTATTGCCGCAATATTTGCAGGTGCTATTTCTATCATGAGCAGATTTGCCATGTACTCCGGCAGCGGAAGACGTTCTGACAATGACAGGGGAGCGAATCCTTTTGCATTCCTTCTTGTTTTACTTGCTCCGGTTGCAGCCATGATCGTTCAGATGAGTATTTCACGAAAAAGAGAGTTTCTTGCTGATCAATTCGGTGCAGAGGTTTCGGGGAATCCTCTCTATCTGAGAAACGCCCTTCAAAAACTGGAGGCATACGGGCGAAGAGTGCCTATGCAGCATAATAATCCTTCATATTCGCATATGTTTATTGTAAATCCTCTTGCTAATGCAGGTGCTGCCTTTGCAAATCTTTTTAGAACACATCCTCCTACAAGCGAAAGAATAAAAAGACTTGAACAGATGGCGGAAAGATAATCATGACTAATATAGAAATTATAGATAAAACAAAAGAATATGTAAAAAATAAGCTTGAAGATGAAGGCTCGGGACATGACTGGTGGCATATTCTGAGAGTATATAATAATGCACTGGACATCGCCGAAAAAGAGGGAAACTGCGATATTTTCATTATAGAGCTTGCGGCCTTGCTCCACGATATAGCAGACTGGAAATTTAATGACGGAAATCTCGATAAGGGTTCCGAAATAGCCGGGATCTTTCTTGCCGATCTAAATGTAGACGAAAAAATCATTGAACATGTTTCAGATATTATAAAAAACATCTCTTTCAAAGGTGCCAACGTAAAAAATACAATTACTACAAAAGAAGGTATGATTGTACAGGATGCAGACAGACTGGACGCAATAGGAGCTATGGGAATCGGAAGAGCATTTGCCTACGGCGGTTTTATGAAAAGAGAAATGTATAATCCTGATGTTTCACATGAGATACACAATACATTTGAAGAATATAAAAATAAAAGCGGAAGTACAATTAATCATTTTTATGAAAAATTACTGCTTCTAAAAGATAAAATGAATACAAAAACTGGAAAAGAGAAGGCTGAAAAACGTCATGAGTTTATGCGCTCCTTTCTGGATGAATTTTATTCCGAATGGAACGGGGAGCTTTAGATCAGAAAGCTTTGATATAATAACTAATTAATTAACATAAAACAAAATATTTCCGGATTAATTAAAAGGACTGCTAAACGCAGTCCTTTTGCTCATTTGGAGAACTTTTCCTTTATAATATTATTAGTTTTAAAAGGCTAATTCAGTATCTATATCAAATAAATGACATTTTTCCATATCTATTTTAAATATTCCGCTCTCCTTCAGGCTCAGACTTTCCTCCTGATTCAGCGTCAGCCTTGCCGTTATCTGGTTTCCCTCACTCTCAAAATACACTATCTCTTCATTTCCCATCTGTTCTTTTACCAGTATATTCCCTCTCAGTGCATTCTGCTCTCCTTCTTTTCCCAGTGAGATATGTTCCGGTCTTATTCCAAATGACACCTCTTTTCCTGTATGTCCTTTTATCTTCTCTCTCATGCTCTCCGGAAATTCCAGCTCTGTTCCCTTTACCTTCATTAACAGCTTCCCGTCTTTTTCTTCTATTACTCCGTTCAAAAAATTCATTGTCGGTGATCCTATAAAGCCTGCTACGAATTTATTCGCTGGATGGTTATACAGATTTAACGGCGTATCCACCTGCATGATCTTTCCTTCTCTTAAGACACATATTCTGTCTCCCATTGTCATTGCCTCTACTTGATCATGTGTCACATAAATCATTGTCGACCCCAGCTCTTTGTGCAGCTGGCTTATTCTTACCCTCATGGATACTCTCAGCTTTGCATCAAGATTACTTAAAGGCTCGTCAAAAAGGAATACTTCCGGCTCTCTTACTATTGCTCTTCCAAGTGCTACCCTTTGTCTTTGCCCTCCTGACATATCCTTTGGTTTTCTGTCCAGCAGGTCTGTTATTTCAAGCTTTTCTGCTGCATCCCTTACTCTTTTGTCTATTTCTGCTTTCGGTGTTTTCTTTAGCTTCAGCCCGAAAGCCATATTATCATAAACGCTCATATGCGGATAAAGGGCATAGTTCTGAAAAACCATTGCTATTCCTCTGTCTTTTGGTGCCACATCATTAACGAGCTTATCACCGATATATATTTCCCCTCCCGTGATCTCTTCAAGACCTGCTACCATTCTAAGCGTAGTTGATTTAGCACATCCCGAGGGACCAACAAAGACCATAAATTCCCCGTCTTTAATATCAAGATTTATCCCGTGTACTGCTTTAAATCCATTTGGATACTGTTTTTCTACCCCTTTTAATGTTACATTTGCCATATTCTAAACCTCCGTTATCTTCACATACTATAAATATACTTTCTTCATATGAAATATATAAACTGCTCTTAATATTCTGAATTCAATATAATTATAGTTTGAAAAAAAATTTTTTCAGAATAATTGTATCCTTTTTCGCATAACTTTTTTTACTTTTTTTAAAAAGACTATACAAACTATTCTTGTTTAACTTCTAAAAAAATTTCTTATTTAACTTTTTGAAATTTTTTCTTACTCCCTGATCATTTTCATCGTTGCCGCATTTTACATTTTTTAATAATCTATATTAAATTTCTCTTGATTCTGTATAATAATGTGATATAATTATATGAATTATATTTTCATATAATAATAAAAAACTATTTTTAAGGAGAGTATGAATGAGAAGAAACAATACTGCACTAATTGTAATAATAGCAGGTATTTTTTTATTTCTTCTTTTAGCAGTAGGGAGCCTCGCTTACGCAGTTTTTGTAAATGGCTCTAAGACCACAGCTGTCGAAACTGCCAAAAGTGAAAAAACGGATGATGAGGAAGATAAAGAAACAGGAGATACTGCAAGGACAGAGAAGAAAACAGAAAAGCCAAAGGAAAGCAAAGTTACTCTGGCAGAGCTGAAAGAAAAAAAAGCTAAGAATAATGAATATTCTGATAATTTAGCAATCCGTATGAAACCTATACACAGATCATATACCGGCGGAGATCTTGATTATGAAAATACCGATCAGATTAATGAATGGGGCGGTGCATGGGATGATGAATTAAATGCCGTATATCAAGCCTTAATGAAAAAACTTACACCTTCACAGCAGGAAGAGCTGAGAACTGAACAGAGAAAATGGATAAAGCAGAGAGATGCTAAGCTGAATGAATCAGGAGACCATCTTGTTAATGCAGATTTATTTTATAACCTTACTATGGACAGAACATACGAACTCGCAGAATTATACGATAAAGTAAAATAAATATAATAAAAATACGGATTTTGATAAATAATTTATCATATCCGTATTTTTTTATACCGTTATATAAAAAATCCTGTTATTTCAAGACATACTTTTTTATGCACTCATCAAAGTCACTTACTACAGTTCCCGCTCTATTTTTGACTGCTTCCGGAGAACTTTGAAAAGTGAAGGAATTTTCTGTCATCTTCAGCATTGGTATATCGTTATATGAGTCGCCTATTGTATAAAGCTTTTTTATATCTCCCAGCTTTTCCATCACAGTTTTTATACCCGCTGCCTTAGAAGCCCCTTTTGGTGCCACATCTATAAAATGCTTATTCTGAAATACTTCCACTTCAGTAAACTTCTGCTTCATATCAGCAGCTATTTCTTCTATAGCTTTCATATCTCTGCCTTCATAGTTAGTCACAAAGGAAACTACTTCTTTGTCTGCTATCTCATCTATACTGGACTCATGAAAAAACGGTCTGTCATTCTCAGGCTTACCTGTAAGACAGTAGACATTTTCATTTGTCAAAGCATTTCTGAACCCTTTCAGCTGTATATTTTCAAGATATTCGTATACAGCTCTTATTATTTTATAATCAATAGTTCTTTTATATATAATATTAAAATTGCTGTCTGTTATCACAGAACCGTTTCCAAGTACATAATAATCCAGATTCAGCCCCAGCTCCTCCTTAAGAAATCTCACCCCTCTGAGAATTCTTCCCGTTGCTGTTGCCACCTTAATTCCGTTCTTCTGCATCTCTTTTACCAGCTCCGCTGTTGACTCCTTCACTTCATTTTCCTTATACAGCAGTGTCCCGTCAAGATCTGTCACAAATAGTTCCACTTAAATCACTCCCTAAAAGTATAAATTATGAATATTCAGACTTTCACATTTAAGTTATAACACATTTTATCTTTTTATGATAATTAATTTCTCGCCTGTAATGCTGAAATCTAAAATTTTATCCTGATTCTTCCTTTTTATCAAAAAATTCTGATTTTTTATGTTTTAATCCGGCATTTTAAGCATCCTTATTTTTTTTGATCTTAATTTTACAGTAATTCAGGGAACTATATTTCAATATTGACAATTTCAAAAATTATGGTATCATATAGTATAAATCAATTTTCAAAAAAATGAAAATAAATTTTAAAGGGGCTTATATATGAAGGAAATAGTACTTTTAAAGAAAAACGGACAGGCAATCATTAACATTGCCAAAGCATTTCTCGAAATAAATATCGGAGACAGAATGGACTCCATACCTGAATATTCTAAAAAATTTGAACTTTCGGTTGGTACTATCCAAAAAGCTATTAAATTTCTGGAAGACGAAAAGATGGTGACTCTTGAAAGAAAAGGTCATATGGGAACTACGGTAAAAAACATAAAATACGAAAAGCTTTTAAATTATGCAGGTATCAGCACTGTTGTATGTGTTATGCCGCTTCCTTATTCCAAAAGATATGAGGGACTGGCTACAGGGCTAAAAAAATGCTTTTCAGACAAAAAAATTCCTTTTTACTTTGCCCATATGGGCGGAGCTGACATCAGAATTAATTTTTTGGAAAAAGGACTTTATGATTTTGCCATAGTATCAAAGCTTGCAGCAAATCAGGCAATAAAATCCGGAAAAAAAATAGAAATTGCTTATGAGTTCGGGGAAAATACCTATGTGGATAAACACGTTCTTTTCAAAAATGAAAATACTGTCATAAAAAAAGTAGGAATTGATCCTGATTCCAAAGATCAGTACCTGCTGACTAAGGATTATTTCAAGGGTAATGATGATATTGAGCTGGTAAAAATAAATTATAACAAGATTCCTGAACTGCTGAAAAGAGGTATTATTGATGCTACTGTGTGGAATCTGGATGAAATAAAAGAGCAGAATATGAATATTCAATATGAAGAGCTGAAAAATAAAACACAGGTAAATCTTGCAAATGAAGCTGTACTCGTAGTAAAGCAAAATGACAGCGCACTGAAAAATATAGCCGATAAAGTTATTGAAAGAGAATTTATACTGCAAATGCAGAAAGATATATTAGAAGATAAACTTTACCCAAGCTATTAAAAATATAGCCCTTTGTTTATGCCAAATTTTAATTATTGTATAAAACATCGAATATATTTTTTAAAATCAATTTTCAAAAAAATGAAAATTAAAGAACGAAACTTTATTAGAAAACGGCAGAAAACATTTTTGCTGAATCGCTAAAAATATAGCTTTTTTATCTGTGTAAAATTTTAGCTATCTGCGCATGATATTAATTATATTTTTTTAAAAATGAATTTTCAAAAAAATGAAGATTGAAACTATACCAAGGGAAGTAAGAAAATTTATACTCTCACTGTATTTTTCATTCTTCAAAATGTAAATTTAGACACTAACTTTACTATTATATATAATTTTAGTTTTTAGGTGTGTATTCCGGACAGTATTAACTGTTTTCGCGAATACTGTAATATTAAGATATTTTAGGAGGAATTATGGAAACGGAAAGACTGGATATTTTAGTCGAAGCAGAACTTATTGATCAGGAAACTTATGAAAAAGTAAAAAGAATTATGAATGAAGTATCCGAAGAATTTACTCTGGATCTGAGTACAGAATCAGGACAGATGTTTATTACCCATGTTTCAATGGCAATTATGAGAATCAAAAACAATGAAGCCACTACTGATGTAGAGAATGCAATCTTCGAGGAAATCAAGGAAAGTGAAAACTTTGAAAATGCTTTAAGATTTGCAGAAATCATAGAAAATATCATTGAACATGAAATTCCGAAAAATGAAAAGGAATATCTAGTCATTAACGGTTGTTTATTAATGGAACAGTAATATTACCAAGGAGGTGCAGGCAATGCTCGAAAAAGGAATTACTTATATACATGAACATATCTACATAGATCTTTCAAAAATCAAAAACAGTGATGATACTCTGCTTGATGATAAGGAAACAATGATATCCGAACTCAGGGAAATAAAAGAAAAAGGAGTCAGAAACATCGTAGAGGTCACTAATATCGGTATGGGAAGAAATATGGAATATATGGAGGATGTAAGAAAACAAACAGGGCTGAATTTTATCTACTCTACAGGATTTTATATCGAGCCGTTTTTTCCGGAAACAGTATTTCAAAAAACTGATAAAGAACTTGCCCAAATTATGATTAATGAAATCAAAAACGGAATTGACGGTACGGGAATAAAACCGGAAGTAATAGGAGAAATCGGAAGCTCGCAGAATATCATTACAGAAACAGAAAAAAAATTATTTCAGGCAGCAGGAATAGCTCAGAATGAAACAGGAAAGGTACTATCCACTCATACCTCCATTGGTTCAATGGGACTTGAGCAGATAAAAATTCTGAAGGAATACAGTGTTAATTTTGAAAAAGTAATTATAGGACATACTGATCTCAGCAATGATCTGGACTATATGCTAAGACTGCTTGACTACGGTGTATACACTGCATTTGATACTATAGGAAAAAACAGCTATCTTCTTGATGAAAAAAGGGCAGAAGCAATAAAAGAACTGATAAAAAGAGGATACGGCGATAAAATAGTACTTTCTATGGATATCACAAGAAAATCACATTTCAAAAAAAACGGAGGACTGGGGTATTCACATCTTTTGGATACATTTGTCCCTATGATGGAAAAAGCAGGAATCAGCAAAGCTGACATTAATAAAATGCTTATTACAAACCCGGAAAATATTTTTTCATAAATACAAATAATAAAAGGAGAGATTACAATGATTAGAATTGGAGTTGCCGGATTAAAAAAGGATCTTACGGAAAAGACAATAATTGAAAACGGAAACGGAAATTTTGAAGTATTAGTTACTACTGATATGGATGCAGCAAAAAAAATCAAAAAGGGAGAGCTTGACTACTATTTCGGAGCCTGCAACAGCGGAGGAGGAGCTGCGATCTCCATCCTTATAGGTATGATAGGCTACGGAAAGTGTTCCACTGTTGCCAAAGCCGGAGGAAGTGCACCTGACAAAGACCAGATCAAAAAGCTTCTTGCTGAAGGTAAAGTAGCTTTCGGTATGTCTGTGGAAAATATCGAAAAAACAGTTCCGGTTTTATTGGAAAGTATTTTAGAGAGTAAATAAGAAAGATTATTTTAGGAGGAAGAAAAATATGACTATCAATATTTATAAAATCATATTTGTAGCCTTATTAACAGGCTTCACATCATTTGCAGCACATACTGCCAAAGCAGTATTTCATGACGGAATCAGACCTATACTCCCTGAGCTTACAGAGGGAAGAATGAAAAGAAGCGAAGCTTCATCAATCGCTTTTGGATTAAGCGTAGGTTTTATCGCATCTATAGGTATTTCATTTACACTGACAACAGGACTTTTGAATCCGTGGCTTTTATTTCTGCCAACTGACATTATAGGAGTCGCTTCTCCGAAAAAGAGTATATCATTCGGACTCGGGGCATTATGGGGTATTCTGGTAGTTACCAGCCTTGACATCGTAAATAAAGGTCTTACTGCACTGCCGGTTGACTTTTTAGGTGCTCTGGGTGAAATTGGAACACCGGTTATAGCAGCATTTGCATTATTTCCTATACTTGCCATCTTTTATCAGTTCAAGTGGAAAAAAGGACTTATTGCAGCTGTTGTAGTTTTATTAACAAGAGTATTAGTCGTAAAATATACAAAGCTTTACCCTGAATCTATAGAAATGTTCATAGGAATTGTTATGCTTCTTGCATTTGCTATTATTGAAGATTCTAAAAATAAAGTTCAGGTAGAAAAAGATGAGGATGAAGAATCTATATTTGAACAGAGAACAAAAAGAGTATTCAAAAATCTTCCCGTTCTGGCTGTAATTGGTGCTTTGATTGCTATTATTGCTAATCTCGGGTACTTTGCCGGTTCGGAAATTTCTATTTATCCTCTTGCAGAAGCGGCAAAAGCCACTGATCCGGCTGTTGCCAAAGATCTTATACATCAGGCTGCACTTGGTGACTTCCTGAGAGGACTGGGGTTTGTGCCATTAATTGCCACTACTGCTCTTGCTACCGGTGTTTATGGTGTAGTAGGACTTACATTTATATTCCCTGTGGGATATCTTGCTCCTCACTGGATTATCGCAGGAATCGGCGGTGCAGTTGTCATTACACTGGAAGTTCTTCTCCTTAGGGGAATCGGAAAGTTTCTTGAACATTTTCCGTC
Source organism: Sebaldella termitidis ATCC 33386 (assembly GCF_000024405.1). NCBI lineage: Bacteria > Fusobacteriati > Fusobacteriota > Fusobacteriia > Fusobacteriales > Leptotrichiaceae > Sebaldella > Sebaldella termitidis. Next base: position 413,803 of record NC_013517.1, on the reverse strand, counting down.
TATAAGACATGCATCTGATAATATCAGAACATCTATGGAAAATCTTATGGATTTATCCTTATTAATAGGTTCTGTATTTGCAGTAATCAAAATGGGAGGATATACCGGCTTTTTCATATTTGTAGTAGTTTACTTCCTAAATGAAGTTTTGGGAAGAAAAATAATAAAAATGGCAATAGGACCGGTAGGTGCTATCATTACAGGAATAGTGCTGAATCTTCTTTTCTATGCACACTTATTTACACCGGCGTAAGCTGTATTTATTTTTGTTAAATAAGAATATGTATCAATGACAGCAAAATAAAAATCCATTATTGACAGGAAGTGACTATATTTGAAAAAAGAATATCTGAAAAAATTATTTTATTCTTTTTTAAAAGGAAAAGAGTATACAGGCAAAAGTGTAGTCATACAAAACTTATCCATTATAGATAAAATAACTGAAACCCTGTGTGAAAATAATGAAGAAATAAAATTATTGGGAGTAAAAAATACATCTGATATTGACAGGAAAATAATACAAAAACTTACAAAAAGTAAAAAATTTTATTGGCATACTATAGATAAAACAGCAGATAACGGACGTGCTGTCGATACCAATCTGACAAACCCGCTCACAGGAAGAGCTATGACAGGTTCTTCCAGCGGGACTGCAATAAATGTTTTTCTGGGAATCAATGATCTCGGAATAGGAACAGACGGCGGCGGATCAGTTATTTACCCCGCACTTTCCCTGAATCTTTATTCATTTGCGGGAAGCGGTACCGGGCTGAAATCAAAAAAAATCAAAAATTCTACTGACGGCCTTACATTTTCCGCAGGTATAGGATTTTTGGCAAGAGATCTGGAAACTATACATACAGCTGTCCTTATACTGCTGGATGCTGATATTATTTCTTCATATTCTGATTACAAAATAGCAGTCACAGAGGATCTGAAAAATTATGCCATATTTGAAAATATTAAAAACAAAGAATTTATCACAGATCATTTTAAAAATACAGATGACAGAACAGAACTGATGTCTATATTTCAAAAGGTATTTGAAAAATATGATATTTTAATAATCAGGGAAGAATTAATAGATATCACCTTTTACGGAGATTCCATAATGGGAAATCTTGGCAAAAAGTCAAAAGAATATCAATTCCTGTCTAATAAAAGGGCAGGAAAGGTAATAAATATGATGAATTTATCAGCCATTACCGTTCCATCTGATGAATTATCATCCGGATTTATTATTATTGCTAAAACAGGGAAAGAATATATAAAGCCTTTATTTGAAGCTGCAGCTATTCTTAAAGGTTCTGAAAATCAACTTTTTAAAAGATATTTTTCAGACTTTCTGGAAAATGACAGTATTATCTTTGAATAAAGAATTAAGATAAAAACAAATTACAAGGAGACAAGCTATGCAGACTTTTCCTTTAAAATCAATTAATTTAGAAGAAGCAAAAAAGAAACAGTTCAAACTCGTAGATATTATTACCAGACATATGACCGGATCAGAATCCCTGACTCTCGGTGATCTAGGAGTAACTCAGGGAATTAATAAACCCATGAGAACAAAAACAGTCGAAGATATACTGGCAGAGTTTTTCTCAGCCGAAGCCTGTATCCTTCTCAGAGGAGCCGGCACAAATGCTTTGCGATGGGGTTTTTTGACTATACTGCACCCCGGAGATACACTGCTTGTCCATGATGCGCCTGTTTATCCTACTACGGAAACTACTATTGAATCTATGGGTCTTAATGTACTGCGGACTGATTTTAATAATTATAAAGAAACAGAGAATATGATTAAATCAAATTCCATAGACATGGTTTTAATACAGCATACAAGACAAAAACCCGAAGATTCATATAATCTGGCGGAGCTGATAAAAACCATCAGAACAGCAGACAGCAATATTACTGTTATTATTGACGACAACTATGCCATACTGAAAACAGAAAAAAACGGCATTGATTCAGGAGCTGATCTCTCAGCCTTCTCTATGTTTAAGCTATTAGGCCCCGAAGGTATCGGATGTCTTATCGGAAAAAAAGAATTAATAGATAAAATCAGAAGTAAAAACTACTCCGGCGGAGGACAGGTACAGGGACACGAGGCAATGGAAGTATTGAGAGGTCTTGTATACGCACCTGTTGCACTGGCAATTCAGGCCGAAGAAAATGAAAAGCTTGTGTCCGAGCTGAATAATAATCTTAAGTATCCTTATATAAAACAAGCTTTTCTCGCTAATGCACAGTCTAAAGTGCTTCTTATAGAATTTTACGATGAAATTGCAGAAAAGTTATTAACAGAAGCAGAAAAACTAGGTGCTCTCCCTAATCCGGTAGGTGCCGAATCCAAATATGAAATAGCCCCTTTGTTTTACAGAGTATCCGGAACCTTTCTAAAAAGTGATCCCGCACTGGCTAAACGAATGATTCGGATAAATCCAAACAGAGCAGGTTTTGAGACAATAATAAGAATACTGGAAAATGCGTATAAAAAATTATAAAAAGGAGTGTTTGGTTTGTTTATAGATATTTTGATAGAAAAAAATCCCAAACTTATACAGACAGCTTTATCACTGCATACTAACGGGACAATAATGCCAGACTCTTATATTATTGATGTGGATATATTTAAAGAAAACGCAGAACTAATAAAAGCAGAAAGTGATAAACATAATATAAACCTGTATTATATGACAAAACAAATTGGAAGAAATCCTTATCTTGCTAAAATTCTGGAAGATTTAGGGTATTCAGGTGCTGTGGCCGTAGACTTTAAAGAGACTGAAGTATTGATGAAAAATAATCTGAAGCTGGGGAATACAGGACACCTTGTACAGATTCCGTCTAAAATGATTGGAAAAGTCCTGAAATACGGCACTGAAATTATGACAGTCTATTCCTTTGAAAAAGCCTGTGAGATATCAGAGGAAGCTGAAAAGCTGGGTATAATACAGGATATAATGTTCAGGATTTTAGATGAAAAATCAAGTATTTATCCCGGACAGGAGGCCGGAGTCGATCTCTGTGATCTGGAGGATATTACAAAAAAAATACTGACTTTAAAAAATGTGAGAATTAACGGTCTTACTTCTTTTCCTTGTTTTTTATATAATGAGACAAATAATACTATAGAAAAAACAGAAAACATAGGAGTAATACTAAAAGCATATAATATTTTGAAAGAAAAATTCAATATCAAGGTAAAGGAGCTGAATCTTCCTTCCTCTACATGTATTGAAAATATAAAAATGATAAAGGAAAATGAAGGTACTCACGGTGAACCGGGACACGCACTTACCGGGACTACTCCATTTCATGTTAACAGAAAGGCTGTAGAAAAGCCTGCTTATGTATATGTTTCCGAAATATCTCATAATTTCAGAGGAAAATCATATTTTTTCGCAGGCGGTCATTATAGAAGGTCACATATGAAAAATGTTCTTACAGGCTCTTCATATGAAAACCTGACAAAAGTAAATACAGAAGATTTTGATCCCAATAATATTGATTATTATCTGGGTTTATCAAAAGAACAAAAAATAGGTGACACTGTTTTAGGGTGTTTCAGAACTCAGTTCTTTGTTACAAGAAGCGATATTATCCTTGTAGAAGGAATACAGAGCGGAAAACCTCAAATAATAGGCAGATATACAGCTTTAGGAGAGAGAATCGAGGTGTAATTTATGAAAAGAAGATTTATTGTAATAGTTCTGGACAGCTTTGGCGTGGGATATATGGATGATGTTCCTGAGGTAAGACCGGAAGATATCGGAGCTAATACATGCAGACATATCCTTGAAAAATTCCCTAAGCTACAGCTTGATAATCTGGAAAAACTGGGAATTATGAATGCACTTGGAGAAGAAGTCGGAGCAATGAAAAAAAGCAGCTTTTGCACTTACGGAAAAGCAAAATTAATGCACTACGGCGGAGATACCTTCTTCGGACATCAGGAAATCATGGGAACTCTTCCAAGAAAACCGTTAATGAAGCCTTTTAGTTTTTATCTCGAAAAAGTATATAATGCTCTTTTGGAAAAAGGCTATAAAGTAGAAAAAGTAGGTAATAACCTGAAATACCTCCTCGTAAACGGCTGTATCGCAGTCGGCGATAATCTGGAAACAGATCTCGGACAGGTCTATAATGTTACTTCTACACTTTCAGAGCTTACTTTCGATGAAATACTGAAAGTGGGAAGAATCGTACGTCAAAATGTGGAGGTGGCAAGAGTAATAGTTTTTGCCGGGGAAAATTCAAGCATTGAAAGTATAAAAGCTGCCGCTGAGGAAAAAGAAGGAACTTATATGGGAATAAATGCCCCAAAATCAAGAGTTTATGAAAAAGGCTATATGGTGAGACATCTTGGTTACGGAATAGACCCTGAAACACAGGTTCCCACTATTATGGGAAAAGACGGGCAAAATGCTATACTCATTGGAAAAGTGGCTGACATAGTGGAAAATGACCATGGTAAAAGTTATATGGGACTGGTTGATACCAAAACTATTTTTGATATTACACTTGATGAAATAGATAAAATAAATGAAGGATTTATTTGCGTGAATATTCAGGAAACAGATCTTGCAGGTCACGCTGAAAATACTGCAAGATATGCAGAGATTCTGGAACTTTCCGATAAATATATAGAAAAAATCATGGAAAAAATTACAGATGACGATATTCTTATAGTTACAGCGGATCACGGCAACGATCCTACTATAGGACACTCAAGACATACAAGAGAGAATGTTCCCCTGCTGATTTACAAGAAAGATATGCAGAATACATTTATAGGAGTAAGAGACTCCCTGTCTGATATCGGTGCCACTGCTGCGGAATATTTTAACATAAAAATGCCGCAAAACGGAAAAAGCTTTCTTAATAAACTCTAAAAATTTTTACTCAAACTAAAACTAAAGATAAATAAAAGATTATACTAAGTGTAGACCATTATACTAGACCTATCAAAAGAAAATAATTTTTTCTTCATAAACTCCTTCATAGGAACTCTGAAAAGAGTTCCTTTTTATATTATAATTTCTTTTATCTTCATTGTATTTTCAGTCGCTGAAAATCTGTAGAAAAAATGATGCTCTGATGAGTACTTCCATCTTTTGGCATTTCTGAATATATCCTCTTTTTTATCTGAAGCTGAGTCATATTTTATATCCGGGATTTTTTCTGTAATTTCTCCCTCTAAAGTTACTAAATATGCTTCTCTGTCATTTAAAGCCACTAATTTATTTAATTTTTTGTCAAAATAAAGCTCGCCGTTTACTTCACCATAAACAGGATCGCATTCAAAAATATCCGTTTTTATTGTTTTAAAGCTTTTCAGCCATTTATCATCAGTTATATCATTCAGTCTGTAAAACTGAAGCTGTCTGTATTCATATTCTTTAAGCTCTTCCTCATCAAGCTCCTTTGTATGATCATCTGCAATTATCACAAAAGTATCATTATCAATAAAAGTACAGGGTCTGTCCCAATTATAGCCGTTTGCATATTCTATACCAAAACTGCATAATTCATATTTTGAAAAAAATTCCCTCACATTAAAGCATCTTATATTATCAACTGGCGACCAAACCCAGCCGTTTGAAAGGAAATTCTTTCCGTCTGGTGAAATATGAAGAGAACTGTGAAAGTAATCAAGATAATTTTCTGATTTTCTCTTGCCCTTTATTATTTCTCCGGTTTTTTTATTATGTTTATCAGGTGTCAGTTCTATTTTTATATCTCTTTTCGTCAGAATTTCACCAGATTCAAGATCTGTTATATCAAGACGGTTCCACTGAGTCTGGTGTATCAAAAGAATTTTCCCGTCTCTTTCAATAAATCCGGTTGAATATACTGAAACATCAGCATGATAATCTTCTCTTGAAAATTTCTGTATTTTTCCTGTTTCTATATTAATTACCGATGCATTTAACCCGTATTTTTCAGAAATACATATATACGGATAATAAAAATCCATATTTACAGGTTTTGAAAACATTTTTATATTTTCAAAAACCCCGGTTTTAACAGTTTTTCCATTTGAAACATCGGCTAAATATAGTACCTGACTGTCACAAAATACTGCAAATATATTTTTATTCCTGTTTGAAGGTTTTATTTCAAGAATTGTTCCGTTTTCAAAATTCATTGCTTTCTCCTTTATTTTTTTACATTAATCATATAAATTATATAATATATTTTTCTTTTTAACAAATTAACATAAATTTGCTGCATCTGTTTTTTCATATCTGCCTTTTGGATAAATGCCGCTTTTTATTAGGTTCACACATAATCAATTATACTTTTTTTCATTTTTTTATTTACTAAAAAATTTTACAAACTGTTATTTTAAGAGTATACTAATATAGTAAATATTATAAAAATTAACTTTTTATAAACCATAGTAATTAATCTATATTTTACTTTTTGTATAATAAATTAATAAAATATTTTAGGAGGTCTCATGAAAAAAAAATTTTTAAAACTTCTGGCAATATTGTTATTAGTGTCGGTTACTGCTACAAGTGCCGAAACTGTCTCTCAATCAGCTAAAAGCACTATTAATGTGCAAACATCCATTTTTAGGGAAAATACTGTCAGAAATACTGAATTTGGAGTAATAAAGGGTAAAATTGATACAGAACACAATGTTCTGATCTGGACAGGAGTTCCTTATGCCAAAGCCCCCACAGATGAATTAAGATGGAAAAAGCCCGTAAATCCGGATAAGTGGTCAGGAATTCTGAACACCGAAAAGCCGGGAAATATTGCACTTCAGGCATCCGGAGACGGGATTACCGGTTCCGAAGACTGTCTGAATCTGGATATTTACCGTCCAAATACCGATTCAAAAAACCTTCCAGTAATTTTATATATACATGGTGGTAATAATCAGGGCGGGAAATCCGGGGAAATTACAGGAAATGCATTAGTAAATGATCTGGACGCTATTTTTATATCTGTAAACTACCGGCTTGGACCTCTTGGCTTTAATCCCCTGCCTGCACTGAATACCGGAGATAATGAGGAAGATTCGGGAAATTACGCATTGCTCGATATGGCCAAAGCTCTTGACTGGACAAAAAATAATATAGCGAATTTTGGGGGGAATCCTGAAAATATAACTATTTCAGGATTTTCAGCAGGAGGAAGAGATGTAATGGCTATGCTGATTTCTCCAACATTTCAGGGAAAATTTCAAAAAGCTGTGTCATTCAGCGGCGGAATGACAATAGCGGACAAAGCTGCCAGTGAAAAGGTTTTTGCTAAAGCTATTGCACCTTTAGCAGTTCAGGATAATATCAAAAAAAATGAGCAGGAGGCATATAAGTGGCTTCTCACTAAAGATCCGGCTGTAAAGACTTACCTTTACGGAATTAAAGCAGAAAGACTGGCTCCTCTTATGGGAAATGCCGGTATCAGAATGAGTGTATTCCCACATCTTTATAATGACGGAAATGTCATTCCTGAAAATGGTTTTGAAACAAAAAACTATAATCCGGTTCCTCTGCTGATGTTAACAGGCAGCAGTGAATTTTCAATGTTTGCAAAATTTGACCCGTATTTCGGGCAATATTTTAAAGATGATCAAATAAGCGGAAAAGGACTTAAGGAATTCAATTTTGCCAGCAAATACGGCGGAAAATTATATGGATTATTTAATGTAGAAGATTCCACGGAAAAAATGTTCCCTAACTACAAAGCAGACATTTACGGTATGGAAATAAAATTCGGTGATAATAAAGAGGCAGTCGGAGAAAAAATGGCTTTATACGGAGCTTTCCACGGGGTATTTGTTCCTTTGCTGGATACTGACAGCCAAAATTATACATGGCTGGCAGGAGACGCTTATAACTCTGCCGGAGCACAGGAGCTCAGCCTTATATTCAAAAAATATCTTTATAACTTCATAAGAACAGGGAATCCAAATGGAGAAAACCTTGTATACTGGGATAAATGGTCTAAAGAAAACGAAAAACTGGGAAAATCTCTGTTGTATCTGGACGCTGATACTAAGCAGGCATATAGTTATATGGGGAAAAAGGAATTTACATATAAAGATGTCTTGAATGAAATGGATAGAGATAATACCATAACAAAAGAAGCCAAAAAGAAAATAATTTCAGAGGTATTAAACGGAAGATGGTTTAGCGGAGGATTAGATAAAAAATACAGAAATAAACAGCTGTGGCCTGAGTAATACAGAAATTCTGTATTACTTTCCCGATAATATAATACAATAAAAGCCCGGCATATTGATTATTGGAAAAATACTTAAGTAAAAAAACAATATATTACTAGAATTAGTCTATATATTGTTTTTTTCTAATATTTGATTATTTACGGGCAGTTGCTGTAAATTTCTATTGCCTGACTGTAATTATAAAAGACCGTCCAGAGTCTCATTTTTCTGTAATTTAGTATAATTTACAGAACTTTCCCATAATTTTTTAGCATTTTCCGCATTATAAGAAAGCTCTGAGGACGGTATTTCTTCTCCTCTGTCATTATATTTCCCGGTATTTTCCCCATAATAAGGCTTTGTTACCATATCAGCCAGTGCTTTTCCGGATTCTGATAAATATCCTATTCTGTCTGCAACCTTCTTCATAAAATCTTCACTAAAACTACGGGTACTATTCACATGAAAATTAGTATCCGTAAGCAGCCCGGGATTAAAAGCATTTACAGTAATCTTTCTGCCCATTTCAGACAGTCTTCCTGCTAGTTCATATGTAAAATATAAATTACATAATTTACTCTGTGAATATATATCGTTTATTTTGGAAGCAGGATGAGCCAGTTCTTCTGCACCCCGATAAGTCAAACCATTCGGCGGATTATGCATGTCACTGCTCACAACAGTAATCCGTCCATTTTCCTCTACTAACGGAAGAAGCAATACAGTTAACAGAAAATGTCCCAGATGGTTAGTCCCGAAAACTATATCAAATCCGTCTTCAGTTACACCCACATTGCTATTTGATATCCCGGCATTACACACAATCCCGAATAATGGAGGATATCCGGCTTGTTTGAAATTCTCAGCAAATTTTCTCACAGAATTAAGTGATGATAAGTTTAACTCCATTACAGCAATATTCTCATTTTTGGTCATTTTTATTAATTCTGACTTAGATTTTTCAGCCTTTTCGATACTTCGGCAAGCCATAACAATAAAGTATCCCGGATTTTCCAAAAGTATATTTTTAGCACATTCAAATCCTAATCCTGAATTTGCACCTGTTATAATTATTGTTTTCATAATAATACTTCCTTTCACCATTGATTTCATATACTCGAGATTCTTATTTTTTTTAAATCCTCTGCCATTTTTTCAAAACTTTTTTTATAGTTTTCTCTGTTATATCTACAATTCAGATTATAATTAGCCTGTGTTCTGGCTTTTTTCAAAATACTAAAATTATCATTAAACTCTAAAAATCCATTATTTCATGTGATCCCAGTAAATGTTCCAACTTTGATCTGCCAAATACTTTATACTGACTTTTCTTAAACTTTAAAAACTCCCATTCTAAATTCTTAGTCTCCTTATAATGCAGAAAAGTCTGATATATATAATAATAGACTCTGTTTACAGCGATATCAAATCATCCCCTTTCTTCCAGCATTTCTACAGGCTGAAAATTAATTTTCAGTTTATAATCCACAGTATAACCACCCCTGATTTTAAAAATCTCAACACCTCTTACTTTCAATAATAATTAAAAAAAAATTGATATCATTTTCTATTATATTCCTAAAGCATAATATAGTCAATCAGCAAACCGTAAAAAGTTTTGAATTCAATAAACAAAGTATTTTCAGTCTAAAAAAGACAAAAAAATCCTCCGGAAAATTCCGGAGGAAATTTAAATTCTATTTATTTTACTTCACTTTCTTTTATTGATTTTACATTTAATGTTCTTCCGTCAGAAGAAGCAGGTATTTTTATTTCACCGCTTATTACTTTTTCTTTTAGTTTTTCCAGTAACGGATTATTAAAATTATAATTTACTATTTTCCAGTTATTTTTGAGCACAGGAGTAACTTTTCCGTTTTTTTCCTCAGTTATGTATTTAATTATAAGGTCTCTTACTCTTCCTCCGTCCTGCAGTTCAGCATATGAATCATAGTACATATCACTTTCCTTAATCAGACCGAGAGTAAGCAATGTTCCAAATCTGTAGTTATTAATAGCCAGTTTGTATACTTTTTTCTTATCTACCGGCTTTCCGTTTATTTTAGCATCAATTATTCTTTTTCCTTTTGGCTTTGTAATATCAATCTTATAGTCGATTCCATAAAACATATCATAATTATATCCTCTTACATTTTCATCAAAGCTGATTGTAAGATCCCCTGGCATAAGCTGGTTATAATAATCTGCAGACCATTCCATATATTTCAGAAGATTTTCCCCGGTGATATTTACTCCCATAAGGGTATTTGTGTATTTATAGATAAATGCCACATCTTTTCTCTTAAAAGGCCCTTTTTCAAGATTTGAACCAAAATTAAACAAAGCTGCCGACGATACGTCAGATTTTGCAAAATGCTGCTGAACTTCATTTATCAGCTCCATTACAGGTGTTTCCATTAACTGTGCAGTAGGCATAGTAGTTATTTCTTTTTCCCCTGTAATAAAGTCAGGATTTTTTATAAATGTTTCTGTAACTTCTCCGACCACTTCATTAGAATAAGCCTTTGACTTCTCATCTACATAAGCGAATTTTTTCTTCATTGCTTCATCTTCCGCTACATCTTTGGTAGGAATATTTTTTGCAGTTACTGTTTTTTCCTTTGTAACAGTATCAAAAGTTATTTCCCCCTTCGCTACATTTGAACCATATGAACCAGGCTCTATCAGAGTAACTCCGTTGATTTTTTCCACATATACAGCGTGCTCATGTCCTCCGAAAATTATATCAAACTGCGGAAATTTTTCAGCAAGCTTGTGTACTCCGTCACCGTCTTTTTCGTCAGTTCTTCCAATATGAAATAATCCTACAAGAACATCATACTTCCCGTCTATTTCTTTAAGAGTATTGTTAACCGCATCAGCCGGCTCGATAAACTTCAGCCCTGCAAAGTGGTCAGGAGTTGAGGCTTCCCACATAGGAATATGAGGAGGAGTCATTCCTACGAATGCCACTCTTACACCATCGATATTTTTTATAACATAAGGAGTTACAAATGTTTTTCCGTCATCCTTTATGATATTTGAGCTTAATACAGTTCCCTTAAATCCTTTTATATTTCTTTCAAGAAACTCTTTTTCAAAGTTAAACTCATGGTTTCCCAAAGTCCAAAAATCATATTTCAAATCATTTAAAGCCTGTACCATTGGATGAACCTGTTCGGAATTAAACAGCTCGGCACTGTTATCCTGTACCGTATCACCGTTATCAGCCAGAATAAGGTTTTTATTCTTAGCTCTTTCCTCTTTTATTATTGTTGCTACTTTTACTATTCCCGCACTTTTATCAGGCTGATCTATAGCATAATCGTACGCAAAAAGTCTTCCGTGAAGATCTGATGTTTCCAATATTACAATATTTACCTTTTTTGCAAAAGATAATAATGATAACAAAGTTAATAACAGTAAAACTAATCTTTTCATATAACTCTCCTTTTTATATCAATTATATTTTTATCTCAGACCGGTTATTGACCAGTAATTATTTGACAGTCCTGTTACCTTTCCTTTTCTTACATCCACAATGTAGTTTATAACCATATTCTGGATTGTTCCTTTTTCCTGCCCCATTGCTTCTTTGGAATCCCATACTTTTTTTATGTTTCTCCCTTCAAGAGGACCGCCTTTCTGAACAAGCATCTCATATCTGTATGAATTCATCCCTACTCTTACCTTCATATTATCAGTTATTCTCTTATAACTGGAAACAAGTGTAAGATCTCTTATTCTGCTGCCCGGCGCCGCTTTCAGATCTATCTTATATCTTACTCCGCCGAATATATCATAAGTTACATATTTAAAGTTTCGTCTTTCAGCATTATATTTGTATTCAGTGTCTCCTGAACGGATAGTGTCAAAATATCCGGCTGACCATTCCATATAATCTTTCAGATCTCTTCCTGTCATCTCATACACAGTCACTTCACCGCCTGCATATCTGTAATTCGCATATATATCTTTTCTTCTGATCGGTCCTTTTTCGAGCTTTACATTCTCAGTATCATATGAAAATGAAACTACATCCGCTTTGCTGTAATAAAGCTCAGCAGCTGTGATAAGCGACGAAAGTCCTGTATCAGATGCAAATGCATACGGAATTCCCTTTATTTTCCCTTCAGGAACCATATTATTTGCAGTCTCCCCGATAACCTGATTTACTTCTTCACGCAGTTTCTGATGAAAAGGATTGTAAATAACCTCTATCCCCTGTTCAGAATCCTCACCTTTTACGCTTAAGGTTCTTGAATCCTTATTTATAAGGCTTACAGAACCTTTTTCCACATTAAATTTCAAATCAACAACTGATAAAGACATTCCATATTTATAAGGCTCAGTTATAAGAACACCATTTACCGTTTCTTTTGATACATCTTTATGAAAATGTCCTGCTATTATAACATCTATACCGGGAACCTCATTGGCTATATCTATAACACCTGTTCCGGGTATATTATTCTCATTGGGAAGCCCCATATGTGCCACGACTACTATTGCATCTACCCTTCCTCTTAATGAATTCACCTGATTTCTTAATTCCGGAATAGGCATTGTAAATTTCATCCCCTTTACATTCCCTGTATTTTCCTCAAACTTTTCTGTTAACGGGGTCGTAACACCTATAATCCCTATTTTTACTCCTTCTTTGGTAATTATTGTAGAAGCAGGCAGATAATTTGCACCGTTGTCGTAATAAATATTCGCAGCCAGTGCTTTTCCCTTGAACTGCTTCAAAACATTATCAAGTGCAGGCATACCGAAATTAAACTCATGATTTCCCGGCACCATTACATCATAGCCCATCTGGTTCAATACCAGCATTGCAGGATGTCTCGGTTCATTTATAAATCTTTCTATCAAATTATCCTGTATAATATCCCCTGCATCTACCAATATAACATTTTTGTTTCCTTTTCTGTATCCGTCTACCATCTTCGCTATCTGACTGTATGAACCCGAATCATCAAATTCATCCGTCTGATAGTTCCACGGCACTATATGCCCGTGGACATCAGATGTTCCCAGTATCTTTATATTTACTTCTTTTGCGAATCCCAATGCTGATAATACAAGCATTGTCAAAACTATAATTTTTTTCATTATCTGGTCCTCTTTTCAGTTTTCTTTTATTGCAGTAAAAATCAGAATGTGAATTTTACTCCTGTAGAGTCCGGTTTTTTGATTTCTTTTACTTCTTTTACATAATCTATAAATGCTTTTGCATCATCTAAGTAAGTATCAGTTCCGCCTCTTTCCTCATTTACCTTTCCAAATGTCACATAACCGTCTTTCCCTGATGCGATATATGCATTAGTTCCTACTACATACATTTTCTTAGGATCTATATTTGTCCACTTTCCAGTTTGTCTGTCTTTTACTTCTACTTTTGTTACTCTATTTCCCAAAGTACCGGCCTTCTTAGCTTCATATCTTATTCCCGCACCATATGGGAATGAACCAGTCGAACCTCCGGGCTTCAGCGCAAAATCAAGCGCATCTTCCAAAACTGCTTTTATTTCTGCTCCTGTCATCTTCAAAGTATATAAAGTATTAGAGAATGGAAGCAGCGTATAACCACTGTCATAAGTAAATTCACCGGGCATTATTGAAATTCTTACTCCTCCTGAATTTTGTATAACAAGGTCCGCTTCACCTGTTCCCATGTGCTGTAATGTATAAAGCATAGATTCTGCCACAAGCTGTGTTGCGTATGACCCGTTAGGATTTTTTGCATCAGGTATTCTGTTTTCAGAACCACCCGGTATCTCGTCTTTTACAGTTCCTATAACAATTTTACCAAGCTCCTGTTTCTGGTCAGAGTATTTTTTTAATATAGTTTCTGCTTTAGCATCAGGCTTTACTAAAGATAATTCAGGATTTACCGCAATCTCTCTTAATACTTCCTGCTTTTCCGCACCTTCTATCTGATATTTTTCCCCGCTTTCATTTCTTCTTTCAAAGAAATCATCTCCGAGAAGCAGCTGCGGAGTTCCTGCGACACTTTTTATTACACCGTTTTTATCAAAAACTACTTTCAAATGACCTACTACATAAGAATAATTCCATGCCTCCACTACATATACAGGTTCTCCTGTCTTTGAAGTCACTCCTGTCGGATAGTCTCCTTCTACTTTTAATCCGAATTTTTCAAAATTTCTGTCCAGCAGATAATGAGTATCTCCGCTGACTATCACATCTATACCGCTGACTTTCTTTGCCAGATCTACATTATTTTCATAACCGAAATGACTAAGAAGAATGATTTTATTTATCCCTTTTGCAGCCAGTTCATCTGCATATTTCTGAACAGTCGTAACTTCGTCCTCGAATTTTATATCTTTTCCCGGATTAGACGAGTCTCTTGTTTTCCCCACTATATCCAGTCCTATTATACCTATTTTCTCGCCGTTTACATTCTTTATTATATAAGGTGTCCATTTTCCTGCAAGAATACTTCCTTCCTCAGGAACAACATTAGATGAAACTACAGGTACTTTCAAAGCATTTAAAAATTTCAGAAGACCTTCGTTTCCTCCGTCAAATTCATGATTACCCAAAGTAAAAGCATCAAAGCCTATTGAATTCATCTCTTCTGCATCTGCTACACCGTTAAATAATGTATAATAAAGTGTTCCTGTCATTGCATCTCCAGCGTGTAAAACCAGAGGATTTTTTTCTTTTGCTCTTAATTCTTTTACCTTAGACGCCACTCTTCCGATTCCGCCTATAGTTACTTTTGTCTTCTTACCTCCAAGAACCAGATCCATTTTTTCTGCTTCAAGATGTGAATGGTGATCATTGATATGGATGATATTTATTTCAAAGTTGTCTTTGCCTGCCGGTACTTTCTTGGCTGTTGTCGCACTAAATGCAGTTATTCCCGCTGCCATACATAAAAAAATAAAAAGCTTTTTCATATATTCCTCTCCTTTATATAAATTTTTCCGCTTACTATAATTTATACTATAATTTCTTTATTTGTCAAATAAATAATATTAATCTATTTTCACTTTCATATTTGAATGGAATATTATTATTCCCTGATTTTATTAAAATAATTCCGCCCGGTTTTCCTGCAGCACTGCTGTTACTGTCATCCGTCAGATCATTTAAAATATTTTATATAATTTTTAAATAAAAATATGGCAATAATAAAGTTTTTTTTTTGTATCTTTACTTATAATATTGGCTGGATTTTGATATTTTTTCGTACTGAAATATTATAATACGGCTTATTTTTGATAAAATATATATTTTAAGTATAATTGCTTTGATATACAGCCATCAAATATCCCGAATATTAAGTCAGACAAAAATCATGAAAATTAATTTTTTAAGCTTACAAAGAAAAAAAGAAATATTTTGAAATTAATTTTCAATATTTCTTCCTCATTTTTTATTTCCATTCCGTTATCCCCTTTACTTCATATTCCGGATATTTATATTCTATACAGCTTAATATATAGCTGAGTTCATCAGTAAAATACCTGTCTTTCTCTATACATTCAAAATATAAATTCAGTTTTCCCCTGTTATTTCTTTTAAAAGTTTTCTTTTCATTAAAAACTTTATTCATATCAAATGAATCTGCTGTTTTTTCTGTATATTCATCTACTGTGATACTTTTTAGCCTTAAGTTTTTTATATCGGAAAAACTATTTATTATCTCAAATATCTCAGATTCACTCCTTGTCCTTAGCGGCGAATTCCCTTTAAATCTCGTAATGAAATCATTTATTTTGCTATTCCCCAATACTTTAAATTTCAAATTAGTATAAGTATTTTTTCCCGTATCTTTTATATTCCACACTTTCCAGTTTCTGCTGCTTGCAACATCAGAATAAACAAATAATTTTTCTTTTTCCCTGTCTATTCTAAAAATTTTGCCGTTTATTATTTTCACAAGATCATTCTTGGCATTACTTGAAAATATTCTGTGCTCGTATACTCGGCCTTTTATATTTTCAACTGAAATCTGATCTGCCAAAACTTCCTTTTCTTCAATATTCCATGCTAAAAAATAATTTTCATAAATATTTTCAGTATATTTACCATAATCTATTTCTATATCTGCATTGTCATAATTTATTTCATAAGAATTTTTCTTAGCATAAATTTCAAAAAATCTTCTGCTGTACGGAGTGTACAAGACTTCCCAGTCTATATTATTAGATTCGAATACCTCTGCCAGTTCCTTTTCTTTCTCCACATAGTCCTGACATTGAACCGCATACACTTCAAGACCATAATTATTCCCATTTTTTAATTTCGCACTCAATTTATGATTTTTAAAATTTTCTATTTCTTTATAATTCATATCTAAAAATATTTTTTTTAAATATATATCTGTTTTTTTCTTTTTATCTTTTTTAATTACTCTGATATCATCATTCAAAACAGGAAATAATGTTTCTTTGTAATTTTCCAGCTCTTCTTTATTAACAGGAACAGTATTTATATACCTGTTATTACTTTGAAAGAGATTATCCACCTCATTTTGTATCTCATCTAATTTTTGAGAAAAATCATTAATTAATTGTGGAATCAGACTTGTGCTTAATTCTCTTAAAAAATTTCTCTCTTCATCATTTTTTATATTTTTCAAAGCTTCCTTTATTATTTTATTTATATACTCCATCATTCCTCCCCTTTTTTAAAATCGTAAAATCAAATTCCTTATTATCTAATTTCAGTTCTGATAATAAATTAATTTAATGCTATCTGCCTTTATAAGCTCTGTACAATCTTCCCTGTTTTCTTTTCCAAAAACTTTATCTGAAAAATCATAAAGAATTTGATTTTTTTCATATTGTTCCGCTTTATTTTTCCATAATTCTATAAACAGTTTTATAATTTTTCCCCTCGGCCGATAATATTCTTGTTGTATTCATTTCTTTCATAAAACCATGTATTTTGTCAAATTTATAATTCCCTATAATTTTTGTATCAAATCCAAAACTTTCATTTTCAGAATTTCCGAAATACTTTTTTAATAACGTCGGTATCTCCTGTTTATTTTCCATTTCTGCTTCATATAACAAAGATACTGTGTCTTCATTATTCCCGGAAAGCTTGATATCAAATATAAACGGGATGCTTAAACCATAAATAATATCATCAAAATTTTTTCTTACATTAACGGACTCTGCATTATTATAAGCTTTATTATAAATATCTATAAAAAAATAACTCAAAATATGTGTATTCATCATATTTTGCTTAAATATTTCTTCATTTTCCATCATGGACTTAAATTTTTGTATTAAATATACCAATAACTGACCTTTTTCGGGATATTTTTTAATATAGCTAAAGGAATCAGATTCCAGATTTTTTATAATTTCTCTTTTATTTTTCACTTTTATTATTTTATTTTCACTATTCAAAATCAGATTATAGTAATTATATTTTTTATATAATTCTGTAACAAAAGCAGTTTTAAAAGAATTTACACAAAAATTACTTTCTCCGTATATAATTTTCATTTTACATTCAAAGTCATTATACTTATTTTTTTCTATTTTTATTTCCATTCTGCTTTTGGATTGATACTCTATTTCATCATCTCTGTATCCTTCCTGAATAAGTTCATAATTTTTCTCAAACCCTGAAGAAAATTTCAAAAAATGCTCTGACATTCCGCCTCCTGTTTTATATTTCAATAATTTTTACCTTTTGGAATATATTTATATCATAATCTATTTCCAGCTGTGAATAAAAAACATAATCTTTTACAAACCCGTTTTCTTTATCTGAAGCTATAGCTGCTTTATAATCAAGATTATATCTTCGCATATTATGGTTATATTTTTCCCTTATGATTCTTTCCAGACTGTAATCACTTAATAATAAATCATCTTTTTCTCCGCTAATAATTATTTTGCCGTTATTCATTATTTTCTTCAATCTCATCGGAATCATTATACCGGGTATAAGATCAAAAAATTCATACTCAATAGTTTCAGGAAGTCTGCCATAAAAATTTATCTCATCAAATCTATAAAGCGGAAAAAACAGATGCCGGAATATCCTGTTACTGCTTAAAAAATATATCAGTCTGTCCTTTTCAGCCAATATTTCACTAAGAAGTACGATACTTCCGGCTTTCAAATTCATTTCATCAACATATTCCATCGTTATTAAAAATTTTTCTATTAGCATGTCATAATTAGGAACATCCTGAATTTTCATTTTTTCATTCACAATAATAAATAAACAGCTGAAAATTTCCTCAAGTTCTGATAAATAACTGTTATTTGTTTCATTCTCAAACTGCAGTTTTTTTTCTTTTATTCCCAGTAAGTAAAATTTTCCTTTTTGATAAGGATTGCTGCTCTCCAGTTCTTCCAAAGTTTTTATATGCAGCTCTGAAGTCCATTTTATATTTTCTGTTATTCCGTCAATATCTGTTATATTTTCCAGTTCATACCGGTATTTTTTATTCAAATCCCTCATATCAATCCCCCATATACATGAAAAACGGTTCATTCGCATATGAAATTTTTAAGTTATATGCGGCTTTTGGCGTTAAACTATCTTTTACATTCATTGCCACATCTTTTATATTTGATTTTTGATTATTAAGTTTCATATTATAATAGTCCTCCAGAAGTCTGTTATTAGAATTATTTCTATTCAAAGCCTTATTCCACTTTTTACTCCCTTCAGCATGATTTGCCATTTTCTCTGTTTGCAGTATATTATTTTTTTTAGCCCATTCAGCTGTTTCTCCTGCTTTTTTTACTTGTTTTGCATTCCTAAATGCACTTATTCCTGAACCTACGAGACCTGCCGTATCATATCCCAAAGCAAAATTATCACCTGCTTCTTCATCACCTAAAATAGACCCTACTGTCATAGCTAAAATATCAGGCTCTTTATAATCTTTCATTTCCTCTATACTCATATTATCTAATTTATGCTGATCATTTAATTTTAAAGTTGCATTTATAGTTCTTCTTCCTCCATCCAGTATAAGAAGCCCTGATTCCGGCGCCAGCTGAAGTGCAATTGGGATTGTCATAGGATTAGTAACAGAAATTCCAGCTCCTGCTAAGCCTGCTACTCCTATTCCTGTCTCTAAAACACCTATACTTAAATCCAAGACAGCAGCTGTCTCCGGACTCCAAATATCCTTAAAATCCCTTTGCAGATCTGCAGTAACAAGCATCAAATCCTGACCGTTGCTTTCAAATTTCACCTTTACCGACGGATCAACCTTACATACCAAATATGAGTTTAGCCTTAATGCTTTAAACTTATTTATTACTAATTCCGATGTATTTTCCCATCTCACAGCTTTTTCCTTTATTTCACAAAATCCACTCGGACTTTTCTCACATTTGGTTGTTTTAGATACTGAAAAATTCTCCGGTTTTATATCCTTATCCGATCCCAACGGATCTATCCCCATCAGGAGTGCCTTGGGTTCAGTAACAAGAAAGCTTATTTTCTGCGATGCATCATATTCTCCGCTTGCAGTTAATATAGTGTCTTTTTCTATATTTGGACATGTCAGTATTGCTCCATCACATATATAAGTCTTTTCTGAGCCCTTGGGTATTTTTTGGTATTGGGTTGTAGTTTTTTCTTGCTGAATTTCAAATTCTTCATCTCTTCCTGTATTATTTTCACTATTTGAAAAATATATTGTTTTTATAACTTTGAATTCCATATAAGTTAACCACTCCTCAAGTATTATTAGTCCATATTACACTTTTCTATATATATATCTACATCATTACTATTTTGTAATTTTTTTTTCACTTCTAAAATATTACAATTTATCATTTTATTATCAGGTTCTTTCTTTAAAGCTTTCTCTAAAAAATATAAACTCTTTTCAAATTCATTCATTTTAGAATATAAAATTCCTATATTATTATAAATTTCTTTTGATTGATCCCCCATTTCCAAAGCTTTTAAATACCATTTCTCTGCTTCTTTATAATCTTTTTTCTTTGAGTATAATGCTCCAATCGCTTTGTAAGCTGGGACATAATTTTGATTTGCAGCTTTCAAATACCATTCCTCTGCTTTTCTATATTCTTTTTTATTCTTATCTATTACACCTAAATTAAACTGAGCCTGTGCGCTTCCAGCTTCGGCAGCTTTCAAATACCAAGCTTCTTCTTCTTTTTTATTATTTTCATTTCCATGTATTAAAGCTAAGTTTAACATAGCTCCTACATTCCCCTGTTCCCCTGCCTTGATATACCATTTCTTAGCTTCTTCCAGTCTGCTGTTCTCATCATAATAATATCCTAAATTAAACTGGGCCCGGCTATCACCGCCTTCCGCTGCCTGTTTCGCCCATTTCTCAAAATTTTCATAATCTTCTTTCTCAAGGTAGTAATCACTTAATGCATAAGCTCCTCTTGGGTCATATTTAGCTGCTGCTTCAAAGTATTTCTTAGCTTCTTCCGGCCTTGAGCCGTATATTATCTGTCCTGATATTAAAAGATCTTCTATTTGCTGCTTGGTAGGGTTGTCTCCCAGATTCTTTTTTATATGCTCTTCCACTTTATCAGACGTGTTGCCACTACCACACCCTAATATTAAAAACAAACTCATTACAAGTATAAATATTTTTTTCATTTTTCTCCTTCTTATAAACATTTTATCTAATATTTACTATTAAAAGTATTCCAGTTCTTCCCATGCTATCATTATCGCCAAAAAAATATACTGCTTTTATGGCTTTGAATTCCATATAAATCATTTTCTCCTAATATATTATTATTTTACTCCACATTTTTCTTTATAAATTTTAATATTATCACTATCTTCTAATTTTTCTTTCACTCTTAGAATATTACAATTTATCATTTTATTATCAGGATCTTTTTCAAAAGCTTTTTGAAAAAAATATAAACTTTTTCTAAATTCCCCTATTTCAAAGTATAAATTACCTATATTATTATAAACTTCTTTTGTCTGATCACCATTCTCTAAAGCTTTTAAATACCATTTTTCTGATTCTTTATATTTTTTGAACTCTGAATATAAACTTCCCAAAGCTCTATATGCAGAAAGATGATTTTGATTCGCCGCTTTCAAATACCATTCTTCTGATTTTTTTAATTCTTTTTTATTCCGATTTATTACCCCTAAATTATACTGAGCCTGTGCGTTTCCAGCCTCCGCTGCCTTCAAGTACCAAGATTCTTCCTCTTTTTCATTTTTTTGATTTTCATATAACAATGCTAAGTTTAACATAGCCCCTACATTCCCCTGTTCCCCTGCCTTGATATACCATTTCTTAGCTTCTTCCAGTCTATTATTCTCATCATAATAATATCCTAAATTAAACTGGGCTCGCTTATCGCCGCCTTCCGCTGCTTGTTTCGCCCATTTCTCAAAATTTTCATAATCTTCCTTCTCAAGGTAATAATCACTTAATGCATAAGCTCCTCTTGGGTCATATTTAGCTGCTGCTTCAAAATATTTCTTAGCTTCTTCCGGTCTTGAGCCGTATATTACCTGTCCTGATATCAACAGCTCTTCTATTTGCTGCTTAGTGGGGTTGTCTCCCAGATTCTTTTTTATGTGTTCCTCCACTCTATCAGATGAGTTGCCACTGTCACACCCTAATATTAAAAACAAACTCATTACAAGTATAAATATTTTTTTCATTTTTTCCCTTCTTATAAACATTTTATCTAATATTTACTATTAAAAGTATTCCAGTTCTTCCCATACTATTACTATCACCATAAAAATATACTGTTTTTATACCTTTAAATTCCATACAAATTACTCTTCATATGTTATTTTATATTGCATTTTTCTTCATTTTTTTCCGTATTACTCCCATCTTTCAGTTTTTTCTTCACTTTTAAAATATTACAATTAATTGTTACATTGTTAGAATCTTTTTCCAAAGCTTTTTCAAAAAAATATAAACTTTTCTCAAATTCATTTATATTAAAATATAAATTTCCGATATTATTATAAATTTCTTTTGATTGATCTCCCATTTCTAAAGCTTTTAAATACCATTTTTCTGCCTCTTTATATTTTTCTTCTTCTGAATAAATATATCCGAGTGCTCGATAAGATGAAAGATGACTCTGGTTAGCTGCCTTTAAATACCATTCTTCTGCTTTATTGAAATCAGCGTTTTCCATATATATTATTCCTAAATTATACTGGGCTTGTGCATTTCCGGCTTCTGCAGCTTTCAAATACCATTTCTCTGCCTTTTTTTCATCTTTTTCATTTTCATACAACAATGCTAAATTTAACATAGCTCCTACATCTCCCTGTTCCCCCGCCTTGATATACCATCTCTTAGCTTCTTCCAATCTGCTGTTCTCATCATAATAATACCCTAAATTAAACTGGGCTCGGCTATCTCCACCTTCCGCTGCCTGTTTCGCCCATTTCTCAAAATTTTCATATTCTTCCTTTTCAAGGTAATAATCACTTAATGCATAAGCTCCTCTCGGATCGTATTTAGCTGCTGCTTCAAAATATTTCTTAGCTTCTTCCGGCCTTGAGCCGTATATTACCTGTCCTGATATCAACAACTCTTCTATTTGCTGCTTCGTGGGATTATTCCCCAGATTCTTTTTTATATGCTCTTCCACTCTATCAGATGAGTTGCCACTGTCACACCCTAATATTAAAAACAAACTCATTATAAGTATAAATATTTTTTTCATTTTTCTCCTTTATCAAATATTTACTATTTAAAAGTATCTTTCCTATATTTGGACATGTCAATATTCCTCCATCGCATATATAAATCTTTTCTGAGCCCTTGGGTATTTTTTGATATTGAGTTCTTTGGATTTTTTCTCCATAAGTTTTTTTAGGAATATAAAATATCTTATATTTTTTATCTATATTGTCCAAAAACGTTTATTTTCCTCTCAATTCTATTAGTTTTTTCTCTGAATCATTATCACCAAGACTGAAAGATTTCTCATACCAATAAATTGCTTTCTCTTTATTATTTAATTTTTCTTCATACAACTCTCCTAAATTATATTGTGCTTTTATATTCCCTTGTTTAGATGATTTTAAAAGCCATTTTTCAGCCTCTTTAAAATTTCCAATTCTTTTATACACAATCCCTAAATTATTTTGAGCATCACTGTCTCCTTCAAGAGAAGCATTTAAAAAATATTTTTCAGCCTCGATATTTTGATTCTTTTCCATAAACATAACACCTAAATTATATTGTGCCTGTATATTTCCAGATTCCGCTGCTTTCAAATACCATTTTTTCTTTTCATTTATATTGTTCTCAATGTCGTATATTAATCCTAAATTTAACATAGCTCCTACATTCCCCTGTTCCCCAGCCTTGATATACCATTTCTTAGCTTCTTCCAGCCTATTTCTCTCATCATAATAATATCCTAAATTAAACTGGGCTCGGCTATCTCCGCCTTCCGCTGCCTGTTTCGCCCATCTCTCAAAATTTTCATAATCTTCTTTCTCAAGGTAATAATCACTTAATGCATAAGCTCCTCTCGGATCGTATTTAGCTGCTGCTTCAAAATATTTCTTAGCTTCTTCCGGTCTTGAGCCGTATATTACCTGTCCTGATATCAACAGCTCTTCTATTTGCTGCTTAGTGGGATTATTCCCCAGATTCTTTTTTATATGTTCCTCCACTCTATCAGATGAGTTGCCTCTACCACACCCTAATATTAAAAACAAACTCATTGTAAGTATAAATATTTTTTTCATTTCTCACACTCATTTAAATTTTTTATCTAATATTTACTATTTAAAAATATCCTTCATTAACTTAAAATAACCAAAATTAGTTCCACCTTGTATCACTATCAAAATATGTAGACCTTAAAACTTCAAATTTTATTATCCACCACCTTTTATATATTATTTTTTACAATTTTTTCTATTTATTGTTATACCATCATATTTTTTTAATTTTTCCTTTGTTTTCATAATATTACAATTAATTACTTTATTTTCCTTATCTTTACTTAAGGCTATTTCTAAAAACTTTAAACTTTTACTATAATCTCCGAGTTCATAATATAGATATCCTAAATTACTATATATTTGCCAAGAGTTATTTCCACTTTCTAATGCCTGTAGATACATATATTCCGCTTCTTTAAATCTTTTTTCTTCTGAATATATTCTCCCGAGTGCATTATATGCTTTTGAATGATTATTTTGTATAGCTTTCAAATACCATTTTTCCGCCTCATTCCAATTATTTTCATTAAAATATATAATTCCTAAATTAAATTGGGCTTCTGAGTCCCCCTGTTCCCCCGCCTTGATATACCATCTCTTAGCTTCTTCCAGCCTATTTCTCTCATCATAATAATATCCTAAATTAAACTGGGCTCGGCTATCGCCGCCTTCTGCTGCCTGTTTCACCCATTTCTCAAAATTTTCATAATCTTCTTTCTCAAGGTAATAATCACTTAATGCATAAGCTCCTCTTGGATCATATTTAGCTGCAGCTTCAAAGTATTTCTTAGCTTCTTCCGGTCTTGAGCCGTATATTACCTGTCCTGATATTAACAGCTCTTCTATTTGCTGCTTGTTAGGGTTGTCCCCCAGATTCTTTTTTATATGTTCCTCCACTTTATCAGGTAAGTTTTGCTTCCCGCAGCTAAATATTACCAGCAAACTTACAACGGATATACATAACTTTTTCATTTTTTTCTCCTAATTTGAATTCAGCTGCTATTAACCATTTATAATAACATTAGTTCCAGCTTTAACAACAGAGAAGCCACCGGAGTTTATAGTTGTATTCCCCACTGAATTAATAACAGTTTCTCCTGATACAGTCTGATTAATATTTTGAGAAATTACAACTGTTTCACCCTCTATTATTTCATTCTTTCCTTTGGCATTTACATTAAAATTTCCACTGCCTACACCTAAATCCATACTGTTTTTAGCATTCATATTTACATTATCTGTTACACTTATCCCAAATACCCTGCTGTTCAATTGAAAATCAAACATAGGAACCCCGCCTGCACTCTCATCACCTGCCAAAGTATAATTTCGCACATTCGGATTACTGAACCGCTCACTTCCAGGATTGTTTACAGCACCTGTTATATAAGAAAAATTCTCATTATTATTTGGGATATAAACTGTTACGACATCTCCCTTTTCAGGCGTACAAAACATGCCGCTATTACTGCTGCTGTATTCTGTACAATATGGAAAGTTATAAGCTCCCGCATATTCATCTTCATAAGCCTGAAATTTACTTCCTGCCGATTTTTCAAGTCCGTGGGAAAAATCAATTTTCATAGTTGCTACTCCGTCTACACCACCTGTTTCCATCACTTTTCCTTCTATTATATATCCTCCCGAATTATTCACAGTTTCAAATTCATGTGACATTTCTATTAACTCATAATCATTTACCACATAATTATCTTTTATTTTTAGTAATGCCTTTGACACTATTCTTGTATCTGATCCCTCTTCTCCACGGCTCCCCTGATTTGCAAGAGTTATTTTTACTCTTTCGCCTGTATTATACGGATCAGTGGATTCCCTGACTCTGAAAATAATATTTTCTCTTTCACGTCCCCGTCCATATACAGCATTATTTAATTGGGCGTTATATACTTCAAGATTTATTTCATTCCCCATAACAATTTCATTAAGATGTGAAGCCATCGGAATTCCCATATCTTTACATATTCTTACTAGAAAATCCCAGTCATTTTCATTATACTGCATATATATTTTCTCAATATTTCTGTCAAATTCATTGCCAATATATGCTGTAATATCAGGATACTCAGCCATAATAGTTTCTGCTATCTGTCTGTAAGTTATTTCCATACTCTGAAAGGATCTGAATTTCAAGATCTTATTCATTTGAAATGTTGCTGATGGTGTTTCTATAATTACTGCTGCTCTTTCCCCCATACTTTCCTCAATATTTATATTTTCAATATTGAATGTATGAAATATTTTTTTAAATTTGCCGTCTTTATTAATCAGTTCTATTTCTAAAACATTATTCAGTGTAAAAACATAACCATAATATTTATCTATCTCCTCTGATGCAATAGTAAATTACATTTTTAAATAGTCATGATTAAAAAGCTTCTTATCAATTTCAAAATCGATATCTTTAATATCCAGACTTTCTTTATTAATCTTTAAAATAATATTTTTTCCGGTAAATAATTCAGGTAATTTCTCCCCGGTAATATTCACCGGACTCTGTAAATTTCCGACACTGTGACTGCTTATATTTGCTTTATTAACATTCATAAAGTTATTTTTAATATCTGCGGCTTCTTTTTTTATATTTGTACTTTCAGAATATTTCTCTGCCAATTCGCTGAAAATATCATCCAAACTCTTATTTTCCATCATATTCCTCCATAGTAAATCATTTTATAATATAATTATAATATCATATGCTATGAAAAAATAAAACATTTATTTAACTAAAATATATTTAAAATTCTTTACTTATAAATAATATAAAAATACATATTTTATTAGTTTTAAATATAAAAATTACGATATTATTTTTTTAAATTTTACTAATTAATTTCCCCTGATCTGCTCCCAAAAATAAATATGACACAAAGCTGTCATATTTTATAAGATACAATACTTTATATAAACAAAATAGGAGTGAAATTTATGAGAAAAGCTGATGATATACTGGATTATTGCATAAAAAATCTTAAAGGAACAGTTTTAATAGAGACCTGGGGTGAAAAAGCAGTATTTTATAACCCGGGAAATATTCTGAAAAAAGGAGTTTATGTACTCACGATAAAGGAAAAGGACGGAGAAAATGATAAAGCCTCCGGACTGGACAGAAAGGACATATTCAGAGTGAATCTCGGATTGAGGAAAGAAGCTTTCATAAAACTTTTTGGTGAAATTCCTGCCCGCCCGGCTGCCGGAGCAGTCGTCGATATGAATTATGATTTTAAGAAAACTGATGAAATTCTTCCGCATCCGGTTTATGCATGGATGGGATGGATAAGTATCCTAAACCCTGCCAAGAATACTGACAATACTTTAATTCCATTTATTAATGAAGCATACAGCTTTGCAAAAGAGAAATTCGAAAAAAGACATTCAAAAATCCAGAAAAAATTAAAGTAAAATATTTATATAAGAGTAAACTGAATTAGCTCACTCTACAGTTAAAATCTTTACATTATAGTACATTTCCCTTTAATATACTGATTCTTTCCGATTCTGACTTACATTTTTTCTAGAATCAGGCAGTTTTGAAAATTTCAGCTGCCTTTTTTCATGTGTAAAAAATACTTGATCCCTCGATATTTATATTAATTTCTTAAAATTTATTTTATTAAATAAATTTATAGTTATCCGACATTTTATACTAAAATAACCTGAAATTTTCCAAATGTACAAATCAAGATATCTGTTTTTTTCATTTGTGAACTACTATAAACATAGAAATTGTATGTGAAAACTTTATTTTTATTTTTTTATTGACAAATTAAGGCGTTAATTATATAATTGACTTAGTTAGCTAATAATTATATATTAATAACCTCTTGAAATGAAGCAGTTATTATTGGAAGTGATTTTTTAGATATAAAAACACTTCATTTATTAACTCAGAAACATATCACTGCTAAATCAGTGATGTAAAAGTTCATTTCAGTCTTATTAACAGATCAAGAATGTTCAGGAAAATCTGAAGAGGATAATGAATAAACTGTATACTCTCAGTTTTCAAACAAGCAATTACCAGAAACATCATCAATATTTCAAAAAATTAGGATTACAAATACCGCAGTATTAAATGTTTTAAACACTTAAGAAACAAAGAGAATACCAAAGAAGACAAAGGAACCTGTAATATTTCCGGCTAAACAAGAGTCAGTAATTTC
Source organism: Sebaldella termitidis ATCC 33386 (assembly GCF_000024405.1). NCBI lineage: Bacteria > Fusobacteriati > Fusobacteriota > Fusobacteriia > Fusobacteriales > Leptotrichiaceae > Sebaldella > Sebaldella termitidis. The sequence continues at coordinate 385,738 of NC_013517.1, read as the reverse complement.
CAAAGAGACTTTGCCAGCCTGCAAATTATAAACAGTAACTTTTGAATTTGAAACAAAATGAATTAAAGGAAGCCTTTCTTTTAATTCTGAAATTATCAGCAAGTCTTGATCTTTTTTAAACATTTATATCAAAATAAAATTATTCAGGAGGAAAAATTATGACAACCAAAAAATTTTTTAAGAAATTATGTTTACTTGGTACAATGAGCTTTGCTTTAACATCAAGTTTATATGCTGAAAGTTTACCTAAACCAAATCCTTACCTATCTGCACCTGTTTACGGATTGACACATTTTGATCCTGCTCAGACTGACTCTGTTCCATATGCAGTTAAAAGCGGAACATATAATATTGATCTGAATAAATTAAAAAATGTAAACGGAGGACCGGTAAATATTATAACACTTGCTTCTACAAGCCAAAATTATATGTGGGGTGTTTCCAGTCAGGGAGTTTCATATATTGATATCTCAAACGGAAACTTTAAAGAAGCAGCGCGTTTAGATGCTCCCGGAATAAAGGTTATAACTCCGGAAGTACATAAACAAGTACTTGGGAAAAAATATAAAACCGCTAAAGAAGTCGAGGATGCCGTGGCAAATATTTACGGTCTGGGTACTACAAGAATCTTTAACGGAATATACAGTGTAGTAGACAACAATAATGTTGTATATGCTGATTATGTCGACGGTTCAGATCCGGTAATCTATGCTTTTGCATTGAAAGATTCTTCTAATCCTTCTAAAGGAATTGAAATAATCGGAACACTCAACTTAAAAAATGTTCTAAAACAAGGTGAAACTCTAGCCGGTGTAAGTCTGACTTATGACGGAAAACTTATCATAGTAGGAAACCGTTCGATTTCAGTTACTGACAGAAGCCTGAAAGGTGAACTTCAGACAGTACGTTTCGGTGATGACGAATATATTTCAAACTCTGTTGCCGTTGATGAAAAAAATGGAATTTATGTAGCTTCTGATAAATATATGAGAAAAGTAGTGTGGACTGGAACTAAACTGTCTACAGACGAAAAAGACGGAGCATGGGCTTCATTATATGATACAGGAATAGAACCTCCTACAGTTAAAGTAGGAAAAGGAACAGGGTCTACACCTACTCTGATGGGATTCGGAAATGATGAAGACAAACTCGTTGTTATTACTGACGGTGCTAACAGAATGAATCTTGTTGCATTCTGGAGAGATAATATTCCTGCTAATTTCAAACAAAAACCAGGTACAAAATCAAACAGAATTGCCGACCAGATCAAAGTAACTGCCGGGCTTCCTGAAAGTACAGAATTTGTTCAGACAGAACAATCAGTAGTTGTAAAAGATTATGGTGCATTTGTAGTTAATAATATTGGTCAGCCTGGTCCAAAAGATAAACTGGCCGGTGTAATAGCTTTAGGACCGGTTACTACTCCTCCTGTAGGTGCCGAAAGATTCGAATGGGATACAAAAACTGATTCTTGGAAATCTGTATGGACTAGAAATGATGTTTCTTCTACAAGTATGGTTCCTGCTGTAAGTACAAAATCAAATATAGTATTTGTCAACGGATATTCAGCTAAAGCCGGATGGGAAGTAACAGGAATGGATTGGAATACTGGAAAAACAGTTCACAGAACAGTATTTGGATATAATAACTACGGAAACGGAGCATACGCTATAATACAGTTCTTCCCTAACGGAGACATGTTATTTAACAGTATCGCAGGGCCGTTCAGAATAAAATATACTAAATAAATTAACATATAAAAATTATAAAATAAAATGCACCCTAAAAGTTAGATAAAACTAACAAACAGCGGTGCATTTTTTATGTCAAAATTCGTTATAAAATATTCCGAGTATTAAATAGAGTATTGATCCCGTATCGGTTTATATCATTTTCTTTGATTTCCAAGTTTTAATACTGTGCAAATTATCAGATTCAAAAATTCTTTTTTCCCCAAAAATAAAGCAACAAACAAATGAAATAGTTTAATAACTATTATTAGGATTACTCTAATATATAATCTTAATATATCTTTTATTTGTTATTTTTTTATTTCCCGCTACAGGCTCATTATTGTCTCTGGTCTTTCTTCATCGTCAGTTCTTAATATTTCATACTTTTTATTCACTGACATATCTTAAAAGTAATAATATTTTGAATCCCTAAATTGAAAAATTAGTCTAAAAAACATTAAACTATAATCTACATAACTTAATTTTTTCCTGTATCTTAATTTATAAAATAATTTCTCCACAGCCACCCCTATAATTCCGAATACTTATATATTCAATTATTATATTTAGTATCCAATATCTCATTCCCCCAGAAAGAAGCATGGATATCTCTTATTTCATATTCTGCAAGATTTCTTCCGTTTACCAGTTTACTATCATACAATACTTCATATATTGAACCTAAAAACATATTCAGCTTTAATAACATCCGTTTTTTATGATTTACATCCTGCTGTTCAGTTAATAAAATATTTTTAAAATTTATCAAGAAATCCTGACTCTTTATTTCTTCTTCCAGATAGCAGGAGCCTTTCATACTTATCAAAAAAAATAAGATTTCTTCCCTCTCCTCTAAAAATTTTATTAATGCTCTTGTCAGTATAAACAATTTATTTTTATTACTTTCAGCCGTTCTGACTTCATTTAGATTTCTTGTTATCTCTTCCAGTGAATAATCCGCCATCTCTTTATATATTTCACTTTTATTCTTAAAATGATAATACAGACTTCCGGGGCTTAAATCCAGCCTTTTTACTATTTCGCCTATTGTTGTTTTCTCCAGTTTCTTTTCCTTCATTAACTCTAATGTTATTTTGATTACTTCTTTTCTATCCATTCTTATCCTTTCAGAGATAAGAAAAGAGTGCTTCCGGACTTGAACATACCACGCTTTTGTCCGGAAACTCCCTGCTCACTCTATATTAGTTAATTAAAAAACAGCTTTTAATGTTACGCCTACCTTGTAGCTTTCCCCGTCCTTTGTAACTTCATTAAAGGCCTTGCCGTATTCCCCCGTAATAAATATCCCGTATCTGTCTGTTACCTCTACTCCGAGCATTCCCTTCAGCTTTAATTCCCCTTTATCTTCTGCCGGCTTTGCCAGCTTGTATGTCTCTCCAAATGACTGTAATCTTGCTGTTTCTTCCGGCTGCGCTTCTCCAAGCTCATATTCATATTTTACTTCCAATGCCGATTTCAGCTCCCAGGCCGATCTGCTTCCCAATGGTATATTACTGTCCACTCTTATTCCGGCTCCCGGCTTTATGCTGTATGCATTGTTGGAATCTATCTCTAAGGCTGATACCGATGATTCCTCTTTCACTTTATCCAGATACTGATATCCAAAATCTAGACTTAATAAAGGACTTATCTTTAACACCTTATTTAATTCAAACTCCTTAAGTAATGTATTATCCAGTGAAACTCCGTATGACATATACTTATCATCCAGCTTTTCTATTGAATCTGTCCAGTCTATATTTCTGTCTACATTATGTAAATTTAACCTTCCTGTCAGATCACTTCTCAGCTTCCAGCTGTTCTTTCTATATATATTATGAACCCCTAATTGTAACGTATCTACCCATTCCTCACTATTATTTCCATCCTGCAGCTCAAAGCTGTTTCTTGCATATCCTAATGAATAACCAAATTTATGTGCATAAGTTCTCTCGACTTCTCTTAAGGCATATACTCCCGCTGTCTCATATTTATAGTCCATTACACCTTCTTTGTTTTCATAAGTTTTCCCTGCTCCGGCAAGTACTGACACCTTTACATTCTCTTTTGTATTATTCTCTGAATTTTCCATCAGGTCGAGTGCATTGTCAAATCCTCTTTTTATGTCATAACCTCTTTGTGCTCTGTTGGCATAATAGGCTCCTGACAGTGATGTCATTATTCTTCTCAAGTCTGATTCTGTTTCTATTTTATCTATCTTATCGTATAAACTCAGTCTGTCTCCTGTTGCATCTTCATAGTTTTTATCAAGTATTGATGCCATTTCTTCCCATGACAGACCTTCTCCGAATTCTGTCAGGTCTCTTTTCGTCATCCATATATCAAGATTTCCGTTGCTGTTTGTTATAGGTATTGCTTCCCATAATATTCCTTTACTCTTTATGGCTGCTTTCCCGTAATTTATTCCTCCGCCTGCTGTTAACGGCACGAATACATCTTCCAGCTTGTAAGTCTTATGATTTGTTCCCTGTGAAAAATCTGATGTGACCTGTATATTTCTTAGTACGAATTCATCTGCTATGAATTGTACCGCATTTGATATCAGATATTTCCCGTTTACATCTTCCGGATGATAATCGCTCGTTGCCAGTGAAGCCTCTTTTACACTTGAAGGATCTACTTTTATTTGTATTATTGCATCTTCCGGTACTTCAAAACGTTCATTTACCTTTATTATCCCTGCATTTATGATAGATGGTTTTGAATACGAAGGTCCTGAGCCCACATGATCTACCGGTGAAGAAGCCGAAGCATCCACTGTTCCTGTATGCACTGCTGTCAGGTCGCTTGTGCTTCCTGTTCCGTCTGTTACTATTGCTCTTCCGTTTGCTGATATATTTATGTCTATTATTCCGTTATTTATCAGTACAGAATTATTTTTCAGCAGGATTCCTATTCCGTTTGTTCCTGTTGATCTTACTGTTCCGTTATTTTCCACTATTGAATAAGTATCTGCATAGATTCCTATACTGTTTGCTCCTGTTGTTTCTACCAGATTGTTATTTATTATCTTTACATTATCTACTCCGGCAATTCCTATTGAATTATTTCCTGTCAGTATGATCTGTCCTGTATTAATAAATTCCTGTGTTACTCCGGTAATTGTATCTCCCTTTTCTATGTACACTCCTACTCCATTATCTGCACTTGATGTTATCAAGCCGCTGTTTGATATTGTCCCGTTTGGTGTGTATGCATAAAGTCCCAGTCCGTTATCTCCGAAAGTTATCTTATGAGTATTATTTATTGATGTAGTTCCTACTCCGTATATTCCGACAGCATACTGTCTGTCTGAAGGATTTGACGGATTCTGATATGTATTTCCTACTGTTATATCTCCGCTGTTGACTATACTTCCTGTATTGGAATATATTCCTACACCCATATCTCCTGCATTTAAGATTCCTGTATTTGTAATAGCACTTCCTATATTACCAATATCTGCTCTTCCTCCGTATATCAGAACTCTTCCGTCTTTGGTATCTGTTCCTCCTCCGGCTGCTGTCATGTTTCCGTTATTAGTGATAGTTGAATTTTCTGTGTAAATTCCAATTGAAGCCAATCCTATATTCATATTAGCATTATTCGTTACTATACTTCCGTCTTTCCCTACTATTCCAAAGCTTCCTGCCGCACTTCCGCTTAAAGCTCCGCTTGTATCTCCTACATTTAGATTATTGGTATTTCCTAATGTTACACCGGCTGAATTTGTGGCATATATACCTGCTCCGTTATCATCTGCTATATTTATTGCTGTATTGTTTACATTGCCTGTTCCGCCGTTTAAATATATTCCGAGGGCATTTTTATCTGCTGAAAGCACTCCGCCGTTTTGATTTATATCTATTCCTTTTCCGTAGATCCCTATTGAAGATGCACCAATAACTATATTTCCTGTATTATTAATCTCTGCTCCGTTTTCTCCGTAAATTCCCAATATTACATCATTTGATGATGATGACGCTGCCAGATTAAGATTTCCCGTATTCGTTACATTTAACTGTGCATTATTCAGAGTAGTTCCGTAGATTCCTATTCCCGAATCCGAATTTACATTTATTCCGCCGTTGTTTAACATAGTATTTGTATTCAGATTATCTGAATTACTTGATAATATTCCTACCGAACCTATTCCTGATACATTTGTGAAGCCGTTATTTTCAATATCACCGTCCTGATGTATTATTCCCAATGCTGAGTTATCATTTAGATTAACTGAATTTGCCAGTGTTGTTTTTACTCCAGAACCTGAAATTCCTTTGGCAAATACTCCTTTTTGACCATTCTCCACATTTATTGTCAGTCCCTGTAATGTCATATTTACATTTCCGTTATTCTGGGCATAAAGTCCTATTGAGCCTGTTCCGCTTCTTACCTCAAGGGTTTTATTAGATGCCACATCTCCTTCTTCTGAATAAATACCTATCTGCTTACTTCTATTCAGATCATATGTTCCTCCTGAGCTGTCTGTCAGTGTTACATTTGTTCCTGTTCCTCTTTTTATGTAATTGAAGATAGAGTTATCCCCTACACTTATTGTTCCTCCTGTTATATTTAAAACTGAATCTCCTGTTGCCGCTGCTCCTATTGAATAGTTTCCTGACTGTATTGCTCCTGACTGAATATTTATGCTGCTGTTATTTCCTATTATTCCTGCTGCATATTCTATTGTCAGCCCTGAGTCAAAGCCGTTTCCTGCTGTAATATTTCCTGTATTCAGAATATTAGTATGACTTCCGTAGATTCCTGTTGTATTAGTTCCTGTTACACTTATCACGCCATTATTTGTGATCTCTGATTTTACCAGAGGCTCTGCTCCTGTTGATGATATCCCCACTGTATTGTTTCCTGAGGATATTATCTGACCTGAGTTTATCAGATAATTTTCCTTTGTTAGTCCTGTATAGCTTGGTGAGCCTGTTCTGTCTAAAGCATACATACCCACAGAATTTTCCCCGATATTTATTGCTCCTGCATTTTCAAGGATAGATCCTATACTTGCATACAGGGCTGCTCCATTATCTGCTATGGTTATTGTTCCTGTTGTTTCATTTTTTATATATGAATTTTCTCCAAATATCCCTATTCCTTTGTTTCCTAAATCTATTTTGTTATTATTTATTCCCTGTGAAGACATATTAGAATGCAAAAGTACTCCCGGAGAGCTTTCCAGTGTATTTTCTATATAGATTCCTATAGAGCTTTCTGCAGGAACTCCGCTTATGAGTTTTGATACCAGTTCTCCGTCATTTGTTATTATCCCTGTTTCACCGTGGATTGCCACACTTTCTTTTGGTATTTCCAGTTTAGTTCCTGCTGTATTTGTGTAATTTGAGTATATTACCCTGAAAAGCTCTATTCCGCTGTCAGGTGTTATTATGACTGTACTTGGGGATATATTTACATTACCTCCGTTTTTCACAAGGAACAGCACTCCTCCTTCAGTAAGCTCTACCTTGCCTCCTGTTACATTTATATCTCCTGTATCTGCTCCCAGAACTATTCCAGAGTTTCCGTTTACCTGAATGTATGCATTATTTATATTCAGTCCGTTTACATTAGTTGCTGCATCAAGATATACTCCTACGGATGACAGGTTTCCTCCTGCTGTTCCTACTTTTATATCCGGTACTGTCAGACTTCCGCTTCCGTTATATGTTACTGCATTGCCTGTTCCGCCTTCTTCATAGTAAAGTCCCACAGTTCCGTTACCGCCTGTCAGCTTTGTTGATACTGTTAACGGAGAAGAAATATCTTTTATTCCAAGAACTATTGGTTTGATGCTTGCTGCTGATCCGGTATTGTTCCCTATTGTTATGCTGTTTATTGAGCTGTCTATAGCTGAATTCCCTGTTAATGCGACTCCTGTTATGTCATTTCCAAGTGTGATGTCTGTATTTATACCCAGCAGTGATTTTATTGTTCCGTCCTCAAGAAAGTATCCTGTGCTTCCCTTTCCTAGTGTGAAGTTAGCTGAATCCAGTACATCAATATCTATATCTCCGTTTTTAGCATATACTGCTATACTGTTTTCACCTGTTGTGATTGAAGTAAGAGTATCTATTATATTCTGATTTTCCAGATAAAGACCTACTCCGTTATCCTGTGTTTCCAGATTACCAAGATTTACAGTTCTTGCATTTGCTGTTGATTTTAAATATGCTGCTGTTCCGTAATCACCTGTTTTTATTGTTCCGTTGTTATTTATATTTCCGTTTTCTAGAAATACTCCCAGTGATCCTTCGTTTAATGCTGAATGACCTGTCAGTGTTATTCCGTTTGACAGGATATTTACAGTAGCTTTTTCTCCCTTGGCTACTACTCCTATTCCGTTAGTTAATGCTGTTATTGCATTTGCCGTATTTCCTATATCAAGTACTGAATCATTTGTATTTGAAGCATTACCGTTCAGATATACTCCTATACCTCCTGCACCGAGTTCAAGGCTGCTTTCAAATTCCGTTTTTCCTCCGTTTATCAGTATTCCCAGATTTTCACTTCCGGGAGATGATACTGATATTTTTCCTGCTCCTGTTATTCTTATATCCTGATTTTTTGCATATATTCCTATGCTGTTTGCAGTGGAAGATGATACATTATTTATCAGTCCGCTGTTTATTATATGAAGCTTATCTCCTGATGTATATGCTGCTGACTCTGCAGCTATTCCTACTCCGCCTCCGCTTATATTAATAGACTTTACTGCATTATTTATTACTGTTTTTCCCAAAGCGGTACTGTTATTATGGATATATATTCCTGTTCCTGCTGCTGCATTTAATGTTCCGTTATTTGTTACTATATTTCCGGCTGGTAATGCTCCTGTTATCTGATACAGCAGTCCTATTGAATCAGCTGAGAGCAGTGAAGAGCTCGTATCCATATTTACTGTTCCGTTAAATACTATTGGTTTTACAGCCGAGAATACTCCTGCCGACTTTCCTTTCAGGCTTATCGTGGAGTTTATTGCTGCATTTCCAGTATATCCGTTGTCAAAGTATACTCCGTAATCATAATTACTTCCTGTAGATGTAAGGTTTATATTTCCGCCTATTGTCCCTATTGAATTACCTTTCAGATATATACCTATATCATTTCCTTTAGTGGTAAGATTTACTTCACCTGTATTATTTACTGTTGCGTTATCAGAATATATTCCTACATTCTTTCCTGCAGTAGTTGTATCTGTTAAGTTAATTTTACCGCTGTTTGAAAAAGTACTTCCTGTTCCTATTATTGAAGCTCCTATATTCTCGCTTCCGGCTGTGATATTCATTGTTATTTCTGCATTTGTTCCTGTGTTCTCTATTCTGTTTCCAGTTCCTCCACCTGTTCCGTACATTCCTATGTTTTTACCGCCTGTTGCTGTTAGTGCTATTTTTCCATTATTTATACCTGTAGAACTGCTGTTGATTACTGCAATTCCTGTTGAATCTGCAGCAGTTCCCAAAATATTTACGGCTTTTCCAGATACATATTTATTGGTTACAGAACCGGAATTTATTCTTATTCCATTACTGTAGTTTCCGCTTACATTTATTATTCCGTCGTTACTCAATGCCAGATTTTTATTGAGATATATTCCCGACGAAGTATCAGCAGCCGATGAAGCTCCGCCGTTTTCTATGTTTATAGTTCCGGAATTTAATGATGTCCCTGTTGGTAATTCTGTCCCGCCTTCTATAACGACTCCGTAACTCCCGTATCCTTTCATAGTAATAGTTCCGTTTTGAATATATGTATTAGTTAAAGTCCCGATATTGCCTGATGATTTTACATTGCTTCCGTCAAGTCTACCCTGAGTAAGCAGTATACCAAAACTGTTATTTCCTCTCATTAATATAGTTCCGCCTGTTGCATTTTCAACCCCTATATTAAATTGATTGCCGTTTTGACTTATTAACGAATCTATCCCGACACTTTCGTCGCCTTTAATATCAATAGTTCCAGAATTTTTAACTTTTATTGTACTTGTTAAATCAGAACCGCTTTTGAATTCCATTCCTATAGTTTTTCCAGTTCCTATGGATTGCATCATTCCTGTATTTTCAAACATTGAATGGTTATATGCCCCGTATCCTCCTTCTATTTCCACAATTAAAGTGGTGTCAGAATACACACCTGTAACTGTTCCACTATATGATACATCAGATGTTAAAGTTCCAGATGAATTCACATACAAAATATCATTTGTATTCCCTGTAGTTACTCCGGAAGAAGCTCTATGAGACTCTACAAGCACAACACGTGACCCGACTTTCTCTGTTTTTAAACTCCCGGTTATATTATATGTCATTGAGCCTGTTCCTCCAGACTGCATTGCTCCGTTCCAGTTCACTCCGTGAGGACCGATTATTTGAATTAATCCTGTAGGATTGGTTGTACTTGTAACCAAAGTAGTTGTTCCCGGTGCATCTAGATTAGTATGTAAGTTTGCTGCACCGGAACTGCTGTTGAATCCGTTACCATTTCTGGCAAGCTGCGGATTTACCAAAGTTACCGGATTAAATGTTTTTGCGGCAATACTTATGTTTATCGGACTTACCTGAACATTTTTAGTGATATTAATATCATTTATATTAGTGGTTGTCACTGTATTAAGCTGTATGTTCGGCAAAGCCGGCAGCTGAGGAATATCTATTACCAAAGGTATTTTATTCAGATTTATTGAAGCAACACTTTCTATTACGGGAAGTGATATATTCGGATTTATATCCTGTAAGTTCAGATACTTATATGGTATACTCGGACCTACTTTTACTTCCTTATATGAATCTGCCTGAATCATCGGCTTATTCTTCCCGGACCAGTTTGATTCCGAATCATCTCCTTCTCTTGCATGATTTGAACTCAAACTCCCCGTTCTTGCATCTTCGTTATAGAAACCTGTAAAAAACATCTGCCATTCCAGATATTCAGGTTTTACTATATAGTCACCCTGTAAATGCAGATCTTTTAATTCCTTATTTTTCTGCTTAAGTATTTTTTCTATTGTTTGATAAGCTTTTTCATTTGAACTTCCTTTATCCAAATTTTTTGTTATACTGTTATACAGCCTGTCATATTTTTGGCTTGAAGAAGCCGCTGCACCTGACACATGCGGCGCTAATATCGCATTTAATGCTAAAAATGATACTAATAATTTCTTATTCCTTGTCATTATTCCTCCTTATTATTTTATATTATTTTCTGCTTTGTATTCTTCTATTCTAAATAATAAATCTTCTATTTCCTGTATTTCCGATACTTTCTTATCTATCTGCTTATCCACTTTTATCAGTTCTCTTTCCAGTCTTGTTCCGCTGTTAAGATGCTGTCTTAGATTCGTCCATTTCCCTCTTGCCCCTTCTCTCAGTTCCCTTCTATACTCGTAAACAGATGCTGAATGCAGTATCGTTCCCGCTATTATAAAAAGCATCAGTATCACTGTCTTTTTCATTCTTCCTCCTTAAGTACTATCTCTTTCTCATTCTCACTTTTTCATCCGGTATTAATTCCTTTTCTTCCGCTTTTATTCTGTCCAGCATCGTATACCAATACCCTCTTTTTTCCGGCAATGTTACATATACTGATTCCTGAGTTCTCCGCAAAGCCTTTTCATATGATGAATATACACCATCCTGATCATAGTCTTTTGTTATACTTTCTTCCAGTGATCTTTGCACTCTTATTTCACTACAGTGAATAGTAAGCGAAAAAGCTATTAATGAAAATATTAATATATTTTTTCTCATTTGCACTCCTATTTTTGATTTTTTTTAAGATATTTCAACACCTTATTGTATTCTGTTTTATGCCATGCTACATCTTTTTTAGCTTCATAATCTGATATTTTATCAGCTTTTTTCATTTGTTCTTCTATGTCTGGCAGTTTTAAATTTTGATTATTTTTTTTAGCACCTAATATAAAACAACTCATCATAATTGCTATTGCAAATATAAGTTTCCTCATTCCTCCTCTTCCTCCTCCTTTCAAAAATAGTGATACTTAAACAAGTTTTTATTCGTATTTGTTAAATTTTACGAATAAAAAATTATTCTTTCATGCATCAAATATTAGTCTGACAAATAATTATAAAAAAATTTTTTTTCTATTAAAATTGACTTTAAAGCTCAAATTTAGTAAAATATTCATAATCATTTATTCGTAAAATTTAACAAATACGTACATTTTTTTAATTATTTATATAAATATATAAGTTTTTTTCTAATCATTTTTTCTTTCTTATAAAATTTTAATATTTATTTTCTATAATTTTATATTAATATAATAATTTCAATTACTAAAAAAAAGTATTTTTTTTATCATAATCAGTATCAAAATTTTTATTTTTATTAAAAATATAATTTTTTGAATATTAAATTTTAATAATTATTTTCATTTTTATTGCATAAGCACTTGTAATTACATATGATATTGTTCTACAAATATATTTTTGTTATCTATTTTTTTATATTTCAAAAAATCAGCTATTCTCAGTAATACCAAAAGGGACTGTATCAAAACAGAACTTTCCAAATACCTGAATACAATATATTGATATCATTATGTAATTTATCACAATATTTTGTAATCAAATTTCAAAAAATTTTATTTTGATACAGCCCTTTATAAACGGTCAAATTTAATAATTGTTAATAATGAAAACTCATATCTCAATCAACAGCAAACTAAACAATATTTAGAATCAAAGTTTTCTTTTGTGATATTCTTGAAATAATCACCCAAACTTGGACACTGCTTCATATTCCATTGTCTTCTTTACCTTCATTTCCCCAAAAAGAGAGATAAATTTCATTTATTTCCGCAGAAGTCAGATTTCTTTTTTTTAATAATTTATTTTCATATAATACTTCGTATACCGAACCTAAAAACATATTCAGTTTTAATGCTATTCTTTTTTCATGCTCAGTGTTCAAATCCTGATTTACCAGCATATTTTTAAAATTCAGCAGAAGATCTCTTGAATTTGATTTTTTTTCCAGATAGCTGCTTCCTTTCATAGTTATTAAAAAAAATAATATATCTTCTCTTTTTTCCAAAAATCTGATTAGCTTCTCAGTCAGCTGAAATAAATTATTTTTTTTGTTTATATCCAATTTTACCTTATCCAGACTATCTGCTATTTCATTAATCGAATATTCCAGCACCTCTCTATATAACTCATTTTTACTTTTAAAATGATAATATAAATTCCCCGGACTTATATCCATTTTTTTTACTATCTCACCTATTGAGGAATTCTCAAGTTTCTTCTCTTTTATTACCTCCAATGTCATTTTTATAGCATCTTCTCTATTCATTTACATCCTTTCGCAAAGAAGAAAAAAGAAACTTTTAACAAATATTCAAAAATTTCTTTTTTTCTTATTCCTTAATTAAAACACCGCTTTTAATACCACACCTGTTCTGTAGTCATTTTTACTGTTATTGCCTGTTTTATACTCCCCTGTCAGAAATATTCCGTATCTGTCTGCTGCTTCCAATCCCACAGCTGCTTTTGTACTGAATATTCCGTTTTCATCCTGTGGCTTTGATAACTTGTGATATCCGTCCTCTATTGCATTCAGCTTTGCTTTTTCTCTTACATTCATATCAGCAAGTTCATATTCATATAAAAAATCAAGAGTTCCCTTTAACTGCCAGTTTCTTCCTAATGATACTTTCCCGTTCAGTTCCAGACCTGCTCCGGGCTTCACACTCCACACATCATTTCCTTCTATTTCCAAAGCCTCAAGACCGCTTTCACTGAATGACGGTCTTGTCACATACATTAATCTGAATGCGCCGTAAGGCATTAGGCTTACATTTTTACTGAGCTCTATTTCTTTTCCAAGTATATTGTCACTTGTTACACTGTATGTCTCATACGTTCCATTCATTTCTGATCTGTTATTCGGTGACGGCCAGTCTATATTTCTGTCTGTATTATGAATACTTGCTCTTCCCGTAAAATCATTTCTTAGCGCCCAGCCGTTTGTCTTATATTTATTATGTACTCCAAGCTGTATTGTATCTACCCATTCCTCACTTTCATTTCCGTCCTGGAATTCAAATCCTGTGTGAGTATAACCCAAAGAATAACCAAAGGTATGTTTATATGTTCTTTCTACTTCACGCAGAGCCAGTATTCCTGTCGTTGTATAATCATAGCCTGCAACTCCGTCTGTTTCCTCTTTGTTCTTACCTTTTCCTGCTATTACACCCAGCTTTACATTTTCTTTTGTATTATTTTCTGAATTCTGCAATAATTGTAATGTATTTTCAAATGCTCCTGTTATATCTTCTTCTCTCTGATTTATATTAGCATATATATTGCCTGCCATACTTCCCATTACATGTCTGAAATCTACTTCATTTTCTATAAGATCAATTTTATCATATATTTTCAAAGCATCATCATTTCCTGCAGAAGTATATTTTTCATCAAGAGTTCTTCCAAAATCCTCATACCAAAGTCCGTCAGTAAATTTTGAATAAGAAATTCTGGTCATCCATATATCGATATTTCCCTTGGAATTAGTCACAGGAGTGGCTTCCCAGGTTAATGATCTGCTTTTTACGGCAATATCAGAAGAATTAGCCGCTACATTACTGCCCGAAACAAGGACATCCTCCAGTTTATATTTGTTCAAATTTGTTCCTAGAGCATAATCAGCTGTTATTTCCATAGCATTACTTATGCTGAATGAAGGTGCCTTTATTTTTACCGCATTAGATATTAAATATTCAGCATCCATATCAACATTATCGTACCCTCCGGATGAAACAACCGAAGTTTCCGGCGTTGTCATAGAAGAAGGATCTACTTTTATAGTAACCTTTAGTCCGTCAGTTTCAAATTTTTCCAATACCTGTATTACTCCTGAGTTGATTATTTCCGGAGTGTCGTATGCTGTCATTTCTCTATAGCTGTTTCCTGCTGCTATACTGTTAGTTATTATTTCTCCAGTTCCGGAAACTACAAGGGTTGATTTGCTGTCTAAAACAATTCCTGCTGCATTACTCCCCGCCGCATAAATTTTTCCGTTATTTATAACTGTGGCTCCTTCTACTCCGTATATCCCTTTGGAATTATTTCCCGTTACATTTATGATACCGTTATTTATTATTTGTGATCCGCTGCCTTTTCCGGCCATACCGATGGCATCTTTTCCGGAAACAGTAATCAAACCGCCGGTTTCATTAACTATAATTCCACCTTCGGTATACATTCCTATAGACTGAGTTCCTACTGCTGTAATATTCCCTGTGTTTTCTGCTCTTCCACCTTCTGCTGCTATACCTACAGCTCCAGAGCCCGCATATATTGTCCCGGAATTACTAATGGCAGAGTTTACTCCATAAATTCCCACAGCATATTCTTCATTTGCAAGGATTGAATCACCGACGGAGATTACTCCGGAAACATCATTTAAAACCGAACCGCCTTTATTATATATTCCAACATTAGCTGTTCCTGCAGTTCCTGTTATGGTACCATAGTTTTCTACTCTTGCACCGTCAAAAGTATAAAAAGCTATATTATCTGAACCGTTCATTATTATATTACCGTTATTAATATTCGTTCCGCCGCCTGCATATACGAAAACGGAATTTGTTCCAAGAGACACATTATTAGCTGTATTTGAAAATGCACTGTTCGTTAGTACAAAGCCGTAACTGTTATTATTTACACTCATATTTGAAGCATTTGAAATACCTGCATTTTCAGCATAAACCCCTGCTGCATTAGTCCCTAGACTGAACGAAGCATTACTGGTTATATTGGCTGCTCCCCCTGAAAGATATAGACCTATCCCGTTCGTTCCGACATTCAAGGCTCCGTTTTGATTTACCGTCCCGTTATTACTATATATCCCTACAGAGTTTTCTCCGGAAGCTATACTGCCGTTATTGTTAATTACAGATGACGAGCTGCTGTATATTCCTATGGAAGGATTATCAGGATCAGAAGAAGCCCCGATTGTAACAGCGCCATTATTGGTTATTGAGGTGCTGTTAGCTCCTGCTGTATAAATTCCCATGGAATTTGCACCTGTCATATTTATATACCCGTCATTAACAACGGTATTTACTGTATCAGCAAACAGTCCGACAGCTTTTTGTCCTGCACTCTCAATACTTCCAAAAGCCATATTATTAACAGTATCCCCGTTCTTTACATATATAGCCTGTGAATTCGCACCAATGCTGATAAATCCGCTGTTTTGTCCAAGAGAACCTGATCCGGATGTAATTATGGCACCGGAATTATCATTTACCTGAATTGTTCCTGTATTACCAAGTCTTGTTCCGTTTGTTCCGTATAATCCGGCAGATGCATTTCCTAAAATAACAGTTCCTGCATTCTCACCGTCTACCCCTGCACTCATTCCGGCCGGCAGTGTTCCTCCGGCAGTATACTGCCCGTTTAATACAATTGCTCCTATATTTTCTGCTCCAGGGTTAGCATAAACACCTCCCGGATTGCCTATATAAGCAGCTGTTCTTACTCCGTTTATCAGAGTTCCGTTGCTTTCTAAGGCAGCTGTCCCTGTATATGTATATATACTGTCAACCATGGCATTTAGTGTATATGTAGAGCCCGATGTTACAGTCCCTACAGTAAAGTTATTTGAAACAGTTGTGCTGGCTCCGGGTATCATCAAAATTATGTTCTTACCGTCGATATTTATAGTTCCCGTTCCGTTAAAAGCTGTTCCTCCTTCCAGATAAAAGCCTATTGCATTGTCCCCCAGCAGATTAATTACAGATCCGTTTAAAGTTACATCACTATCTTTCGCGTACAAAGCTATTCCTTTTTCACCTACACTTATCGTCGAGCCACTGTCTGTTACTTTTGTTTTTTCTGCATAAACAGCTGTTCCTCCTGATGAACCTGTCATGTTTATTTCTCCGGAAGATAAATCCAGTGTAAAATCATTGGATGAAACTGTTCCACCTGAATTATTTCTGGAATATATTCCGACAGAATTAGCCTTTGAACCGCTTGTAACTGTTCCGGAATTCACTATAGAGGTCTTTCCGTCGCCAAAAGTCTGGCTTACCCCGTCTGCTTTATATGATGTAGCGTAAATTCCAGCTCCGTTGATATAGATATCTCCCGAGTTTTGTACACTTGTTCCGTTTGTAGCGTATAATCCTACGGAATTATCTCCGGTTAATTTTATAATTTTACCGCTGCTGTTATTTATTATTCCATAATTTGTATAAATTCCCATGGAATTATTCCCGCTCAATATTATGGAATTATTATTTGTAATAGTTACGGCACTTTTTGCAGATAGATCTTCATTTTCTACAGCTATTGCCTTTTTATCTGCAAGAGTTCCCGTTATCTCACTGTTATTAACCACACCGGTTGCTGAAAGTCCTATAGTTCCCAGTATATCAGTATCTAAATTTGCATTTTGATCTACAGTCAGGTTACTTTTATATAACAGATAGCTTTTGTAACCAGTTCCCGATACATTTATTCCCACAGAGCCAAGTGTTGTTCTTAAATCCGGCAGATTGCTCAAATTCACAGCTGCATTATTGACAGACACAAGTATGGAATCCTGAGACATATTCAAAACAGAATTAGAACCGGATAAAAACATATTTGAAATATATCCGGACATTATTCCTGAAGTTATGGCCCCTAATGAAGAAGCATCATAATAAAAGGCTGCTCCGGAGTTCTCTATGTCTGCCTGTGTATTTGTCAAAGAAAATTTCCCGTTATTTGTCATATAAAATAACAGAGAGTTTGCTTTTGTGGTTAAAGCAGCATCTGTCAAAAGAATTTTTCCGTTTGAAGCATATAAATTTATTGCATTGTCTGCTGCTTCTATATTTCCGTTTACAGCAACAAGCCCGTTATTTTCGGAATATATCCCGACTGAATCTGTACCTGATACTTTGATATCCACATCTCCCGTACCTGAAGAAGTAAAAGTCCCGTAATTTGATGCATATATACCGACAGATCCCGACTGTCCGTTTAGCTTGATATCTTTAGTATTTGTTATATCAGCATTGTCAGTTACAGCAATCCCTTTTATCTTTCCTGAAGAAACTGCATTAATTTCTCCGCTGTTGACTACTGAGGTACCTGAACCTTTAGCATATATTCCTATATTATCTGTTCCATTGGAAATTATTATTTTCCCATTATTTTCTGTCGTTCCGTCTGTTGAATAAAGTCCTATATTATTTGTTCCGTTTGTCAGATTTATTATTCCATTACTGCCGTTTTTTAATAATCCGCCTTCATTTCTTAAGCCGATTGAATTAGCGGCAGAAGTCAGATCTATATTTCCCTCATTTACATATTTTGTATCACTTACATTTGAATAAATCCCGAATGAAGTTGATGATGTTACATTTATATTTCCTTTATTTACTACATTATCATCAGTATTGCCAATAGACCCTTTCAGTACAATTCCGCCTGATTTGTCTCCTTTTACATTTATTATTCCTTTATTAAGAATACTAGAAGCTGAATTCAGATTATTTAAATCCAAAGCTATTCCGTAGTTATTCAGTCCTCTGGTTTCTATCAGGCCTGTGTTAAGTGCATTAATAAGGAAAAGCGGTCTTGCTCCCATTTTATTTACAGCCATTCCGGATGAATCATTCCCGCCCATTATTATTTGACCGCTGGAAGTATTCTCCATTATATAGGTTGCATTTATATCAGTGGACCCCTCTGGGGTGAATATCATCCCAACCTGAGTTTTATTCTGTCCTTCTATTAAACCTGAATTTTTCAGAGTAGGGTGCTCTCCTCTGTTATCGCTCTGAATCTCCAGTCCTGCTGTGCTTAAAGCAGTCAGATATATTTTTCCGTAATTGGTAAAAGTCGTATAAACATTACTGGAAGGTTTTCCGAGATCTTCAGTAAGATCTACAGTCACTGCTCTCGTCTGTGATACATCTACATACATTATTGTATCTGAATCAGCATAATAATCTCCCGATATTGTATACTGTGCTATGGCATTAATTCCATCACTGGTCTTATAACTCGGCGAAGTCAGATTAACATTCCCATATTGTGTATTATTCGCCCACTGGGCACCTGTTATGCTTGTCCAGTTTGTATATGCGGAAAGTGAAGGAATCACAATATTTATTCCTGCCGGAGTCGTAATATTAATATTCGGCTGTGTAATACTGAACTGCGGCACATTTACCGGTGCTATGCTTCCTATTACAGGTACGGAAACATTCCCTATACTGAGAGCCAGATTTACCGGTACGACAGGAGACGGATTCAGAGTCAGAACATCTTTAACAACTTCTTTTACCTGTATATTGATTCCTAAATTAATATATTTCCCATCCTGTGCTTCCGCATAAGGCTTTACGGGTATTCCGTTAACTGAATGTTCCGTCAGAACATAATTGCCGTTCGCATCATAGTATCCTGACGTTTTTGAATTATATTCTGCATTTTCTCCGGTATTATCTTTTCCGTTATTATATTCTTCATAAAAACCTGAAAAAAATATCTGCCATTCCAGATACTCGGGTTTTTCTACATAATTCCCCTGTAGATACAAATCTTTCAGATCTTTATTCTTTTGTTTCAAAATATTTTCTATTAATTTATAATTACTGTTATTCGATTTGCCGGTTTGAATATTTTTTACTATATTGTTGTACAGTCTGTCTGTTTTACTTTCACCGGCTATTGCCGGCATTACCGCTAAAATATTTAATGCCAGCATCGTAAGCATTTTTTTATTCACTTTCATATTTTTCTTTTTTCTCCTTCAAAGTTTAAATGATTTTCTCCCAATTTTCTCGTTCTCTAACTTTTAATCCAAAAATTACTCTTCCAGAACATTGTTCCAAGAGAGTTAAAAGTAAAAAATTTTACTGGATAAATTAATATATCTTTCTGAATAACTCAATCATTTTACTAATCTTTCATTTTATTTATGGAAAGTTATAATCTATGAGTTTGTCAATAGAACGGAACTGTATTTATATCAATTATATTCTCTTTTTTTATATTTGTCAACTATTCTTAATTCTATATTATAAATTAAATGTGCGTTATTTTTAATCTTGAAAAAGCCCTATATTTCATATGATATTCTTGTAATCTATAGTTATAAAATACTAAAATCTAAATATCAATATTTTCTTTATCAAATCAAACGGTTTTACAATACTTTACAACTGTCAAACCTAAAATAACAAAAAATATTTCAAATTTATGAAAACATTGTTCCGAATTGATTTTACTATAAAAAAAGAAAAATCTATAAATTTTTCAAAATTTTGAACAGTTCTTTATTATATTAACCAGACTCTAAACTAGATTTTTTCTTTGTAGCCTTTCATCTGTAATATTATATTGCTAATCTGCTTTCAAAGCCGGAATTTTTTCTTTCAGTGTCTGAAAGAATACAGCATAAGCAGCACATTTCGAAGCAGGAAGTAACCGCCAGAAAAGCTTTTCACGCCTGCTGCCTGTATTCGCAAATATTTATTCTGAATAAATCTATAATCAGAAATACCGCATATGTGCAAATTCTTAAAAATATACTATTCCCTGTTATTTTCTATTGTTTTCGCCGAGACTTTTGCCAGAATGCCTGAATCCCACTGACAAATTCACGGGCAGCCTCATCTTAAGCATCAGAGAATTTACAAATATTGTCTGTTTTATTTCCATAATAACCACCGTTAATAATATTTTTTTGAATCTTTTAAGGAACGCTGTCATAAACTGCTGATTTTTATTAAAAATAAAAGGTGTAGATCCAAAGCCGGATTTACGCCTTTCCCGCCATTCGGCACTAACAATTACAGCATAAAATTTTTTTTCTTTTCAAATGATTAATTAAAATTTTTTTACTTACTAGCTAGTTTTGCAAAAATATGATAGAATATATATGTAACGTGTAGTTTGCTCTGGAGAAACGTAAGCCCAGTTATAGTGAGCCGCATGTTTTTATTTTTTTAAGATACCATCATATAAATGAAAGGAGCTGGTACATAATGTATAAAGTTAATGATACAGTTTTGTACAACACACATGGTGTGTGTAAAATCGTAGGGATTTCAGAGAAAGATTTTGGCGGAAATCATACTTCGTGCTATGCTCTCAAACCCGTTTACCGTGATAAATCCATGGTTTTTATCCCTGTAAACAGCAATAATGCACTGTCAAAAATGCACCGTATTCTGTCAGCAGATCAGATATATTCTTTAATTAAGGCTCTTCCCGCGGAATATCCCGTTTGGATTCAGGACAAGGACCAACGAAAGGAATATTACGAAAAAGTTTTATTGGGAGAGGACAGGGAAGAACTGATCATACTGATAAAAACACTTCATGTTTATCATCAGTCGCTGTTAGACCAAGGTAAAAAAATGCATGCAGCTGACCGATATTTTATGAAGGAAGCAGAAAAAAAGCTTCATGAAGAATTTGCATATGTTCTGAACATCAAGCCTGATGAGGTAATTCCTTTTATTACTGAGCAAATAAAAGTTGATGAAAAGGACGATATCTAATCACACATCCTGAATACTTTTTTATATTTACAATTTTATTATATTAAACTGTGGTTCTTTAAAACAAAATATGTTAAAATTATTACTGAATACTTATCTTAATTTTACACAAATTATAAATTGTAAATAAAAGAAAAAAGGAGATTCAAAATGGGATATAAGCTTATTGTAAGTGATATGGACGAAACCTTGCTAAATGATAATCGTGAAATCAGTGAAAACAATCTCAAAATGATCAAGCTTGCCAAGGAAAAATACGGCATAAAGTTTGTTCCTGCTACAGGACGCGGTTATGCTTCCATTCAGAATGAACTTGCCCGGCTGGGATTACATGATCTCCCCGGAGAATATGTAATTTCCTATAACGGGGCGATTATTACGGAAAATAAAGGAAATACACTGCTTCGATCAAACGGTCTGGATTACAATATCATGAAAGAGATATTTGATTTCGGGCTTACCAAAAACGTCTGTCAGCATGTTTACACTAAAGATACAGTTTATGTTTTTAATGTAAACCAGTATGAAAAAGAAAAGATGGACGGCTATAACGGAGGCCGTGTATACATGGAGGAGAATTCCGTTGATTTTTTGAAAAATGAAAAGATTTACAAAATTCTTTTTCAGAATCCTGATGTTCCATATCTTATGAGTCTTGAGAAACCCATGAAGAATCTCACAGAAAACTGTACTGTAAGCTATTCCTCGAATCGCTACATGGAGTTTAATTCCATAGGAATCGACAAAGGCAACGGTTTACGGTCTTTGGCTGAAATTTTGGGAATCGATGTTAAGGATACTATTGCAGTCGGTGATAACTACAATGATATTTCCATGTTGAAAACCGCAGGATTATCTATAGCTGTAAGCAATGCTGTCGATGATGCCAAAAAAGCTGCCCATTATGTAACTGAGGCAGACAATAACAAAGGAGCTGTAGCCGAGCTCATTGAAAAGTTTATTATTAATAGAATCTAGTTGATAATAGTAAAAGAGCAGATCCCCTTCCACAAGGGGTCTGTTTTTTTATTATAGACTTAAGTCAGTTGAGTACGCAAAGCGTACGAAACATAAAACCACCCGCTATGCGGGTGAGGAAATCGAAGTTGTACAAAAAAACACCAATCCAATATAATAGAAGTTGTTCAAGCTACTATTAGAGAGGATGGTGTAAGAATGGCTAAAAAAAGTAATAGCCTGTCTCATACAAAGTGGATGTGTAAGTACCATATTGTATTCACCCCAAAGTATAGACGAAAAATAATATATAATCAATATAAAAAAAGTGTAGGAGAAATATTGAGGAGTCTATGTAAATATAAAGGAGTAGAATTACTGGAAGGACACTTAAAAACGGACCATGTGCATATGTTGGTAAGTATACCGCCGAAAATAAGTGTATCAAGTTTTATGGGATATTTGAAAGGGAAAAGTGCGCTGATGCTGTTTGACAGGCATGCAAATTTAAAATATAAATTTGGGAATAGACATTTTTGGTCAGAAGGATATTATGTAAGTACAGTAGGTTTGAATGAAACGACAATAAGAAAGTATATTCAGGAACAGGAAAAACAGGATATAGCCCGAGATAAGCTGAGTGTGAAAGAATACGAAGACCCCTTTAGGGGTGGTAAGTCGGAGTGATAATAAACCTCTTTAAGAGGTAGCCACGAGTCAAAGACAATAGTAGCTTGAACGAAGAGAAAGCGAACGCCTTGAGGCGTAGTCAGAGACCCGTTGGCTTATAGCCAAGGAGCAAACCACCCCTTGAAGGGGTGGTCCTGATTCGAAAATTTCAAAAATTTTTATCAAATAAATTTTATTCCTTCTGCTTCTCTGTCCCTTTGGCAGTCATATGATGAATATCAATCACATAAGTATAAAAATGTCCCCATGCTCTTTCAATATAGTCTTTCCCCTCTTTCATATAATCCGGAGAATATTTTTTCAGAATAAGCTCCATGGCATGCTGAATTTCCTCTCTTTTTTCAAGCAGTGTTATTTCTCCGAATCCTATTACACTTTTATAATGTGTAGTAAATTCTGCGGGTTTTATATCATCTTTTTCCACGGCTGAAAATGAAATCTTATTATTTTGTAATATAGAATCGCATTTTTTCCCCTCCGTAGCACTATGAAAGAAAATTTTCCCGTTGTCATAAACAAAACTTACAGGAACAGAGTATGTATATCCGTCATCTCCTGACAGTGCAAGAGTACAGCAGCTCAGCTGTTCAAGCATTCGTACCGCTTCACTTTCAGGAAGCTTTTTCTTTATTCTTCTGATTTCCCTAAACATAATTTACCTCCTGCAAATACTATTATTTATCCGATTATAACAAAACCTCCGCTTTACTGCAACTGTATTCTTTATATTATAAAAATCCGTTTTTTCTAGGAATGTAATTTTCTTATTTAATTATATTGATAATCTGAGTATATTTTCCGTATTTTTCTCTGAGCTCTTTATCAAGCCTGCTGTCTGTTATTATTCCGTTAATTTTGTCAGTCTGATAAAAAGTATACAGATCCTTTAAGTCAAATTTATTGCTGTCGATTAATATATAGTTTTTCTGGGAATTATCCATAATAATTTTCTGAAGTCCGGCTTCCTCCTTATTGGAGTTTGTTACATTATTATTCTTAATTCCGTTAGCACCTATAAAACTTTTGTCCACTTTTATTTCTGACAAAATTCTGTCAGTTACATCTCCTATAAATGCACCTGACTTTTCCCGCCATATTCCTCCTGTTAATATCAGTTCAAAGTCATCATTTCCCTTATATTGTTCAAATATATAAAAAGAATTTGTGATAATTCTTATTCGTTTATTTTTTATATATTTCATCAGACACTCATTTGTAGTGCTTGCCCCGATAAAGATTATATCGCCGTTCTCTATATAACCCGCGGCCTGTCTTCCTATCTCTTCTTTTTTTGATATATTTATGTTCTTTTTCTGTAAATGTGTCAGCTCTGTTAATTTTGAATCTTCATTTCTGACAGCGCCGCCGTGAATTCTCTTCAGCATGTTTGAATCCTCCAGAAGTTTCAAATCACGCCCTATAGTCATTCTGGTAACACCAAGCTTCTTCATCAGATCATTCACAGAAACTATCCCGTGCTTTTCTATTTCTTTCATTATAATATCTATTCTCTTTTCTTTCATTCCTGCTCCCAAAAGTTCCTATATTTTTTGTTACAAAATGTTCTTATTTGTTACACTAATTTTACCCTTATTAATTTTACTTGTCAACTTCCAGATTTTCAGAATAACTGTTTCATGCTTATAAATATTAAACTCTGGCAATATTGCATATTTCGCAAGTATATTTTTCTAATATTTTCTTATTGCTGTATAACAGATTCTCTTCCTTATATTTCCGAGTATAATAAAATACACCTCTTCTCATCAGGTACATCTGACTTTTGAGGTGTATTTCACTTAATAAAGTTATTTATTTTTTTATTGTAACTCTGTTTTCAGGATTTTTGATATCCGGATGCTTATTTATATAGTTTATAAGCAGCTGTGCCATTGTTATATCAAAGCTATTTTCTATTTTTGTATCTCTGATTCCAAAATCGCTTATTTGTTCGTTACATGCCAAAACATAAATTTTATTCATATCTATAGGCTTTCCGTTAATCATAATATCTGTCATACGTGCTCCTGCCGGACGGCTGAAATCTACTGTAAAGGTCATACCGCTCACATGTGTATAAGCAGGACTTACTATTTTTTCCTCAGTATAATTATGTTCTATAAAGTCTACTATCTGTCTTCCCGTCATATTTCTTGTAACCGTAGGCAGTGTAAAAGGAAGTGCAGAAAGTACTTTACCGTATGTTACAGGCCCCTCCTCAATACTCTCGCGTAAAAAGGCGCCTACTGTTATTGATACATCAGCTCCTGTATATTCTCTTTCGGCATCTGCCAGTATAGAACCCAGATTAGTCTGTTCTGATCTTACGAACTCCCTTCTTCCTTCAAGGGTAAACGGTAATACCATTACCTTTTCATTCAAAATTCTGTCATTTTCTTTAGTTATTTTCTGTATTAATTCTTCAACATTTTTATCAGCAGAAATATTTTTAAATTCATCTGCTCCCAGAAGCTTTCCAGAAGCCGAAACTAATTTCTTATCCTCTATCCTAAGCTCCAGCATTCCCAGATATTCATTATACTGACCTGCATTAACCACAAAAGTTTCATTTATCTTCATTCCTTCTTTTATAAGTACATGATCATGACCATCCACAATAATATCAATTCCCGGAACAGTTTCCACCAGTTTTTGAACATTTACCACTGGATCTGTCTTCCCCAGATGTGCAAGAATTATTATAATATCTGCTTTTTTCTTCACAATTTTGACCTGCTTCTCCACTTCTTTTATTGCATCAGTAACTTTAAACCCTTTTAGCTTTGAATCAGTGGTAGCCACCATGGAATTCATCGGCGAAACACCTATAATTCCAATTTTTACTCCCTCAATTTCTTTGATAATATAAGGTTTAAATGCATGCTTGCCGTTATAATAAATATTTGAAGACAGAAACGGAAAGTTTGCAGCCTTTTCAAGCTCCAGAATCTGTTTCCCACCCTGTACAAAATCTGCATTTCCTGCTGTAAAAGCATCATACCCCATAAGATTCATCACATCCAGATTAGCGCGCCCCAGACTCAGATCTATCACGGGAAGCCCGTTAAAAGCATCACCGGCATCTAAAAAAAGAACATTTTTATTTGAAGCACGGTATTGATTTACATATGCAGTAACTTTCCCGTATCCTATGCTTTTATCGTCCAGACCTCTTCCGTGTGTATCATTCGTATGAAAAATAGTAAGCTTTACCTCTTTCCCGTAAATTATCCCCCCGATAAAATTCATAAACACAAAAAAAATTAATAATATTTTTTTCATACCTTCCTCCATTTCCGCAATATATAGTATTCCACAGATATTTCTGTCTAAAAATAAGGATTTTTCTTAGTTCTCTGTTTATATAAAAAAAGACAAAATCTAAAATAACATCATAAAAATGTTTGATTTTTAGATTTTGCCTCAAAAAAAATAGAGTAACAATTCTAATCCTATTGATAATATTCTACCATAAAACACACTAAAGTCAAGTAAGAATAATAAAAAATACACTTGTACTCTCTCAGAGACTTTAAAGTCAGGCTTCGCCTCCTGTGATCCTGCCGCTCTGTTTTTCTTATTCTGTTATTAAGTAAATTTAAAACCTCCGGAAAAATATTTTTTTGCTACCCGGAGGTTTTTTTATTTTATAAATTTTACTATATTATTTATTTATAATTCTTTTAGAATACTGCTTTAAGTATTAATCCGGTTCTATAATCATCTTCTTTGTCATTTCCTGTTGAGTATTCACCGGTTAAAAACAATCCATATCTGTCTTCTACAGCTATTCCCAGCATTCCTTTTGTTCTGAAAATTCCTTTTTCATCCTGCGGCTTTGCAAGTTTGTGATAACCGCTTTCTATCGCTGTTAATCTTGCTTTTTCTCTTTCATTCAGATCTGCAAGCTCGTATTCATAAGCAAAATCCAAAGTTCCCTTTAGCTGCCAGACTGCTTTGCTTCCCAGCGGCAGTGAACCTGACAGTTCCAGTCCTGCTCTCGGCTTTACACTCCACGCATCATTTCCTTCTACCTCAAGAGATTCCAGACCGCTTTCGCTGAATGTCGGTCTTGTTACATACATTGCCCTGAATGCGCCATATGGCATTATACTTGTTTTTTTACCAATCTCAAATTTCTTTCCAAGTATATTATCACTTGTTATGCTGTATGTTTCATATGTCCCGTTCATTTCCGATTTTCCAAGCGATGATCCCCAGTCAATATTTCTGTCCACATTATGGAAGCTTACTCTTCCTGTAAGATCATTTCTCAGTTCCCAGCCGCCTGCTCTGTATTTATTATGTGCTCCGACCTGAATTGTATCTGCTTTCTCTTCGCTTTCATTACCATCTTTAAATTCAAATCCTGTATGCAGATATCCCAATGAATAACCAAATGTATGTCTGTATGTACGTTCGACCTCTCTTAATGCCAGAACTCCTGCTGTTGTATAATCATACGGCGTAACTCCGTCTGTTTCTTCTTTATTTTTCCCTTTTCCGCCTATAATATTTATTTTTACATTTTCTTTTGTATTATTAGGTGATTCATGTAAAGTAAGCATTGAATTTTCCAATGTTCTGGCTATATCATTTTCTCTTTGATTCATATTTGCGTACACATTTCCTGCGAGACTTCCCATTATCTGTCTGAAATCTTCTTCTGTTTCAATATAACCTGTTTTATTGTAAATTTTCATTGCATCTCCTCTAGAACCAAGGAAATTTTTCTCAAGAGCGTTTCCAAAATCCTCAAACCATAATCCGTCAGTAAATTCCGTAAAGCTTTTTCTTTCCATATATACATTTGCTCCTGTACCTGTTGCTTCAGGAGTTGCTTCCCATAATAACGATCCGCTTACAAATTCGTAATTTCCGCCGGAAGCCACTACTGCATTTTCTATCTTATATACATTAGCATTAGTTCCGTCTGCAAATCCGGGAAGTACAACTATAGGCTTGCTTGTAGTAAGAGTATCAGCTATTATCGAAGTTCCGTTAGCTGTAAACTGCGGACCTGAAGATAACGACTGATAAACTACAGTTTCAGGGTTTACCTTTATTGCCAGAGATATTCCGTCTGCAGCCAGTGCACCGTCTGAGTAAATTATACCTCCGTTTACTATACTCGGTATTTTGTAAGTTTCTCCCGCCACACCTGATATAACGGCATTTGATCCCAGAAGTAATGTCCCGTTATTTTCAAAAGTCGAACCTGCCCCTAATAAAAATGCCGTACTTTTGTCACCTGTTGCTCCTGTCATATCAATTGTCCCGTTATTTACAGAATGAGAATTTATGTTGGCAAACATTCCGGATACATTATTACCAGACATTATTATATCTCCGTTATTTATTATTGTTCCGTTCTTATTAGCCACCATTCCTATCGAATCATCGCCTGTCATTGTTATTGTAGTACCAAGATTATTTTCCACTACCCCGTTATCTACAAATAAACCAACAGCACCTTTTCCTGTTCCAGTTATATTGCCTTTATTTACCACTGCTGCCGGGTTATTTCTGGTATACAGCCCTATTCCGTTCTCTCCTACAGTTATATTGCCTGTGTTATTTATATAAGAACCGTCGCCGTATATTCCCACTGCATAGCCGCTTTTGTCATAATCCACTGTTCCGTCTGACTTATATACAAGTACTGAATTTCCTACATTTATAGTTCCTATATTATTAATCGTACCGTTTTTGTTATATATTCCTATATTGGATTTTCCAGCAGCACCGTTTATATCTGCATCATTATTTACAATACCGCCCGAAACCATATAAATACCTATATTATTATCACCTGACATGTTTATATCGGCTCCTGTATAGTTATTTACAGTGTTTAATCCGTCAGAATACACTCCTGTCCCTTTTCCGTTTAATGACAGTATCCCGTGATTGTCCAGAAGAGATCCAGTTTCCAGTATAAAGCCGTATCCTCCGTTATTTATATTAACTGCGTTTGTACTGTTATTAGTTATATGTGTTCCGTTAGTTCCGTATACACCTACTGATTCATTAGAACCCACTGTTATATTGCTTCCGGCTCCCAGAGTTACTGTCCCGCCTTTTGTATATATACCAGTTCCTGTTGCTCCGACTGACAGTATGTTATTTTGATTTACTGCTGCGCCTTCTGCATATATCCCTATTGAATTTTTCCCGGTATCTATAGTTCCGGAGTTTGTTATTATATCCCCTGCAGTATTAGAATATATTCCTATGCCCGGATCATTCAAATCAGATGAATCTCCTATTTTTATAATATTGTTATTTGAAATAGAATTAACAGCACCAGTTTTATAAATTCCCACTGATTTATCGCCGGATAAATCTATTATACCGGTATTTATCACGGGATTTGTTACATTATCCGCAAAAATACCAACTGTACTTATTCCCAAACTTAATATTGATCCTCCGTTATCTATTGTATCTCCATTCTTAAGATACAGTCCCTGTGAATTATTACCAATTGTTATTGTTCCTGTATTCTTAATACTTGCAAGCGCTCCGTCCGTATATATTCCGGCAGAATCATCTCCTACTGTTATTATATGAGTATTTTCAAATCTTGCATCATTTTTTCCGTATAAGCCTACAGAGCTGTTTCCTAATATAATTTGCCCGTCATTCTTTCCGTCTACTCCCGGTGTAATAGGAGCTCCGCCAGTATACTGCCCGTCCAGTGCCACAGCTACCACACCTGTTGCTCCGGCTTCTGCTTTTATATCTGAAGTCCCGTTTAAATAAATATTAGTATTTCTTCCGTTTAACATTGTTCCGTTTGTAGCCAGCCTTGCATCTGAAGCATAAGTCATTTTTCCGTTAGTCAGACTTCCGAGCGTGTAATTAGAACCGGCTGTAACTGTCCCCACTGTTATTCCGCTGAAATCTACAGCCGGACTGTTTGAATTTATATTAAACAAAGTAACATTCTGACCATCTATATTTATTGTCCCGTTTCCTGTAAAAGAAGAGCTGTTTCCTTCTATATAGTATCCCAGAGCATTATCACCGTTCAAATTTATTGTAAAATTGTTTAAAGTAATATTACTGTTATTTGCATACATCCCGATCCCGTTGCTTCCAACAGTTATTACCCCTCGAGCCTGAACATTATCAATCTGATTCGCATATACACCTATTGCACTGTCACTGGCTCCGAGATTTATAACTGACCCTGTGCCAAATATCAGATTATTCCCTGTTGTTCCTGCGTTATTATTGGCATATATTCCCACTGTTCCTGCTGTCCCCGCGTTGGAAACTATAGAAGTATTATTCGTTATATTTACTTTCTGATCTCCGTATGATGCAGGAGATAAAATATTCTGATTTGAAATCCCGTATATTCCTACACCTTTATTTCCTATCGTAATACTACCCGAATTTATAACCGCTGTTCCGTTTTCGCCATACATTCCCACACTGTCAGTCCCTGTAACGTTTATTGCTGTATTATTATTAAGAGTTCCGTAATTAGAATACATCCCGACTGATGATGCACCACTAAGCTGTATAGTTCCGCCATTAGTCAGCGTTACCAATGCATTGGAAGCAGCACCCGTGTAAGAAGTCTGCCCCATTGCAAGCTGACCGCTTCCGCTGCCTTGTATAGTACTCCCTGTTATCAGATTAAGATTCGAAGAATAAAAACTATTTTTATTAAGTGCGTCGTTAGGATTATCCAGATCAAAGACCTGATTTCCGCCTACATTATCAATATTAATAGTTCCTCTGTTTATTGTTACATCTTTATAATTCCCTGATGAAGGATCTATATTTAATCCTGCCATAGAAGCTGTCGGCAGAGCTCCTATCGAGTATGTCCCCGGACTGTCAAGCAGGAATACCGTAGAGCCGTCCTCCATTTTCAAATTAAGATTATTCAAATTCACATAAGAGGTCGGAATCATTGACAGAGGTCCGTCTACATAAAAAGCAGTTCCTCCGTCTTTTACCGTTGCTGATGAAGAATTTACAAATGTTATTGTAGAATTTGAAGGTGTAGAGGAAGAATAAAATAATATTCCTCCGGCAGATGCTTCTGCTGTAATATTCTCAAGCTTAATATCAGAGCCGTTATATGAGAAAAAGCCTATTCCGCTGTTAGCCACTTTTACTGCCGTATTTTTTATTGTATTAGTGGTATTTTGATTAGCAAACACTCCTGTTGCTTTTCTTCCGTCCACACTTATTACTTTCGTTCCGCCGCCGTCATTTGTAAATTTTGCACCCTGTGACAGCAAAATCCCTATAGTTCCTTCAGCGTTGCTTCCTGTTGATTTTACATATATATTCCCTTTATTTACAAATGAGGGAGCTATCTGGTGAAAAATTCCCGCACTTAATTTTGATGTATTATTAACATCCAGTGTTATATCCCCGGTATTTTCAATACTTCCGGCACTGGCCGAATTATTATAAGTTATTATTCCGTAAGAATTTTCTCCCGATATATTAATTTCAGCAGAATTATTTATAGTCTGAGTACCCGGAATATTCGTTATAATTCCCATTGAATTTGATTCCAGATTTATTTCACCGTCGGAAATATTTACTATTACATTTGGAAATGCGTTAAGACTCATGTTTATAGCTTTACTATACTGTCCTCCAGTATTAGTAGATCCGTAAACATTTATTGTTCCCACTTTTAATGTTGAACTGTTAAAAATATTTTCCGAATTCCCTGTTAACGTCAGCTCAATACCCACAGAATTTTCTCTCACATTCATAATTCCGCCGCCTGAAGCATCATAAACACCGGTAGAATAATCCTGCAGATAACCGAGAGCATTTGTCAGATCTATTGTCCCGTTATTTATAACCGTATGCTGCCCGAGGGCTGTAGAAGTCAAATGTCCGAAATGGTGTGCCATAACAGTACTTGAATAACTTAAACTTGAATTTCCAATTATGTTTATTGTTCCGTTGTTTTCTACTCTCATCGGATTAGGATCCGCCGGAGAGGAATTCCACATAGAATATAAAGCCTTTGTTCCGCCGTCATTATTTACATAATTTATGGTTCCATTATTTTTCAAGTTTATATTCCCGTAAAAAAACAGACTTTGTGTAGCACCTGAACCTGAAACATACTCTATATCAAGTATATTATTATTTATAAAATCCAAATAACCAGCTGTACTATTGTTTGAATGAAATCCTCCCAGCCCTGAACCGCTGGATTTCACAGTCATTGTTGAATCATTGGTAATGGAAGCCCCTGTTATAGTAGTCGGTCCGCTATTACTCACAATTACTCCCGTATTTCCGTTAATATCTATATTTCCTGTAAAATTTAAAGTTTCATTATTTGTCGTAAATGTATATAAACTGCTGTATGGTGCAGAATCTATGGCGTAAGTACCACCGGTTATGGTTCCTACTCCTGTCGTAAATTGTGAATTAGTCGAATAAATCTGATTCGGATTTATGATAATTCCCGAACTTCCAAGTCCTGTAGGCGGAACAGGAGCAGTCGGTACTTCTATACCGCTGAGATTTAAAAGAACTACATTAGGGTTAGGCGCCGGTACTGTTTTCTGACTTGGAGCCACTACAGTGACTGTTTTAGGATTTATAGTCAGATTCAAAGGATCACGGCTGATTCCGCTGATTGGTATATTTACCCCCAGATTTATTTCCTTGGGTGTCTGCAGCGGCTGGTATGGTTTTCCTAAAGTTCCTCCTTTATTCCCACTGGTAACCACATAATTTCCGCTGGTATCATAATATCCTGTTACTTTTGAACTGTACTTTGCATTATCGGAACTGTTATCTACACCCTTTCCATATTCTTCATAACCTCCCGAAAAGAATACCTGCCATTCAAGATATTCCGGCTTTATGATATAATCACTCTGTATGTACAAATCTTTCAGCTCTTTGTTTTTTTTATTAAGTACCTGCTCTATTATCTGGTAATTTTTACTGTTAGATTTATTCTGATCAAGATTTTTTATCATATTATTATACATTCTGTCGTATTTTGACGGCGCCGAAGCTCCCGAAGCCTCTATACCGGTTGATAATACCGCATTTAATGCCATAAATGATACTAATAATTTTTTGTTCGTTTTCATTGTTCCTCCCTATTTTTCCATAAATCTTTTCTGTCTTAAATAATAAAAAACTTTTTAGATGTTATTTTAATTAAGACAGCCTTCCCCATACTTTAATTATAAAAACTTTCTGACTATTCTCTCAAATATACCACAAACTCTTTATAATTTAGCTAAATTCGAAATTACTTTACCTTATCTCCTCTCATTGAAATTATTTTCACAATAAAATCAGCATACTAATTTTATTGATTTTATACTATCTCTTATATTTTAATAAAAACAACTCGTAAAGTCAATTCTATTTTACATTGTCAAAGCATAAACCGACTCTTAATATTTTATAATTCAAAATAAAAAATACTGAATAATCATAATTAACTGATTCAGTATTTTCATATAAGTTCATTTAAAATTTTAACAGTATAAAATCATGCTTCACAACCATGCCATTCTTGAATTTCATGCCAGGAAAGTTTCCACCTAATATTTTATTTTTTAGACTAGAAAAAATAAAGAATATTTTTTCAAAGAAGATAAGAAATACTTTGATTTTTTTGTTTTAAATTATAGATACTGCAAAAAAATTTCTTTAAATATAAAAAATAGAGACTGTACCAAAATTTTTCATTTTGATACAGCCCTTCTATACCGTATTCTATAATTTCTTATGAAAATTACAAAATCAGTTTCTTATTTAAGATATTTCTTCAGCATTGCTGCCGAAAGCAAAACCAGACTTTGAACAGGAGCAAGTTCTGCAAACCCGTTCAACAGACCCCAGTCATGAATAACACCATTAAAACGTACTGTCGAAACATAAACTCCGGCTTCATCCAGATGTCGTCCCAATGTTTCTCCGTCATCTCTCAAAATATCATTTTCCGCTACCTCTATCAATGTAGGCGGAAGCCCTTTCAGCTGGTCTTTTTCAGCAAGCACCGGCGAAACAAAAAAATCTTTATGATCTTCCGGTGTTCGTATATAATTATCTCTCATCCATTCCATCAGCGGAGTAGTCAAAAATCTCTGTTCCCCGTATTCAATATATGAATCTGCATCAGTCGAAGCATTGGAATACGGCCACATCAATACCTGACATTTAATTTCCGGCCCGTTATTTTGTTTAGCTCTCATGGAAGTCGCAATAGTCATGTTTCCTCCGACACTGTTTCCGATAATGGCAAGCTTTTTCCCGTCAACATTTATCTGATCTCCATTTTCAGCGACCCATTTTGTAACGGCATAAATTTCATCAAGTGCCTGCGGAAACTTTGCTTCCGGAGATCTTGTATAATTTACAAATACACTTACAAATCCTGATTCTACCACAATATCACGCACCAGACGTCTGTGTGTTGGATAATCTCCCAATACCCATCCGCCTCCGTGCAAAAATATGAAAACAGGCAGTTTTTCTTTCGCACCTTTTGGTCTTGTGATGTTTATGACAATTTTGAAGCCGTCTGTTTCAATGGTTTTTTCTTCTTCATCAATACCTGATAAATCTACATTCACAGAAGACTGAGCACCTTCAAGAACCTTTCGTGCTTCTGCAGGCGGCAATGATTCTACCGGTGTATCTCCTGAATTTAAAACCTTCAGATATTCTTTTGTTCCAGTGTTTAAATGATCATCAGACAGATAATCAGGTCTCTTCTTCACATTATTTCCATTTGCCATTTATCCTACCTCCAAAATTTAGTTTTGTTGAGCATTTAAAATATTTTAAAGAAATATAGGCTCAAAAAAAATAAATTAAAAATGACCCGATTATTCACACTAAATTACACATATCTGCATCCTGTTAATATTATAATTAATTATAACAGCCTTCTTTTTTGATTATACAACTATTATTTCAAAAATACAATTTTTTTATAAATTACTTAACAAAATCAGGTCTTTTAGAACCTGATTTTCTATTCTCATTCCATAATAAATATAGTATTAAGATAATCCGAATTTCAAATTTTCATATTCATACTTTCTGTGGTTTTCTTCTGCTTTAATTCTCTAATAAGAAAAAGAATGTTTCCGGAGTGAACATACCAGGTTTTTTCCGGAAACACTCTGCTTTCTATTTTTATTAATTAAAATACTGCCTTTAAAGTTACTCCTGCTCTGTAATCATCTTCTTTATCATTTCCTGTTGAATATTCTCCTGTCAGGAATATTCCGTATCTGTCCTCTACCTCTACTCCTATTGCTGCTCTTGTTCTGAATGTTCCTTTTTCATCTTCTGGTTTTGATAATTTATGATAGCCGTCTTCTATTGCTATCAGTCTTGCTTTTTCTCTTTCATTAAGGTCTGCAAGCTCATATTCGTATGCAAGATCAAGAGCTCCTTTTAACTGCCAGTTAGCTCCTAAAGGTAGTGCACCTTTCAGCTCCACCCCTGCTCTCGGCTTCGCACTCCATGCATCATTTCCTTCCACCTCAAGAGCTTCCAGTCCGCTTTCATTAAATGCAGGTCTTGTTACATACATAGCCTTAAAGGCTCCGTACGGCATTATACTTGCTTTTTTGCCTAATCCGAATTCTTTTCCGAGTATATTGTCACTTGTTATACTGTATGTTTCATATGTCCCGTCCATTTCAGATCTGCTGTTAGGACTCGGCCAGTCTATATTTCTGTCCACATTATGGATACTTGCTCTTCCTGTCAGATCATTTACTACTTTCCATCCATTTGATCTATACTTGTTATGTACTCCCAGCTGGATTGTATCCACCCATTCTTCACTTTCATTTCCGTCTTTGAATTCAAAGCCTGTATGCAGATATCCAAGTGAATACCCGAATGTGTGTCTGTAAGTTCTTTCCACTTCTCTTAATGCCAGTACTCCTGTTGTTGTATAATCATAACCTGTTACTCCGTCAGTTTCTTCTTTATTTTTACCTTTTCCGCCTATCAGACTTACTTTTATATTTTCTTTTGTATTATTTGATGAATCCTGCAATATATGAAGTGATTCTTCAAATGCTTTTGCTATGTCATATTCTCTCTGATTTATATTGGCATATACATTTCCTGCCATACTTGCCATTATATGTCTGAAATCTGCTTCATTTGTTATGTAGTTAATCTTATCAAATATCTTTCTGCCTTCTCCTGTTGTAACAGCATATTTTTCATTTAATATTTTTCCAAAATCCTCAAACCATAATCCATCTGTAAAATCCATGTATGGTTTTCTTGTCATTATCAGATTGCTTCCCTGAGCTGTTGCATCCCATGTCAGTGACTGCGATATATATTCTCCTTTTCCTGTTGCTCCTTTGAATATATTCTCAAATACATATCTGTCTGCTGCTGTTCCTACTGCAAAATCAGGAGCTACTTCAAGTTTATTCGGTATTGTCCCGCCGAATCCTACCTGGCTTGATGAATTAGTAGTAGGTGTATTTGTAGATGGATCTATTGTTACTATTACTCTTATTCCGTCATAATTAAAATTTCCGCCTACATTTATATTTATTATGCCCGAATTTACCACTGTAGGCATATCAGGAAGATCATACTGCTTTGATGTATAACCCTGTGTTGTACCTGTCGTATCTGTTACATTACTTAATTCCACCGTCGGAGTATAAGAGATACCCAGACCTGTTCCTGTAATGTTTATAATTCCGTTATTCACAAGTTTTGTATCATCTCCTGCCAGATATATTCCTGTTACATCATTTCCGCTTACATTTATTACCGAGCCTGAATGATTATATATTTGGGCTCCGTTCTGTCCCACTATTCCCATTACATTATCACCAGTCATATTAATCGTTCCATAATTATTTACTATTGCATAATCAGCTGCAAATATACCTTTTGCATCATTTCCGAAACCATTTATTATTCCATAGTTTTCCGCTGTATATCCCGAACCTTTTACATAAATTCCTATTCCTTCTTTTCCTACCTGAATAGTATTTCCTGCATTATTTGTTATATTGGAATCTTCTCCGTATATTCCCACTGAATAGCCTGTCTTATATTTCACACCGCCTGCATCTGTATGTTCTACAAGATTGGAATCTCCCAAAATTATATCTGCATTGTTTATTATATTGGCTCCTTTTGCGTATACTCCAATGTTTGATACTCCGGAATTACCTATTATATCCATATTATTCGTGAAAGACCCTCCATTTTTCAAATAATATCCTATATTATCAGAGCCTGTCATTGTTAATATTCCGCTGTTATCTGCTGATAATGCCGAATCCGAAAATACAAATATACTGTTATTTCCTATCACAGCTGACTGATTATTTATAAATGTCGGTGCTGTTGCTCCTGTAAACACAAATCCATATGACCCGTCTCCTACAGATACTGTCGAGTTATTTGTTACTATGCCTGTCTGATTTACTGCATATACTCCCACAGCATCATTCTGACCGGTTATTATTGATGATCCGGCATTTAAAGTTATCGTTCCTCCTTCGGAATATATTCCTGTTCCGCCGTTTCCTGCTGTTATTGCTCCGCTGTTTGTTACATTTCCGTTTAGGTTATATAACCCTATTGAATTATCCCCTACATTTACAGAACCTGTAGCCGAATTTGTAATACTGCTCCCTGCATGATCTGCATATATTCCCACACCTGGCTGTGTCTGGCTTGATGAATTACCTATATTTATTATTCCTGTATTTGCTACATTATTTTCTCCTGTTGTATATATTCCTATTGACTGGTCCCCGCTTAAGTCTATTTTATTACTGTTTGTTACAGTTGCTGACCCCGCCAAATTATTTTCCGAATATATTCCTACAGCTTTCAACCCTGTACTGTTTATTTCGGCTGTTCCTGTATTGGAAATACTTACTCCGTCTTTAAGGAATAATCCTGTCGATTCCTGTCCCACAGTTATTATTCCGTTATTATTTACCAGATATGAGCCTGTTCCTTCAGCATACATTCCTACTGAATTATTAGTTATTGTTATTATTCCTTCATTTCTTCCACGGGCTCCTCCTGTCAGATACATTCCTGCTGATGAATCTCCCAGTGCTATTACACCTAAATTCGTCCCTTCTTCATACACTGTTATTGCAGATCCCGACACCACATGTCCTGGAACTGGAATTGAAGCATGCTGTCCGCTCAACACCATTCCCGATACATTTGTCCCTGTTGAATTTATATTTGAAGCAGTTCCAAATAACGCAACTGTTCCTATTCCATTTATCAATGACCCGTTTGAACCTAATGTAGCAGATGTATTATTATAGAAATCTCCTCCTACCATATTTCCTACTACATATGTAGAACCCGGTGTTGAAGTTACCGTAAACGGTGTTGTCAGGTTTATGCTTGAACTCGCATCTGTTATCATCAATGTTATATTCTGACCGTTTACTGCTATACTTCCTCCCAGATTAGTGAAAACACTCCCGTTAGTCAGATAATAGCCTATTGCATTATCACCGTTTAATGATATCGTTCCGCCGTTTATTGTACCCGTACTTCCGCTTGCATATATTCCTACTCCGTCTTTTCCCACTGTTATATTACCATCTATACTTAAAGTAGAATTTACTGCATACACTCCGATTCCTGCTTCTCCGCTGGATACATCTATATTGGATGCTGAACCTAATGTTACCGTTGAACCTAGGGCTCCAGTATCATTAGCAAATATTCCGTATCCTCCGTGCGTCGTTCCTGTGGAAATTATATTTCCGTTGTTATTTATTATTATCTTTCCGTCACCATATAATTCTGCTCCTGATAAATAATTAACTCCATAAATTCCCACACTTTTATTTCCTATATTTATTGTTCCGGTATTAGTCGATACAGCACTGTTTGCACCATAAATTCCCACTGATTCTTCACCAGTTACTTTTATTATATTTGTATTTGTAATATCTCCAAAATCAGCAAGCATTCCTGTGGAATTATTTCCTGATAAATCAATTGTGTTATTATTATTTACTGTTATTCTTGCTCTGTCTGCTGCCGCTGCTCCTGTTCCGTAGTTTACCTGTCCTACTCCCAGCTGTCCCGTTCCTGTTCCTGATATAGCAGAATTTACATCCACACTTGAATTTATAAAATCGGACTTATTATAACTGTCTGTTGTACTGTCCAGATTTACAATCTGATCTACTACTAAATGTCCTTTTGTTATTGAAAACGGTGTATAATTAGGATTACTTGATGCTGATATTTTTACATTTGGTGTTATTGTTGACCCCGGTGCATAGGCTGTCCCCAGTGAACTTAAAAGTATAGTTCCCGGAGAATCCAGTATTGCCAGCTTTGATGTAGGATCTTTCAGATTTATCTCAAGTGTTCCAGAACCTGCTACAAGTCCTGACAGATATGTGTTTAATGCTCCTGTTGATGAAAAAGCCATTCCTCCGGCTTCTATATCCACTGCTATATTTCCTGTTACATTTATAGTTCCCGAACCGCTGTTATTTAAAGCAAAAATACCGCCATTCTCTACTATTGATTTATATGTCCCAGACAGGTTTATTGTTGTCCCGTCTGCATAAAGACCTATAGCTCCATTTCCTGTTTTTATTGTTCCCCCTGATAATGAAGCTGTACTTGTAGCGTAAAGACCTGCCCCGTTTTTGGAATATACTTCTATATTTCCACCTGTCATGTTAAATGTTCCGGAATTATACACTCCTACCTGATCCTCATTAGTTCCTAATGCTGTCAGATAGATATTCCCTGAATTATTTCCTATTCCATGATTTCCTATATACATTCCTATCGCTTTATCTGCTGAAGTAGCCAGTGACTGTATTGTTCCTGTATTTGTTACTGTCCCTGTATTTGCTGCCGAAACTCCGAGTGCATACATTCCTGTTACATTATCACCCAGTGATATTGTCCCCGTATTTGCTCCGGAAGCAGTGTTTCCCGCAGACGCTTCCACGTATATTCCTATCCCTGAAGTAACATTATCCACGTTAATAGACGCACCGCTGCTCATTGACGAATTTTTCAGATAAATTCCTGTTCCTGCTCCTCCGGAAATATCTATACTTTCTGTTATTGATGTTGCTGTACTCTCATCTCCGTATATTCCCACCGAAGTTCCGCCAAGAGACTCCACTTTTATTATTCCTGCACTTGTCAGGTCTGTCTTTTTCAAATATGCGCCTATTATTGTTCCTGTTCCTTTCAGATCTATATTTGAAGCTGATGTCAGATTAACCGATGAATCTGCCAATGTCAGCGCATTATTTGCATATATACCGAAAGCATCTCCAGTCACCCCGCCACTTACTGTCTTTATATCTTTTTGGTTTTCAATATTTATTTTTCTGTTTCCGTAAGCTGCTGCTGTACTTCCAAAATCATTTTTACCGTACATTCCTACAGATCCTGCTCCTAATTCTATTAATCCCTGATTCAAAGATTCAGAACCGTTAGCAATATACATTCCTACAGAATTTGTACCTAATTTTATAGTTCCGGTTCCGCTGTTTGTCATAGTTATATAATCTCCTGCCAAACCAGTGGAATTTGCTCCTGAAAGTAAAATATTTCCGTTATTTATTATCTTTCTGTCAGTCGGAGTTATGCTTCCGCTTTTATTTTTCTGAGCAACTGCTACTTGACCTGCTTGAGTTCCTACAACATTTATACTACTTGCAACTGTTATATCAGAATTGATAAACTGTATTTTTCCATATGCTCCTGTATCTAAATTTGATTCCGCTGTATTATCAAGTGTTAAATTAAAACCATTCATTACATAGTCATTATATCCAGTTCCGACAAAACTAAAGAACCCTGTAGTTAAACTTGGTAATCCGGCAAAACTATTTATGCTTGCAGTGCCTCCAGGTGAATCTATATACATTATATTTGATCCTGGATCCATATTAGCTGTCATATTTCCTGCACCTATAAAGGCTGACTTTATTGCTGTTGCTAAGCTTGTAATTCCAGATAATGAAGTAACTTTTGCATAAAGAAGCATTCCTCCTGCTTCCACTTTTAAAGTAGACGGAGCTGTTATATTATATTTCCCTGTTACTGTTCCGCCATTAACATGATTATAGAAAGCTAAACCGCCAGCTTTTGCAGTTATTATATTTGATCCTGATACGTTTATTGTAGCATTATCTCCGGAATAGAGTCCTATCCCTCCATTTTCAGCAGTTATACTTCCGCCGCTTACAGTAGTATTTGATGTAGTACCTGAAGCATAAACACCTATTGAATTTTCTCCCTTTGAAGTGATTGTCCCACTAGACATTGTAAAAGTTCCCGAGTTATTCACTCCTAACGTTTCTTTTCCATTAAGAGTTATAGTTCCGCTATTTACCCCTGAAGCTCCTCCTAAAACTGCTATTCCTTGTGACTTTTCTTCTGTTACGACTACAGTTCCCTTATTTTCAAGAGATCCGCCTCCTGATGCCAGTAATCCTATTGATGTTTTTGCTCCTGTATCCAAAGTCATAGTTCTCAATGTATTGTTAATAATAGAAGTTCCTGCTCCATTTGCTTGTAATACTACATTATTTCCTAAACCTTTATTTATTGTTATATTTCTATCTAATGTTATATTTCCATTATCTGATCTTAAAAGTACACTTTTTGTCGCATTTGCTCCAAAATCAAGGGTTTGAATATGAGTTCCTGTAAAAACCATATTTCCTGTTTGAGCATAATCACTTCTTCTTAATACTCCAATTCCCTCAGATCCATTTACAGATATATTTAGGTTAGAGATATTACCTATCAGATTACTTCCCATTTGTTTAGATAGTGATAACCCAACATTTTTCGTTCCCTGAACCACTATTCCACCTTTACCCTGATTTGTTCCGTCTATACTGGCATATCGATAATATGTCGGATCAGCAGTAAATACATTTGCTACCCTTATACCATAATTTTCAGACCCGTCAACCAATATATATCCCGGCCTTACCGTTACTCTTGGATTAGCTGACCCTATACTAGCATTGTTCAAATACTGCCCAAAATCAACACCTATGCTCTGGGTACTTTTTATATCAATTGTTCCTTTATTTATTGTGTAAGACATTAAAGGAGACTGGGTTCCTTCTGAATCTATCATTATAGCAATCATATTTTGACCACTATTTAAAGTGATAGTCCCGGAATTTAGTAATGTTGAATAACCTGTCAGCATTGATGCAGTATTCCCGCCGCCATCTCCATATAACAACTGATGCTCAAATCCCAATGTCATGTAATTTAATGTTGGATTTGTGTGGTTCATAGTTAGGTTCCCTTTAAATTCCACCGTTTTTCCTGCTGGTGCAACAACTTCATATGGATTATAACTTAAAAACATTGTAGTTGTTCTTGTTGATCCTGTATTTGTAAATGTCCAATCTCCTTCAATAGTATAATCGTAATTATCAACATAATTAAATACTGCATTTGGACTACCATTAGATGCATACGAAGCAGCACTGGTTTGCCAAGTATTCCAAGGTGCAGTTGGATATGCAGTATTCCCATATTGTATTCTTCCATTCCAAGTTCCAGCCGCGCCACCTGTTACTATTGTTACTCCTCCAGGATCTAAAGTTTTAGCACTTACATTTTCTATCATTGGAGTGCTATTAGGATGAAATGCCGGAGATGGTGATTGACCAAAACCACTTGGTATAAAAGTCAGTGTTGGCGGAGTAAATGTTGATGGAACAATAATAGTCGGTGTTACAGGAGAAAAACTGCTTACTACTACTGTGCTTATCGTTGGTGCTGCTATAGTTACAGGCGTTGGAGGTGTTGGAGTTAATATTGTCGGTATTGAAAAAGAGGCCAGCGGCGGTAATACGGGATTAATAGCTGCTATCGAAGGGCTTCCTGGTGTAATAGGTGTTACTAAAGGCATTGACGGTTTTCCTACACCAAGAGATATTGGCTGTCTGTTTGGCTCTCTTACCTGTATCCCTATTCCCAAATCTATTTCTTTCGGCTGTTGTAATGATTGATGCGGTTTTCCTGCCAGTCCGTTTATACTTCCGCTTGTTACTATATAATTGCCGTTTGTATCATAATAACCTGTTACCTTTGAGTGATATCTTGCATTTTCTTGGGAATTATCTCTTCCTTCGCTGTATTCATCATAAAACCCTGTAAAAAATACCTGCCATTCCAGATATTCAGGCTTTACTATATAATTTCCCTGTAGATACAAATCTTTTAATTCCTTATTTTTCTGATTTAATATTTTCTCTATTGTTTGGTA
The DNA here is from genome assembly GCF_000024405.1 of Sebaldella termitidis ATCC 33386. Classification (NCBI taxonomy): domain Bacteria; kingdom Fusobacteriati; phylum Fusobacteriota; class Fusobacteriia; order Fusobacteriales; family Leptotrichiaceae; genus Sebaldella; species Sebaldella termitidis. The sequence goes on along the minus strand of NC_013517.1, from coordinate 342,522 downwards.
GGTTTTTTCATTTGAACTGCCTTTTTCCATATTTTTTACTATACTGTTGTACATTCGCTCATATCTTGCGGACTGTACCGTTTCCGCCTGTGTGTAAGATGTTAGTATCGCATTCAGTGCTAGAAATGATACTAATAATTTCTTATTTCTTTTCATTATTCCTCCCTGTTATCTTATATTATTTGCTGCTTTGTACTGCTCTATTCTGAATAATAAATCTTCTATTTCCTGTATTTCATTTACTTTTTTATCTATCTGTTTATCTACTTTTATAAGCTCTTTTTCCAGTCTTTGACCGCTGTTCAGATGTTTTCTCAGATTTGTCCACTTTCCTCTTGCACCTTCCCTTAATTCTCTTTTATATTCATAAGTCGGCGCTGAATAAAGCATCGTTCCCATTACTGTCAAAAATATCAAGATTATTGTTTTTTTCATTTTTCCTCCCTAAGTGCTACCTTCTTCTCATTCTGTTAATTTCTTCCGGCATCAGTTCCTCTTCCTCTGCTTTTACTCTGTCCAGTATTGTATACCAGTACCCTCTTTTTTCAGGAAGCTTTACATATACTGACTCCTGAGCTCTTCTCAAAGCTTTTTCATATGAAGAATAAACTCCGTCCTGATCATAGTCCTTTGTTATACTTTCTTCCACTGATCTGTCTACGTTTACTTCCTCGCCAAAAGCCATCAATGACAGTGTTAACAGTGAAAAAATCAAAATCATCCTTTTCATTCTGCCTCCTATTTTCTGGATTTGTTAAGGTATTTCAGTACCTTGTTATATTCTGTTTTATGCCATGCTACATCTTTCTTGGCTCTATAGCTTTCTATTTTATCGGCTTTCTCCATTTGTGCATTCATATCAGGTATCTCAGGAGTTTTTTCGTTCTTTTTGGCTGCCAGTGAAAAACACCCAATAATAGACATCAAAATTATAATCTTTTTCATTAAACCTCCCTTCCAAAATAACAATCTCTATATATGTATTTAAATATTCGCATTTGTTGAATTTTACGAATGAAAAATAGACATATAAAGCCTTGAATATTAGTCGGACAAATTATTATTTTTATATTTTATTTATATTAAAATTGACTTTAAAGAATTATTTTAGTACAATATTTATATAAATATATTCGTAAAATTCAACAAGTGCGAATTTTATTTTAACTTTTTCTATTTTCTACTAATAATTTTTCTATTTTAAAATTTTTGGCTTTTTATTCTCGACTTTTAATTGACAGACATTATCAATGCTGTAAATTACTTTATACTAGAAACTAAAAAAGAATAACATCATTTTACTGACATTATTCTTCACATTGTTCCTTTAAATTATATCTCAAAATTTATAATTTTACATTTCATCTCTAAACATCACAGCAAATACTGTTATTAAAATACCGCAGCATACAAATAATGCTTTTTCACGCAGTATTTCCGTAAAAAGAGCTCCGATTACTGCTCCGATTATAAAAAACAGTATTAATCCGTAATAAATCATATATTTTTCTTTTGCCTCACTGTCTTTCTGCACTATATATTTATACAGCTGCTCTGTTCCGCTTCTCAAATTGCCTGTACACATTGTGGTTGCAGACAAATTACCGTTTACTTTCCGGAAGCTCTGAACCTGAAGCGAACATATAAATGAAATTGCTATATTTACAACAACATTATAGTTTCCCTGAGGTACAAAGACCGAGAAAAACAATACGAGAATTTCTATAAGAATGACAATCTGTCTCCAGTGTATTCTTTTCTTGTCTTTAAGTTTTGCCCTGATAAATTCGGCGGCTAAAATTCCCAGAACAAAAGCCGAAACCGGAAAAAGATAAAAAACAGCTTCTCCCCATTTTGCTTCTACGAGTTTAAGTCCTAAAAGAACTATATTCCCTGTCTGCGCATTTGCGAATACATTTCCTCTTATAACAAAAGTATAGGCATCTGTAAATCCCCCTGCCATACTTAATAATATTCCTATTCGAAAAGTATCCGAGGTCTGTTTGTATTTTTTGAATTTTTTTTCAAACATCTGTATTCCTCCAATTATGCAATTTCAGGCTTTTATAAATTCCTAAAAATATTTTAGCAGAATATATATAAAAAAGCTAGATAACACATCCAGCTTTCTTTGGTGCTTCACATATTAATCTGCTCTCATATTTTCCTCAAATAATGTGTTAAATATTGTTTCTTTTGATATCATTGATATCCCTCCATTTATTTATATCAATAATATAACACAACATTTTAATTTAAGCAATACTTTTATTAAAATTAAGTTATTTTTTGTTTCTTTCATTTATCAATAAATTATCTATGTATTCTGATTTATTTTTTATATTCTCATTCAGCCATTTCAAATTTTCAGGACTAATTCTGATACTTAATGTTACTTTTTTATTTTCTTTTGATTTCTCCGGTCTTCCGGCATTTGGATTTTTAAATCCCGGCTTTCTTCCACTCTTTCCTTTTACTCCTGACATATTCCCCTCCAATATTTTTCCTTGATTATAACATTTTATATATATTATGTAAAAAAATGAAAACTCATTCCTCAAAGCATTAGCTTTTCTTACATTTCGAGATACTGCTTAAGTGCTTTTCACCCTTATAATTCTGATCCCATCCCTGTTTTATCATTTTTGCAAGTAAAATTTTAAATAACTGTAAAACCATACAACAATAACATCAAGGAAATCCCTCCCCCATAATATACAGTACTAAATCCTGTCCCATTCAGAATTTCCTGTTGCAATCTCACGGAAAATGAGGTAAAAATTATTAAGAAAATATACTGCCGGACTGTTTTTCTGGAATATATTCCATCAGTCTGCCAAATAAATTTTTCTAATACAGGGAGGAAGATATGGAAAAATCAGAATGTCAAAACGAACCAATATTTCTTTATATTGTAAGGCACGGAAAAACTGTCTCTAATCTGGAAGCTAAAGTACACGGCTGGACTGACAGCCCTCTCAGCGAGCTCGGAATATCACAGGCGAAAAAAGTTGGTGAAGGTATAAAGGACATTGTTTTTAATACCGCTTATTCCAGTGATATCAAAAGGGCTGCCGATACTGCCGGATTCATTCTTAGTGCCAATAAAAATGAAAAACCCGTGCTGCAGGAAGTATTCGGTCTCAGAGAATGGAATTACGGAGGCTATGAAGGAATTGACGAAGTAAATATGTGGGTTCCTTTATTTGAGGAAAAAAATATGGAATTCAGGCTTGACCGTTCAAACTGGGAAGAATTCACGGCTCTTACCACTGACAGGGAAATTGCTGATTCAATTGCCCGAAATGATCCTGCAAAAACAGCTGAAAATTATGATGATATCCTAAAACGTGCTAAAGAAGGCGTTGACTTCCTTATTAAGGATACTGCTGAAAAAGGGGGAGGAAATGCTCTTGTTGTTTCACATGGAAACATAATACCGACTATTTTACATTTGTATATTCCGGATGAATATAACGGAGAAACTGTTCCAAACTGCAGTCTCACAATCCTAAAAATAGAAAACGGAAAATTTTCCCTTGAAAAAGTAGGAGATACCTCTTTTATAGATAACTAATCATAATAAAAAATCCATGTATATAGCTTTTATAACCTGCTTTTTATATGGATTTTTTTATTTTCACTTTTTTTAAAATATATAGTTATTATTGCTATATCCAGTCATAAACAATACGATCCTCTAAATAATTTTCTATTTTTCTGTTGACATTACCATAAATCTATAATATAATTAGTTCAATGAATTAACTATTTTTGTAAAAACAGGTGAATAATTATGAAACTTGCAGATATTATTGAAATTCTTTCCAAAAGATTTTTAAACTATAAAATACATGAGCTGGAAAAATATAACGCAGAAAATATTAATGTAAATTTCTTTCAGTATATTGATGTCATCGGCGATATGGAGTCTCCTACTTACGGAGAGCTGGCCCAGAAATTAAATTTGAGCAAGCCTGCAATAACTGCTATTGTAAATAAATTAATAAAACAGAATCTTGTTTATAAAGAGCAGTCCATGACAGATAAGCGTACATTTTATATAAAGCTTACCAAAAATGGTCTGAAAATTTTTAACAGCTGTCGTCTGGCACATAATGATCTTGAAAAATATATTGCGGAAAAACTCACAGAAGAGGAATACAAACAGCTTGTACATTTATTATGTCTGGTTATTGAGTAAAAATGAAAATTTTTTATTCAAAATTTATAAAAATAGTTAATTCACAGAACTAACTATTGTATTGAATAAATATTTGATACAGTTAAAATTTATTTTATAAGGAGAAAAATATGGGAAAAAATCTAATTTTTTATTTTTCAGGCACAGGAAATAATCTCAAAGTAGCAAAAACTATATCAGAAAATATTTCAAACGCGGAAATCATTCCGATGGGGAGCAGTCACATTTATGAATTTGAAGGAAGCTATGAAAGTATAGGTTTTGTATATCCTGTATATTTTGCAGGTCTTCCTGCCAAAGTCGCTGACTATATTTCAAAATTAATACTGCCGGAAGATAAAGACATCTATTATTATACGGTTAATACATGCGGCAGCATTATAGGCAATGGATTCGTACAGTTAAAGGAGCTTCTGGAGCAGAAAGGCGTTCACCTTGACTATTCAGCAAAATTAAAAATGTTCTCAAACTATGTAGTTATGTATAATATGAAAGAAAATGTAAAGGAAATAACTGAAAAATCTGCTAAAGACCTTATTCCTATTATCGAAAACATTAAAAATAAGTATAAAAACAAAACCGGAAATAAAAATCCGCTGTTAGAATGGTGGTATCACAAAGAGATGAAGGCCGTTCCTGCCAAGGATAAATTTTTCAATGTCTCGGATGACTGTATTTCCTGCGGAATATGTGTAAAAGTCTGTCCGGTGGAAAATATAAAACTGGAAGGTAAAAAGCCTGAGTTTTTACATCATTGCGAACAATGTACTGCATGTATACAGTATTGTCCTAAAAAGGCTGTTAATTTTAAAAATAAAACTCAAAAAAGAAGACGATACACTTATCCTGATATAAGCTGGAAAGTGCTTTCAGAAAGCAATAAAAGCTTTTAATTTAAAATTTAAATATTATATCAAAAAATATACTGATATAGTTCTGATTTTTAGGTAAAAACAACAGTAAGATTTGATTTTACGGCTTTTTTCCTCTATAATATATAATTAATAAAGTTTTTTTTAATATGGAGGAAATATGGAATATAAAATAAAGGATCTGAATATTCATTACGAGATCTGCGGTGAAGGCAAACCCGTTATCTGTATACACGGTTATACAGTAGATCATCATCTTATGAAAAGCTGTCTTGAACCTGTGTTTCAAGAGGAGAAAATACAATATAAACGAATTTATATTGATCTACCGGGAATGGGGCAGACAAAAGCCGTACCTTGGATAAAAAATGCAGACATAATGCTGGAAGTTCTTCTGGAATTTATTAACTATATCACTGACGGAGAAAGCTTTTTGCTTGCTGCCGAATCATACGGCTGTTATCTTTCTATGGGAATACTGAAAAAGCTGCAGCATCAGACAGATGGAGTATTTTTTCTGTGTCCGTGCATTATTTCAGATTATAATGAAAGAAATCTTCCCTCTTTTACTGTTGTTTTTTCAGAAAAAATTACTGATTCCGGAGATTTTGAGAATGAAATCAAGGAATTCAACGAAATGGCTGTTATAAGTACAGATGAAACATGGGCAGACTATAGGACTAATATACTTCCGTCAATTAAAATCGCCGATCAGGATTTTCTTGCCCGTTATAGGGAGAATGGATATGGCTTTTCTTTTGAAAACGACTTTGAAAGTCTTACATATAATAAACCTTCTGCTATAATCACTGGAAGACAGGATGACAGTGTCGGTTACAAAGATATGTTTAAACTGCTTGATAATTTTCCTCGTGCTGGTTTTTCCATACTTGACGGGGCAGGGCATAACCTGCAGATAGAACAGCCCGAACTGTTCAGGGAATATTTCAGAAACTGGCTGAAAAGAACACGTTATTAATATTTTTATCCTGCTTATATTCAAAACAGCTGATACTTATCTAAAGAAAATATTTATATTAAGCCGGCTGTAAATATATCAAAATCTAAATAACCTTTTTTTATAACTAAAATATCAGAAGCAGACAGGAAAGCTCGATATTATTTTCCTGAAGCTTCTGATATAATAGTTATTTTTTTATACACCAGATTTGTAAAATGATATTTTCCAGAAAATGAATCTGCTTCTATTCATATTTTCCTGTTTTTATTTTTCAGATTTCTGTCATTTAAAATATTAATGCTGTTAGATTTCTTCTTTTGTCAGTCAGATACCTGCCGAAATTTACTTTTGAACACCTGAATAATCAGTTATTCCCAGTCTGTTTCCAAAGGGATCACAGAATTCTGCTGCCATTCCTGTTTTTATTTTAAAAGGCTCCGAGAGAAATTCCACTCCTTTTTTCAATAGTTTTTCATATTCTTCCATGACATTATCCACGGTAAACCAGATTGTAGGCTTCATATCAGCATATATTTTTCTGTCTTTCAGGATTATTGCAGGTTCTTCTTTTCCTACATTAAAAGCTGTCATTCCGATATTTTCAAATTTAAACTTTATTGATAATCCCAAAATTTCTGAATAATATTCCTCTGCGACTTCCATATCATCAGCCGGAAGAAAAAAATTATCGTAACTTTTCATAAAAACACCTCTTTTCATTTATTATTAGTCTATTACACAAAACCTGACAACTGTTTGTCATAATATAAAAAAGAACCATAAGAAATTTTGCACTGATTTTCTGCAATATCTCCTTGGTTCTATTTATAATGTAATTGTAATTCTTTAAATTAATCCAGATATTTACAGTCTCTCACTCTTATATATACTATAATTCATTGTAGGAAATATATTATCTCTGCTCTCTATTTCACAAAGCCATTCTTCTTCGAGAGTCTTTCCCTTAAAATCTTCATAAATCTTATATAATCTGTTTATGTGATCGCTTATTTTCTTTTTGGCATATCCTACCATTGTTTCAGTATACATAATAAACTCCCAGCACGAAGTCTGAGCCATGAGAAGCTCGCGTGCAGCCTGATTTAATGCTCTTTCTTCCAGTTCAGTTTCAGGATCACGTCCGTTTGCCAGCTCTATCATTTTTTGTGCTGCCTTGTGGAGATGTCTGTATACATAGTCATTTCTTTCATCAAGCCATACATCATAATATCCGTTTGCACCCCAGCTTGAAAGATTTACATCAACTATCTGGTTAACCTTATATTTATCTAAATATCTTGATGGTGTTATACTCTTAAAATCTGAGTCTTTCATATATCTAAAGACCCATTCCAGAAACACAGGTCCCTCAAACCACCAGTGACCGTATAATTCTGCATCATAAGGCGATACCACTATAGGTTCTCTCGTTCTCATAAGGGATTTCAGATATCCAATCTGCTTTGACCTGTTGTTTACAAAGTCACGTGCATGCTCTTTAGCTCTGTCATGTGCAGCGCCGGGATTATACACTCTTTTCTCCCCGCTGTTCTTGTCAGTAATAGCATAATATTTTATGCCTATATTTCTTCTTACCCCGTCACTGTGCAGAAATGGTTTTACATAGTCATAATCCAGCTCATATCCTGCATCCTTATGAAATTCTCTGTAGGCTCCGTCACCTGGATAACCTATTTCGGAACTCCATACCTGTTCTGAAGACTCCAGATCCCGTGCAAAAGCAGCTACACCGTTAGCCGTATAAACAGGAGCATATACTCCGTACAAAGGCTTTGGAGAACTGAACATTATACCATGAGCATCTACTATAAAATATTTCAAATTATTTTTTTCAAGATACTTATCCTGTCCGGGATAATAAGCACACTCAGAAAGCCATATTCCTTTCGGATCTCTTCCGTAATTATTTTTATAGTCTTCTTTTGCCATTAATATCTGTGCATTTACTGCTTCGGGAAAGTCTTTCATAAATGGAAGGAAGCCGTGAGTGGCAGCTACGGGTATAATCTCCAGATTTCCATTATCCTGAAACTTTTTAAATGCTTTTATCAAATCCCCGTTATATCTCAGAAATGTTTCTTTTGCCCTTTTAAAAAAGCTTAAGTTGAATTTAGCTACATTCAGGAGTTCCTCTTGATCTTTCAGCCTTTCCACTTCAAGCCTGCATAATTCCAGCGACTTATTAAGACTTACTTCATATCTTGATCTTAAGAGTTCGTCATTTAACATGTTTGCCAGAGTACCAGACATAGTCATTGTAATACTCCAGGGAATTTTATCCCTTGTAAGGTTTTCAAACATATTTAATAAAGGAATATAAGTTTCACTTATTGCTTCATAAAGCCAGTCTTCTTCTAAAAATTCTTCATATTCTGGATGCCTAACATAAGGCAGATGAGCGTGAAGAATCATACTAAAATATCCTCTCATACTTATTCCTCCCAAATACCGTTTTCAAAAATTCTCATCATTTCTTCAATAATCTCTCTGTTTTTATCTAAGCTGTCCAGTGATTTTTTCACATCCCTGTGATCTTTTAGCTTTATTTCCAGCAGAATTTCTCCTCCTTCAAGTTCTCTGGGATATTTGACACTTATTTGACTGTTTTTTATCTTCCGTATTCTTTTTTCAAATTCTCTTAAAGTATCAGAATATACCGGCATTTTCATTCTTTCTATCTTTTCTATGAGCTCTGTTCCCCTGTCTTTTTTGGATTTTTTCATGTCCAGCTTTATTTCCGACAGTTTCTCATAAAAATTTTCATCAGTGCTGTTTTCCAGTTCATATGCTAATTCTGTAAATTTTTTCAGCATGGAATGTGTCAGATATACTTCGTTTTTTTCAAGATAACCCGCTATTTCCCTGCTTTTAATTATTCTTTTACTTTCTAAAAACTCAATTATCATATTTCCTCACCATTATTATAGCACTTTTATTGTCTTTATAGTAATTTTTTCTTAAAGAAATTTGCTTAAAATTATTTTTTTTGTATAATAAAAGCGCTTTTTCATTATCTTCACTTACTTCCAGAAATATATCCCTGTTACGGTTTTTTTCAGATAATGTTTTCAGAAGTATTGTTCCCATTCCCTGTCCATGATAACTGCTGTCTACAGCTATCTCAAACAGGTCAATACTGTCCAAAGTGTCATACGAAATTAAATAAGCCGCTATTTCATTATCTTTCTTAATAACTATAAAACCGTAATTTTCTGTTCTGTTCATATTCTCAATATCATTTGGCTGCCATTTATTATCAAAATAAAGATTATGAATTTTTATTATATTATCATAATCTTTTATTTTTTCGGAAATTAAAACCTCCATTTATTTTACGATCCCAAACTTAGTTATAGGAAGGAATCTAAATAAAAGCTTCCCTTTTATTCTGCTGTCCTGTACATAACCCCAATATCTCGAGTCATCACTGTCACTGCTGTTATCACCCATTGCGAAGTAGTAATCATGCGTAAGCGTAATTTCCTGACCTGCCAGGAGTGAATTCATAGTGTCTTTATTATATTTAAAATCCAGTATATTCATAACCGTATCATCTTTTCCCTTTACATTAAGAGTATAAATATATGTCTCGCCGGTTGTTCTGAAATTATCGGTATTATAGAATATATCTGTAAATTTTTCACCTGCTTTTACTTGTTCCATTATCTCTTCCAAAGGTACTTCCACATAGTTTATTACATAGCTTTGCGTAGATATTTCCTGTTCTATTATCATTTTATATATTTTTCCCAGTTTTACTACATCATCTTTTTTAGGTATGTATATTTTACCTGCAAAACCAAGAAAGCCTTCTTTTCTGTAAAATACTCTCGTATCCAGCATCTCACCGTCGGAAAAAAGAATTCCCTTTTTGTCTACCTGTATAGGCGTACCTTCTTTTCCCTCAAGATTTGTCTTAAAGTTTATTACTTCGTCGTATACTGTCCCGGTACGATTATCGTAACCATTCTGGAGAATAACTACAAGCCCCTCATTAGTTACTGTAAGAGCTTTCTTTCCCTGTCCTATTAAGTGAGCCTTCATTTCTATTACATTATCATTAATGACAAGCTCTCCGTTATCATCTATACTTAATGTCTCGCCCGGAAGTCCCACAAGTCTTTTGGTATAAAGAAGCTTGTTATCCTTAGGCTCTTTAAATGCGATAATATCCCCGCGTTTAGGGTCTTGAAATTTATATGATATCATATTGGCAAAAAATCTGTCATTTTCGATTATTGTCGGTCTCATTGAGCCTGTAGGAATCATAAAATTCCCCAGATAAAAGTTCTGTATAAGAAGTACGATAACTACGGCAGTAATACTAGTCTCTATTAAGTGTACCGCTTCAAATATCTGACTTTGATAAAGGTATATTTCCACCAGAAATAATACACACCCCAGTGCCAGATATGAATAGAGATATATTCCCTGCATATCCATCATAAGTCTTCCCAATACAAGAAGAAGAGCATTTACTACAAAAGCCCATTCCTGCTTCTTTCTCAGAATCAGCACGCCGGCATTCAGTGCAAAAACAACCATGATTATATTTCTTTTAAATGAAAAATCCAGATCCTGACCTGAATCCATTATTTTCCAGAATAAAAGTGCCAGAATAATTATATGTACTACTGTTATTATATCGGCAGTCTTTTTCATCTTGCCCAGATCACCTTTTGATGCCAGTCTGTCCGCAATATTTTTTTCTTTTTCTTTTAACCACTCAACTATAACTTTTTCCTTTATAAAAAAGTAAAGTAATATCCCTGTCAGAATGACATAGAACACACCCCATAATACTAAATTCATATATGACCGCCTTCATGTGATTTATATAAAAAAAGCTAGCCAACTTGCTAGCCTTAAGCTACTTTCTAATTTCTTTAATTCTAGCAGCTTTTCCTGATAATTCTCTTAAATAATATAGTCTAGATCTTCTTACTTTACCGATTCTCTTAACTTCTATTTTTTCAATTAGTGGAGAATTAATAGGCATAATTCTTTCTACGCCCACTCCTGATGAAACTTTTCTTACAGTAAAATTCTTAGAAATACCTCCACCAGATACTCTTATAACTACACCTTCAAAGACCTGTATTCTCTCTTTATTTCCCTCTTTTACCTTATAATGAACTGCAACAGTATCTCCTGCCTTAAATTCCGGTATGTCTGTTTTCAACTGGTCTTTTTCTACAAGCTCGATTAATTTCTCTTTCAAGAAATTTCCTCCCTTCTTTACGTGACATTCATTTTATAACTGTTTATAAAAGCGGAATGCCCTTTTTACAATACAAAATATAATAACACATTCATGAATTTTTTTCAAGCTCTTTTTAAACTCTTCTTTTTTCTATTTTTCTTTTAAAACCATTGAAAAATAAGGAGCTCAAGCTTTATATCCGTATATAAACAGTGTTTCAAATATCAAACACTAATTTTTATATGGTTTGTCTCGTGAAAAATCTTCTTATTTTTATTTTCTCTATATCAGATTAATTAATTATTCCCAGCTCTCTGAAAGCCATCATAGTTAATTGTTTTCTAAAGTCCAGTAGATAGCTGTTTCGTTCCTCAGAAGCATTTATAATTCTTACGGCAAAAAAATATACATTTTCCTTTGCTTCGATATACCCCACATACCATATGATATTTTCCGCACCCTCTCTTCCCCAGCCGGTTTTCCCCCTTAGCGTATACTCCGGAGTTTTTTCATTTATCATAATGTCTTTTACAATTTTATAGGTTTTTTCAGAAAGCATGAATTTTTCTTCATAGAGATTTATTAGAAAATCTATTTGTTCTTCCGGAGAAATTTTCAGGCTCCGGTCAATCCAGAATGAATTCTTTTTCTCTGACACAATCTGATTTCCATAATTAAATTCTTTCAGATATTCTTTATATTTTTCACTCTTTATCTTTCCGGCACCTTTCATATAAAACCATAAAGCTGAATATTCATAGGCTTCCCTCAGATTCAAATCCTTATTCCAGTTTTCAATATATCTCTTTATTCCGTCCCATTCCATTGCTTCATTTTCATCCTTAACCACTTCTTCTTCAAGAAAAATAAGGGAATTCGGTATTTTGAAAGTAGAAGCCGGGAGTCTTCTTATTTTGGAATCTTCTTCATTACTGTAAATCCAGATTTTATTTTTATAATCATAAATAGTAACACTGCCTGTAATTTTATTTTCATCAAAAATTTTCTGTAAATTTACATTACTGTTTGATACCATCGTGTTTACAGAAAACACAAATGATAATAAAAAAGAAAAAAGAATCTCCATTTTTTACCTCCATATATTAAACGCCGCAATATCATCAATATAACATTACTGTATAAAACAGTCAACAAAAACTGCCCTGTTATTTTCCCAGATTATTATCTCAAAATATACTGACTTGACTAAAATTTCAAAACATGCTAACATTTACATACTTATCAGTAAGTAAGTATAAATGGAAAGGAAGTCTTATATTTTGATATCTACAAAGGATAAAATTATTGAATATTCTATAAAATTAATAAAAACAAAGGGCTATTCTTCTTTCAGTTATGATGATATCGCACAAAAACTAAAAATAAGCAAAGCAGCAGTACATCATCATTTTGAAAAGAAAGAAGATCTCGGCATAGCTGTCTGTCAATACCTTCAGTCAAAAATTGAAGACGGCAGCGGCAAAATTCTTAAACAGGGATTACACCCGTGGATTTTTGCAGAAACAAGAATAAACACCATAAAATCCGGGGAAATATGTCCTATATCCAGCTTACAGTCAGACTTTGATCAATTTTCGCCTAAATTAAAGAAAGAACTAAAAAAGACCACAGAAATGGAAATTGAGCATTTTAAAAAACTGGTTGAAAAGTATGCCCCCGGCTTAACCGACTATTCACAGGCAGTGAATTCCTACCTCGCCCTCAAAGGGGCACTGCAATACAGACGTATTCTGGGAGAAGAATTTTACAAAGAATCTGTTATGTCCATAAAAAAAGAATTTTATGATTTTCTGGACAAAAAGGAGAGTAATTAAATGAAAAGAGTAGTTATCACAGGATATGGAATTATATCCGCACTGGGAAATAATGTCGATATATTCTGGAAAAATATCGCCGAAGGAAAATCAGGAATAAAGCTGATAGAGGATCCTGAATTTTCTGATATCCCTACAAGAATAGCGGCTTATATCGAAAGCTTTGATGCAGAAAAATATATGAATAAAAAAGATATCAACAAAACTGATCTTTTTACTCAGTATGCATATGCCGCAGCTGCTCAGGCCCTTGAATCAGGAGGTGTCAGTGATAATACCTTTGATAAAAACAGGGTTGGAATCTATATAGGTTCCGGTGTAGGAGGACTTGATACCATCCTAAAAAACCACAGGATATTTTTGGAAAAAGGAAGCAGACGTGTATCGCCGTTTATGGTTCCTATGATGATTACCAATATGGCTGCCGGCTTCATATCTATAAATACAGGATTCAAAGGTCCGAGCTTCTCACCTGTTTCTGCCTGTGCCACGTCAAATCACGCTATAGGCGAGGCCTTTCTAAGCATAAAGCACGGCTATACAGATGCTGTTCTTGCAGGAGGTGCAGAAGCTCCGATAAATCCGCTGACCTTTGCCGGCTTTTCAAATATGAAAGCAATGTCAAGAAACAATGACCATCCTTTAGAATCCAGCAGACCGTTTGATAAAGACCGCGACGGCTTTGTAATTGCAGAAGGTGCCGGTATACTCCTTCTTGAAGAATATGAACATGCCGTAAAACGCGGTGCTGAAATACTCGGGGAAGTTGTCGGCTATGGTGCCACATCAGATGCATTTCATATGACGACTCCTGATTTTCACGGTGCCGAAAGAGCAATGAGTCTGGCTTTATCCATGGCGGAAATACAGCCTTCAAGAGTAAATTACATCAATGCGCATGCCACAAGTACTAAAGAAGGAGATATATCAGAAACAAATGCTATTAAGTCTGTTTTTGGCGAAAATGCAAAAAATATAAAAATAAGTGCCACAAAATCAATAACCGGTCATTTATTCGGAGCTGCCGGCGGAGCAGAAGCTGTAATAACTCTGAAAGCAATAGAAAATGGTCTTGTGCCCCCTACTATAAATCTGAAAAATCCCGATGAAAAATGTGATCTCGATTATACACCGAATACTGCTGTCAAACATGATATCGAATATGCTGTTTCCAATGGATTCGGCTTTGGCGGGCATAATGCATCACTTCTGTTCAAAAGATTCGATAAATGATATGAAATCTCCCAGCGGACAGTCATTGACTTTATTTATTAAATATACTACAATTTATTAATTGCTAAATATAAATATTACAAGGAGGAAAAATGAAAAAGTTTTTATTGCTGGGAATTTTAATGATTTCTGTTGTCAGCTTCTCTGAAATTCTTACAGGAAGCTTTGTTTCAAAAATACATCAGATAAGCGGCGAGGTATCTTTGGAAACAACTGGAAAAGAGATCACAATATCAAATTTTACTTACGACGGGAATGGGAAAAATGTTTATCTTATTCTGACAAAAGACGGAGATTTCAAAGATATGAAGATCATATCTAAAGAGCTGAAAAAGGGATATGTAAATGAAACACTCACACTAAAAGTTAATAATCTGCAAAAATTAATAGATGAAGGTTATAATACTGTTTCAGTTTATACAAAAACAAACAAATCAACTTTTGGAGATGCTTCTTTATCAGAAGTCCAGTAATTTTCAAAATTTAATCAAACTAAAAACCAGAGATTTGGTCTCTGGTTTTCTGCTTGTTTTGACATAAAAAAGCTTCTCTTGACAAAAGAACTTTTTTACATATCCTGTGACGGATATTTTATCTGTTCTTTCGGCCTTTCAGATGTTTCATTACATTCTTCATTTCTTTCTTACTGCCAAACATTCTGTTTATCTTTTCCTGTTCGGTCTGACGTGAGTTTAGATTACTGTACTCCATTTCACGCTGCAATTTCAAATAACTTCCAAAACGTTCTTCGGATAAAATCCCGTTTTCAATTGCATTTCTGACCATACAGCCAGGTTCTGAAACATGTGAACAGTTTTTATATTTACATTGTGCTGCAAGTTCCTCTATATCTTCAAATGTTTTTGAAATATCACCTGTATAAAGCTGTAATTCCCTCATTCCCGGTGTATCGATTACGATACCTCCGTTCGGAAGTAATTTCAGCTGTCTGTATGTAGTCGTATGTTTTCCCTTGTCATCACCTTTTCGAATCTCCTGAACAGCCTGATTTTCATCTCCTGCCAGCCTGTTAATCAATGTAGACTTCCCTACACCTGACGAACCTATAAATGCTATGGTTTTTCCTTTTTCAATATAGCTGCTTACAGCCTGATATCCGTTTTCGTCCTCAGAAGAACAGACGATCACATCTATGCCTATACTCACTGATGACAGCTCATCCAGCTTCTCCTGTAAATCGTCGCATAAATCTGATTTGGTAAGTACTATAACCGGAGTCGCCATACTGTCCCATGTAACAGCAAGATAACGTTCGATTCTTCTGATATTAAAATCAGAGTTCAAAGACATGCAGATAAATATAATGTCTATATTAGCCGCTACGATCTGCTGTTCATTTGATGTCCCTGCTGTCTGACGTACAAAGACGCTCTTTCGTCCTAAAATATTTTTTATTACTGCATTTCCTGAATTATTATCTGTCCTGTCTATCATTACCCAGTCTCCCACTGCCGGAAAACTCATTTGATCCTCTGCATGATAAGCTAATTTTCCTGAGATGCCTGCAATAAGCTCGCCGTGTTCACAAACCACCTTGTATAAATCACGGTGCTGTTCGATAATTCTCGCTGGAAACAGATTATTATATAATGAAGCTTCCTGTTCAAAACGGTCGCTTAGTCCATATTTTTTTAAATTTAAATACATTGTTTTTTTCCTCCAAAATAGTTTTTTTATTTGAACTTCGGAGGGAAATTAATTTATCTTTTTTCAGTTCCCTCCTTTCTTAATACACTATCCGTTAATACTTTATTTAACATAAACAAAACTCCTCTCTGTTTCATATTTTTTAGTTTTAAAATCTGTAACATATTATAACACATCATTATTCATTTTTCCCGTATTTTATTACATAACCGGCTTTTCTCCCTGTCGGTTAATTTTCTTTTATTTGATTCGCAGGATAATTATAAAAGGACTATACCAAAAATAAAATTATATTTTTGTATAGTCCCGTATCTTGAATATCTTAACTATTTTAAAAGATTACTTATTCTTGAAAGAGCAGCACTGCCTATTTTTTCATCTATTGCTCCTGACGGTGCACCGCCTATTCCTATTGATCCTATTGTTTCATTTCCTGCTTTTATGGGAATTCCTCCACCCAGAGTAGTTGTATTTTCTATCTGTGTCAAATTCGGAACCTTCTCGACACGAGAAGCAAATTCCGTAGTGGTAATCCCAAATGAAAGAGCTGTAAATGCTTTTTTCTGTGCCGTTTTCATAGTATGTACAGCAGCATTATCTTCTTTCATGGATAAGACTACATTTCCGCCTTTATCAAGTATTACCAGCGAAATATTAACCTTTTCCTTTTTAGCTTCCTTCAATACCTCAGAAGCTAAATTCTGTGCAATATCAAGTGAGATATTTTTCTGGACAAGTGCATTACTGAACGAAGTCAGACTTAATATCAACAACCCCAAAATGTAAATAAACCTTTTCATTAAATCACCTCTTATTATTTTTGAATTATATCAATTGTATATAAAAATATATACAATGTCAAATAAAACTATATTATCATCTAAAATATATATCTAATGATAACGTCGCATATAATTAACTGTATAATTATTTATAATATAAAAGTCAGTTTATCTCATCCCAAAATAAGAAAATCACCCCAGCAGTGAGGTGATATCCTATTGTATCAGTTAGTAAAATAATAAGCTGATGCTCCTTAATGTTTTTCTGTCTGGCTTTGTCTGAAATTAAAGACAGGATCTGTCAATTTGAATTCATATGTCTGAATATCTACAATTCCAACTGATTTATCTGATTCATAAAGCTTCATTAAAAACTCCGCCATTTCTTTTGCAGTATGAAATCTCGGCGTGCTTTTTTCATAATCAAAGCCGTCAATTCCCATAGCTGTATTAGCAAACTCCGTTTCAGTAGCAGCAGGTGCCAAAACTTTTACCTGCATTTTCCCTCCTCTTTTTTTGAGCTCCTGAGCCGCACCTTCGGTAAAAGCACTTACATAAAACTTTGTTGCTGAATATGTAACATTATTATCAACAACAGAATACCCTCCCACGGAAGAAACATTAATCAGCTGGCTTCCTTCCGTATCACTGTAATCTTTTATAAAAAGAGTAGATAAAATAGTCAGTGCTTCTATATTCAAATGCAGCATTGCTTCTATTTTTTCCAGATTCTGATCCTTAACTAAGCCTGTATTACCAAATCCGGCATTATTAACCCATGTTTCCAGCGTATATTTTTTTAAGTCCTCATAAAGCTTATACACATTTTCACCGACAGATAAATCCGAGACTTTTATAATAACATCTAAATCAGGATTAATCTTCTTTATCTCTTCTTTCAGATGCTCAAGCTTTTCCTTATTTCTCGCCACAATAATAAGATTTTTATTTTTTCCGGCAAAAGCAAGTGCTGCTTCATACCCTATTCCTGTACTTGCTCCTGTAATAACTGTATATTTCATTTTCCTGACCTCCTGTTTTATTTTTATAATGTTATTATACAATATGGAGTAAACTCCACGTCAAGATATAATTTTTCAGTTTACAAAAAATATATAAAATAAAGCTGTACTAAAACAAATATCTGTTTCAATACAGCCGTGACAAGCAGTGTTAAAAATTAACTTATTATCTTATAAAATGTGTCCATTTTCTCTCTTCTTTTTCAGGTTTCTCTACTGTATCTTTTGCATGATCCAGACTTTTCATAAGCCACGCCATGCTTTTTCCTGCTTCACGCAGAGTCTGAACTCCTTCCTCGTCCTGAAGAACCTCCCCTGGTCTTCTTCCATGTATGACACTCCAGTAATGTGAAGGAACTATTATCATTTCTCCGAGATTAAAATAGTTATTCAGCTGATGAAAGGTGTCCACTCCTCCTGAACGTCTCACGGCAGCAACTGCTGTACACACCTTATATCTGAAATATTGTGATTTCGAGTAAAAAACCCTGTCCAAAAAAGACTTCATTGTTCCGGCAATTCCTGAATAATAAACCGGAGAACCCAGAATTATGCCGTCTGCCTCAGCCATTTTCAATGCTGTTTCATTAACAGTATCTTCATTAAAAACACAGTTATTCTGCTCATTTTTCTGGCAATAATTGCACCCTGTGCAGCCTCTTATTACTTTATTGCCTATATGCACAATTTCTGTTTCGATTCCCTGCTTTTCCAGCTCTTTGGTTACTACAGCCAGACTTTCATAAGTATTTCCGTTTTTATGCGGACTACCGTTAATTGCTATCACTCTCATTATCATTCCTCCTGTTATTCCAATTATTCCGTTACCAAAATCCTTTTTTATGAAGCTATCCTTTACATTTATGCTAAAAATATTTTTACATAAATTCTTTCATATCATCATACATTTCTATTTCCAGCTCTTTTCTTTCTTTTGTTCTGGGATGTATAAAGCTCACCTTATAAGAATGAAGCATCTGTCTTTTTACATTATCGTCCATATCTCCGTAAAGCTTGTCTCCCAGTATAGGATAGCCTTCATTAGACAGATGTACTCTTATCTGATGGGTTCTTCCCGTAAAAAGTTCACACTCTGTTAAAGTTATATTTTTTTCTTCATTTCTTTTTATAGTTTTCACCACTGTTTTGGCATACTGTCCTTCATCGAGAATCTTCCTTCTCAAGTCATCTCCTACCCTTGCAATAGGCTTTTCGATATTTATCATTTCCTCTTTTATTATTCCGTGTACCAAAGCCATGTAATATTTTTTTACATCGCCGAAATTCTGTAAAAATGCCTGTGTAAAACTATTTTTTGCTATTATTATCAGTCCGGAAGTATCCATATCCAGTCTGTTGTAAAATCTCGGAACCATCTCTTTCCCGTATTTTTCCTGAAAATAATATACTATACCGTTTGCCAGTGTTACATCTACCTTCTTTTTTGTGGGATGTGTAACGAGATAAGGCTGTTTATTTACCACAAGTATATCTTCATCTTCAAATACGATATCCAGAGGTATTTTTATCGGTTTTATATTAGTACCCTTTTCTTTTTCCACTACTTTAAGAAGTCCCTGTTTTCTTATTTTCTGGGTAGTTCTCACTTTTTTCCCGTCAAGAAAAACCTCGATATTTCTAAGACCTCTTCCCGAATAATTTTGTATCTCCCGGAGATATTCCGATATTTTATATCCATGATGTTCTTTTTCTATTTTAAATTTTTTCATATGACAGCCTCTCTTAAATATACTTCCTTAATTCTATCATATAATTACAATATAATCAGTCATTTTTTTACAATTCTTTTACATAGGGTTTATATTTCTTTTACATTTACATTTTATAATATCACTGATATAATTTAAATAAAGAAAGTATTATAGGAGGAGAAATGTCTGAGGCAAAATTAGATAAACCGGTGATAAATAATGACAACGGCTTAACAAATATAATTTCAGTTAGAAATTTTAATTTTTTTTATGGAGATTTTCAGGCACTGTATGACCTGAATCTGGAAATACCCAAAAATAATGTTACAGCACTTATAGGTCCCAGCGGATGCGGAAAAACAACCTTTCTGCGTTCTATAAACAGAATGAACGATTTGATTGATACTTCAAAATATGAAGGAGATATAATTATCAATGGAAAAAATATATTTGAGCCGGGATATGATGTCGTAGAACTCAGAAAAAAAGTCGGTATGGTTTTTCAAAAACCAAATCCTTTCCCTAAATCTATCTACGAAAATATTGTATATGCTCCGAGACTGCATGGGCTTAGAGACAAAAACAAGCTTATGGAAATAGCGGAAAAAAGTCTGAAAGCAGTTGCTTTATGGGATGAAGTAAAAGATAAGCTGCATAAATCAGCTATGGGTCTCTCTGGAGGACAGCAGCAAAGATTATGTATTGCAAGAGCGATATCGATAAAACCGGATATTCTCCTTATGGATGAGCCTACTTCGGCACTTGACCCCCTTTCTACATCTAAGGTGGAAGAACTGATGAGGGAACTGGAAAAAAACTATACTATTGTCATAGTTACGCATAATATGCAGCAGGCTGCAAGAATTTCCGACTTCACAGCATTTTTCTACAAAGGTGTTATTGAAGAATATGACAAAACAAGTACAATATTCACAAATCCGAGCAATAAAAAAACCGAAGAATATATAAACGGAAAATTCAGTTAAAAAACGGGAGGACAATATAATGAGAAACTTAGATGAAAGAATGGAAGATATAAGAACTCTTATTTCAGAGGCCTTAAAAAACTGTAAAAGATCCCTTGCAATTATCAGAACTATACTAAATTCCGGTACTTTTGACAGGGCTTTATACGGTGAGGCAAAATCAATAGAAGAAACAATGAATCATACTGAATTAAAAATAGACGAAGAGGTAATTACTACTATAGCAAGATTTCAGCCTATGGCTATAAATCTGCGATTCCTTATAGGAGTTATAAAAATAGGAAATGCCACTGAAAGAATAAATGATCTTGCACTGAATATTCTAAAAGTACTAAAACATTCAGAAAATATAAAATCTCTTGAAAAACAAAGTATACTTGAAATGCACACAAAGGTAGAGCAGATGTTTGACCTGTTTTTGAAATGTTACTATGAAGAAGAGCTGAACTACGCTTATCTTATACTAAGTCTTGATGATGAGGTAAACGCATATAAAACTAATGTTATCGAAGCTACAAAGAAAATCATGAATGACAGAAATGGTTCCGAAAAGGGAGAAAATAAAGATATCTATCTTGGAGCACTGTTCATATCACAGCATCTTGAGAGAATCGGAGATACGATAAAAAACCTTGCCGAAATAGTCATTTACATTTATAACGGAATTGATATAAGACATATTGATTATGAAGAAGAAAAAATAACTTTAAAAAGAAAAAAATAGACTTTTTAAAAGGCGGAAATTAATATGAAAAAAAATACCATTCTTGTTGTAGAGGACGACCTTGAGATAAAAACTCTCATACAATTTTTTCTTGAGAAAGAAAATTTTAATGTCATAACTGCGCAAAACAGTGGAAAAGCTCTGGAAATGTTACAGAATAACAAACCCGAGCTGGTTATTCTGGATATTATGCTTCCCGGCTTAAACGGACTGGAAATAGCAAAATTAATAAAAAAAGAATCACATAAATACGGGACACCTTTTATTTTCATGCTTACTGCAAAGACCGAAACTGAAGACGTTATCGACGGCTTTCAGGCCGGATGTGACGACTATCTGAGAAAGCCTTTTGACCCCCGGGAGCTTATTTTAAGGATAAAAAAGCTTCTTTCTCTGAAAAAGGAAGGCTTTGCTCCTGAAAAAGAAAGCGGCTTGTTACGATATGACCAGATAGAAATTAATCTTGATAAGCATACAGTAACAGAAAGCGGAAATGAAGTCATTCTTTCCAATAAAGAATTCAGACTTATTGCTTTCCTTATACAAAATAAAGGTCTTGCCCTCAGCAGGGAGACTATACTGAGCAGGGTATGGAACGAAAATTATCATCTCGGTGACAGAACAATAGATGTCTATGTAGGAAAAATCCGTGAAAAACTTCCTTCTATATCCGAAAATATAAAAACTATAAAAGGAGTTGGATACCGATTAAAAGAAATTTGACTTTAATTCTTGTTTTTGAGATTTTCGTTTTATTTCTGGCGTTTATTTTCCATGAAAAAATAACTATACTTCTTTCATTTTTGGCCATATTTCTGATATTTAACTTTTTGCTGTATTCTCTTTATATAAGCAAAGAAAGAGAGATAGAATTTTTAAAGGAAAATATTATTAATATCATTGATGATAATTTTACGCTTAATATCGATTATTATATTAATAATAAATCTCTTGATTTTTTTCAGAAAATTTTTAATATAAAAAAAGAAACTAAGAATTACAAAAAAAATCTTGAAAAAGAGAGCCAGAAACTGAAAGAAATACTGAGAGCCATAGATGATATTATCTTTGTGATAAATAATAACGAGATAATATTAAAAAATAAAAATGTGGATATTCTTACATATAATTCAAAATCAAAAAAATTTTTCGACACAATAAAATATAATTCTCTTATAAAAAAAATAAAGGATATTCTTATATCAAAAGAAAATATAAAAGAGGACTTTTTTCTGACCGAGCTGAATAAATATTACCTTATCGAGTCTTACAGACTGGAAACTGAGCCTTCCATTATTATAAGCCTGAGAGATATTACAATAACGAAAAATTTTGAAAAAATACAGAAAGATTTTATTTCCAATGTTTCACATGAGCTGAAAACACCTCTTACCAATATAAAAGGATATACAATAGCTCTTGAAGAATCTATAGAAAATAAAGATGATAATGTAAAGAATTTCTTTAAAATCATAAATTCAAATATAAATAAAATCGACAATCTGATATATGATTTTCTGAATTACTCAAAATACGAAGGCTTCAAAATACTAAATCTTTCATATATTAAAGCTGAGGAGCTGATTAACGAGACTTTATTCGGTCTTACTCTCCTTATTAACAATAAAAATGCAAAAATACAGACAAATTTTATGCTTTTTGACGAAAATCACTACATTTATATTGATGTGGAAAAGATTAAACTTGTTATGAAAAATCTTATTGAGAATGCACTCATATATTCTTCAAAAAAACCTGAAATAAACATAGAAATTTTGGAAGACGAGAACAGTTATATATTTAAAATATCTGATAACGGTCTTGGAATTCCTGAAGAAGAACGGGATAAGATTTTTGAGAAATTTTACAGGGTTGATAAATCAAGACCTATGAACTTTTCTGGTTCGGGACTTGGACTTTCTATAGTAAAAGAGATTGTTCATAATTATAATGGGGAAATAAAACTAACCAGTGAATCAGGATTGGGAAGTACATTTTATGTTATTATTCCAAAATAATTTTATACAAAATTTTTAAAAGGGACTGTATCAAAAAATTTTCATTTTGATACAACCCCTTTTATATTATCCAGTTGAATTTATCTACTTTTTTGTTTAACTACGATTCTTCAAAATCAATCATATTTTTTTACTTGTATCATACATAACTTCGTCCTTTATTTTTTCTTTCAATAACCTTACTTTTTCTTCATTGTTTTTTAATTTCAAATATTTCAGGTATTCTCTATCTGTTAATACTACAATTCGTGTTGAAGCTCTGTAAAGATATTTTATAAAATTCCATAGTTCAGATTCATCTTCATTATATATTTCAGGCTTTGAGCATGGGATCCCAAAACATCGAAATTTATTATATTCCTCAATACTTTTTTGGTTAAATTCTTTAAATTTATCTATATTAATTGTATCACCTTCTTTAAATTCTTCTATTACTTGATATTTTTTATCATCAAAAAAATAAACTTTCTCAATTTTTTCTTCATCATTTACTTCTATAAAACCGATTTTTTTTACATTTTTTAATGTTTCAATTTCATTTGAAGTTATTAATGATCCAGAAGTTGCATAAGGATCATTACCTATGTCCATTATAATATATTTACTGTTAGCAATGGTTAAAGATAAGACTAGTACATATATCACACATATCTTAATTAAACTTTTCCGCATGTCTTGCTATCGCCTCCTCTGGTTCTATTAAATATAAAATTGTATTTAATGGATCAAAATTTTTCGGTAGTTGAATTTTCATTTTGCTTATTTTCTCATATCTCTCTAATTTATTATTTTTTATAATTCTGTTTGTTGTAGAAGAATTTGAATTAAATAAAGTATTATAGAAATTATGGACACCTATCTCGTGTTTTGATATTGTATTTATATCATCCAATAATCCTAAATTGAATTTCTCATCATTATAGTTTAAATTAATTACGTTGGTATTTACTCCTGGAATATAGGCACCATAAAGATTATTAGCTGGAGTAAATGTATCGTTGCCAAAAACAAGCTGTGTTTCTCCAGAATGTAATATCATATAATCACTTTTTAGAGATATACCAAATTCATCTTTTATTTTTTTGTCAATCAACTCTCCATATTTCCCGTATATTTGATTCATTTTTTCTTTATCACTATTATTATAAGCTTCAGACCAATTTTGAGCTAATTCTTTATATTCATTCGTTGTCACTAATGAATTAAATACTTTTCCAATAACTTTCTCAGTCATCTTTTGATAACTACTATCTTTTTGATTTAAAGAATCGAAAAGAACAACCAACCTTATTTTATCTTCTCTTGAATAATCTACCATATTTTCAGAATCATATTTATCTTTTATATTGATAATTTCATCTACAAGACCACCTGCAGATAAAGTTGAGTAGTCCATATTATTTTTTTTAGCATATGCTTTAAGGTCATTTAAATATTTAGTCGCATTTTCTTCTATATCATATGATATTCCATTTAAAGATTCAATAGCTAAATAAATTTCTACTTCTTCAGCAGTCAGATTTTTATCATTATTTGCAATTTTACTTATGGCTGTATCATATATATTGGCTACTTCATTTTTAATATCTCCTAAATTTCCAATTATAGTATTTAAATCATTCACTAACTCTTTTCTCTTTTCTTTGTTCAATAGATCTGTATGAAGAACAGTATCTATCTGCTCAACCACATCATCTTTTGTTATTACCTGTGCTTTCTCTATATCTGTATTTATTCCTCTTTCTTCCAGATTTATTTCCTTACCATTTTCTATTACCACTGTATTAACAAAAGTTGCATTTGTATCCTGTTCCTTATCATGACTTCCATACTGTAATTCTGTTTGTGGAACTACATTCTTTCTGTCTACTCCACTTAATCCTACATTATAGCCCTTGCCATTATCATGATCTTTTAAATTTTCTACCACTACCTCTTTTGCTTCTATTCTCACGCTATCATTCATACTTCCTATAATAGCTCCTACATTAGTTAAAGTTTCCCCAACCTTTATACTTCCTCCATTTTCTGCTATTATACTTGTATGATTATTTACCCACTTACTATCTCCTTTACTTTCCCCATAACTTAAGTTTCCTGACGGTGAGTTATAGCTTTTCCCATCACTCTGTTCTGTATGACCATAATTTATTCCACCGCTTTTATTTTCTCCATTCAGCTTATATTCATCCTGTAATGATATTACATTTAAATTTCCACCTATTTCAAAGTCTATCTTATCTGCTGTTACATTTGCTCCTTTAAATGTTGCATCTTCTTTTGTTGTTAACTGAAATGTTCCCCCTGCATTTATTACTGTATTATCATAATATACTGATGATGAATTACTATTTCCTTTACTTCCGTTTACTCCACCAGTTACTGTTCCTCCTGTAAAGTCATATCCAGCTGACATTCCCTGTGAACTTGAATCTGTTGTATTATTATAAGTATTTTTTCCTGCCAATGCCTCAAAGCTTTTAGCTTCTACTATAATATTTTCTCCAACATTTACTTTTTGATTTACAAGTTTCACATCTCCTTCTGATGATATTACTAGATTTCCACCTACATTTATATTGCCTGCTACTGAACTTGTTCCGCTTGTATTTGATTCATATTTACTTTTATTTATACTTGCAGATACATTTGCTGTTACTCCGTATCCTGCTAGTGAGCCATAACTTCCTTTCATTCCGTCTACTACTAACTGAGATAAGTCCGCTCCTGCCTTTACTCCTTCTCTATATAAATCCAGTCCGTCACCATATGTATTTATAAGCTCTGATCTGTTTCCAAATTCATATTTTCCATTATTTTGTGATTTTTCATCTGCTGAACTTATAAAGTTTGTTATTGTTGAACCCAAACTCGCTGATATTCCTACACTCTTACTTTCCTGTTTTACTTTTTCATTGTATACTTCCTGTGCATCAAGTAATTCTACTCCGTTTACTCCTCTGATAATCATATCTTCCCCAACATTAGCCTGCATTGCTTCTGTTCTCACTTTATTTCCTGCTGATAGTAATGTACTTCCTTCAGAAACTATAAATATTTTACTATTTCTTCTCTTTAATATTCCACAACAACACCCATTTATATATTTTCTTATTACAAAACTGCATTTAATTATACCTTAAATTTTATTTTTTTCAAGGATTATTTTAAATTTATTTTAAATATTGTGTTACAAATTCAAATTTATACTAAAGGGACTGTATCAAAATGAAAATTTTTGATACAGCCCCTTTTTATAGTTTTTACTATTAATTTCTTTTTCTAATTATAAATTATACTTCTCTGTTTGTATTTTTAAATATTCTGCTGCAATCTGATTTAAATCAACATAATCCATACTCTAATTAAAATAGCATTCTATAAAATATTTTAAATACGGATAATCTCTAACTATTACTTTTTGTTTAAACATCATAGTATTTAAAAAACTCTTTCTGCCAATTTAAATCTGAATTATAATTTTGTTTATTATAATGCCAATATCTTAAAAATTTTTCTTTATCTTCTAAATAATTATAATTCTCTAAAAACTTTTGTATAAATTTTGAACTTCCTCCCAGTAAAGCATGATTCTCATGAGAAATCATCATTCCCCATTTTGCTGTTGTAGAATATAAAATATTTTCTAAAAAAACAGGAATCTTTAAATATTCTTCATATGAAGTCTTTAGTTCAATTCTATTGTGATTAAAGCAATATTCAACAGTATTTTCAAAAGATTCTTCACCATTTTCAATCTCTGATATAAATATCTCTTTCTCTAAGAAAAAATCTAATACCTTTATTAAGTTGTCATATTGATCTTTTGATAAATAATAACCTTCTGTTGGAAAAATCAATATTTTTTTTTCTATATAATTATTAAATACATTATTAAACGGATCATTATTACTAAAAATTTTTTTATACAAATCCTTTAATCTTTTCATTTCCATATTATTTAGCCACCTCAGCCATCTATTCTTTAAATTTAATTTTTCTTATTCCTTTTATTCCATTCACATCAATAGTCGGGGGACCAGATTTTGATTGAGCTCTATAGGTAAATGTGATTCCATTTTCATCTTTTCCAACAAAAACACCAGGTTTTACTTCTTTATAATCAGATACTTGAGCTTGAAAAAATTTTAAAGCATCTTCAGAATTCCCTGGTAATTCCCTTATGTCTTTTTGTTCCGAAAGAGAACCCACTTTTTTTATTTCTTCATTTGTAAGTTTTTTATAGTTAGAATTTCCTGATAGTTCAGTCTTATCTTTTACGCTTCCCCATCCTGAATTAGGTCCAAATTTATTTATTAGTCCTCCTGAAAGAACTGGGCCAAATGTATCTGTCAAATGCCCTTGTGTTAATATCATTGATGCATTATCTGCTTTTAAATAGGCATCTGCTACTTTTAATGGTATATCTAAACCTTTATTCCAAACTATTACATTTGTGTCATCATAATTTAAATTATCCGGAGTTTTGTATGAATCAAGTACTACTCTTAACACTCCGCCTTTTTCTTCTCTTATCTCATACTGATCAGGTGTGTAGCCTTTACTGTACATTTCTGATACTAATTCTTCTTTTGTTTTAATTTTCTTAGCACTATTTGCCTCTGCTTTTGAAGAAGTGTTATTATTAGGTTTATTACTAGGCTTATTGCCAGCATTTTGAGTGTTATTTGGAGTTTTTTGAGATTTAGTTTCTGAATCATGAACACTACCTTGACCTGTTGTTGCTACTCCCTGAAGATATTTTATTTCTTTTTCCAAAGATGATATCTGATTCAAAATACTACTACAACCACTTAATTGTCTTCCTGAACATTTTTGTTGATATTCATTTGTCAACTTTGCTAAATCTGCTTTTTTATTCTCTAATTTTTTACTTGCAACCGATTTTGTGCTTGCAATACTTCCCGCTTCTCTTGTTCTTTGATCCAAATAAGAACTATTTTCTCCTTCATATCCATCATATTCTGAGTCAAGAGTATTTTTCCCATCCTGAATTGCTTGTAAATTGTCTTTATTATCAAGCCATTTATCAATATCAAAAACATTGCTTTTTCCTTTATCACCTAATATTTCACTTAATCTGTCTCCTGCAGCATTTGAAGCTATCTCTTCTCCTGCTTCTCTCCCTCTTCTATGGTCATCTATATGATTAGGCTCATGACCATATAAATTTGATACACTCATACCACTTGCTAAATCATTTAAATCTAAAAGAAAAACGTTATCTTTACCTTTACCTTTTTGATCCCCTCTTATATATCCAGAACCTTCTCCTGTTGCTACTATTATTACCTCAACATCTTTTCCTGTCATATACTTTATATAATCTTTTGTTAGTTTTTCAATATCAGCTGCACTCTTACTATCAGGATCTTTTATAAATTCTGCCATCTGAGGATTCTTTTCTATATAATACTGCGCATATCTGTCTGTTCTGGCTTCTTCATATCTTAAGTTATCCCTGCCTGCCGAATCTATTATATCTAGTATTCCATGTCCTGCTTTTCTTGTATCCTCCATAAACTGCTGTCTTGTTGTTGTATTTAATAAATCCGTATGAAGATTTGTATCTATCTGTTCCACCACTTCATCTTTTGTTACTATCTGAGCCTTATTAATATCTGTATTTATTCCAAGCTCCTCAAGATTCAGCTTCTTTCCTGCTTCTGTCACTTCTGTATTAACAAATGTTGCATTACTTTCCTGTTCCTTATCATGGCTTCCGTACTGTACACCTGTCTGTCCTATTGGTGCCTTATTATTAAAGCCTATGCCTCCTACATTAACCCCTGCATTTTCTCCCCTGTTATAATCCTCAAGGTTAGAAACCACTACTTTATTAGCTTCTATACTCAGTTTTTCATCTGCATTCAGACTTCCTATAATTGATCCTATATTTGTCAGTGTTTCTCCTACTTTTATATTCCCGCCATTTTCTGCTATTATACTTGTCTGATTACTTACCCATTTACTTTCTGCATTATTTTGGCTATAACTTATGTTTCCTGTAAATGCTCCCGGTTCCGGCTTATTTGTAGTTGTATTATTCTGACTATAGCCTCCGCCTATTCCATAATTCTTTCCTTCTGACTTATATTCATCCTGTAAGGATATTATACTCAAATCTCTTCCAATATCAAAGTTTATTTTATCTGCTGTTACATTAGCTCCTGCAAATAAAGCGTCTTCTTTTGTTGTAAGCTGGAATATACCTCCTACATTTATTATTGTATTATCATAATATTTAGAATCTGTATTTGATTTTCCGCCTGATACATTTACTCCGCCTGTCATTGTTCTCTGAGCAAAGTCATATCCTATATTTCCTCCTGATGAACTTGACTTTGTATTATTACTGTAAGTATTTTCCCCTGCTCTTGCTTCAAAATTTTTAGCATCTACAATAAAGTTTTCTCCTACATTAACTTTTTGATTTATCAGTCTTACATCACCATCTGATTCTATCACAAAGTTTTTTCCTACATTTATATTTCCTGCTACTGATGTTGTACTATTTGTATTTGATTCATAACTACTCTGGCTAAAACTTAATGAAGCATTTGCTGTTATTCCTGCCAAGGCATTTGCAGGATGTATTCCAGTTACCAGTTTATCGTAAATAGACTGCGCATCATTAAAAGCACTTACTCCGCTTCTAAATAAAGTAAAACCGTCTCCTGCTGAATTTATAAGTTCTGATGTATTTGTAGCACCGTATTTATCCTTGTCATTATACATATTATTTGCCTGATCTATGAAGCTTGTTACTGTAGAACCTACACTCACTGATAAACCAATACTTGTACTTTTCTGTTTTACTTTTTCTTCATATACTTCTTTGGCATCCAGAAGTTCTACCCCATTTACTCCCCTTATTACAAGATTCTCTCCAATATCAGCCTGCATTGCTTCTGTTCTTACTCTGTTTCCTGCATCTAATACTGTACTTCCTTCTGACATTAAGCTTGACACTGCTACTGTTGTACTGTTTCTTTCATTCTCCAGACTACTTCTGCTGTAACTCACTCCTGCTGATATACCCCCGCCTCCTGTTGAAAAGCTTGAACTAAATCCACTTCTCTTTTCTGTCAAGGAGTATTCATTATTCATATCATCCGTTGTTATATTTATATCATTTCCCGCTGTTACTATTATATTTCCACCACTGTTTTGAATATTGTCATTTTTTACTGCTATAACATTTGATGCTTTTATATTTACATCTTTCCCTGCATCCAGTATTACATTATTCCCTATTAATGTACTTCCCACTGCACTTTCACTGTAATCCGTCTCATATCTGTAATAACTTGAAAATGTTCCTTTCTTCTCTTCCTTTTCCTCATGATACATTGTATTCTTATCATTTGATATATTTATATTATTTTCTGCTGTTAACTGTACTGTTCCATCTGATACTACCGTACTTCCCTTTATACTTATATCATTCCCGGCATTCATTATCACATTATCAAGACCTGTTACTTCCGAACCTAATTTCTGATTTACTTCTGTATATTGATAACCGTTCTTTATGCCTTCTCTTTCTGATTCTCTCAGATTTATTGTATTTATTGAAATATCTTTCTCTGCTTCTATATATGTTGTTCCCTCTGACTGTGTTACCGCTCCCCTCGATACATAGTTTTCTCCACTGATATATGTTGTATCTCCTGAGCTTATCACTCCTACATTCTGTATATTATCTGCTGTATAACTTCTTTCTTCCCCTCTTAATCTATCATGTTCTATTACCTGTACCCCAGTTGTTATATTGCTTATTGTTCCCCCTGCTGTTAATACAACATTTTCCTTAGCTGCTATCACAGCTCCTATATTCAGTATATCATTTTTTGCATCTATCTGTATATTTGTTCCTGTTATCTCTGCTGTTAATGCTCCCACACTCTTATTTATCAGATTATCTGTATTTACATATACTGTATTTCCTTCAAGTCTGCCCTGATTTACAAGACTGCTGCTGTTTATTGCAAGTGTTTCCTGTGCTGATATTGTTGTTGTAGGACTCTTTATATTCTCCAATGTTGCCTGACTTAAATATACCTGTGGTACTAATACCTTTTCCCCGTTTACTTCCTGTTCCACATACCAGATTATATCACTCTTCAATGCTGCTATCTGATCTCCTGTTAAAGCTATTCCTATTGTTAACTGCAAATCCCCGCTTGTTGCCACTGCATTATCAAGCATTTCTTTCATTAATTCTGTATCTGCTTTTCCATTTATAAATCTTGTTCCCAGTGTTTCCAAAAGAAGATTATTCATATATTTAGTTTCATAATATGCATCCCCTAATCTTCTTGCATTATTCCAGTCATTTGATTCATTATATCCTATTCTGCTTAAGAAATAATCACTTCCATAAAATCTTGATAAATCTATATATTGTGATCTTGTTTCCATTAAGTACTTTGATGAAGGATCTTTATTCTCCGAAAATAACTTACTTACAGAACTGTTAAATACTCCTGGATTAAATGGTATTGTCCCTGTTGTTATTATATCTATTACTGCTGTTCTGTCCACATGTACTGTTACAGGATCGTAATATAGATCTACATCTACATCTTTTGATGTTATTGTACTTGGGTCTACTACTGCTCCTGATTGAATAACATATCCGTTACTTATTACAGGGCTCCCCTCTATTATCACATTATTTCCTTCTATTACTGATACACTGTCCGCTATATTTACATCTCTTCCTGCTGTTTTTAAATCTCTTCTTACTCCCAGTGCTGCTCCTGTTCTTGTATCTCCATTTCCTGCTGTCCAGTGTAATTCCCATGTTTTTACCTGTTCTTCACCGTCATAAACTTTTATTGTGGAAGCTGTTGTTTCATTTTTTATTGTCTGAACCTTATCTGTTATTCTTAATGTACCTCCTGAACTTATTTTTGAATTCACATTTTCCAGTTCTATTACATCAAGTGTCAGATTTCCTCCTGACAATATTCTTCCGCCCTCTGTTACAAGTCTGCTTGTATCTATATATCCTGTTAGTACCTGTGTCATATAATTTTTTGTAGGATTAAGCTGGCTGCTTGTCAGATTCCCGTAATAAAGCTTATAGTCTAAATCATTATTTATGTCATCAAGTTCATCTTTAGGATTTATTCCCCAACCCTGCATATTTGATCTGCCTTCTGAAAATATCCATTCATTCAGTCTAGTTATCAAACTACTGTTTCCTGTCAGTGTATAAGTATCATCTAAGTTTCTCCATACATCATCATATATTATACGACCGTCCCATGTTTCCCAGTAAAGTCTGTATTGTCCTGATACTTCTCCGCTGTTTAAAAGCTTATTCCCGCTTAACAGTATATTTCCTCTGCTGTCTATTATCCCCTTTGTATTATCCAGTAAATTAAAGCCTGTTATATTAAGGGTACTCTGCCCTACTATCTCCCCGCCTGTATTATCTACATCACCTGTGGATATATTCAATTCATTATCACTGTATACTGATGCATCTTTATTTACAAACTTTGTTCCTTCTATATCAAGCTTATCAAGAAATACTATCAAATCCTTGTTTGTTATATTATTTCCTGATAATTTTCCTCTTTCTCCCTCTATCATGGAATTATTTAATATATTTCCTGTTGCCAGTAATTCCACATTACTTGCTGATATTGTTAAGTTATTCGTTATATCTCTTCCTGATAATCTTAATAACCCTGAACTTATTGTATTTCCGTTATTTGTTATGTCCACTCCAGATATTAATAAGTTATTTATTCCCTGTATTTTTCCTTCAAGAAGTAAATTCCCTGAAGATGTTAATGTTATATTATTTCCTCTTATTATCCCAGTATTATTATCATAAGAAAATACATTTTGTAAATTTACTATTGTTGATTCTATTGAACTTCTATTTACTATTGATGTATTATTTAAGTTTATACTGCCATTTGATGCCAGCTTTCCTGTATTAGTTAAACTCGTATTATTAGCTGTTATCACTTCTTCTGCTAATATCTGACCGCTGTTTATTAATACCGGTGTTGTTATTTCTATATTCTTTGAAGCTATTATCCCCTGATTATTTACATTACTGCTTCCTTTTAGTTTAGATGTCTCTACGACTGTTATCTTATTTGTATTCATGATATTTGTACTGTCTACATCTAAATTTACTGTTACTATTTCTCCTGTATTTGTAAAACTAAACCCTTTTGATACTATTTTATCTGATACCTTTAATGTACCTGTATTTGTTAAATCTTTTGTACTTACTAATCCTCCTACATTAATTACATTATAGTTTTCAAGGTTTGAAAATATTATAAAACTGCCGTTTGTATTTATTTGTCCGTGGTTTGCTGCATTTCCTGCTGTATCTATTCCTTCTCCTGTTGTTATCTTTCCTGTACTTTTATTTTCAAGGTTTTTTGTGACAAGTTTTTTATTTGTTATTATTTCTCCGTTATTATCTAAATTATCTGTGCTTATATTTCCTTCTACTGTAAGTTTTCCTGTATTCGCTGTATCTTTAGCTCTTAATTCTCCTGTAGTCTGAACACTTCCTGTATTATTGAGATTTTTTTCTATTTTTACATTGTCTTTTCCGTATAAAGTTCCCTGATTAACTGTATTCCCTTTTATATTAAGTTCTTTATCAGAAAGTATTCTTCCTGTATTTATTGTATCTTCTGAAACAGTTATATTCCCTTCACTTTGTATATCAGATCTATTAACCAGACTTTTCCCAACTCTTATTTCATTTTTTCCATATACTAAATTATCTGAATCAAGACTCCCTTTTATATCTAAATCATTTTCTGATATTATCTGTCCTTTATTCTTTACATCTTTTCCTACAGTTACATTACCTGTTGAATAAAGATTACTATTATTATCCAGATTACCGCTTATTTCTATTTCAGATGCTTGTGTTCCTGAACCTTTTAATGTAGTTTTATTTGCTTCTATTGTTAATTTCCCTTCTGTATATATCGAACCTTCCTGAACAAATTCTTTTGCCTTTATTTCTATGGCTTCTTTAGCCTGTGTTTTATTAGTTACTATTGTACCATCTGCATTGATTTTCAACACACGTTCTGAAATGACGTCGCCTGCAACTCCAATATTTCCATTTACTCCTACTATCTTTATCTGATTTCCATAGATTGAACCGAATGCTGATGAAGATATCAAAAGCTCATTGTTATTTACTCCTTGTTTTGTATAATCTCTTGTATGAGGATTATAGTCAAAGTCTCCTGCTATCAGGTTTATATCTGCATCCTTTGCATATATCTGACCGTCTATATACATCTGTCTTGATAACAGTGCTAAATATCTTACTCCTTCTGCATTTATTCCTTCACGACCTATTTCTATCTTTCCTCCTCGAATATTGAAAGGAAGAAGATCTCCGTTTCCGTCTAAATCTACTCTTGATGTTGTAAATATTGCTTTATCAAAATTTATGAAGCCCGTATTATTTAAATAGAAACCATTCTGTGACGAAAAAATTATATCAGTTTTATTTTCTGACATCACTTCAAGCCAGTTTTCTATTTCTACTCTGTTATTTCCGCCTACCCTGTTCAATATTAATCTTGCTGCCTGCTCCTTTGTCAGATTTGGGTTAGCTGCCATCATTCCTGCAAGATAACTTCTTCCCACTCCCTGACCAAAGTTATTAAATACTGTAGGGTCTTTTGTTCTAAACTCACTAAAATCATTAACTGAGATACCTCTACCATTGGGGGTGTTTATGTTTACAATGTTCGCACCATTTTGTGCTCTGTCTACACTTGTTTTCTGTGGTACATTTTTATCTACCTTTATATCTGCAAACAACATGCTGTTCAACATTCCAAGCAGTAACCCTACTGCTATATTTCTTTTTACAATGTTATACCTTTTTCCTCTCTTCATAATCTCCTCACCTTTTTATTAAATTTTTTAGTTTTTACTCTCTTTAATCAACTTGTTTAATACTTTTCTGTTATAGTTCTCAAAATCACCTTCTGATACTTCAAATACTTTATATATTACTCTGTAATATCTTCCACCTGCTGGTTCTGTCCAGGTATCCAGAACATAGTATTTCCCAGCTTCCAAAGTAGCTGATAACTCACCATCATATGTTATACTTAAAGGTTTTTTCACCTGAAAAGTATGCCTTCCTGGTGCAATATATACCCTGTCTCCATTTACTTTAAATTTGGATTTATTAATTTCAATTAAAGTAACATCCTTAGATATTCCCAATACTGCTACTTCCTCTTTAGTAAGATTTTCTGCTGTTGAATAAACCAAAACTTTATTTGTTATCTTTTTTGCGTTTAACTGAAATGATAATACTAAAATTAACATTACCAAAAAAATATGTTTTTTCATGTTTTAACTCCCTTTTTTTTATTAAAATTTTATTCCAAATGTCACATATACCTCATCCTCAGGTTTACTTACATAACCCGATGCCTTATCAGGCTTCGTATATGCTATATCAAAATTAAATATTTCCCCGTAATACTTTACTCCTACTGCAAATCCTCTCATGTATCCATATCTGTATATATCATGTACCTCATTATTCCAGCTCTCTCCAAAGTCATAACCTATATACGGCGATATACTTCCTATTTTTGATATATTTAAGTTATATGACAGCTCATTTTTTACATAATATCCTTTATCTCCCGATATGGAATCTCCTTTATATCCTCTTATTGTGTACTCATCTCCCATACTTATCTTTTCACTTCCATAAAGTACATCCTGTGTATACTGTCCCACTCCTACCAGTCTATAGGTAAATCTTTGCTTTCCTATTGTCATCGGCTTATACCAGTTTATATTAAGTCCATACTTGTCAAATCTTCCCTTTGGATCATATATCTCCTTCTCATGATCATCCGCTGATCTGAACCATGGAAGTCCTCTGTCATATGAAACATCAAATCCCAGTATTCCTCCAAAGAAACCTCTGCTGTAATTTATTCCAAGACTTCCTATTGTCAGTCTCCTGTCCACAAGCTGGACATCTTCAAAGTAATTCTGATTTGTCTTTAGCTTTAGTCCTCCGTTTATACTTATCTTACTCATTTTATTTCTGTATACCACTCTGTCTGCATTCAGATTAAACTGGGTTGATCTCCCGCTTGTATCATACAGTCCGTTATATCCTTCACTGCTGCTTATATAGTACGAATGACTGTAGCCTGTACTGAATGTCCAGTATCTGAATGGAAATGAATAATTCAATGACCAGTCTTCATTGAACTTTTCCGGTTCCGCTTCTGTATCTGCAGGAAGAAGATCATCCTTATCCTTGATTATCGTTCCCGGCGGTATTGAGGATGAGCCTGTATAATCATTTCTCAAGGGTCTTTTATTCCTCCCTCTCTGATATGAAGCATAAAAACTGTCATTTATTCCAAAAAGATTATCCTTCGTAATATCTATCTTTCCTCTGTCTCTTCCTGTTGATTCATCTCCATAGTTATTATATGAGATATTTGCATTAAATGTCCTGGTCTGCTGGTTTTCTATCTGTAGTATAGAACCTCCTGCTTCCTGTCCCGGTGCTATTTTTATCTCTACATTATTACTTGATACCCTGTTAAACTGATCTGTTGCCTGTTCTGTATCCTGTAATCTTAATATTCTCTTCTTATTCTTTGGAACTGACATAAATACCTTCATCCTGTCAGAAAAGGTATTTTCATTCAGGCTTGCTCCTTCCACTGTTCCGGGCAGAGTTATCAGTCTTATCGTTCCCTCACTTAGGTTTTGTGTTTCGTCAAGCCTTACTCTTGTTGTTATATATCCCTTTTCTATATATTTATTATTAAGTTCTGTCATAAGCTTATTTATATCCTTGGAGCTTAGCTTTCTGTTCAGATATTTCTTTATTACGGCTTTTATCTCAGCTTTGCTCAGAAGATTATATTCGTCCTGTACTTCTATCTTTCTGATAAAGAATCTTACACTTGTATCGACCTCACCAGTACCGTCTATTATCTGAGGTTCTTTCCCGAAGTTCTCTCTTTCCAGTTCCTTTTGCCTTCTCTCCAGCTCCTGCTGTCTTCTTTCATTTTCTATTGCAGCATTGTTTCTTTCTATTATATCTCCCACTCCTGCTGAAAATACAATGCTTCCCAATAAAAAAACTGCTATTATTTTCTTCTTCATTTTTTTCTCCTTTAAAAAAAAAATAACAAATAAACGAGATACTTAGTAATTGTTATTAGTGTTACCCTAATATGTTACTATTAATATTTCTTCTATTTGCTATTTTAAAATTAATTTATATTCTTTGATTTTCCTTAGTTAATTGTTATTATACAACAATATATTTATTATTGTCAATTATTTTTTACTATTTTGACAATAAGTACCTAATCTTTTTGTAATTTAAAAAGACAGTATTCTTTTGAATACTGTCTGAATCCATTAATTAATCATTATCTGATATCTTAAAAATTAAACTGATATCCAAAAGATAAAGTTAGTTTCTGTATATCAAAATCATAATCATGATTAAATCCTTCATTATCATCATAATTATATATTTTTTCTTCAGCCTTTGATTGTGTTATATCGTATGTCAAATCCACTAAAAAGTTTTTATACTCTACTCCAAATCCTAAACTCTGCTTTTATCTTATATTGTTTTCCGCCTTATATTGCTCTATTTTAAATAATAAATCTTCTATTTCTTTTATCTCAGCCGCTTTTTTATCTATCTGGCGGTCTACCTTTATCAGTTCCTTTTCCAATCTTGTTCCGCTGTTTAAATGCTGTCTGAGATTTATCCATTTTCCTCTCGCACCTTCTCTCAGCTCTCTTTTATACTCATACGTAGAAGCTGCACTTGCCCAAATTCCTGCCGCTACGCATAATACAGACATTATTCCCAATCTTTTCATCATTTACCTCTTTCTTCTCATTCTTGCTTCTTCATCAGGCATCAATTCTTTTTCTTCCTCTTTTATCTTATCCAGAGTAGAATACCATTCACCTCTTTTTTCGGGCAATGTTACATATATTGATCCCTGTGCACGTCTTAATGCTTTTTCATATGACGAATACACTCCGTCCTGATCATAATCCTTTGTAATTCTGTCTTCTACTGCTTTACTTACTTCCGGAGCTGTATTTTCAGCACTGTATGACACAAAAATCATTGTTCCTGCCGCACAAATCATTAGTGCTTTTTTCATAAAATTTACCTCATTTCTTTTTTTTCAGATATTTTAGCACTTTTTTATATTCATTCTTATGCCATGCACTGTCTTTTTTAGCTTTATAACTTTCTATTTTATCTGCTTTTTCCATTTGTGCTTCAAAATCAGGAACTGCAGGCTCTGTTGTTTTACCTTTCTCCGCTCCCAGCGTTAAGATACTTATTACCATTAACGCTCCTATTACTGTTTTTTTCATTCAATTTCCTTCTGGTTTGTTAATCCTTACATTTTTATTCTGATACCCGCAAGCCTATCAATATAACAGATATAAAAAAGTATTATCTGCTCTAACCTGATACTTTCCACTTTATTCATCCTTTTCTTTTAGAATTATATAAAAGATAATAATTAAACATAGCCGGTATATTTGATAAGACTTTAATAAATTTATCCCTCCGTTCCAAAAGATATATTCTGTATTTCCAATCCTTGATGAAATACTTCATAAGTTTATTTTACTGATAATGTAATAATACTCCTCCCTGATTAGTCCGGTCTTTCTTTTTTATTAGTTTTTTATTTAATTAATCTAATTAATTTCAAAGTAAATTTGTATATAAAAATACATATCGTAAAATAAGAGATCAGCCTGAACTGATCTCTAAAAATAATTCTTTTCTTTTTTCACTCCGTATTTTTATACTCCTACCCCGCCCATTACTGTTAATGAACCGCAGCTTGTAACTAAAAGCATAATAATTGACAATACTATCACTTTTTTCATATGTTTTCTCCTTTCACCATATGCTAATTTATTTTAACAAATTTTCCTGCTTTACACAATATTCATTCTTAAATAAATAAGGAGCTTACGCTCCTCATTATTACAGATATTATTTAATTAGTAAAAGTATTAAGTATCTGAAAAATTCTATTTATCCTACTTTTTCTTTAAACAATAATATAATTTTTGTATTTTCTCAAAATATCATTCATTTTGTCTGTTATCAGCTCTATCTCTTCTAATTCAAATACTTTACACACGGCATTTTTTCCTATTTTACTGGAATCTAAAAGTACGTATGTATTATCAGAATTTCTTTTCACTATTCTTTTTTTATTTGCTTCTCTCAAATCGTACGTGCTGACTCCGTTTACCTCACTATATCCGTTTGCACCCAAAAAAGCACGGCTGAAATGAAATTCCGAAAGCATTCTGTCGGTCAGAACTCCCACTGTAGATCCTAAATTCTTTATTATTTCTCCTCCTATGAGAATACATTCAAATTTAGTATCTTCTAATTGATTTAGTATTTGTGTATTTGTCGTAACAATAGTGATATCTTTATTTTTCAGATATTTTATCATCAACTCTGTAGTTGTTCCTGAATCCAGATATATGGTTTCTCCGTTTTGTACAAGAGATGAAGCATATTTGGCTATTCTTTCCTTAAACTTCACATTCATAAGTTTTTTTGATACTACAGGAACCTCTTTAGAATTTTTCTTTAACTTTATTGCTCCTCCGTGAAGCAAAATAATCTTCCCTTCATCTGATAATATTTTCAGATCTCTTCTTATTGTTGACTCTGAGACTTCATACAGAATATCTACAAAATGCTCTAAATACACAATTTCTTTTTTTTCCAGTTCATCTAGTATTCTTTTTTTTCTTAGGTAAGGTATCAATTATTTTTCTCCTTTTTTCCTAATGATATCATATTATTTTTTATTATCAAATTATTTTTATAAAAATTTCTTTACTTCCTCATATGTAGGCATAGAATCCTGTGCTCCTATTTTTGTCACGGTTATAGAACTTACAAGTGATGCAAACTCAGCTGCTTCTTTATAGGAAGAATCATTTAAGAGCTTATATGCAAAGGCTCCTATAAATGAGTCGCCTGCACCTGTTGTTTCTGTTACTTCCGCTTTTCTTGCCTTTATATGCAGTTTT
This sequence comes from Sebaldella termitidis ATCC 33386, assembly GCF_000024405.1. Taxonomy (NCBI): domain Bacteria; kingdom Fusobacteriati; phylum Fusobacteriota; class Fusobacteriia; order Fusobacteriales; family Leptotrichiaceae; genus Sebaldella; species Sebaldella termitidis. The sequence goes on along the minus strand of NC_013517.1, from coordinate 302,133 downwards.
TCTTTTCCGTCATACAGCAGGCTTCCGTTTTCTCCCAGAGTTATTATAAGAAGATCTTTTATTTTTCCGTATAATTCTTCACAGTTTTCTATGGACGATTTGACGTCATTAATTTCTTTATTCAGATAAAAAGAAGCTTCCGTTTCATTCACTACAAGACAGTTTACCTTAGACAGCACCTCTTCTTTGATCTCACATGCCGGTGCTGCATTTAATATAATATAGACATCATGCTTGCTCGCAAGATTTATGACATATTCTATCACTTCAATCGGTATTTCCATCTGAAGTATTATTATTTGAGCACTTATTATCTCATTTTTTATTTTATCTATATCTGAATTTGTAATATCGTAATTTGCTCCTCTGGTTATTGTTGCAATAAGCTTACCGTCATCGAATACATTCACTATACCCATGCCTGTATTATTTTTCTCTGATAACTTTACATTATCGGTATTTACATTATGCTTTTGCAAATTCGAAAGTAATTCCTCACCAAATTTGTCATTTCCGACACACCCTGCCATAAAAGCTTTTCCGCCTAATTTAGAAAGCTGTACTGCCTGATTGGCTCCTTTTCCGCCCCCGCACATTGTTATACTGTCAGCTACAAATGTCTCGCCTATTTTAGGCAGTCTTTTTTGTTTCAAAATAATATCATAATTTAAGCTTCCAATAATAACTGCTTTCTTTTCCTTCATCTTATCACTCCCAATTTATGTTTATAACACGGATTATATGTTTGGCTCTAAGCCTTGCTTAACTTTGATCTTGAAACCTTTATAGATGAAATTTTATTTTGTATTATTTCAAAACAAGCTGCGATTACTATTATAATTCCGGTAGCTATATACTGCCAGAATGAATCTACCCCTACTACTATCAACCCTACTCTCAAAGCTGACAGTAATATCGTACCCAGTATTGTTCCCAGCATTGTACCCTTACCTCCCATAAGGCTTGTTCCACCCACTGCTGCTGCCGCTATTGCATTTAATTCATAACCCTGTCCGGCTGTAGGCTCTCCTGTTCCTAATCTTGCCAGTAAAACCATCCCGGCAAGAGCTGCTCCTACTCCGCAGATAGCATATGCCATCATTTTATTAAAATCTACATTTACACCTGACAGCTTTGTAGCTTCTTCATTACTTCCCAGTGCATAAATATAATTTCCGAATCTTGTATATTTTAAGATAATCCATATTATAATGCCTACTACAAATAATAATACCACAGAAGACGGGATAACTCCAAATATATCACCATCCAGTGCTTTTCTGAAATTTTCCGGTATATCCAGTACGGGCCATCCTCCTGTTATTATATAAGCGACACCCCTGTATATACTCATAGTTCCCAAAGTTGCTATAAACGGCTGTAGCTTCACCTTTGCCACTAAAATCCCGTTTACAATTCCCAAAGAAAAGCCCAGTATTATTCCAATAGCAAAAGCTAAAAACGGATTGACTCCCGATACCAGTAATTTTCCCACACTGACTATAACTATTGCAAACGTAGACCCTATTGAAAGATCTATTCCTCCTGTTATTATTGCCAGTGTAATTCCTATGCCGAGCAGCCCGTTTATCGTACTTTGTTTCACTATATCCACAATATTGCTAGAACTCAGATATATAGGATCTATAAGTGAGAATACTATTATCATCATTACCAGTGCGACTACTATTCCCGATTCTCTTCCTAATTTTATACTTTTCATTTATTCCCTCCTATTGCATAATTCAGAATGCGTTCCTCCGTAAACTCTGTATAACTCAGCTCTTTTTGTTTTTTTCCCTCATTCATTATTATTACTCTGTCGCTCATTCCTATAATTTCCGGTAATTCAGATGAAACCATAAGAATTGACTTTCCTTGTGATACTAATTCTTCCAAAATCCTGTATATTTCTGCCTTTGCTCCTACATCGACCCCCTTAGTAGGTTCATCTAAAATGAATATCTCTGCTTCGGTAGACAGCCATTTTGAAATCACTACCTTTTGCTGATTTCCTCCGCTTAAATTAAAAGTTTTATATTCAGGATCCTTTGGATTCAGATTCATTTCTTCTATAAAATGTTCACTGTTTTTTATTTTTTTCTTATGGTCAATAAACCCGTATTTTGTAAATTTTTTCAGACAGCTGAGACCTATATTTTCTGCATTGCTTAATTCTTTTACAAATCCCTGCTTTTTTCTGTCTTCCGGTATAAGGGCAATATGATTTTCTACTGCCTGCTTAGGTGTTTTCATTGTTATTTCTCTTCCCTTTATGAGAATTGTTCCCTTACTTTTTTTATCAGCCCCGAAAATAGTCCGCATTACATCTGTTCTTCTGGAACCTACAAGTCCGAAAAAGCCTAATATTTCTCCTTTATGAAGATCAAAACTGATATTTTCAAAAACCCCGTTTTTATTTAAATTTCTGACCTCCAGTACGACTTCATCTGTCGCACACCTTTTTTTATTTCTCACCGCAAATGCTGCTACATCTCTTCCAACCATATTTTTTATAAGGGTTTTCTGATCAATTTTTTCTGTTTCAAAAGTATTTACATATTTTCCGTCTCTTAGAACTGTTACTCTGTCCGATACCTTAAAAATTTCATCTATTCTGTGACTTATATATAAAATCGTTATTCCCTGTTTTTTCAGTTCAAATATTATATTTAGCAATATCTCTACTTCATTGTTAGATAAAGACGAAGACGGTTCATCAAAAGATATTATTTCCGCTTTATGATACAGGGCTTTCGCTATGGCAATCATCTGCATTTCTCCGGCACTCAGCCCGTTTATCGAATCCTCGCTTTTAAACCTGCAGTTAAGTCTTTTTAGTATTTTATTTGCTTCTTCATGAAGTTTTTTATGATCTACAAATATTCCTTTTTTAGGCTCATATCCTAAGACTATATTCTGACCTACAGTAAGCTCGTTAACCAGACTAACCTCCTGATGTACTTTTGCAATTCCGTATTTTATCGCATCATGTGCACTCTTAAAATTGATTTTTTCTCCCTTTATCCAGACATCTCCGTCATATATATTATAAACACCGTGAAGTATGTTCAGTAAGGTAGATTTTCCGGCTCCGTTCTCCCCTAATAATGCATGAACCTCTCCTTTTTTCACATTAAAATTTATATTATCCAATGCTTTTACTCCCGGAAACTGCTTACCCACATTATCAAATTTTATTATTGAATCATTCATTCTTACACCTGCCATTATAATTTACTGTTTTTTAAAAAACCGGTTCTTTCCAGTTAATTATTTTTTCTGATGGTTCATTTACATTTGTACTGTCTATTAATGCCTGCGGTGTCCATATTACTCTTGGAAGCTGCTGTCCCCCTAATGATCTCAGAGCCATTTCTACTGCTATCTGCCCTTTATATAACGGGAATGAGTCTACGGTAGCATCCATTTCTCCTTTTCTTATAGATTCATAAGCTTCTTTAATACCGTCTACCCCTACTACCAGTATATCTCTTTTAGAAGCATTTACAGCTTCCTGAACACCTAAAGCCATTACATCATTGTTACAGAAGATAGCTTTCAAATTCGGATATTTTTTTATCCATATTTCTGCCAGATCTTTAGCTTTGGCTCTGTCCCAGTCTGCATTCTGCTTTTCCACTATTTTTACACCAGCGGCATTTGATTTCATCCAATTCTCGAATCCAAGAGTTCTCTGTCTTGCTGCAAAGGCTTTAGGCATCCCTATGACTATTGCGACTTCTCCTTCTCCACCTATTTTTTTAGAAATCCATTCAGCTGCCAGTTCTCCGTTCATTATGGCCTTTGGCCCCACAAATATATCTGCATTTTTTATGATTCCGTCATTTACATTGATTACCGGTATATTATTTTTCTTGGCTTTTTCCACACCGGGTACCAGATTACCGTCAGATATAGGTGATAACAGTAATGCTGTATATTTTTTATTAATCATGTCCTCTACTATGGAAAGCTGTCCCTGTTCGTCTCCTTCTCCCTGTGCAGACTTCATATCAAGAGTAATATTATAGCCGTTTTCTTTAAATTTCTGTGTTCCAAGCTCTTCACCCTCTTTTAGAGTTCTCCAGTACTCATTTTCAAATGCCTTGGCAACAGATCCTAATTTAATTTCTCCCTCTACTTTAGGCATTGCTCCGAGTTTCTCTCTTATTTCGCTGAACTCTACACCGTTCGGGTCACTGTCAGGATTAAATGCTTCTGTCTGCTGCGGCTTATTTTCCTTATTCCCTTCCCCAGTTTCTTTATTTTTGTCTGAACATGCCGTAAACAATACCGATGTTACAAAAACCAATGTTAATAATTTTACTAATTTTTTCATTATAGCCTCCTAGATTACTAAATTTAATATATAATTTTTAAAATAATATCTTCCCGACTGCTTTATCCCAGACATTCTAACAGAATATTCTGTGCCTTCACCGCATCATTTCCGCTTACTATATTTCCAATTTTCTCTATACCTATTTTTTCTACTAAACTTTCCAATTTTTCATATATTTCTATATTTTTTCTCACTTCATCTATACCATTTTCTCTTATAGGAAATGTGTCAAAATATATAACTCCGTCATAAGAATATTTTTTCAGATAATATATAAATTCTAAAGTTTTTATAAAAGTCACGCTTCCTGTTATTAAGCCGTCATCATTCAGTCCGTGGCCGTCATTCATATGTACGCCGTACAGTTTTTTTCTTTCAGCTGCCAGTGACAGTCCGTATGCCGGATTTTCGCCCTTCATCAGCATATGACAGTAATCCAGCGTCACACCAATATTTTCTTCTTCTGTTTCACTAACCATCAGTAATGTTGTTCCTATACTTGAAATCATTGAAAATGCTCTCGGCTGAAACGGCTTATATTCTATGCTTATTTTTATTTTTTTGTTATAAGAGGCTATTTCCTTGAATGCTTTTACCAGCTGGCTCCATGTCTTTTCATACGGAATCTGAAATGAATAGTCAAATCCATCGTATCCCAGCCAGATCGTAACCAGATCAGCCCCCAATTTTTCAGCTGTGTCTATAGCTTCCAGGCATAATTGTTTTGCCTGTTCTGCTATTTTTTTATCTGTATTTCCCAGCTCTCCGTTTTTATATTCATCTCTGAATCTCAAAGCCAGACCGTTTACCTTTATTTTTTTCTCCTCCAAAAGATTTTTTAATTCTTCAAAATCTGTATTTTCAAAATGTTCAGGATAATTTAAATCTACATGTGTTACCTTTTCTATTTTTGAAATTTCTCTTATAATGTCCAGTGTAGTTTTTCCTTTACTTTTAAAACTGTTAATTCTTGCTGCAAATTTCATATTAATATCTCCTCTCAATAATGACTAACTATTACTAACGTTATATCTCATTTTTATTTTTTGTCAATATTTTTTATTTTTTTTAAAATATTTTCATTTATTTTCATATTATAAAATGAAAAAATATGATATTTATTGAAATAAAACTTTTTTGCTTCATACACATTAAATGAAAACCTTTATTTTCAGCATATTGTTTGATGAATTTTTTTTTTACATTTTCACAAATCTTATTACAAGCCTTTAAATACGGCATATAAAAATAATTGTTTTTTTCAATTTAAAAATCGAAAGATTGGAGTTGTTTTTGGATTGATTTTTTCATATATTATATTTTTATTGCAGGCTATTTTAAGGATAATATTTATGTATATATCATAAAAAATCATACTATTTTTAAAATTTTTTATTATTTATTTCTGCTGTTTGTTTATATAGTTTTATTCTCATATTTTTTGGGCTTTCATTACCTGAATAATCCGTTTTTCCAGTTGCATCATATTCTTTTACTCGTAAAAATTACCATCCAAGCCAAAAATAATCTGATATGTAATTTTTCTTATAAAAATTTTGAAAATCTTCAAAAAATTTCAATTTTTTTCAGTATTTTTCTAAATACAAAAAAATAGGAACCATATCAAAAATCTTACTTTTTAATATAGTCCCTTATCAAGGTTTTTATATATTTTAAAAATTATATTACTCCTTGTACAAGCATAGCATTTGCCACTTTCTTAAATCCGGCAATATTCGCACCCACTACATAATTCCCGGGTACTCCGTAATCTCTTGCAGCTTTTTTTGCTTCTTTAAAAATATTTTTCATTATTTCATGAAGTTTTTTGTCCACTTCTTCAAATGTCCATGCAAGTCTCATGCTGTTCTGACTCATTTCCAGAGCTGAAGTAGCTACTCCTCCTGCATTTGCAGCTTTCCCCGGTCCTAACAGAACCTTATTTGCAAGAAAGTATTCCACAGCTTCATCAAGACAAGGCATATTTGCTCCCTCTCCTACAGCTATAACTCCGTTTTCCACCATTTTTTTGGCCTGTTCCAGAGCTATTTCATTTTGTGTAGCACAAGGAAGTGCTATATCACACTTAACATCCCAGATTCCTTGGAATCCTTCATGAAATTCAGCATCTTTATGAAACTCCAGATAATCCTTTATTCTTCTTCTTTCTACTTCTTTTAGCTTCTTTATGGTATCCAGATTTATACCGTTTTTATCCACTATATATCCTGATGAATCACTCATTGCTATTACTTTTGCTCCCAGTTGTGTAGCTTTTTCATGAGCATAAATAGCGACATTTCCTGATCCGGAAATTACAACAGTTTTACCTTCAAAAGCAGAATCATGCTCCTGAAGCATTTCTTCCATAAAATAAACCAGCCCGTATCCTGTTGCTTCTTTTCTTACAAGAGAACCCCAGTATTCAAGTCCTTTTCCCGTAAGAATTCCTGTATCATATGAATTTTTTATTTTTTTATACTGTCCGAATAAATATCCTATTTCTCTTCCTCCGACACCTATATCCCCAGCCGGAACATCTGTATTTAAACCTATATGTCTATATAATTCATTCATGAAACTCTGGCAGAATCTCATTATTTCATTATTAGATTTCCCTTTCGGATCAAAATCAGATCCTCCTTTTCCTCCGCCTATTGGAAGTCCTGTCAGAGCGTTCTTAAATATCTGCTCAAAGCCCAAAAACTTTATTATTCCAAGATTAACTGAAGGGTGGAGTCTGAGTCCTCCTTTATAAGGTCCCATTGCACTGTTGTACTGTACTCTGTAACCTCTGTTCACCATTACTTTGCCTTTATCGTTTACCCATGGTACTCTGAAGATTATCTGTCTTTCAGGCTCTACCAGTCTTTCGAGAATTCCGTTTTCCTGATATTCAGGATGCTTTGCTATAACCGGTTCCAGTGATTTTAGTACTTCTTTCATTGCCTGCATAAATTCTTTCTCATGTCCGTCTCTTGATTCTACTTTTTTTAAGATACTATCAATATAATCCACTATCCTACTTCCTTTCCACTTTAGTATTCTCAATATATAAAATATCATAAATATTTTATATTGTCTACAATGTAATTGATATAAAATATTTATACTAATATAAAAATGAAATATGATTTAGTTATTTTCTTTAAAAATAAAATTTTCTGAACTTTTTTTTATTTTATGAAAAAAAGTTTATCTAATGAAAAAGAAACGTGAAAATACAGACATATTATCAGTATTTTTTATTGATCAACAGTAAAAATCACCGATAAATTATTTTTAGCTGCATTGTGCCAAAATTCAAAAGTATTAGACAGCCATCCCCAGGAATACTCAAAATCTTCTTCACTAAGAGGATATTCATACTTCGCCTCATCAATTTTAAAATATTTTTCTCTGAATTCGCTTTCCGAAAGATTCTTTAAAGCCTCTGATACGGATTTTACCTGTTCTGCATTTTTATATGACACTATATAGTCATCTTCGTCCTCCATATCTCCATATAGTATCTCTCCGTCCAGAATTACAAAACTAAATGGCTGCTCTCCATGCTGAAATAACAATTCACTTTCGCAAAAGGCCCTGTGTATCGCATCCCATGCTTTATCCAGCTCTGCTGTCTGCTCCTGCTTTTCATTAAAATAAACTTCTTCTATTTCTTCCTGAATATACTCTACTATATTCCCTCTCTCCATCTTTTTCAGCTTTTCAGCTTCACTGCCGTCTATGCTGAAAAGAACTCCTAAACATGACATAAATATCCCTCCCGGATTTTTTTATATTATAACATAGTTTTTATCTTCATAATAAAAATTGCTTTTACTGATAAACTAAATCCTTTATGTCAATAAATATCAGATTATATAAAAAATAAGCAGGATAAAATCCTACTTACTTTCTTCATTTTTATCAATAATCACTTTAAGCGAATGCCAGCTGAGCGTAGCACACTTTATTCTTGCAGGCATATTTGCCACATATTCCATAAGTACTGCATCACCCAGTTTTTTCATTTCATCGCTGTTCAGTTTTTCTTTTTGTCCCATCATTTTAAAGAAAATATCTGTTTTTTCTTTTGCTTCCTCTATGCTTTTTCCCTTTATAAGGTCAATAAGCATTGCTGTAGAAGCTGACGAAATAGCACATCCATTTCCTAAAAAAGCAGCATCTTCGATTATATTATCTGAATTTAGTTTTATTTCCAATGTAAGATCATCACCGCAATTGGGATTATGTCCTCTTTCTATATAAGTAGGACTTTCTATTTCTCTTTTCAGATCTTTTCTGCTGCTGTATTCCAAAATAGTCTGCTGATATAATTTTTCTAAATTCATAGCTTGAACACTTCCTTTACTTTTCTAAGTCCTTCTATGAGCTTTTCTACGTCTCCTGCATCATTATACACACCAAAGCTTGCCCTGCAGCAAGAAGGTATTTCCAGATAATTCATCAGCGGCTGTGCACAATGATGCCCGGATCTTACACCAACACCGTAATAATCCAGTATAAAAGCTACATCATGTGAATGGACTCCGTTTACATTAAATGCAATAACTCCTACTCTTTCCACGTTTTCTGTATGATATGTCGTGACAAACCCGAGATTGCGAAGTTCGAAAAGAGCCTTCATTTCCAAGTCATGTTCTATTTTATTTATCTGATCGTAGCCTATTCCGTTAAGATAGTTTATTGCTTCTGAAAGCCCGTAAGCTCCTTCTACATTTTGTGTACCGCCCTCAAATTTATTAGGTATCGGTGCAAAAGTGGAATTCTGCTCAGTTACAAATTCTATCATATCCCCGCCGAATAAAAAAGGCGGCATTTTTTCAAGAAGCTGTCTTTTTCCGTATAAAATTCCTATTCCCATCGGTGCAAATAATTTATGACCGGAAAAAGCAAGAAAATCAATATTGCTCTTTAGTACATCTATTGGAAAGTGCAGTAATGCCTGTGCAGCATCTACCAATACATATGCGCCGTTATTATGTGCAATTTCCACTACCTCATCTATTGGATGAACTACTCCTGTCACATTGGAAACTGCTGAAAAAGCTACCAGCTTAGTTCTTCTGCTTATCTTATACTTAAAGTCATCCAAGTCAAACTGACCGTTTTCATGCAGATAAATATACTTTATTTTTGCCTTTTTCTTTTTCGCTACCATCTGCCACGGCACTATATTGGCATGATGATTTGTAATACCGAGTATTATTTCATCACCTTCATTGATAAATTCCAGACCAAATGAATAAGCCAGCAGATTTATAGATTCAGTTGTACTTTTGGTAAATATTATTTCCTCTTTTTCTTTTGCATTTAAAAATCTCTGCACTGTTTTTCTGGAATCCTCAAAAATTCTTGTGGAATCCATAACAAGCTTGTAAGAACCCCTTCCGGGATTTCCGTTATAGTTTTTATAGTATCTCTCTATGCTGTCCAGTACAACCTGAGGTTTTTGCGAAGTTGCAGCAGTGTCAAGATAATGCAGATTTTCATCATCAAAAATTGGAAATTCTTTTTTTATTTCCATATTGAGCTCCTTATATTCTTTTTTCCAGTTCTTCCAGCAGTTTATTTTTCATATCCGTATCGTCTATGCTGTTTAGTATAGGTTTGAAAGAAGACTCTATTATAAGCTTCTTGGCATTATTTTCCGAAAGACCTCTGCTCATCAGATAGAACAGCTTAGCTTCATCTACTTTTCCTATACTGGCAGAATGCTCGCCTATTACATCATCCTCATCACAGAATAATCCGGGAATAGAATCAGATCTTACTCCCTTGTCAAGAAGAATTGCAAATTCTCCTTCTCTTCCTACCGAGTGGGCTGCTCCCTTTTTGAAATAAAGATTTCCTCTGAAGACCTTTCTCGCAGTATCCTTTACAGCTCCTCTTCCCTCTATTATCCCTGAAGTATCTCTGCCTCGGAATATTACAGAATATTCAAGATCTACTTTTCTGTCTTTATCAGCAAGATATCCCGGCCATATTTCTATTTTGGCACCGTTTTCCTCAAGATAACTTTTATTGCTTACTGCATTTACCTTTGCTCCCATTTCCATACTGTAAATTGCTGCATCGGCATTTCCGAAAATTTCGGCTTTACTTCCCTCAAAGTTATAGCTGTTCAGATTCAGATTCTGTATTTTAATAATCTTAAGCTTTGAATTCGGTTTTGCTATTATTTTGATCATTCCGTTATGATATGCTTCTGTATCATCTTCCGAATTATAATTTATAATAACTGTTCCTTCTGAAAAGTCCTCTGCTACAATTACGTTATAATCAATAAGCAGATTATTTTCCTTATTAAAATTATAATTTATACATACTGTATCTTCCAGCTTTTTTCTTTCATTTATATGAATAAATTTTCCGCTGTTATAAAATGAGAACATCTGTGAGTTAAAAAACTCATTTAGTCCGTATTCATTGTCATTATTATATTTTTCTATATCCTGAAACGCTTCGTTTATGTCTTTTACTGTTAATCCGTCCTGTTCTGTATTTCTTACAGAAACCCCGCCGAATTTTTTATAATCTTCCGGAACCTCCACATTATGAGCGATTCTTTTCCATTTCGGCGCTGACAAAGCTGAATATTTTCTAAAATTATCTATCCTGAACTGATAATTATCAAGTTCTTTTATATTATCTTCGTTAAACATCTAAGTGCCCTCCTATCCTATAGTACCTTCCAGCTCCAGCTCTATTAATTTATTTAACTCTACTGCATATTCAAGCGGCAGTTCCTTGGAAATCGGCTCCACGAACCCTCTTACTATCATGGCTTTTGCCTCATCCTTGCTGATACCTCTCGACATTAAATAAAATATAGCTTCCTCGCTTATTCTTCCTATCTTGGCCTCATGCCCGATATCTATATTGTCATTATGTATTTCTATAATAGGTATAGTATCTGATCTTGATTCATTATCAAGCATCAATGACTCACACTCTACTGTAGACTTACATCCGTGTGCATTAGGCGCCACTCTCAGAAGTCCTCTGTACAGAGCCGTACCTCCGTTTTTGGAAATTGACTTTGAGTGTACATTGGAAGTTGTGTATGGTGCTGCGTGTATTACCTTTGATCCTGTATCCAGATACTGCCCTGTAGAAGCAAAAGTAATTCCTGTAAATTCACATCTTGCACGCTCTCCCTTAAGAATACTCATAGGATAAAGCATTGATACTCTTGACCCGAATGATCCTGATACCCATTCTATTACTCCGTCTGCATCTACTGTTGCTCTTTTGGTATTCAGATTGTACATATTTCTTGACCAGTTTTCTATAGTCGAGTATCTTAGTCTTCCGCCTTTTTTTATAAATAATTCCACTGCTCCTGCGTGAAGTGCATTTTTCTGGTATTTTGGCGCTGAACATCCTTCTATAAAGTGTAAATCCGCGCCTTCCTCCACTATTATCAGCGTATGCTCAAATTGTCCCGCTTCAGCGGCATTTAGTCTGAAATATGACTGCAAAGGTTTATCTACCTTTACTCCTTTCGGAACATATACAAATGATCCCCCTGACCAAACAGCCCCGTGCAGCGCAGCAAATTTATGATCATTCATAGTTATCAGTTTCATAAAATATTCTTTTACTATATCTTCATGCTCTCTAAGTGCTGTCTCTATATCAGTATAGATAACTCCCTGTTTTACCAGCTCTTCATGAATACTGTGATACACCACTTCAGAATCATACTGTGCTCCCACTCCTGCAAGTGACAGCTTTTCAGCCTCAGGTATTCCCAGCCTGTCAAAAGTATTCTTTATATAATCAGGTACATCATCCCATGAATCACTCATTATTTTACTGTCAGGACGCAGATAATGAATAATATCATCTACGTCTAAATCGGACAGATCAGCACCCCATTTAGGCATAGGTTTGGAATTATACACCTCAAGCGACTTTAATCTATGCTCAAGCATCCATTCAGGTTCGTTTTTTTCTTTGGAAATTGTTCTTATTATTTCCTCTGTCAAACCTTTTTTAGTGGTAAATTCATGCTTCATTTCATCTTTTATATCATAAACGCCTCTTTCAATATCGGCAATATAAGTTTTCTTTCTGTCTTCCAAGTTATTCACCTCTTTTTTAAAGTCCTAGTTCTTCCTTCATTTTTTGATACCCGTTTTTCTCAATATATTCCACCAGCTCTATCCCGCCGCTTTTTACTATTCTTCCGTCCATCAGTATATGGACAAAATCTGGTTTCAGATAATCAAGGACTTTATTATAATGAGTTATTATAAGAAGTGCATTATTATCATTTTTCAATTTTTGTACACCCTCGAAAACTATCTTTGTAGCATCTCTGTCAAGTCCAGAATCTGTTTCATCCAGAATTGCCAGCTTCGGTTCCAGAACTGCCATCTGAAGTATTTCATTTTTCTTTTTTTCTCCCCCTGAAAAGCCTACATTCAGATGTCTGTCTGCATATGTAGGGTCTATATGAAGTCTTTCCATTTTTTCTACTAATTCCTGATGAAACTGCATAAAATATTGTTTTTCTCCTGATACTGCTTCTTTTGCAGCTCTCAAAAAATCTTCCACAGTAAGTCCCGGTATTTCCTCAGGATACTGGAAAGATAAAAACATACCTTTTTGTGCTCTTTCATCCACAGCAAGATCATTTATTTCCTCACCGTCAAATATTATATCCCCGCCTGAAATTTCATATTTAGGATGCCCGACCAAAACACTTGCCAGAGTTGATTTTCCGGCTCCGTTCGGCCCCATAATAACATGTACTTCCCCTTTATTTATATTAAGGTTCAATCCCTTTAAAATTTCTTTATCTTCAACTTTAGCTTTTAGTTCCTTAAGCTCCAATAAACTCATTACGACCTCCATAAATAATATATATACAACTATTCTACTATATAATACCAAAGTAGTCAATCATCAAAATTATTTTGGTTTCAAAATATTTTGATTCAAAATATTCGATACCGAGCATATATTGAGTATTTAGAATATAAAAATGTAATAATTACAATTTATTTTTTTATAAGTTTTTATTTATATATATTTTATATCAAAACATACTATTCTTATATAAACAAAAAAAATCATGAACTTATATTTTAGTTTTCCATGATTTTTTCTGATGTTGGCAATATTTTAAAAAATCCTTTTCTAAAGCAAAAAAGATATATTTTTTTATATAAAATAAAAATCAATAAAGGTTTATTAAATAAATTTTTCGTTTCTGACTTATCTGTTAATGAGAAAACACTTTAGACACACCAGATATCTATTTTTTTATTTGATTCACAAAGTAATTTTTCAATTTTATTTATTTTTCAAAAATAAATTTTTTATATGATATCCCTCTGTTTATTTTCATCTTCTTTATACAAAATAACTGTGGAAACAGCATACTCCTTACTATGTGATATGCTGATCTGAAACTTCACTCCTTCCATTATTTTCTCCAGATCATTATAAAATTTCAGATAAGGCTTGCCAAGCTCGTCATTATATATTTCTATATCTACCAGATTGAATCCTCTGAAACCTGTTCCTACAGCCTTAGATACAGCTTCCTTTGCTGCGAATCTGCCTGCATAGCTGGGATATGGATTTTTACGCTTTTCCACATGCTCTATTTCATTTTTGGTAAAAACTCTTCCTTTGAATGTTTTTACATTATTTATAGCATCTTTTATTCTCTCTATTTCTATTATGTCTGTTCCTATTCCTATTATTTCCATGACTTCTCCTTATATGCCAAAAAAATTTAGAATTCCATTCTTCATACTATTTTACCTCTTGTCATAACTTTTTTCAATACTAATTTTATTTCATAAAAAAATGGATTAAAATAAAAAATTTTAATCCAGATTTTAATTGTTAATATATTTTTCAAAAATATACAATTTTTGTTATTTAACTAAATTAAAATTGATAGGAAATCCTGGTGTTTTTCCTTCTTCAACTGCTTTCATTGCTTTGAAATCAATAAATGCATGATATAGCCAAATTGCTAATGATACTAATGGCGCAACTAAACCTAAACCAACCATTCCTAAAATAAATCCTATAACAAAACTAGCAATAAATGCTACTATTGTAAAAGATATTTCAAAATTTAAACTTAATTTTGCAGCCTCTTTCTCTTCATCTGATTTTGCATTTATAAAGAAAATCAAAGATGAAATTAAGCCAATGAAAATCGCTAAAATGTACATTAGTTTCGTGTTTTTTTCCATAAATCTCTCCTTTTTTTTAATAATTAACACCGTTACATGTTAACATTTTAAGGTTTTTTTGTCAAATTTTTCTCAGAAAATCATATTGAATAAATCTTTTTTGCATTGTTTGTAGTGACTTCTATAACCTGTTCCAAAGATATTTCTTTTATTTCTGCAATTTTTTCAGCCACATATTTTACATATACCGGTTCATTTCTTTTTCCTCTGAACGGTTCAGGAGTCAGATACGGACAGTCTGTTTCTATCACTATTCTTTCCAGAGGAAGTTTTTTTACAGTTTCTTTTGTTACCTTATTATTCTTGAAAGTAACTACTCCCCCTATTCCAAAATAATATCTGTCCATTAGTTTCTTGGCAGTTTCATAAGAACCCGGATAACAATGCATTATCCCTCCGAGATCTTTATATTCTTCGAGTATTTTTACAGTATCTTCAATTGCATCTCTCGTATGTATAACTACAGGAAGCTTCACCCTTCTTGCGAGCTCCATCTGCAGTCTGAATATTTCCATCTGCTTTTCTTTCGGATCTTCCATCCAGTAATAATCAAGTCCTATTTCTCCTATTGCTGTCACCTTAGAATTTTTCGCCAGCTCTTCAAGCTTTTTTTCCGCTTCTTCACTGTATTTTTTTATTTCAGTGGGATGAAATCCTATTACACTGTATATTTTTTCATACTTTTCCGATAAAGCTATACTTTTTTCTGATGATTCCATGTCATAACCGATACTCACCACGAAATCCAGCTCATTGTTAATTCTGTCCATTATTTCATCGAAATCATCCCTAAACTTCTCATCATATATATGTGCATGTGTGTCTGCTAATTTCATATTTTTTCTCCTATTTTAAGGAAAGTGAAACTTCCGAAGACATAATTTTCAAATCTCTGTCTTCTTCACTTTCACTATCTTTATATTATGTTTTTATTCAGGATATGCTAAATTGCTTTCCGTGAATTTTTCCATTTTTTCCAGATATTTTTTCGCTTCATATCTTGCCATTGGAAGATTCTGATCGAGATAATTCCCGCAGTCTTTTGCAGCAGCTCCCGGAATCTCTCCCTCAAATGTGCTGATAAATTTCCACAGTCTTTTTATCAGATCAAGTATATCCTTTGGTTCAAGTCTTCCTTTTAACAGCAGATAGCACCCTGTTCTGCAGCCCATAGGTCCGAAATAAACCACTTTATCTTTCCATTCCTCGTCATTTCTCAGAAAAGTAGCTCCTAAATGCTCTATTGTATGCAGCTCTGCTATATTAATAACAGGCTCTGCATTTGGTTTTTTCAGTCTTATATCAAAAGTAGTAACATAGTCACCGCCTACTTCATCTATTCTTGAAATGTAAATTCCCGGCTCCAGTTTAATATGATCTACTGTAAAACTCGGTATTTTATTTAATTCCATATTATCACCTCTCTAAACAATATTTATCTTTTTATCTTTAAAGATACTTCAATAAGCTTATCCAGGAGTTCTGAATAACTAACTCCGAGATGCTTCAGACTTTTTGGAACAAGACTTGTCATTGTCATGCCCGGAAGTGTATTTATTTCCATAAGATAAGGCTTGTTATCTTTAAGCATAAAATCTATTCTTGCATAACCTTCACATTTTACAGCATGGTAAGCTGTTTTTGTGAGCTCATTTATCTCATCCTGAAGCTCTTTTTCAAATTCTACCACATACTCGTCAGCTCCGCCAACTTCATATTTTGATGCATAATCAAAGAAAGTACCTGCTTTTGGTTCGATACACAGCGTAGGGTAAACTTTTCCGTCAATAATAGGAACTGATATCTCTACACCTCTCAAAACTTCTTCTATCATTACTTCTTTATCTATAGTAAATATATCTTTTAACGCCTCATAAAATTCCTGTTCGTTTTTTATAAAATGAACTCCTACACTGGAACCGCCTGAATTCGGCTTGGCTATTATATCTTCCCCGAGATAGGCAGCTGCCTCGGAATAGTCACATTCCTCACCCTCCCTCACAGAAATCCATTTGGCAGTTCTTACTCCATAGCTTCTCATTATATGTTTTGTAATATCCTTATCCATACACAAAGAACTAGCCAGAACACCGCAGCCTGTATAAGGTATATCCATTGTTTCCAATATTGCCTGAATTTTACCGTCTTCTCCAAATTTTCCGTGTAATCCCAAAAATACAAAATCCACTCCGTCCAAAGAAGTAAAAATATCATTTTTATCATTTAATACTATATCTTTTACATCATATTTATCTTTATTCAGTTCTCTTATTATTCCTTCACCGGATTTAAGCGATACTTCTCTCTCGGAAGAGATTCCTCCTCTTACAACACCTATTTTAAGTTTTGACATTTCCGACTAATCTCCTTTATATAAATTTTATAATCAGATAATATTTTTGTATTCTTTGTTATACAAAACCATCAAACCAATATATTTATTATTTCACAGCCTGTCTTTTTCAGTCTGTAATCTGTTATTATACTGTCCAAATCCGGCAAATTATCTTTTTCACTATATTCCAAAACAAGAAAAACTGAAAAAGAGTCCTATTCTTTATCAGTAAATTCCTTTTATTAATATATCAGTATTATATCTCAAATCATAAGATATGATACCGGTTCATGATTTTGTCCAAGCTTTGATTTTTTTATTTATTCAAATCTTTTTCTATCATGTTTACCACATTTTGAAATGTCTCTTTATTTTTTTCATTTAATTCCATTAAAGTCTTATGCATTTCCAAAATATGCAGCGTTTTTTCTTTTCTATCACTAAAATCCTGGTTTTCCAGCTCTGATGTTTTTAACTGAAGCGAACTGTCCTCTATTTTTTCTACGAACTTATCTATTCCTGTCTGCTTCAAACCGCTTAGTACCATATTTGAGGCATTCATTATGTATAATGTAGAATTCCATGTTTTTTTTATTTCAAGGGCACATTTGGCTATCAGTCCCAAAAATGTACTATCCAGGTAGTTACAAGCAGACATCTCAAAAACCAGATTCTTTTTCTCGCCTTTGAATATTTTGGCTAAAAGATCTGAAAGTGTCTTACTGTTCTTCATAGTGGCATTTCCTTCTATTTTTATAAAAATAGTATCATCTGCCTCACTATATAAAAATCTGTCTTCCATTTTTACCTCCTGAATTTTATTATATCATATTTTAAAAGCTTTTAAGTCTGTTAATTTAAAAATATTTATCCTGCTGTGATTTTTCTCAAAACAGAATATTATGCTAAAACTCTATATCCTCAAAATCTTCTTTTGTAAATTCATATTTTTTCATGCAGAAATGGCATTCTACCTCCATCTTTCCGCCGTCTTCCTCTAGAATACTGTCTATTTCTTTTCTTCCGAGTGTTATGAGTCCTCTCAGATATCTTTCTCTGGAGCAGTCACACTTATATGTAATTTCTGATTCTGCAAGTATTTCATAATCCTCTACCAGCTTTCCTTCTTCATCGCTTCCCATATCCTCATAAAGAAGCCGTGCTATTCTGTATATGTCAAAGCCGCCCTCAAAAAGCTCTGTTACAGGTCTTATAGCTTTTAGCTTTTCTTCGAGCCTGTCTATAAATTCATTTTCTGCCCCGGGAAGAAGCTGTATAATAAATCCTCCTGCACAAGATACTTTATAATCTTTATTTATTTTTACTCCTAATGCTACCACAGAAGGTATTTGTTCCGAAGTGTAAAAATAATATGCAAGATCATCACCTATTTCTCCGGTCTGGAGCTGGACAAGTCCTGAAAACGGATCTCTCAGTCCCATATCTTTTATTACGTACATTGTCCCGTTTCCTACTGCTTTTCCTATGTGTATATGCGCGGAATCATGATCGTCAGTTTCCACCTGAGGATTACTCAGATATCCCTTTACTTCACCTTTCATATTAGCAGTAGCTATGATTGTCCCTGCCGGACCGTCACCATTTATTCTTATTGTCATTGAATCATTTTCACTTTTCAAATCTGATCCCATCATTCCGGCTGCTGTAAGAACTCTTCCCAGTATTGATATTCCTGTAGGACTGCATGAATGTATATCCATTGCTTCCTGAACCATATCTTTTGTATCACATATAAAAAATCTGGCATTTTTGCTGACACCTTTAATTAATTTTCCCATTTTGTCTGTCCTTTCCTGTTCATTTATATTCGTTCCTCATGTATTCATCCATTTTTTCCGCTATTATCTTCGACATTTTTACTGCCTCTACCACAGTTTTCGCTCCGGTAACCACATCTCCGCCGGAAAAAACACCTTTTTTAGTAGTACTTCCGTCTATATTAGTCACTATAAGACCTTTTTCATTTATTTCCAGCTCTTTATTAGTAGAAACTATATTCGATCTCGGTCCCTGACTTATTGCTACTACTACAGAATCACATTTATAAAAACGTTCGCTGTCATAATCTACACTATAATCTGTAATACCGTCTTTTTCAGTTAATTCTGTATTTGCAATTACTACACCGTCATCTTTTATTTCAAGTACAGTCTTAAAATTCATTACCTGCACACCTTCAGCCACTGCATCATTAAATTCTTTTCTGTTAGCGGTTATTCCCGCCTCTCCTTCTCTGTTCAGAAGCAGAACTTCTTTAGCTCCGTTTCTTATCATCGTTCTGGCTGCATCTATTGCTACGTTTCCAGCCCCGATTATTACTATTTTTTCTCCCAGCTTGTAATATTCAGGCGATTTTAGATAATCTATGGCATAATGAACATTTCCGAGAGCTTCTCCTTTTATTTTCAGTTTTCTCGGATTCCACGTTCCCGTTCCTATAAAAATAGCTCCGTAGCCATCATTAAAAATATCATCCAGTGTTAATGTAGGACCAATCAATATATTTGGTCTTATTTTTACACCTATCTCCATTAATTTTTTCTCCAGCTTATCAATCGTAACTTTCGGAAGCCTGAATTCAGGAATACCGTATCTAAGGACTCCCCCTATCTGTGAGTGTGATTCATAGATTGTGATATCATAACCTTTAAAGGCAAGTATAAATGCAATAGCAATTCCCGCGGGTCCGCCCCCTATAATTGCTACTCTTGACTTTCTGTCATTTAATTTATGTATAGCAAAATCCACATTATCAATATAGCAGTTTGAAATCTCATTTTCTATTTTTCCAAACTCTACTCCTTTGGATTTTCTGTTCAGAATACAGCTTCCCTCACATTGCTTTTCATGAGGACATACTATAGAACATACTATTGAAAGAGGATTATTTTTAAATAAAATATCTCCTGCTTCAAGTATTTTATTCCCCAGATACATCTGTATTATCTCTTTTATAGGTGTGCTTACAGGACATCCTTTCTCACAGAAAGGTATTTTACAAGCTATACATCTTTTAGCTTCCGTCACATTATCATACATATTTATCTCCTTATCTCTCCAATAAGTTACTTAATTAACAAAATTCCGTGCAGTAAAAAAGGCACTTATGTGCCTTATTTTTTCTGCATTGGTTGTGGTTTTGGCTGAATATCCTCAGGCTCCGTCTTTTTTTCTTCAGTAGTTTCATCTGATTTTGCAAAACCTCCGAGTGATGAAATCTGCCCGAACATAATATTCACATTATCCGGAGTCAGCTCTATTTTATTGCCTTCTTTTGTATTATAAACTGCAAATTCAGTCACAGCTTTTATTTTAGGTACATTTTTATCATTCAGAATTTCTATGAGTTTCTTCTCCAGTGAACTGTGATCATCTGCTTTTGATCCTTCGCCGCCTGCTGACATATCCTGTATTGTCTCTTCAAACAGTCTCATAAAAACACCTTTTATATCTACATTTTCTATTTCTACTTTCACTATAGTCAGCTCGTCTGATTCTTTTTTTGTCTGAAGTACTTTATAATTCATATTTTTAAAGAGTGCTTCAAAAATAGCTTCCTGTGTTTTATTTTTATAAGATATCTCCATTATTTCCATGTTTTTAGCAACATCTTCATTTTTGACATATTTCATAGCTGCATCAATTTTTTTATTTTTAATGTTGTCTATAAATTTCTCCACGGTATTATCTGCCTGTTTTCCACAACTCACCATGAACAGGCATATTATGATCAGAAAAAAAATCTTTTTCATTTATACAACTCCCTCTTATTTATGGTGATTTAATTTTACATTATTTATTATTCATAGTCAAGATAAACTTACATCCAGTGTAGTGCTCCGTTCACTTTGCCGCTGTTCTCTTTACAAAAATATTAAACAGTCATAAATCATCATTTTTCTTCATTTTTTAATAATTTTTCCAGTTTTTTTACCCTTTTAATCAATTCCGGAACTTTACCCATAGACATTTTTACTCTAAGGTCTTCCATATGCGGTCTTAAAGGGTAACCTGACATTTTCGAGTTATCCGGTATATCATTGGTAATTCCGGATTTCGCTGCTACCACTACATTATTTCCTATTTTCAAATGCCCTGCTACTCCTACCTGTCCGGCAAGAACAGTATTATTCCCTACCTCTACACTTCCGGAAATTCCTGTCTGTGCTATTATAAAACAATTTTCTCCTATTATATCATTATGGGCAATATGAACAAGGTTATCTATTTTTGTACCTCTTTTTACAACTGTAGATCCTATGGCTCCTCTGTCTACACATGAATTAGCGCCTATTTCTACATTATCCTCAAGAATAACATTTCCTATCTGTTCTATTTTTACATTATCGCCGTTTTTATCTTTTATAAAACCAAAACCGTCTGCACCAATCACTGCTCCCGGCTGTAATATTACATTTTCTCCCAATACACAAAACTCTCTTATTACTGCATTGGAATATATTATAGAGTTCTTCCCTATTTTTACACCTTCCATAATAGTTACATTGGGATGAATAACAGTATTTTCTCCTATTTCCACATTATGCCCTATATATGAATTTATCCCTATCAGGACATTTTCACTTATTTTAGCGCTGTCCTCTATTTGTTTTTCAGGTTTTTGCATTTTTGGTTTAAAAAAATTAAGAAGTATAGGAAGAACATTTCTTGGATTTTGTTCCAAAACAATATAAGCTTTTCCGTCAGGATACTCCTCCATAACAGGAACTATAACTGCTTTTGCCTTTGTCCCGGCTATATTTTTCAGCATGCTTTCATCAGCTGCAAATGTGAGATCCTCAGGATCTGCTTCAAAAAAAGGAGATAACTTAGAAAATTCTAAGTTATCCTCCCCTATGATCTTTCCATTTATTAATTTTGAAATCTCATTTATATGATACATTTCTCCTCCAGTTTTTACCAGCTTGGCCCAAAGTTAAAGTAGAATTTACCATTATCTTTTTTGGAATCTCCAGGTGCTATATCAAGCGGCCATGCATAGTCAAATTTTAGCGGTCCTACAGGTGTTAATATTCTTACTCCTATTCCTGCTCCGGATTTCAGATCTTTAAATTTATCTGCTCCGTCTCTGTCAGGTTTTTTATCATTAGTCTGCCAAGCATTACCTATATCGAAGAAAGCTACTACCTGTATACTGTTAGTTACCTGTGTTCTGTTTTCCACGTTAAAGTAAAATTCGTTATATCCTTCAAAGTCACCATAATCATATCCTCTTATAGAGTCTGCTCCACCCATCTTGAACCTTAGTGCTTCCGGTGTTTCTGATCCTGTTGTTCCCCAAACTGCTCTATATGCCATTGTATTCTTATCTTTAAAGAATGTTCTGTGATATGCTCTCAAATCAATTTCAAACTGATTATAGCTTCTGTGATCTGATACTATTTTACCTATTTCATCACTTAAACTTAAGTATAAACCTTTTTGAGGACTAAATCTGTTATTTCTTGTGTCATATGTAATTGTCGGAGTAAAAGCTACTAAGTCATAGTCATCTCTTTTAGCACCACTTCTGTAATATTCCTTAACATCTTCGTATCTGATTGCCCCTCTTACGTATATGTCGTCGTTAAGTCCCTGTCCAAGTGTCCATCTTGTACCGTATCTTTTTACTTTATATAAATCTGTTCCGTTAGCATCGTCATCTTCTGTCTGTCTGTAATAAATACTTGCTCCTGCCTGAAGTCTTTCCGTTCCTCTTATCCAAGGATCAAAAATACTTATTTCATATGTTTGGTCACCTTCATCTGAAATTTCAATAGCTGCTTTGAATTCCTGTGCTCTTCCGAGGAAATTGGAATCTGTATAGTTAATACCTCCTAAGAATCCTACTGAAGTTCCGTATGATATATTACCGTTAATAGATGCTGCCGGTCTTTCTTCAGCCTCCATCTCTATTATTCTTCCGTTAGGATCTGTAGCACTTGGTTTAAAGTTAGGCTGTATTGATGTAAAAAGTCCTGTTCTGTATATATTTCTTATTGTCTGTTCCATTTTATCCCTCTGAAAAATTTCCCCTACTTTCATTCTTGTTTCTCTTTCAAGGATATAATCCTGAGTTCTTAAATCTGTACTTTTTGGTGTTCTTCTTTCACCTTCTCTTTTCTTACCTATCTTTCTGTATTCTATTGCTTCAATTGTACCTTCAGAAAGGATTATTCTTACATTTCCGCTGTCATCAAGCTTCATATCATCAATTCTTGCCAGAGTATAACCGCTGTCCTGATACTTTTTGATTACACCGTTTTTAGAAGGATCCATTTTCTCTATATTTAGAATATCTCCCTTTTTTACCTCAAGGGCACTTAATAATTCTGCTTCAGTAAATATTGTATTTCCCTCTATTGTAATATTATTTACTCTAGGATTTTCCTCAACAACGTATTCTATGCTGATAGTATTATCTGCTCCTCTAACTACCTTAGGCTCTACACTACTGAAGTATCCTGAATTAAATAATTTTGAAGCTCCGTCTATGGCATCCTGCGGCACAAAAAACTCTCCTGTTTTAAGAGGAATGTCTTTTATGAAATCAGCTTCTTTCAGAGACTGTAATCCTGTTATACTTACATTTGATATTATAAATTCAGTTTTTTTACTAAGCTCTTCTCTTGATTCTTCCCTTTTCGCTATTTCCAGCGCATTAGGCATTTCATCTACTTCTATTCTGATATCTATATTGTCGCCTTCTACCTGTGTGTAAAAGTTAGCATCATTGATGTAGGGTAATTCCCTAAGAGCCAGATAAGTATCACTTATTTTCTTTGTACTGTATGTTTCTCCTTCTCTTATTTTTAATTTGCTCATTACTAATTCTCTTGGCAGTTCCCTTAAGTTAGAGATGAGAATATTTCTAACCCTCAGTTCGTTATTTTCTGCGGCTTGAATATTAAATGTTGCCAAAATAAGTATAACCATCACAATTATAATTGATGATAACTTTCCTTTCATAATTACCTCCAAATTCATTTTAGTTTATCCTGTTCAGGAATAACTTCCAGTTTAGGTTTTCTGAGACTCTTTAAAAAATCTCCAAAAGTATAAAACCTTGTGGAAAATTCCACACCCAGATAATAGTCTGTCTTATCTACAAGGCTGTCATTTCCTCTTAAATTTTGTAATCCTAAATTTACTCCAAATTTTTCGCTTACCTTATAAGTAATCCAGAAATTATAATCTAATCCAGCACTTGCCGTGCTTTCTTCTCCATAACCTAATTCAACATTCCAGTATAATCTGTCTTTATACAGATTATCCTGGATATATACAGATGGTGCTATTGTTGCTCCAAAGTCCTGACCATTTGCATTTTTATCCGTACTCTGAGTTTGTACATTTGTTCTCAGAGATACTGCAGATAATCCAAAAGTTTCTTCTATTGTACCAATTACGGAACCAAAAATCAATTGATTTAATATAGGATCTGCAAGAT
The DNA here is from genome assembly GCF_000024405.1 of Sebaldella termitidis ATCC 33386. Lineage (NCBI taxonomy): Bacteria > Fusobacteriati > Fusobacteriota > Fusobacteriia > Fusobacteriales > Leptotrichiaceae > Sebaldella > Sebaldella termitidis. The sequence continues at coordinate 277,750 of NC_013517.1, read as the reverse complement.
TTCCTAACTGCTGATTTTGATCTCTTGATTCAAATTCACTATTTTCAGCAGTTCTGGCATCAAAAATCAATAATGCTAATATTTGTTCTTGACTCAATCCTAAACTTGAATTAAACTTTATTTGAGGATCACTTAAGTTTCCGCTAATACTTACACTTACCTGATCATTGTTTATATTTGTGGTAGCAAGTACTACTACAAAAGGATTTCCTATTTCTGATCCTGAGAAACCGCCGCTGCCGTAATAAAACTCTGCCTGATCCAGAACGAAATTTCTGTCGCTTAAAGTAAATTTACCTTTTGTTACGTAGAAATCTCCAGATGCTGAGATATTTCCGGAGTTAAGCATTATTACACCTTCACCCTTCAGAACACCTCTTATATTTCTTACAAGACTTACACTAGGTATTTCCAGATCAATTCCTTTCATTATATTTATTCTTATGTTGGCAGAATACTGCCCCATTATGATATCTACTATTTCACTCTGCAATCCGTCAATTATAGACTTTTCTTTTTTCTTTCCGGAAGTTTCCTCTTCTTCTTTTTTATCACCTATAAACTGAGATATATCAGCAATCTTACCTTTATCCACAATTACAGATCCCAAAAGCTCTTTCTCGGTAAATGACAGATCTGCTGACAGTACGCCGTCGAATGTCTTACCATACTTAATATTTGTTTTATCCAGTGTTATTCTTAGATCAAAGTCTCCCAGATCCAGCTTTTTACTATCCGCAAAATCAGCAGCAAGTCCCGGCACATCCAGGTTACCTGATATATTAACAGTTCCGCCGTTATAGTTTCCGCTAAAATTATTAACTACCAATTTTCTGTTATTAATATCTATATTGGCATTTAATTCAGATATATCCACATTCCCCTTTTGATCTTTAAATACAAAATTTTGAAGATCAATAATCCCTGATGTATTTTCAGGTGTAAATGTTACATCCAGATTCGCTATTCCGCCTGCATCCTTCATTCCGTTTCCTGCTTTTAGGAAATCAAGATTAAAGTTTTCGGCAAGAACATTTATATTATAATCTATCGGTGTGAATGTTACATAACCATTTACCAGAAGCGGGTTATTTTCATATTCCAGATATAACTGTCCTATATTCAGACCCTTATTATTGATCTGTGCATCTATTGACAGATTATTAAAACTAAATCCTGATACGCTGAAATTATCACTCTCAGCTTTTATATCCACAAAGAAGTCGTCTATATTTCCTCTCAATATAAGTGAATAATTTATAATTCCGGTATAGCCTTTTTCCTTGAATCCTTTTATTGAAGTCAGATCCAATTCTTTATCATTAAGTACAAAATCCAGCTGTGATGTTGACAGATCATCTATTTTCGTACTTGTATGAAGTATTTCCTCTCCTTCTTCACCTCTGAGTATAAACTTCGATACCTCAAGACTTCCCTTTTTAAGAATACTTTTTATGTCGCCGTTTTTATAAGCTATGACAGATTCCACTGCCGGAAGCTTTATATCCCCATACTGCATATGTCCTATATTAATATCACCCGTTATGGTGAAGTCATCAAGTCTTCCCTGAAGTCTCAGATCACTGTTCAGGGAAACAATAATATTATCCATGCCGTATAATTCTTCAAGCTTCTCCTCATCTATATGTACATAAACATCAGCTGTCTGTGTATTTAGATCGTATGTTCCTTTCAGCGTATTTTTTCTCCAAGCAAGCTGATCCAGAATCAAGACACTGTTTCTTACATCTACATTACCTTTCAGCTCTCCGCTGTATCTGTTATCTATCGTTACCATTGACGGACTTATAAACATAGAACCATTAAGTGAGTTTACATTTCCGCTGAGATTTACGTCAAGTTTCAAGAGCTTCAGGTTAAACTCAGGCTTGCTTACATTATAAAGCACATAATTATTTATCTGTGCATTAAGATTAACATACTGATCCTTTATATTAAATGATACATTGGCATTTAAATCTTCATTTTTAAAATCTGTCAGTGTAATTACATTATTTTCATATTTCACATCTCCGCTGAGGTTCTTAAAACGCTGATAATTCAGCCATATTTCCCCTGCATTTACCTTTGCCTGAAGTCTTCCTTTTAGAAGGTCTTCTATATTTCCGCTTACATTTAATTTCTCATATTCCACAAAGTATTTTCCTCTTTGACTGGCAATATTAAAGTCTCCCTTTAAGTTTGCGCCGCTGCCGTATATATTAGCATTAAAATCAGTTACCAGATCCGATTGTTCCATTCCGGCAACTTTTATGCCGAATCTGTCAAGAAGCGGCTTTATTCTTACATTTGAACCGCTTACTTTGTATCTGTGATTAAATTTATTGTCAGTAGTCCCTGTCGCTCTTACATTCTGTCCGCTTATAGCTGCCGCAGCATTTACATCAAAATTTCCGTTTCTTACTATTGCCGACACTCTTGCTGTATCAAAATATTCGTTTTTTGCTATGTCTATATCAGCAGCTCCCGAAACCAGAAGAAATTTATCCAGACTGATTTTCAGATTTCGTATTACTGGCTTTAATGTAAATTTATTCTCCCCATATTTCAGGTCAAAATACTGTTTTCCTCCTGTACTTATTTCCAGTAATTTATTTTTTGTGTCAAAAGCAAAATTCCCATCTGCTTCTTCAGAGAAAAAGTCACTTCTTACCACATTATTTTTATCTATTTCAAAATTTCCGTTTATTTTCTTTATACTGAAATCAGACCCTTTATTATCCAGTTCGTACGTACCGCTTCCTGCTTTCAGCTTTGTATTATATGAAAACAAAGCTCTTGCATCTGCTGCTATATGAATATCGGATATAGTTTCATTAAAGCCGAAGCTTATATTGCTCAGAGTCAAAATACTGTTTTTATCATAAACCAGATTAGTTTTCAGATTCCGAAAATTATAACCGCTGTACTGCAGATTCGGAGAAGATAAAAAGCCGTCAAATTCATATATCTTTTTGTCTAAATCCAGATTTGCATTAAAAGTCCCTGTTATCCTTCCAAAAGCTTCTATATTCTGTTCCTTAACAAGTTTATATTTTCTAATATCCGAATAATCCATGTTATCTGATTTTATTGCCAGCTTAACTGTTTTTGTCTTTTCCAGAAACTTTATACCCAGATCGAGCTTTCCTCCGTTAAGCTCTGCTCCTGTTGCTATATCTACATTATTGTCTTTTAACACTACATTAGCATTTACATTTTTCAAAATTTCATCATAATCTACATATTTTAATGTACCATTTTCGATATTCAGATTTCCTGAAAACTTTTTGTTAAGTTCCATTTTCAGCTTTCCCGAAATTTTTCCGTCATAAACTTCCAGTCCTTCAAACGGAACATACTGTACTGCCTCGGGAAATATTCTGAATTTATCAAAATTCAGCTCAAAATATATTTTATTCTCACGGATTGCCTTTCTCTGCAAAAATGCTTCCGGTGATTTCTTTTGGGAAGGAAATATTTTCAGTACCACTCCTATTTTCTCATCATCATTATTTCCTGCAGCTTCAAGGGATATACCTTTAGCTTTGCTAAAATTTACATATCCGTTTACATTATCAAGATTTTTCTGGATAAGTTTCTTATATGAAGTATCCCTGTAGTCCAGTTTTGCATTATAAAAATTAATCCTGCCTATCCTTGAGGTTCTGTCTATCTTATCAGATTCCCCTGAAAACATCTCCACAATGTTAAATTTCATTCCATCCTGCTTTTCCAGAATTACATTTGGGGAATATACATCTATTTTTCTGACTCTGGATATACTAAGCGGATTAATGTATATGTAACCTTCGTCTGCTTCGATTGCAGGCCTTTTCTCTTTGTCATAAAGAACCAGTCCAGTGACTTTTATTTTACCATAGCCTACAAACTTTGCATCTCCTACTTTTATATCAAGATTAAGACTTTTTATAATACCCTGAATATCTTTGCTGAACAATTTACTGTTAATATATGTGACTACTCCTGTTATAACCATTAAAAGGAGAATAAATACTACTATTGTTTTCTTAAGATATTTCATGATTATTTTCTCCCTCCGTTTTTTTGATTTTATTTTTCTGTAGTTTTATCCTGATACAATATTCTGGTTACTCTTAGTTAAACAAAGCGTTATATCACATTACCCCGCAATACACAGTAAACAGACAGCGGCATTTGGCTAACTATGAATGGAATGTTACTCCAGATCAAGCTTTAAAATATTCAGAATTCTTTCGAGATCTTCATAACCGTAAAACTCTATTTCCAGTTTCCCTTGATCTTCATTTAACAGTTTAATTTCCACTTTTGATTCAAAAAATTCTATTAATTTACTTTTCAAATACTCTATTTCGTCAGAGCTTCCTTCAAAAACAGACTCTGATTTTTTATTTTTAGGTGTTTTATCTTTTTTCTGGCTTTTCTTTGCCATTAATTCTAATTCCCGCACCGAATATTGTTTTTTTACAATTTCATCGGAAAGTTCTTCTATCTGTGTATTATCCTTAAAAGCCAGAAGTGTTCTGGCCTGTCCGTAAGAAAGCTTGTTTTCTCTTACCATCTGCTTCACTTTTTCCGGAAGATGCAGAAGACGAAGCTTATTTGATATCGCTGATCTTGTTTTCCCTAATTTTTCCGCGAGTTCTTCCTGAGTGTAATTATACACTTCAATCAAATTATTATAAGCCTCTGCTTCCTCTATGGAATTCAGATTTTCTCTCTGCACATTTTCCAAAACAGCTATTTCAAAACTTTTTATATTGTCACTTGCTATTTCTATTACAGGTATCTTACTGAGTCCTGCCATCTGTGAAGCACGAAATCTTCTTTCTCCTGCTATTATCTCATACTTATTCAGCGATACTATTTTTCTGACAATAATAGGCTGTATTATTCCATATTCCTTTATAGATTTTGAAAGTTCCTCAAGTTTTTCATCATCAAACTTTTTTCTGGGCTGCTTTGAATTTAAAATTATTTTTCCGGAATCCAGATTTAAGAGCTTCATATTTTCTCCCTATAATGGTTTTTTAGCAGGTATGCCTGTTTTTCTCGGATATCGGCTGCTTATTTCTTTTAATTTTTGAATTTCTATTATTATTCTTTCATCATTTGATTCAGGAAGTCTGAATTTGTGAATTTTTAAAATTTTGGAATTCAGTGTTTTTAATGCATTTTCAGACTCTGATAATTCGTTTTCATTTAATTTTTGAGGTAAAAATCTTCCGTTTACTTTTAAAAGCGGTATCATATACTCAAGTATTATTCTGAGATTTGCTACTCCGCGGCATAAGCCCAGATCGAAAGAACTCCGGCTTTTTGTCACAAGATCCTCAGCTCTTTCATAGCTTGTTTTTACATTTGTCAGTCCCAAATTTTCTGCAGCTTCATCTATAAAAGATATTTTTTTTCTCACTGAATCCACAAGCAGAAAATCTTTTTCCGGAAATGCAACAGCCAGTACAAGTCCCGGAAACCCGGCACCTGTACCTATATCTATAATTTTCTTATCTGTATGTAAAAATAATTCTGATAAAAGCAGTGAATCTATGAAATGCTTTTCCAGTATCTCTTTTTCATCCCTTATTGCTGTAAGATTCATTACTTTATTTTTTTCTGTAAGCAGCCGGAGATATTTAAGCAATATTTCTACTTTAGAATTATCCAGCTTTATATTTGATTTTTTCAGAAGCTGTTCAAAATAATCCTTCATATCAGCTTAACACTCCTTCTAAATACATTAGTAAGACAGAAACATCCGCAGGTGTAACCCCGACTATTCTTGATGCCTGTCCTATATTATGCGGTCTTTTTTCGCCAAGCCTCTGCTTTGCTTCCCTTGTTATTCCCAGCATTCTGTTATAATCAAAATTTTCCGGAATCATTTTTTCCTCGAGTCTCTTTTGTCTTTCTATTATCTGATATGACTTTTGTATATAACCTTCATATTTTACCTGAACCTCAGTCTGATATTCAATATCCTCGTCATAAGACAGATCAGGTACATCGTTCATTATTCCTGCTATATATTTTATGTCATCATAAGTTACCTTCGGACGTCTCAGAGTTTCTTTAAGGGTAGTTCCGCTTTTTAAAGAATCTCCGTATTTATCAAGTATCTCCACAAGTCTTCCGTTGCTTGTTCCCAGTTTGGTATTCTCCAGTATTTCTATAATCTTTTTTACAGATTCTCTTTTATGTACAGTTTTTTTATACTCCTCTTCACTCACAAGCCCTATTTTATAACCGGTCTCTGCCAGTCTCAGATCAGCGTTATCTTCCCTCAAAATTAGTCTGTATTCTGATCTTGCCGTAAACATTCTGTACGGCTCCATTATTTCTTTATTAATTAAATCATCTATCATAGTTCCTATGTAAGAATCTGCTCTGTCCAATATAAGAGGCTCTTTATTTTTCAGCTTCTGCACGGCATTTACTCCTGCAACAAGCCCCTGAGCTGCTGCCTCTTCATAGCCGCTTGTTCCGTTTATCTGTCCCGCCAGATACAGATTTTCAACAGCTCTTGATTCCAGAGTATATTTTAATCCGCTGGGGTCCACATAATCATACTCCACTGCATAACCGTATCTCATTATATGTGCATTTTCAAGTCCGATTACATTATTTACTATTTTCTGCTGTATTTCTGCAGGAAAGCTTGTAGAAAGACCGCTTATATATACTTCTGAAGTATCAAAGCCTTCCGGCTCCAAAAATAAATGATGGCTGTCTTTCTCACTGAATTTTACTACTTTATCTTCTATTGAAGGACAGTATCTCGGACCTGTACTATCTATAGAACCGTTATACATAGGAGCTTTATCCAGATTCGACAAAATTATGCTGTGTATATTCGGCGTTGTTCTCGTAAGATAGCATGAAAGCTGCTTTCTGCCCTTTATATCCTCATCCTTTGTCCTTGCAGAAAATTTTAATAATTTTTCTGTTTCTCCCGGCTGCTCTTCCAGAATATCCAGATTTATCGTCCTTATGTCTACTCTTGGAGGTGTCCCGGTTTTAAAACGTCCGATTTTCAATCCTTCTTTTGCAAGAGAATCAGATAGTTCTTCACTTGAAAGCTCGCCCATACGTCCGCCTTTTATTTTTCTGTCCCCTATATGCATAAGCCCCTTCAAAAAAGTCCCAGTCGCCAGAATTACTACCTTTGCAGTAAATTCAAGTCCTGTTTTTGTACTTATTCCGGTAACCTTTCCGTTTTCCGTTTTTAATTCCGTCACTATATCCTGTATTATATCAAGATTTTCCTGATTTTCCACAGTTTTCTTCATTTCTCTGCTGTATACTTTTCTGTCAGCCTGAGCTCTCAGTGATCTTACCGCAGGCCCTTTTTTAGTATTCAATATACGCATCTGTATAAAGCTTTTATCCATATTGCATGCCATTTCACCGCCTAAAGCATCTATCTCTTTTACAAGATGACTTTTTGCGGGTCCTCCGAGCGACGGATTACACGACATCATTCCTATATTATCAAGTGTTATTGTAAATATTGCAGTTTTCATTCCCAGTCTTGCACTTGCCAGTGCCGCTTCACACCCTGCATGACCTGCTCCCACTACAATAACATCATAATCTCTCATCTGTTCCTCCAAACTACTTCATTCTATTTAATTCATTTAATTTTTTATTGTCTGCCACTACTATAAGTGTATCCCCTTCTTTTATCATGGTATCAGGAGCCGGTGAAATATTTACTTCGTTATTTTTATCCTTTATCCCTATTATATTTATCCCGTACTTTTTTCTCACATCAAGCTGTATCAGAGTTTTATCACTGAAACTTTTTGGTGCAAGAACCTCCACCACTGCATATTTATTGGAAAGCTTAAAATGCTCCACTATTGTAGGTCTCAAAATCTTGTTTGCAGTCCGTTTCCCCATAAATTCCTCGGGGTATATTACTTCGTCGGCACCGATTTTTTCAAGTACTTTTCCTTGTGCCCTGCTCTGTGCTTTAGCTATGATTTTGGGTATTCCTGCTTCCTTCAAAAGAAGAGTAACCATAATACTCGCCTGCATATTTGATCCTATGCATACAAAAGCCACATCAAAATTATCTTTAATTACATTTTTTATTGCTGTTTCATCACTTGCATCCAGTACAATTGCTTCACTTACCAAATCAGAATCAATAGCCTGCTGAACTGTTTCCTCATCATCATCTATTGCAAGAACATCCTGATTATTTTCATAAAGTGTTCTGGCTACGCTTCTTCCAAACCTTCCTAACCCCACTACTAAATAATTAGCCATTTATACCTCCAAAATTTATCCTACCTGTACATCCTCCACGGGATATTTATATGCTCCTCTTCTCTTGCTGTGTGCTGATAAAGCCATTGCCACTGTAAGCGGCCCTACTCTTCCTATAAACATAGTCAGTGCTATAAGCAGCTTCGATATACTTCCCAGATCAGGTGTTATGTTCAGTGATAATCCCACTGTTCCAAAAGCTGACACTGTTTCAAATACCAGTTCCAGAAAGCCTTTGTTTTTCTCCAAAAGACTCAGAAAAAAAACTATGCAGATTATATATGTCAAAGAGATAAAAACTATGGATGTTGCTTTGTTAAATACATCCCATGCTATTTTCTTTTTCTTTATTTCTATATCTTCCCTGTTTGTCAGTGTACTGTAAACCCCCAGTATTATTACGCCTATTGTTGTAGTTTTTATACCGCCGCCTGTAGATCCCGGCGAAGCTCCTATATACATGAAAAAAATATATGAAATCAAAGTAGCTATTCTCATATTAGCCAGATCCATCGTCTGGAATCCTGCAGTTCTTGTGGTAACACTCTGGAACAAAGAGGCCAGTATTTTATCATGCATTGAAAAATTCTGTAATGTAGCTGGATTGTTTGCTTCTATCACAAATGTCACCAGAATTCCAGCTGCTATTAAAATAGCAGACATTAATACTGCCATTTTTGTAGTAAGATTAAGCCTTATTTTATTTTTGTCCCGTTTTATTTTTTTCTTTATATAAAGATGTATATTGTTCAAAGCGGCAAATCCTATACCTCCGAGAACAATCAAAGAGCATATGACTATATTTACCGATATATTTGATCTGTATCCACCCAGATTATCGGAAAACAATGAAAATCCTGCATTACAAAAGGCCGAAACCGAGTGGAATACAGAATAATAAACCGCTTTCCAGAAACTGTATTTCTTTATAAAAGTAAAAAACAGACAGAATGCACCCAAAAATTCTATAAATAAAACTGTCTTTACTACATTTTTTATATATTTCTGTATATCAAACAGAGTGTTGTAATTAAGGTCTTCCTGAACTATCTTTTTCGTACGGTAGCTTATTTTTTTTGATATAAGCAGTACTATTATTGATGAAAAAGTCATTATTCCAAGACCGCCGAGCTGGATCAGTATTATAATTACTGTTTTTCCAAACAGGCTAAAAGTTGTACTCACATCATTTACCACTAGCCCTGTTACCGCTACAGCCGATGTTGTAGTGAACAGACTGTCTATTACCGGCACTCTCTCTCCTGTAGCACTGGATATCGGCAGTGTAAGAAGAACTGTTCCTATAAATATTATTATCAAAAATGAGTCAAGTAATATCCAATAAGGGGATATACTCTTTTTTCTCGACATTTGTTCCCTCCATTGCGAGTATAAACTTTTTTCTTATCAATTATACAATATTCCGATATATTTTTCAATTTTTTAAAATCATTATCTGTATGCTCATTTCATCAGTTTTTTCTTTATTTATAAGTAATTCAGGATGGAATATATAATTAAATAATGATTTTTTTATTTTATATTTGACCTGCTAATTCATATATTTCACGAATCATTAAAGGATTTTATTTATATCTCCATAAAAAAATTGACACTACTCTCTATAATATTTATAATGTACATAGATTACTAAAATAAACTAAAAACTCAATTTTATAAAGGAGAAAACTATGAATAAACTCGCTATTGACCATGAATATGTAAGCAGAAGAATTATAGAATTCATGAGAAGAGAAGTAAGAAATTCGGGATTTGAGAAAGTTATTCTCGGTCTGTCGGGGGGGATAGATTCCAGTCTGGTTGCTTTTCTTGCAAAAGAAGCCTTTGGGAAAAAAAATGTACACGGAGTAATAATGCCTTACAGGACTTCCAGCCCTAAGAGTGAGGAAGATGCGCTAAAAGTAGCCGAAGCTGCCAAAATCAGCTGGGAAAAAGTAGAAATTACAAATATGGTAGACTCATATTTCAGCTTCTTCCCTGATGCAAGTCCTCTTAGAAAAGGTAACAGAATGGCACGGGAAAGAATGTGTATCCTTTATGATTTATCTGCAAGAGACCGTTCTCTTGTTATGGGAACGGGAAATAAGACCGAGATGTATCTTGGATACTCTACACAGTACGGTGACGCTGCCTGTGCACTGCTGCCAATTGCAGACCTTTATAAAACACAGGTTTGGAGTCTTTCTGAATATCTTGGTGTGCCTAAAGAAGTTATAGAAAAAAAACCAAGTGCTGATCTCTGGGAAGGACAGACGGACGAAGGAGAGCTTGGATTCTCATATCACGATGCAGATGATATTCTCTTTGAATTGATCGACAGAAAAAAAGACAGAAATGAAGTAATAACTTTAGGCTTCAAATCCGAAGTAGTAGACTCTATTCTTGAAAAAATAAAAAATTCGGAATTTAAGAGAAGAATGCCTAAAATTGCTTATATTCATGATAAAGCCAAATAAATTATACAAAGTTCTAAATAAAAAACAGGAGAAACAAAAAGTCTTTTGACCAATGTTTCCCCTGTTTTTTTATAAAACCGCCGTTACTTAGTAATGAGCCTTTATAAAAAATATATACATATCAGTTTAGATATCCTAACTTTTCATAAAAATCAATAAAAATGCTATAACCAGCGAGTAAATTCCTGTTGATTCCGCTATTGCACACCCTATAAACAATACCTGTAATATATCCTGCTTAGCTTCCGGCTGTCTTGATACTGCTTCTACGGCTTTCCCAGTTGCGAATCCCTGCCCTATTCCTGAACCTATACCTCCTATCATTGCCGTTCCGGCTCCAAGTAAAGCTCCTGCCTGTATTAGTTCTTCCATAGTTAACCTCCTCAAATTTTATTCCTTAATCTGCAAAACCTATGAATAATTTTCATACAGTAATCTTGAATTTTGCAGTATTCTTACCAATATTTATAGTGTATATTTTGTAAGCAGAATTATTTTATGAAAACCTGCATGAAGTGTTATTGAAAAAGACTGATAATTATAAAAAAGTTAGATTGATGTTATTTAATTAGTTCATTTTAACACATTAGAATAATCATTTCAATCAAAAAATGACTAGTCATTCATATTTTGTTTTACTGTATTTCAAGGTTGAATCTGCTGTTTTGAGAGTTGTTTATCTTTCTAAACACTTTCTTTCATTTAAAACACACCCTTTTATTTCTAATTTCATACTTATTTTTACACAAAAAAATTAAATTATTTAAAATATAACAATTGACTTAAAATTAAAAAAATTGTACATTAAGCATATAAAATTTTAAAGGGGGAAATTTTTATGAAAAAAGGATTCACACTTGTCGAAGTCATTCTTGTTCTGGCTATTATCTCTATAATTGCCACTATTGCCATTCCTCAAGTAAATAAATACCTGGACAAAGCCAATAAAAGTAAAATCTTAGGTGCTATCTCCGATCTGAATAATTCTTCGCTTTCATGGAGTATTGAAAATAACGGCAGTATTCCGGATGATATCCAGAAAGTCTTTCAGGAACACGGAGATATTGAAAAACTTAATATTAATCTGAAAACAGATACCAGTTTTGAACTTGGAAATATCAAGGGAAAATTTTTTCTGGATGACGGGGAAATATCCGCTAAAATAGACAGTGACAGCAGATCTTTTAAGGATGAAACCCTGGTGGCAAAATGATTGCAGCCTTGATACTGGGATTAATCACCGGAAGTTTTACAGGTGTTATCTGTTACAGAATTCCAAGAAATGAAAGCATTATTTTCCCGGGCTCCAAATGTGACCGCTGCGCAGTAAAAATTGCCTTTTACCGTAACATACCTGTATTTTCTTTCCTGCTCCAGCACGGAAAATGTCACCGCTGCGGGATAAAAATCAAAAGATCATATTTTATTCTGGAAATACTCACTCCTGTTTTATTTCTGATATTATATTTTTCTCATGGTTTCTCTATTATATTTTTTTACAAGGCATTTGTTTACTCAATTTTACTCGCAGCTTCATTTATTGATATTGAAACACATATTATTCCTGACAGATTTTTCATTATACTGCTGATCACAGGGTTTCTTTACTCTGTTTTACGGAATAATCCGGAAAACTGGTTCCTTGGTGCGGCTTCTTACGGATTACCCGTACTTTTACTTTATTCTGCTTCTGATTTTATAAATAAAGAAATCATCGGATTCGGAGATGTGAAATTAATATGTGCTGCCGGCGGCTTTATTTCATATTCCGGATTAAAAAATCTGCTGTGGTTTTATGAAATACTTTATATCAGTGCCGGGATTTTCTCATTTTTTCTCATTTTCTTTAGAAAAAGGACTCTGAAATGCTATGTGGCTTTTGCTCCTTTTATATGCTTTTCGGTATTTATAAGTGAAGTGTACTTATGAAATACAAAAACAAAAGAGGAAGCCTTCTTATTGAAAATCTTCTGGCACTTTTATATATCACAGCTGTCCTTCTTCCTTTTTCGCATTTGTATATAAAGGTTTTTAAGACTAATATACTTTTGGAAAAAAAGGAGCGTGAGTCTGTTTTTTTGGAGAATATACCGGAATATCTGGAAAATACAGGGTACCAAAATCTTGAAACAAAGACAGGCAAAAAAAGCTTTACTTCCTTTAAGGATTTTTGTAATTTCTTTCACTTAAGCTGCTTTGAAACAAAGGAAAAAGAGAACACTCTTATCAATATTGATATTCAAAAAACAGAATACTATTACTTAAATAAAAATTTACAAAAGCTTTTTATTTTTAAAATTACCACTGATACTAAAGAATTATATTATATACCCTATTTGGAGGATTATGAAAAATAAAGGAGGCCTGCTGCTGGAATTTATTCTCAATATATTTATTTTTTCCATAATATTACTTTTACTGTTTACTTTTATGAAAAGAATAGTCATTATTCAAAATTACAAAACTAAAGTCAGAACTGCCGGTGAAAATACACTTTACCTTTTTAATGTATTAAAAAAAAACATTAAAGAAAGAGATAAAGAAAAATTTTTATATAAAGGGAAAAAATCAAATTTTTTTATTATAAATGAAAATGGAGTTTCCGATACCGGCAATTCATTGCTTTATAAAGCCGACGGAGAATTTTACCTGATAAAATTCAATAAACCGAAACTGCTTATTTCCAGTTCCCAAACTCCGGAAAGCTTCAAAAAATATGATACTCTTGCAAAGCTTGATTCATTAGTATTTCGGACTAAGAGTGATCTCCTGCTGATAATTTTTGAGATAAACGGAAATACAACAGAGCAGGTGATAAATCTAAAATGAAAAATAAAGGAAGTTCCTTACTGTATGTATTAATTATCTTATCTGTTTTATCTGTATTTCTTACAGGATTTATCTTTTTTACCAAAAACAGATATAAAATTTTGACCCTTAATTCTGCTTACTCTTATGCTTTAAAAATAAAGCTTACAGAAAATGAAAAAGCTTTCTCGGCTTCTATTTACAAAAGCGGTATTTTGATTGCCGGAAACAAAATCTCGCTGAATAATAAATATGAATATTATAATTCCGGAGTTGCGGAAGACAGCACCGGTAAAACTAATCTAAAGAGACTTTTATACTTCAAGCAAAATGAAAAAAGCACAGGCGGTTTTAATATTACAGATATAAAAGATCAAAACGGCAACAGTTATCATCTGCCATTAAAAGAAAATATGCTGTATCCGGATTTAATAATAATATATGGAAAAAATATTCTAAATGAAAATATCTCTGCTGCAGAAAATATAAAATTTATTAGAAAAAATAACGATGAAATAAATATAGAAACCATTAGTTTCTATTTTGAGGGGGAATAATGCTGGAAATTTATTTAAAAAGCGAAAACAGACTTTTTCTGAAATACCATGAAGAAATCACTGCTTATACATTTGATAATATCCTTGAGGTTATTAATGACATAAAAAACAAATATGGCATAAAAAAAGAAAAAGTCTCACTTATTCTTGATTTTTCAAGATTTTATATTAGTTTTTTTGAAGCACCTTCTTCCAATAGCAAGGAAGAGCAAAATCTTTTAAAATCTTTTTTATCAGATGAAATTGAAAATTATAGTATCAAAAATTTTATTACAAAACAGTTTTATCTTGATCATCCGTTAAGAAAAAGTCTAGTTTTTTGTATCAGAAGAGATTTTATTGTCAATCTTGCTGCCTTGTTAAAAAAATACGGATTTATAATCACAGAATGTAAGGCGGATATTATTGGAATATACAGATACTATGAAAATGAAGATGTCTCTGTCCTTACCTTCGGGGATGAACTCAGTTCTTTTCTCTCTGTACGGAACAGGAACATTCAAGGCTTTAAAAGCCTTAATCTTAATATAAATGACAGTGATAACATAAATTCCTACGAATTTGTAAATGATGATGAGACGATGATCTTTTTAGACTATCAGCCTGAAAATATAGAAATTATTTTTAAAGGATGTGAACTATCCAACGATATAAACTTTTTAAATACCCGTATTCCTATATTTAAAAATATAAAAATGAAAAATATTTTTCCTTATTTCCTGATCATTCTGATATGCATCCTGTTAAATTTATTTTTATCCACAAACGAACTGGAGAAAAAAAATGATGAAATAAAAAATGAAGTTGAAACCATACAGCAAAGTTTTCTTGCAGCAAAGAATGAAAATATTCCGGACTATTCCAAAGATCTAAATGAATTAAAAGAAATTATCCAAAATATGAAATATCAGAATCATTATAAATTTCTCAAATTTCTTATTGAGGAATCAAATACCGATACAGGTTTTTCAAAAATTATTTATGAGAATAATTTCTGGACTATTGAAGGTGATTCATTAAAATTTAAAAATATAGAAAAATTTGAAATAAAATTAGCGAGATATGCTCAGAATATCGAATTGATATTTATAAAAAGCCGCAGCAAGCTTCTTACATTTCAGTATAAAATCGGGGATATCATATGGAATTAAACAGAAATAAATACACGCTGCTCTTCCTGAGTGTCGTTTTATTAATATTTCTATTTCAAAAATATGAAAGAAGAACAGAACTAAAAAATAATTATAATATCCTGCTTAATGAAAAAAATGAACTGAAAGAAAAACTCAGACATGTTAATGAAGAAAATTCTCAAAAGAAAACAGAGTCGGAAGAACAGCTGAAAACAATTAATAATATAACACTAAATCTTAATTCCAGTACACTGAAAAATGAAACTGAGTTTAAAAAAATCATCTATTTATTTTCCGAAGAAAGCGGACTTGATTTAAGGGAAATAGGAAAGGCTGAGTATATCTGGAAAAAAGAGAGCTATTCACTAAAATATATTTTTTTTACATTTGAAGGAGATCTTGCCGGAATGACAAAATTTCTATATTTTATCAATAAAAGCAAAGTATACATTGATATGACTAAATCATATATAGAGCTTACAAGAGACAGTTTTAAAATTTCTCTGGGATATCTGGAAAAAAATTCAAATTTAATGAAGGAGGAGAAAAAGTGAATAAAAAATATATTTTTCTTATTCTGTTGATATTTCTGCCTGCATACAGTACAGAAATCAGTAATTACGTAAATAAAGAAGATCATGAAGCTTCAAAGAGAATTTTTATTGTTAAGCCTAAGGAAGAAATAAAAAAAGCTTCTGAAAAAGTACAAAATACTGCAGAAATAAAAAGTGAAATTTCTTCTCCTGCTTCTCTGCAAAATAACAGTGAGAAAAATAAAACTCCGCCTGTTACCCGGGAAAGCATAAGACTTGTTAATATCGATACCTCTGAGCTGATCCCGAAGCTCAAGGATATTAACACCTCTAAAATAACCGGGCTTGGAAAAGAACTTATTCTGAAAGGAACTATGGAAGAGATCAATGAACTAAAATATATTATAGAAAAATTTGACCGTCCTAAAAAGCAAATTCAAATAAAAGCTACTATTATTGATACAAGTGACAATCTTTTTGAAAGACTGGGCGTTGATTTTTCTGCCGGAAAAAACAATGATAATAAAGCTTCGGATTTCCTCAGTTCGTTTATAGACGGTAATCTTTCATTGTCCGGTTTATTGAAAACAGGAGGAAATTTTTTAGGTATCAATATAGACGCTCTTAAAGAAAATGGAGATATAAAAATAGAAGCTATGCCTGTCCTTCTCATTCTTGAAGGCAGTGAGGGAGAACTCAGAGTCACTGAGGAGGTAATTGTCGGCGAAAAAAAATCTACTATTAAGGATACAGAGTATATAGAGCCTGTTTTTGCAGAGGCCGGTGTTGTTTTTAAGATAAAACCTGAAATAAGAGGTTTCGGCGATTCTCAGGAAATCATACTTTACATTGATTCCGAAATAAGTAATTTTAAGCTAAGCTCTAATTTTAATGCCGATCAGGGTGCAAAACAGAAAAATAAAATCAATTCAATAGTTTCTTTCAAAAACGGAACTTCTGTTTTTATAGGCGGTTTAAAACAAAATGTACAGAAAGATTCTGAAAAAAGAGTCCCTGTATTAAGCAAAATACCAATTCTGGGTTCTTTATTCAGATATAAGAGAAAAAATAAAGAAATCCGAGATATTTATATTGAAATAGAAGGAGAAATACAGACAGAATAAAAATACTGTAATTAGGAGGTTTATGAATAGTAAAATTAAATGGGTAGGAGCTTTCAGCGTATCTGCTACTAATCTTACCCTTACAAATATACAGTTTAAAAATGAAACAATTCTTATAAAATTAAATATTACGCTAAAAGGAAGAAATATAAAAATAAAATTTTCCAATCTTTACGGCAGTCTTCCGTTAAAAATAAAAGAGGCCTGTATTTTCAAAGAAAATTCAGCTTACTCTGATATCTTCTTTAACGGCGGTCATGAAGTAATAATACCTGTAAAAGAAGAAATATACAGTGACCCTCTGGAATTTTCTGTTACAGCAGATGAAAATTACTGGGTAGGTCTTTATATAGAAAATTTTACAGAACTAAGTACAGGCAATTTTTCATTTTTATCATATTATATTTCAGAAAAAGGAAATATTCTTGATGAACTAAAAAATAAGAATTCAGATATTCTGCATAAAAATGAATACAGAAACCATCTTATTCCGTTTGTCACAAATATAGAGGTAATCGATGAGGGCAGTTATTCCTCCCTTGTTATATTCGGAGATTCTGGTATTGCAAACGGCTGGCACCATCATCTTGTTAAGCGTTTCCAAGAAAATAATATTCACAATACTGCCGTTTTAAGTCAGGAAATTAACGGAAACAGGCTTCTCCACAGCTGTCCCGATCAGCTAAAAGGACTTTACGGCTCCTCTGGTTTATCAAGATTTGAAAAAGACGTGCTTAATCAAACCGGAATAAAATTTCTTCTGTTATTTCCGGGAATCAACGATCTTATTTCTTCATGCAAAACCGAGGAAATCTCATCCTTAAACGGAAATGACATTATAAATGCCCTGAAAATTTGCAGCACAATTGCAAAAGAGAGACAGATCAGCATTATCGGATGTACAATTCCGCCTGTTTATGGATGTAAATATTATTCTGCCAAAATGGAGAGTATCCGTACAGCTGTCAATTTCTGGATCCGCACCTCTGAAGAGTTCGATTCTGTTGCTGACTTTGACAGTTTTTTATGCAATCCCGAAGAACCGGAAAAACTAAAAAAAGATTTTGACAAAAAAGAATATTTTTATATTAATGATGAGGGAATAAAGGCTATGGCAGAATGTATCGATCTGAAAATTTTTAATAAAAAATAATATGGAATGTCTCTTTAAAATCCTTAATTTATATTGTATAATAGACATAGTTTTAAATTTTGAATTGAGTTATGGATAGGAGACAAAATAATGGTAGGTAAAAAAAGACTTGAAGAAATATTAAACAACTTCAGTAACGCTAGAATCGCAGTAGTCGGAGATGTTATGCTGGATGATTATATCTTTGGCAGTGTAGACAGAATATCTCCCGAAGCTCCTGTGCCTGTAGTTAATGTAAAGAAAGAAACTTTTGTTCTGGGCGGAGCGGCAAATGTTCTGAATAACCTGAACAGCCTTAATGCAAAAGTATTTGCTTTCGGAGTTATAGGCAATGATGATAACGGAAAAAGATTTTTGAATGTACTGGAAGAAAAGAGTATTCATACAGATGGTATTATAATTGACGAAAAAAGACCTACAGCCGTAAAAAGAAGGGTCATCGCACAAAACCAGCAGCTTCTGAGACTTGACTGGGAAAATAAAGCAAATATTACTGCTGACGTAGAAGATAAAATTCTGGAAAAAATAAAAAATAATATAGACAATATTGACGCTTTTATTCTTTCTGATTATGATAAGGGAGTTCTTACAGCAAGACTCTCAAGTGAAATCATCAAACTGGCAAATGAAAACAATAAAATTGTAACAGTAGACCCAAAGCCTAAAAATCATATGAACTATCTCGGGGCTACTTCTATTACTCCTAACAGAAAAGAAGCAATGGAATGTCTTGAGGTCGAAAGTTTCAGTGATGAAGAAGATCTTACAGCCCAGATGTTCAAATTAAAGGAAAAGCTTCATCTGAATAATCTTCTGCTTACAAGAAGTGAGGAAGGAATGACATTATTTGGAAATGATGAAGCAGAAACTATTTCTACTGTTGCCAAAGAAGTCTATGATGTAACAGGAGCAGGTGATACTGTCATTTCAGTATTTACTCTTGCAAAAGTTGCCGGTGCTACATGGTTTGAAGCTGCAAGAATTGCAAATACCGCTGCAGGAATTGTTGTAGGTAAAATGGGAACTGCTACTGCAACACCAGAACAGATCACAGAATTCTATGATGAATTATACAACTCTTAAACACTGTCAGTTATCGCAAAAATCTATAAAGGAGTCAACAATGTTTCGCAAATTTTTAGACTACATACTCAAATACAGAAAGAATATGAGCCTTGTTTTATTGGTAGTTATGGGAATCACAGCTATTGATCTTATACTTCCCTTTTTTTCAAGGCAGATTTTAAATGTTTATATACCTGAAAATAATTCAGAAGCAATTATAAAAGGCGGTCTGATATTCACAGGACTGGTAATTATCTATACCGGGCTTAATTTTTCACAGGCTTACTTTGGTCATATCTGGGGCTTAAGACTGCATCAGGATATGAGAGAAAGAGCCTTTAAAAAATTACAGGTTCTCCCATTTGAATATTTTGACAAGAACAAAGTCGGAATTATTTTATCCCGTGTTACTAATGATCTTTTTACCATATCAGAGATGATTCACCACGGATTAGAAGACTTTCTTACATTTTTTCTTGTTTCAATAGTAGGTTTTATACTTTTATTGCAGATTAATATCCCTATTACTCTTCTTATATTTGCTTTTGTTGCAGTTCAGCTGATTGCAACTGCCATGGCAAGAAAGCATATGGAGAATATTTTCAGAAAAGCAAGGGAAAAAACAAGCTCTGTTTATGCAAAGCTGGAAAGCAGCATATCAGCAGTCCGTCTCACAAGAGCTTTTGCCAATGAAGGCCGTGAATTGGAGGACTTTAGAAGCGGGGCAAAGCTGCAGGAAAAAATGGCTAAAAGAACTAATTTTGCACTTGCAATGTTTTCTGCAGTAAATAACTTTTTCTCGTTACTTTTGAATATAGTTATACTTACTATTTCAGGAACCGCAGTAATAAAAGGGGTTATCAATTACGGAGATCTTTTGGCATATATTGTTTACTTTAACCTGCTTATGGCTCCGATGAAGTTAATTATCAGATCATTTGAGACAATTCAGGAAGGATGGGTAAGTTTTGTCAGATTTCAGGAACTTATAGACGAACCAGAGCCTATAAAAAATGCCCCTGATGCTGTTATGCTAAAAAATATAAAAGGTAATATAAACTTTGAAAATGTTACTTTCAAATATGAAGCAGGTACGGAAACTATACTGAAACACTTTAATCTTAATATTCCCGCCGGTAAAATGGTGGCTCTTGTAGGTCCGAGCGGTGTGGGAAAAACTACAATTGCACAGATAATTCCCCGTTTTTATGAAATAGAATCCGGGAATGTTTATATCGATGACACTGATATAAGACAGGCTGACCTGCACTCACTCCGTGAAAATATAGGATATGTTCAGCAGGATGTAGTAATTTTCTGGGGAACAATAAGAGATAATATAGAATATGGAAAACTGGGAGCTTCCGATATAGAAGTTATTACTGCTGCAAAGCATGCAGGAATACATGAATTCATAATGTCACTTCCGGAAGGATATGATACCTTTGTAGGAGAACGCGGTGTTAAACTGTCAGGCGGTCAGAAACAAAGGATATCACTTGCAAGAATCTTTCTGAAAAACCCTAGGATTCTTATTTTGGATGAGGCCACAAGTGCTCTTGACAACATCACTGAAGCCATCATTCAGGAAAATATTGAAAAACTTACAAAAAATAGAACTGTTATAGTCGTGGCTCACAGACTTTCCACTATAAAACAGGCTGATCAGATAATCGTACTTGACAAAGACGGCATTGTGGAATCTGGAACCCATAGTGAACTCATCCGGAATGAAAACGGACACTACTTCAAATTATACAACACTCAGCTTAACGGCTTTATTACCGGATAAAAATTTTTTATGAGGAAGTGAAAATTATGAAAAAAATTGCAGCAATTGAAGCCGGAGGTACAAAATTCATCTGCGGAATTGGAAATGAAAATGGTGAAATACTGGATAAAACAAGTATTCCTACCAAAACACCCGAAGAGACAATGAAAATGGTTATTGATTATTTTAAAGACAAAGAATTTGAAGCTATGGGTATTGGATGTTTCGGTCCTATCGACCCGGTTAAAGGTTCCGAATCATACGGCTATATTACTAAGACTCCAAAACCGCACTGGAGTGATTATGACATAGTGGGGGAATTAAAAAAACACTTTGATGTTCCTATGGAATTTGATACAGATGTAAATAGTGCAGCCCTTGGAGAGTCTCTATGGGGAGCCGGTCAGGGCTTAAGCAGTGTTGTATATATCACTGTAGGTACAGGAATAGGTGCCGGAGCCGTTATTAACGGAAAAATGCTTCAGGGACTTACACATCCTGAGATGGGTCACATCTTTGTAAAGAGAGATAAAAATGATCCGTATACAGGAAAATGTCCGTTTCACAAAGACTGTCTCGAGGGACTTGCAGCAGGACCTGCAATAGAAGAACGTTGGGGAGATAAGGCTTATAACCTTGAAGAGCGTAACGAGGTCTGGGAAATGGAAGCTTATTATCTTTCACAGGCTCTTGTAAATTATATACTTATTCTTTCGCCGCAAAAAATAATAATGGGCGGAGGAGTCATGAAGCAGAGTCATTTATTCCCACTGATAAGAAAAATGGTGAGAGAAACTCTGAACGGTTATGTACACAAAAAAGAAATACTTGAAGATATTGATAACTATATTGTATATCCTGGTTTAAAAGAAAACGCCGGATTAATGGGAAGCCTTGCACTTGGACGTCTGGCTTTGGAAAATCGTTAATTAAGGAGGCTTTGTCTTGACTGAGACTGCTGTTCGAGAAACTAAAAAGTTTTCCATTTTAGAAGGTATATTTTTTAATGGTATGTATCTGAGTACTCAAGGATTTATTATGCTTAATCTTGCATTATATTTTAATGCAAATCCGTTTTTTATAGCAATTATTTCTATATTGCCGACAGCTACTCAGGTACTCCAAATTTTCACCAAAAAACTATATGCCCTCTTTAAGACCAGAAAAAAAACTCTGATGGTTTCTATAATAATTTCAAGAACATCAATGATTTTTCTTCCTGTTGCAGTATTTCTGGATCTGAGAAATCCATATATCTATACAGCAATTATACTTATTTATTCGCTGTTTGCACCTTTTGTTACCAATACATGGACTGCTGCAATGGTAGAAATTATAAACAACAAAGAAAGAGGAAAATATTTTGGAAAGAGAAATTTCTTTATTTCTATCTCCTCTATTTTCTTCACTCTGATTTATGGTATCTTTCTTGCTATGCCTGATAAAAAAACGGGATATTTTATTTTATCCCTGTCAATAGCTATATCAGCTGTAAGCACCATTTTTCTTATGAACAGACACCATATTCCTGACTTTAAGCCTACAGCGCAAAAAATCAGCTATAAAGAAATTTTTAAAAACAAGGATTTTATCACTTACCTGAAATTTGTATCTGTCTGGTTGTTTTCACTGGAGTTTTTGAAACCGTTTTTTGAATATTTCAGAGTAAAAACATTAGGTTCTGATCCGCGGTTTCTCGCTAACATAGGTGTTCTTACTGCTGTTATCTCTATGTTTTTATTTATAATTTACGGAAAACTTTCAGATAAATACGGGAATCGTACTATTTTAAGACTTGGTATATTTTTTGCCACTTATAATGCCCTGTTATACTTCACATTAACAGATGATAATTTTAAGGTGTCCCTTGTTCTTTCAGGTATCTTTGATGCTGTAGGATTTACTGCAATAAACTTATGCTTTTTAAATCTGCTTATGGAGGTCTCCAAAGATCCTGTAGAAGGATATGTCAGTATTTATTCTGCGGTCGTGGGGATCACTGCTATGCTTGCCGGTTTATTTGCAGGTATTCTGGGAACTTTTATTAATGAAGGCTTTATTTATCTGATGGGTGAAAAAATTTATACTATAAAACTGGCTTTCATAATAGGATTTCTGCTAAGATTATTTTCTATTCTGAGGCTTACAAGCATTAACTCATTCCAAAAGGAATTCAAATACAGCGGTACTCTCCCGCTTAGATCTGCAATGAATAAAAGAATTACAGCTTTTCTGCCTTCTTATATTGCCATAAGCAGAATGAAAAAAGAAGATCATACAAGTGAAGACGATAAAAATATCAAGGAAAATAAGGAGTAAAAATGTTTAGAATAGGTCAAGGTTACGATGTACACAAATTTGCCGGGGATAGAGATCTTATTCTGGGGGGAGTAAAAATCCCTTTTGAATTGGGCTTAGACGGACATTCAGATGCTGATGTTCTTACCCATGCAGTTATGGATGCTCTTATAGGAGCTCTTGCTCTTGGAGATATCGGAAAATTTTTTCCTGATAACGATCCGAAATTTAAAAATGCCGACAGTATTCTTTTACTTCGGGAAATTTTAAGCGTAGTTTCTGAAAAAGGATACAATATAGTGAACATAGATGCTACTGTAGTAGCACAAAAACCTAAATTAAGAGATTATATAGATGAAATAAGAAAAAACTTTGCAAAAGAGCTGAATATTCCGCTTGATTGTATAAGTGTAAAAGCTACTACCGAAGAAAAGCTAGGGTTTACCGGAAACATGGAGGGAATGAAATCTTACTGTGTAGTTTTACTTTCTAAAAAATAATAAATCCGATGTCAGCTCTCATTTTTTTAGTTAAATGATGGCAGCATCAGCGGGGGGATTAATTGAAAATAAAATTTAAATATATGGATAAGGGCTTTAATAAAAAAAGCTCTGTTTTAGAATTCAAAAATGAGAAAGAATTCTATGATTATATAAAGATACAAAAGTATACACTTCTTCATCATAAAAAAATCCTGTCATTAAAAAGCAGGGTAAAAACCGGAGAATTCACGACCTTTATAACTTCTCTTTATTTTCTCGTAAAAGCTGATATAAGAATTGCAGATGCCCTGTCTATTCTTGCGGAAAATTTTTCAGGAGCTTTGAAAGATAATATAAGCAATGCTGTATCAGCACTAAAAGCAGGTAAAACTCTCAGAGAAGGCTTTGCTTTTATTACAGATGATAAAATTTTTCTTAATACAATGGAAATAGCTGAAGAGAGCGGTAATATACTGCTCCCTCTCGAAAATCTAAAAAATAAATATGAATTTGAACAGGAGCTAAAAAAAGAAATTATAAATCTTAGTATGTATCCTGCTTTGGTATTAGGCACTTCTATTATAATTATCAGTATTTTATTCAAATTCGTCGTGCCGAAATTTTCAGGAATATATAATGATTTAAATAAAGAAATACCGCTTTTAACCAAAATTATGATAAAGCTCAGCAATTTATACGGAAAATATTTTATCATAATCTCAATATCAGTAATTGGTTTATTCTTTTTTTCCATTACATACTGTAAAAAAAATAAAGAAAATTTTGAAAAGCTGCTTATAAAATTTCCGGCTGTAAAAAAACTGTATCAGGAATTCAGAATTTTATATTTTTCTCAAAGTATGAGTATTCTCCTGAACAGCGGCGTGGAAATCATAAGATCAATCGAACTTAGTGCACAGACCGCAGGCAGTCTTCTCGAAAAAGAGTTAAAAATACTTGTAAAAAAACTGGAACAGGGTCATAGCATAAGCACAATTATCGAAAATATGCAGTTTTTTGACAATGAATATAAAAATTATATACTTATTGGTGAAGAAACCGGCAATCTAGGCTTCGTTTTTTCTCATATTACAGATATTTATTTTATGCGTATAAAAGAAAAAACCAAAAGGTTTCTAAAAATTCTTGAGCCTGTTTCAATTATTTTTATAGCCTTTTTTATCGGACTTATTGTTATCTCCGTCCTGCTTCCGGTTTTCAGGCTTGGTGAAAATTTAAACATTTAATTTTTCTTTTATTTCTGTATTTTTTATTTGCAGAAAATATTTATGATAACAATTTTCATATATTTTTTTATTTCCTCTTTAAAATTTGAATTGAAAAGTTATAACGCTTGTGATATACTTATTTTGTAAATAAAATTATTTAGGAGGTATAGTAAAATGGCAGTTAAAGTTGCAATTAATGGATTCGGGAGAATTGGAAGACTAGCATTAAGATTAATGGTGGAGAATCCTGAATTTGAAGTAGTAGCAATCAATGATTTAACAGATGCAGCTATGTTAGCGCACCTATTTAAATATGATTCTGCACAAGGAAGATTTAACGGGGAAATCTCTGTTAAGGAAGGGGCTTTTGTTGTTAACGGAAAAGAGATCAAAACATTCGCTAACCCTAACCCTGCTGAATTACCTTGGGGAGATCTAGGAATTGACGTAGTTCTTGAGTGTACTGGATTCTTTACATCTAAAGAAAAAGCTGAAGAGCACATAAAAGCAGGTGCAAAAAAAGTAGTTATATCTGCACCAGCTACAGGGGAAATGAAAACTATAGTTTATAATGTTAACCACTCTACTTTAGACGGAACTGAAACAGTTCTTTCAGGAGCTTCTTGTACTACAAACTGTTTAGCACCTATGGCTAAAGTATTAGATGAAAGCTTTGGAATCGTAGAAGGATTAATGACTACTATCCATGCTTACACAGGAGATCAAAACACTCTTGATGCACCACACAGAAAAGGTGACTTCAGAAGAGCAAGAGCAGCTGCGGCAAATATAGTTCCTAACACTACAGGAGCAGCTAAAGCTATCGGACTTGTTTTACCTAACTTAAAAGGTAAATTAGACGGTGCAGCACAAAGAGTACCTGTTATTACTGGATCAGTTACTGAATTAGTTACTGTTTTAGGAAAAAATACAACTGTGGAAGAAGTTAACGCAGCTATGAAAGCAGCAGCTAATGAATCTTTCGGATATACTGAAGATGAAATCGTTTCTTCTGACGTAATCGGAATCAGATTTGGTTCATTATTTGATGCTACACAAACTAAAATCATTACAGTAGACGGAAAACAGCTTGTTAAAACAGTTTCTTGGTATGATAACGAAATGTCATATACTGCACAATTAATAAGAACTTTAAAGTACTTTGTAGAAATTTCTAAGTAAATCTCACAAAGGGCATAAATATAAAGGCGGGACATTCTCTATTGTTTGTTCCGCTTTTTTAAAAAATCAGGGAGGAAATATAAAATGGCAAAAAAAACTGTTAAAGATTTAGACGTAAAAGGAAAAAAAGTTCTAATGAGGGTAGATTTTAATGTACCTATGAAAGATGGAAAAATTACTGATGAAAACAGAATAGTTGCAGCTCTGCCTACTATTAAATATGTACTTGAGCACGGAGGAAAAGTTATCGCTTTTTCACATCTTGGGAAAGTAAAAGAGGAAGCAGATAAAGCTTCTAAATCTTTAAAACCTGTTGCTGAAAGATTATCTGAATTACTGGGACAGCCTGTAAAATTTATTCCTGAAACAAGAGGAGCTGAATTGGAAAAAGCTGTTTCTGAACTAAAAGACGGAGAAATCATGATGTTTGAAAATACAAGATTTGAAGACATTGATGGTAAAAAAGAGTCTAAAAATGATCCTGAATTAGGTAAATACTGGGCTTCTTTAGGAGATGTATTTGTTAATGACGCATTTGGAACTGCTCACAGAGCACATGCTTCTAATGTAGGAATAGCAAGTCACCTTGAGACTGCTGCCGGATTCCTTATGGAAAAGGAAATAGAATTCATAGGCGGGGTAGTAAATAATCCTGCAAGACCTTTGGTTGCTATTTTAGGAGGTGCTAAAGTTTCTGATAAAATAGGTGTTATTGAAAATCTTATCGAAAAAGCAGACAAAATCCTTATAGGCGGGGGAATGATGTTTACTTTCCTTAAAGCTCAAGGAAAAAACATCGGTTCATCTCTGCTTGAAGAAGATAAAGTCGAGCTTGCCAAGCAGCTGCTTGAGAAAGCAAAAGCAAACGGTAAAGAATTAGTTCTTCCTATTGATACAGTTGTTGCAAAAGAATTTAAAAATGATACAGAGTTCAAAACTGTTTCTGTAGATGCTATAGAAGACGGATGGATGGGACTTGATATAGGTGCTGATTCCATAAAGCTTTTTTCTGAAAAATTAAACGGAGCAAAAACTGTTGTTTGGAACGGTCCTATGGGTGTATTTGAAATGCCTAATTTCGCAAAAGGAACAATTGGTGTATGTGAAGCAATTGCACACCTTGAAGGTGCTACTACAATAATAGGCGGTGGAGATTCTGCTGCTGCTGCAATACAGCTTGGATATGCAGATAAATTCACACATATTTCTACAGGCGGAGGGGCTTCTCTTGAATATCTTGAAGGAAAAGTTTTACCGGGTGTAGAAGCAATTTCTGATAAATAAATTTAAAATAAGAATCTTAACCATCTCACATATTATGAGATGGTTTTTTTATACCTCAGAATCTTTTTCCACCTCATCTATAAATAAATAATCGTAAAATTTATTTATGTGATTTTTCTATATTATTTTTTATATTTCTAATTTTTCAGTTACTTAATCAACTTCATATATTAACATTATAAAATTTCATTCTTTACTCTATTTATCCAAAAAAATTATAAAAAAATAAATAACTCACTATTTTTATTAATCAAAATAAAAATTCAAAAGCATACTAACCTGTCTATATTACTAATCTACATTTCTTTTTTTACTTTTTGGTTATTTTAAATCCAGATATTTTATGTATTATTTTTTATTGTCTTTACTATATTTTCTCTGCATTATATATAATTTTATAATTTACAGCAATATTTAATTAAATATATAATCAGTTGATTTTGTTTTATTTATATGATAAAATTTAACCGAGTTTTATTTTAATCAGAAAATATAACTTATCTTCACATATATTATTTAATCTATTATTACTTATAAAAAATATACTAAATAAAAATATTTTTTATTTCAAGTCAACATTTTATTTTTTTTCTAAATTTTTACCATTTAATTAAACGAACACATTTTTATTTTTTATTTATAGTAAAGAATAAAAATGTTTTACATTGTTTTTAGTTTTTACAAAAAATATTTAATTACGTAAAATTTTATGTTGATTGGAGAGATTATTATGTGGAAAAATAAGAAAAAGCTTTTATTTTTAATAGCTGTCAGTTCCTTATTATCAGCTCAGAGCACCATAAATTCCATCTCTGATCATAACAAACTATATAATGTTATGACAGAAGATTTAACTTATCAAAAAAATTATGAAATCATTGAAAAAATTTTAACAGCTAAAAACAAAGAATTAAAAGATCTGTACAAACAGTCAGACTATATTGTAAAGCCCGAATATTTGGAATGGCAGGTATTTTTTACCGGTTTTTATGAAAATACTCACAGAGGCGGAAATTCCACTCAAAAAGATTTCCATGTCAGCTATTTGAGTGAGTACTCCCTAGAAATTCCCGAAGCAAAACGGGAAATTATTTCTAGTATACAAAAATCTTTAAAAAACGCTTCTGTAGTCTACAAATCTTCAATAATTGTCAATGAAAATACACCAGCTTCGATTAATCTTAGCCCTTTACAAAGCATCGCCTTCCCAGAAATAAACATTGGAAATTTTGAACCTGTAATTATCAATTTATTCACTCCGAAAATGCCGGAAACTGTTAATGTAGAAGTTCTGGCTTCTCCGTCAGTTATATCTGTGGGCACACCGCAGTTAAATAAATTTGTTGTATTAATGCCGAATACAATTCAAATACAGACGCCTGAAGTCAGTGATATTCCGGAAGTTAAGAAACCATCAACACCCCAGGTACCAACTGTATCAGCGAATGAATTTAATCCGGTTACATTTAATATTACCCCTCCGGTTTTAGCAAGTCCTCCGGTTTTTAATATAAAACTGGGTTCCTTTTGCAATTTTATGATAACAAATTGTAACAGCAAAGGAATTGACGGCGGTCCTTTTGGAGGCAATCCTATTTCTTTCGGAAGCAACGGAACCAACTATAATATATCTGCAGGCAGTATCGGAAATCTCGGCGGCGGTGCGTTAACAAACGGAAATCCGGCTATTCGTTACTCATGGGGAAGCACAGCATCATATAACTCTACTTTACTGAAAGTATATTTTGATTATGGAAGTGTCACAAGCAACCCCGGAGGCTCAGCTACTTTAACTGCGAACTTAACCATTGATTCTGTCAATAATCTTACAGCTGCACAAAAAACTACTGAAATAAACAACGGCAGATCATGGAATGCCCAGAGCTTTTTAGTAGGTGGCTCAAGAATCGCTACTCTTGATAATGTATATAATGCAAGTCTTATAAATAACGGAACTATGAATTTAGTAGGACCGCTTGTAATCGGTTTTGAAGTGCAGACTGATGCTGCTTACAGTAAAAATCAGGGAAAAAGAGAGGTAATAAACAGAAAAACGATAACAGATGCGGAGGAAGCTGGTTCAGCAGCATTGAATACTATTCTTCCTGTCGGTTCAAACCTTAATCTTAATCTCCCGCCCTTTGCCGGCGGCGGGACAATAACCGTAGCCAGAGATTCTTCCGGCTTTACCGGATATAAAATAGGACTTATGCTCACATATGAAGATGCTGACAGTAATTCATCAAACAGCTATGTTTTTACAAATGAACCTACAGGGCTTATAGATTTTAGAGGTGAAAAATCAATAGGAATGCAAATATATGCTCCGGGTTCAGAAAATGTGCCTATCAAAGTAACAAATCAGGGTGTAATAAACATAGGCGGAATAGAAAGTTACGGATTAAAATTATCTTCAAGAGCAAATTCTACAAACATGGTATTCAGCAATACAGGAATTATAAATGTATCCGGTAATAATGGAACCGAAAGCTCCCGTTCTTCCGGAATGGCAGTGATAGAAGATATTAATCTTACCGGAACTAAATCTATAAGAGCATATACAAATGCAGTTAAAAATTCCGGAACCATAAATGTTTCAGGCGGATACGGAAATTCAGGGATGATTCTCAAGGTCGCCGCACCGGATAATATTATTAATTCAGGAATTATAAATATAAACGGAACATCCAATATAGGAATGAGGGTGGATTACGGCTCGGTAAATACCGGAAATGCCGGAAGCCCCACAGCTCAAAATAATAATATAATAAATGTAAAAGATAACAGAAATTTAGGAATCATAGCAAACGGCAGAGGAAGTACTGCCAACACAGCTGTCGGAAATAACGGAAGTACCGGAATCGTAAATGTATCAGGAAATAATTCCGTGGGATTATTTTCTACCAACGGCGGAAAAACAATAAATACAGCATTAGGAACAATATCAGTATCAGGTACTTCTTCTCTGGGAATCGTCGTAGCTGACAGTACTTCAGCAGGAACAAATTCCGGAATAATAAATATCAGCGGAAACAGCTCAGCCGGTGTTTATAATGTAGGTACATTTAATATGGACGGCGGAAGCATAACAGCCAGTTCACCACGGAGTGTTGCTATATATTCCAAACCGCTTTCTACCACAAGTATAACAGGAGGCACTATAAATGTGAACAATGGTGCAGCGGCATTAAGTGCTGAAAACAGCACTATCAGCATGGCGGGACCTGTGGTCACTGTAAACAGCGGAGGATTATTCTTTTATAAAAACGGAACAGGAGCCGTTTCAGGAACCGGAACAGTTAATATAAATAACGGCGGAACTGCTTTCTACATAACAGGAGGTAATGTACCAGATATATCGACATTAATAACTTCCGGAAATTTAACTTTAAATATGTCGTCCGGATCTACCCTTGTGGGATGGGATCAGCCTGTAGGAGTATTAAGTCTGAATTCTCTTACCGGCACTCTTGGAACACCCTCAATTGCTAATGCTGTCATAAATGACTTAAGCAGCTCTACTTATAAATATTTCGTAATAAATAAAGCTGATATTATAGTGGACAAAAATATTTCTCTGTCAGGAGCCGGAAATCATTATTTCCCGAGAATAAGTCTCGTATCTTCTTCTATTCGTATTGCAAACGGATATACCATAACCGGAACAGAAAACAGCCAGCTGGGAATAGCCCAGCGAAACTACACAGGAAGTTCAGGAACCGGAGCAGTAGTATTAACCAATGACGGAACTATATATTTAAGCGGGAATGACTCTACAGGAATAGCAGGAGACTATACTTCCATAAATAATAACGGCATAATTACAATATCAGGAAACAAGTCGACCGGAATATTTACAGCAAACGGTTCTATTACTGCTAATAACGGAACTATAAATGTGAATACAGCCGGAGCCAATAGTTCAGGAGTAGGAATATACGGTACAAATCAATTTGACAGCACTCCGGTATCATATGGAACCGGCCGGATAAATATAACAAATAACGGCATTATAAAATATAACGGTGAAAACTCTTCTTCCGGAGCCGGAATATATGTTCATAATGATAACCTGTTAACAGATTCCACAGTAACATTAAATACAGGATCAAATATTAATATGTCTTCTTCATCTACAGGCGTAGGCATTTTTACCAGTAATTCCATCATAAACATAAACGGAGGAGTTATTGAAGCCGGGAATACTACAGGAATCTATGCAATAAACGGGAGCCGTATTAATGCTTCCGGAGGGAGTATCAGAGTCGACGGCGGCGGTGTCGGAGTATACCTGTCCGGGGACAGCCAATATAATGAAACCAGCTCTCAAACAGCCCAATTTGTCATAACAGGTGATAATGCTTCTTTATTCAGTCCGGAAACAGGTTCAATATTTAATATTAGTCCGGCAAATATTGACAACACCACAAATATGCTCACTACTCCTTACAAATTTATCGTAGGAAGCATCGGAGATATAAATTATACCTATGATTCTTCTCTAAATATAGGAAATGTTGAAAATGCTACTATTTTTGGAACCAGCGGCGGAACTATCCTGCTGGATACTCTCTCAAGTCTGGTATCAAATGGTGTTAATACAATAGGAGCGGGAGCTGGTGAAGCTAAGGATTCACTGATTTCATATCCCGGCGGGGCATACGAAATCATAAATAACGGAATAATTACACTGACAGGAAAACACTCGACGGCAATATACACAAAAGCTGGTGCCAAGGCTCTGAACAGCGGAACAGCTGGAAATCTAATCAGTATAGGGAAAAATTCAGCAGGAATGTATACAGAAGGAATTGATTCATTAGCCCAAAATGACGGAAATATAATAATAGGAGAGGGTTCTGCCGGTCTATACTCCTCTGCCTCTAAAAGTGCACTGACAGAAGCAGGAACAGTAAACAACGGAAATATCACAGCTCAGGAAATAACACCGGGGATATTTTCAAATAGTGTAACCGGAATATATATAACAGCCGGGAATGAAGGATATCAAAAAAACGGAATTATTAATTTCAAGGGCGAAGGATCAACAGGAATATTTAATGAAGGAAACTTTAATATGTCCGGCGGAACAGTTTCATTACAATCTCTCGGCGGAGTGGCTGTATACTCAAAAGGACAGAGGGCAGTTACAGAAATCTCCGGCGGGGCAATCGAAGTCCAAGACGGCTCTGTGGCACTGTATGCAGATAATTCTACTATAAAAGTATCCGGCGGTACATTTTACATAGGTGCTGAGGGTCTGCTTATGTATAATTACCTGTCCGGCGGATCAGCAGCCCTTGGTCAGTTAAATATAAGCAATACTCCTATTGCCGTTATAGATAACGGAGGAATGGCATTTTATGTGGAAGGCGAATCTTTATCAGGAATATCAGGAATATTAAATAATCTGGTAAGTACTGCAAGTACAGGTACTATGTTTTTAAATATGAAGAATGGTTCCAGTCTGCTGAGATGGAATAAACCGGTGAATACTCTTATTTTATCCGGAATCCCTTCTGTAGGAACCGTGAACGGGATAGATCACACTACTCTCACTGCCCCAGGAACAGACTATAAAGAATATTCTGTAAATCTTGGTGATTTGATAATAGACAAGAATATCACATTAAAATTTCTGGGAAATGCTTATGACGGTGTAGAGATGTCAAGATCAAAAGTAACTCTGGCAGCAGGCTACACAATAACTGATTCGCAGGACGGACAGGCAGCCATTGCTCAGACTAACTATAAAAAAGCAGTCCCGTCAGCCGGTGACATAAATGATATAATAATAACAAATAACGGTACTATCAGCCTGACAAAAAAAACTGCAACAGGAATAGCTGTTGATTACGGCTTGATAAATAACAGCTCCACAGGGATAATAAGCATCACAGGTGATGATTCGGCAGGAATACTGGCTGCCAACGGATCAATAGTAACAAACAACGGTATTATAAATATATCCGGAAAGGAATCCGCAGGCATATACGCCAGAAATTACTTTGACGGAACAGCAGCTACAAGTGCAGCAGTTCTTGGCTATGGTGATAACTCCATAAATATAAACAACAACGGAAAATTGGAAATACTTGCTTCATCAGCTTTGAATTCCGAGGTATACGGTATTTATCTCGATAATTCAGGTGCGGTTCCTGCGAATAAGTCTCTTTTGACTTTAGGGACAAACTCAAAAATTATAGTTGGGAACAGTAACCCGGCTTCTGTAAATAAAAATATAGGAATCTCATTAATTAATTCTGCCCTTCTAGATAACGGAGGAAATATAACAATAGGGATTCATGGTATAGGAATATATGCTAAAGACAGTATTTTAGAAGGATCGGGCGGTGTAAAATCTCTGGGGCAGGATTCAGTGGGATATTACTTTGAAGGCATTGTTAATTCACTCCTGCAGATGGGAAGCATAGAGCTTAACGGAAATGATCTGGCAGTATACAACATCGAAGACTACACCTCTGCCGGTATTAATACATTTAATACAGGAAATATAGAGCTGACAAGTACAGACGGCGGGACTTTTATTGTAGGAATGATCGGAAAAAACAGAAGCCTCGCTATGAATAATGAAATTATCATAAGAAAATCTTTGAATAATAGTTTGAACGGTACTGTAATAAGCGGAGACAGAGCTTCTTTGTTACTTGATACCAGTTTCCGGATAACATCTGAAGAAAATAAAATAATAGGCGCTGCTTCAAAAGAACTGTATACAGGCGGAAGCTGGAGTGACACCCTGAACCCGAATTATGAACTGGTATTTAAAGGAAAAATAAATTTGAAAAACGAGTCTGTAGGCCTTTATGCTTCTGAGGGTTCGAGAATATTAAACGATACTCTCGGAGAAATAAAAATAGGGGAAGCCTCTGTAGGAATGTACGCTGTTAATCAGACAGTATCAAGTAAAGCATTAAACAGAGGAAAAATACTGCTGAACGGTTCAGAATCATCCGGTTTAAGAGCTGACGGAACATCCCTTTCCGTAAATAGCGGAACCATCAAATCCTTGCAGGACAGCTCCGGAAACTACTACGAAAATGTTCAGGGAATGGTGGTAACGACCGGTGCCAGTGCAGAAAACAGCGGAGAAATAACACTAAACGGGAATAATTCTGTAGGAATATATAATAACAGCGGAAATGTCAATATGACATCAGGAAGTATAATTGTAAGCGGAAATCACAATGTGGGAATTTACAGTAAAAATTCCCCTTCCGGAACAAATGTAAGCGGCGGAATTATAGAAGCTTCCGGAGGAACTGCCGGGTCAGCAGTGGCTTTATATGCTGAAAATTCAAAAATAAAATTAGACAACGGCACATTATTAAAAGCTGGTAACAATGGAATTTTATTTTATACATCCTTTTCCGGAGCAACTCCTACGGGATCCTTTGATCTGCTTTCCGGAATTATACAGGCAGAAATAGGTGCCGGAGGAATAGGTTTTTATCAAAAAGGAGACAGCTCTGATCTGGGGCTTCAGACTTTTTTGAATACAATATTTACAGGAAGCGGAGCTTTGAATATAAAGCTCACAGATCAAAGCTCAAAATTATTTGTAATAGAATCAACAGGGGGAGTAAGCAATTTAAGCAGTCTGGTTCCGGGAACACTTGGTATGCTGTCCGGAACAAGGGTAAGCGTAGATTCTGCTTCAGCACCGGGATATAATATTTTTCTTATAAATAAAGGAGAATTAAATATAGACCAAAATGTAAATCTGGATAATGTATACGATGCATACAATAAGTCTGAATTTATTTCCTCAAAGATAACTTTAGCTTCTGGAATAACAATAACAGGAACTGATGATAATCAATATGCAATAGTACAGAAGAATTCTCCCGGCGGTCTTCGTTCAGATATTCTCCTGAATAATAACGGCGGCACAGTAATATTGTCCGGAAATCAGTCAGTGGGAATAACTGCCGATTTTGGAGAAATTATAAATTCCGGAACAATAGAAATATCAGGTTCTGATTCAATTGCACTTTTAGGTGCCAACGGTACCAAAATAAAAAATACCGGTATTATAGATATAAGCTCTTCCGGTGTGGGTATATACGGGACAAATTTATTAAGCACATCTGCGCCGTCTTATGGTAATAAAAAAATAGAAATAGAAAATGACGGCTTAATAACATTAAATTCTACAAATGAAAGGGCTTATGGAATATATGCAGGAAATTTAGATACAGCAATACCAATAACAGATTCTGCAATTATTCTCGGCGGCAATTCAATAATTGATATGTCAAACAGTATTAACGGAGTGGGAGTATTTGCCCAAAGATCTGTATTGACAGTAAACGGGATAATAAATACCGGCGACGGAGGAATAGGAATATATACTGAAAATACTGAAACCGAAATAAATTCACTAAATCTGAATCTCAGCGGGAACAAAGGAGTGGGATTATACATAACAGGAGATAAAGATCTGACAGCAAACGGCAATATAGACATAGATATAACAGGAACAGACAATACAGTATTTTATTTTAATTCTGCCGGTTCTATAAATAGTCTAGGGGAAAAACTGCGTATAGTAAATACTGCCCCGGGAGCCTCTTTCATTTTAGGGGTACTGCAAACAGCACAATTTAACTTTATCAATTCATATCACAATACAGTAGAGCTGGGAAACAGCAGTGTGACTGGAATTACAGGACAAAATTCAACAATAAGATTCGGAACAAATGTAACAGTTAACGGAAGCGGTGACGGACAAACTGCAATAGCTGTGAACGGACAGTCTCTGGCTTCGTTCATAGCAGGTTATACAGGATATGAAGCCGTGAATGAAAGTAATATCAATCTGCAAAATAATTCTACAGGTATATATGCTAAAAATGGTGCAAGTGTTTACAATTCCGGAACCTTGAATGTAGGAGACAATTCTGCCGGAATCAGCGGAAAAGATGCAGGCTCTAAAATAGAAAATACCGGAAATATAACTGTGGGAAAAGGTTCAGATGCACTATATCTGAAAAACGGGAATACTGTAATCAATTATGGAGATTTAAACGGAATAAAATCTGATATCATAGGAATACATATTGACAATATAAGCGGAAATGTAGATAATTACGGAAATATAAAGCTTTTAGGAGATCAGTCAGTAGGTATTTATACAAAAGGTGATAATCCTTTAGTTATTAATCATTATGGAACTATTACAGTAGGTGATTCTACAGATATATTAAATTCCAGTACAGGAATTTATTACAGCAGCTCAAATCCGGGAATCATTAATTCAAATAATATAATTGCAGGAAATAAATCTGTAGGTATTTATAACTTGGAAAGTACAGTAAATCAAAACGGTATTTTGAAAATAGGAAATGAATCAATCGGTATATATTTCGGCGGCGGTACCGCTGTTTTCAATGCCGGAAGCACACTGGAGACAGGAAATCAGTCAGTAGGAGTTTATTCCAGACAAGCCGGAACAATAGATATCAACACTACTAATGATATAAAAATAGGTGATAATTCATTTGGATTCGTTTTTAAAAATGGCGGAATCCTTAATACTGCTTCAACAGCTGCAAAGGTAGAACTGGGTGACAGCTCCACATATATTCATGCCGAAGGTCCAAGCAGAATAACAAACAATCTGGATATCCTTATGAAAAGCAATGCCAGCAACGGCTTTGTCATACTAAACGGAGACCTGACAAATAACGGAGCAATAACAGGAATTTCCGGAACAGGAAACACAGGAATATATTCGGAAAACGGAACTGTTTCAAATAAAGGGAGCATAACTTTAGGGGATTCACTTGTAGTCCTTAATGCTGATAATTCAGTTAATACAACAGCAAGCAACTATTCCATAGGAATATACGGAATCAATTCAAAAATTACCAACGGAGCAGGTATTGATATAAATGTAGGTAAAAACGGAGTTGGAATATACTCGGACAGCTCTGAAGCAAACATTGACAATCAGCCTGTGATAATAAACAACGGAAATATAAAATCAGCTTCAAACGGCGCATTCGGAATTTATACCATTAATTCAAATGCAATAAATAACGGATTAATCGAATTAACCGGAAATGACTCTACGGGGATAGCATTACAAAACTCTACAATCACAAATAACGGAACTATTATCATGAGAGGTGATAATTCTGTAGGAATCCATGCATTAAGCGGCTCTGTGGTAGATAATAAAGGAAGCATACAGATATATGGAGCCAACAGTACAGGAATATTAACTGCCTCGGGAACAATTGTCTTAAACAGCGGCAGTATTTACATAGATTCGTTAGTAACAGGAACATCAGAGGAAATCAAAGCAGATGAAGATGCCGCAATATATATAAACCCTATATTGAAAACATCCGGATTAGTTGTTGTAAATGATAATTTCAAATTAGAAGGTCTAAATCTTATTATAACTCCTGATCCATCCACATTACAGCTGGGTGACACTACAGTTCCGCATGATTTTATTATTTATACTTCAAAAGACCCCTATTTACAGGCTAATTCTCTTACCATAACTGACTCAATAACAGTAGCGCCCACTTATACAAAAGGAACAACAGCAAATACATATAAAATAGAGAATGTTATATTAACAAAAGACGGGACAATAGCTACACCCACAGGAGCAGTAATTATGAAAAGTGGATCGCTGACATGGGATATAACTACGGTAAAAAATTCAAAAGGCGGCTACGATATTTATGCAGAAAGAAAAGATTATAATTTATTTACAAAGGGGCTGTGGTTTGAAGAATTTGGCAGAACACTGGAGGAAAATTATCTGACTTCAAGCGGTACGGATGAAAAAGGTGAAATCTATGATAAAATTGATCAAATAACCAATGAGAATGCCTTTAGAAATAATATTTCCGCCCTGTCAGGAGAAATTTACGCCAACATAAACCAAAGAGAAAAAACAATAGCTGATATATTAACAAGCTCGCTGGATTTATTGCAGAATTCCAAAAATAACACAAAAGAAAATGTAAAAATAAATGTAATCACAGGAAAAGGAACTGTAAAGGAAAATACAAGCGGTGTTACAGACTATGATTATGAAACAGCAGGTGCTCTGGCACTCAGAGAAGTCGAAAGAACATACAGACACACCTTTGGATATTCACTTGGCTATGTTCATACCGGCTTTGAATTCCAGGACGGAAATGACAGTGAGGAATGGGTAGACACTATCCAGTTAGGTATACACAGCAAATACAAATCGGGTGACTGGATTGTAAAAAATGACTTTACAGGACGGTTGAGCAATCATAATATAGACAGAAATATAGACTGGGATTCCTCAGAAAGATCGGAGCTTAACGGAAGCTTCCAGACTTACAGCTTAACATCGAATAATATTCTGGGGCGTGAATTTGGTATAAATAAAAATAGTAACATTATGCCGTATGCCGGATTAGAAATTATGTATGTAATAAGACCGACATTCGAAGAAGAGGGACTGGAGAGACTAAAAATAGATAAAAATGATGCTTGGAGTGTAAAACCAAAAGCAGGGATAAAATTAGACAGCTCCATTCCGCTGGGAACAAAAACAGCATGGAAATTAAAAGGAGTATTGGATATTGCATATGAATATGAGCTGGCTGACTTAAATAAAAGAGAAAAAGCAAGATTAATAGCTATAGAAGACGGATATCACGATCTTGCAAAACCGCAGGATGAATACGGTACATTTAAAACAAGAGCTGAAATAGGAACTGAAGCAGAAGAAAGATACGGAATTTTCTTAACAGGTGAATATTCAGCCGGAGAACATGATCAGGAAGATTTTAGAATCGGATTATCCTTAAAAGCGGTATTTTAATTAATAAATTTACTAACATCCAAAAGGGACTGTATCAAAGTAGAAATTAATTCAGAATTTATTTATAAATATAGTGTAAATCACACTATTTCATATTTAAATTATAAAAATTCTATTTTGATACAGTCCCTTTTATAGTATTATTTAAATATCCATAATTATAAAACATCTCTCCTGTACAAAATTACCCTATTTAAAGTCTATAATTTTCGGATTAGGACATTTTATTCCTATTGTTAATATTTCCAAGAGCATAAGTGCTTCCTCGTCGGATATGAGCTTTTTTTTCTTATTTATGATAGCCTCATAAAGATTATCATATATTCTTCCATAATCACCCGAAATAGTGTGCATAATATCTTTCCTCATTCTTCCTCCATTATCAATATATGCAAACTGTCCGTAATTTTCTTCCGGCTCTTCCCCGAATCCTTTTTCCCATGGCATAGTCCCGGCTTTCAGATATTCTTCCTGTTTATCAATTCCATATTTGATAAAACTTCCGTTTTTTCCCTGTATAATAAATTTGGGATATTCCAGCAGTACTAAATGGCTTGATTTTACTATGACCTTAATATTGTCATAAAATAACTCTACATGGTAATAATCATCGGGCTTTGTTTTATCTCTCAGACTTCTTATGTCATAATATATTTTTTTCGGCTTTCCGAATATTGATATCATCTGATCTAATGCATGTGAACCAAGTCCCCAGAATACTCCATCTACAGGTGTCCCGGGCTTTACTGCTTCCTCAGGTCTGAATCTGTCAAAATGCGACTCTATCTCCACTATTTCTCCCAGATTTTTATTTTTCAGAGCTTCTTTAAAAAGCAAAAAATCAGAATCAAATCTCCTGTTCTGATAAGGCATTATAACCAGTCCCTTTTCCTTTGCAAGATCGAAAAGCTCTTTTGCTTCTTCTGTTGTTTCTGTAAAAGGCTTCTCTACAAGCACATTTTTTCCTGCTTCAAGACATCTTTTAGCAAATTCATAATGTGTCTGAAGCGGAGAACACACAGAAACCAGTAATATTTCCTTATTATTCAAAATATCCTGAAGATTATCAGTAAATTCTATATTGTATTCCTTATAATTTTCCTCAAGTTCAGGTTTTCTTTTTCTGCTGTATATTGCTGTTACTTCAATATTATCCCGTCTCAAAACATAAGGAAGATGATATCTCGTCGTACTTTTTCCAAATCCTATAAATGCCGTTTTTAGTTTCATAAGTCCGCCTCCCGATTGATTTTATATTGCCGTATTCATATATTACATTATTTTTTATAATAACACAACTAGTCAAAAATCAATCAATAAAAAAATATCCCAAACTGTAACAGCTGGAATATTTTACATGAATCATAGTTAAATTGTAAAGTCTATCTCAAATTTTTCGCCTTCCTCTAAATAGTCAGCAAGCTGTCCCATATCTTTTGAAATTCCTTTTAAATATGGAAGATTACTAATTTTTCTTATGAACTTGTCATTAATTCTCTGCCATGCCTGAAAAACTGAATCCATTTCTGCTATTCCTTTTTTTGTAATTTTGGTATACGACTTTTTTCCTTCTTTTTCTCTTTCCACTAATCCCTTTTCTGTAAGTTTATCTACAAATCTGGTTACTGTGGATGGAGCAATTGCTAACTTATCTGCTATTTCACTAACTGATAATCCTTCTCTCTGTTCATCTAAAAGTATCATCAGGTACCCGTGTGTCGGGCAAATCTCTAGATCTGAGAATGCATCCTCTGCATACTTATTCGCTATTCTGAATAATCTAGAAATAGTGAAATATAGACAGTCATCAAATTTTGATTCTTTTCTACATTTACTCATATTTCTCACTTCCTTCACTTACCTGTATCTACAACTATATATCTTTTTAGCTCATTTGTCAAGATTTTAATTTATTTTCTTTATTTTCCCCTTTTTATAAAGGACTCCAGCCGTCACTTCATATTTTATTTTATTACTTATTTAATTTTTTTTCTATAAAACTGAAATATCAATTTTATTATGATATATACCGGTATAGCAATAAAAGCACCTATTATTCCAAACAGCGAACCGCCTATCAAAATAACAAGAAGAGTTGTTATAGGATGAATATTCACAGATTTACTTGTCAGCCATGGTTTTACTATATTTGCTTCGATCCCCTGAAGTACTGTAATAATCACCAGAATACTTATAAATAAATTCAGAGATTTAGTTGCAGCATATATCAAAACCGGAACTATGCTTATAAAAGGCCCTATAAACGGTATCAGATTTCCTACCCCTATTATTATTGAAAATAACTGCATATAATCAACCTTTAAAAAATAAAATACAATGCTTGAAAGAGTACCTATTATAAAACAGTCAAGCAGTGTTACCTTAATATATTTTCCTACAGCGTCATCAATATCTTTAAGAAGCGGAAGTATATTTCTTTTTTTATTTCTGATAAGACTTTTTCTAAGCCCTGTTTTTATGCTGTCATAACTGAACAGAAGCATAACTGTAAAAATGGGAGTCATAAACATAAAACTAAATAATCCCGAAAATAAAGCTATACTGGAATTTATGAGATTCATAGAATTGGAAAATAAATATTCCCTTACTTTACCCACCACTGATTTTAGGTCAATATTTGTTCCGTCAAGAAATTCATTTATCTCTTTCTGAATCTGTCCCTGATTATTGACAAAATATCTGATCAGACCGTTAAACTGCTTTATCACTAACGGAAGTATCGAAATTACTATATATAAAAGAAATAAAATAAAAATACTGAAAACTATAACAATAGATATTTTTTTATTAATTCTTAATTTTTTTGAAAGTACGTCTATAAAAGGCATAAGACAATAAACTATTATAAATGATGAAATAAAAGGTACCAATGCACCTATTACTATATTTACCGGTTTCTGTACATATTTGTAATTTTGAAAAAACAAATATAATGCCAGCAGGACTAATACCAGAATTATCAATATCTCTCTGACTTCTCTGTATTTTCTCATTTTATACCCCTTTATTATTTTTATAATATTCATATATTACTTTTATTACAAGATAAACCGGAATTGCCAGCAAGGCACCGATTATCCCGAAAAGACTTCCCCCTATAAGCAAAACAAGAAGGGTCGTAATCTCATGTATTTCCACGGTTTTACTCGTTATATACGGTACAAGAAATACTGATTCCAGTGTCTGTATAAATACTATTGCTATCAGAACACCTATAAATATATTAAATGACTGAAGCAGAGCAAACAAACAGGCAGGAATTGCGCCAATCACAGGTCCTACATAAGGAATCAGATTAGTTACCCCGATTATAAATGAAAATAAAAGGGCAAACTTTAGTCCTAATATTGAAAAAATAATATACACTAATGTCCCAACCAAAAAACAGTCTATCAGCTTGCCTTTGACATATTTTCCCAGAACCACGTCTATATTACGCATTATTATTATTATATCTCTTCTGTCAGCTTCCAGTATCCGAAGCTTCAGCTTCATTTTCAGACTTCGGTAATCCTTCATAAGTAAAAATAAAAAGATCGGAGTCATAAAAACTATACTGAAAAATGCTTTTATAAGCGAAATTCCAGAATTCAGAAGACTAAATATATATCTGAAAAACCATTCCTTCAGCTTATACACTATCTCTGATATGTTTATATGAGAGTGCTCTATATATTTTGAGACCTTCAGCTGTATTTCTCCCTGATGGTTTATTATAAAGCTTATCATGCTGTTAAACTGATTCACCACTTCCGGTATAAGAGCCAGAACCATAGCAATAAAAACAAACATCACTACAAAATAAACTATCATAAAAGCACTCATTCTCTTAAAATTCAGTTTTTTCTCCAAAAACTCCACTGCCGGCTCAAGAACATAAGTAATAACAAAAGCAAGAATAAACGGTATCAAAGCACTGAGTATTACATTTAAAAACGGTACAAAATACGGCAGAACCTTTGTTATAAGAAATAAACATACCAAACACAAGACAAGTGTAACCAGCTTATCTTTTGTCTTTTCAATATTCATTAAAAATTCCTTTCACTCTTCTTATTAAAGATAAATTCGATAGGTGACCCCTCAAAGCCAAAATATTCTCTGAATTTATTTTCCAGATATCTTTTATATGAAAAATGTACAAGCTCGGGATCATTTGCAAAAAATACAAACCTTGGCGGTGCCACTCCGATCTGTGTTACATAATTTATTTTTACTGCTCTTCCCTTTCTGGTAGGTACGGGATTAACCGCAATCATCTCACCAAGTACCTGATTAAGAACACCTGTTGATATTTTTTTGTTATATTCCTCAAATACGTCATTAATCTGATCCAGAATAGGCATAACCCTCTGACCTGTCAAAGCAGACATTGTTATTACCGGAGCATAGCTCAAAAACGGAAGCTCTGTTTTTACCAGCTCTGTAAACTGCTTTACAGTAGAATTATCTTTCTCTATAAGATCCCATTTATTTATGGCTATTATCAGCGGTTTTTTTTCATCATGTATTAAGCCGGCCACTCTTTTGTCCTGCTCTGTTACAAGCTCTGTAGAGTCCAGCATAAGTACACATACATCAGCTCTGTTAATAGCTTTTATCGCTCTCAATACGCTGTAATATTCTATAGAATCATCTATTTTTGATTTTCTTCTGATTCCGGCAGTATCTATTATTCTGTATTTTCTGTTTTTATATCTGAAATCAGAGTCAATGGAATCTCTTGTTGTTCCTGCTATATCACTGACTATACTTCTTTCCTTATTCAGTATCTTATTTACAAGTGATGATTTTCCGGCATTTGGTCTCCCGAGAACAGCTATACTCAGTACTTCCTCTTCCTGAACAGTATTCATTTTCTCAAACTTGCCTATTATTGCATCCAGAAGATCCCCTAGATTAACCTTATGCTCTCCGGAAATCCCGATTACTTCCTCGAATCCAAGACCAAAAAACTCATATATTCTATCCTGATTTTTTATATAATTGTCTATTTTATTTACTGCAACTATTACTTTCTTGTCTTTCTTTCTCAGAACAGCGGCTACTTCCTCATCTAGACCTGTTATTCCATATTTCCCGTCTACAAGAAATACAACTACATCTGCCTCATCTATAGCTACCTGAGCCTGATCTTTTATCTTACTCATAATAAAATCCTGTGTTTTAGG
This sequence comes from Sebaldella termitidis ATCC 33386, assembly GCF_000024405.1. NCBI lineage: Bacteria > Fusobacteriati > Fusobacteriota > Fusobacteriia > Fusobacteriales > Leptotrichiaceae > Sebaldella > Sebaldella termitidis. Next base: position 233,337 of record NC_013517.1, on the reverse strand, counting down.
CTCCAGACCTCCGGTATCCACCAGAGTAAATTCTTTTCCTGACCATTCAACGTCTCTATATAATCTGTCCCTTGTAACTCCGGGCACATCCTTTACTATCGATAATCTTTCTCCTATCAGCTTGTTAAAAAGTGTTGACTTTCCTACATTAGGTCTCCCGACTATTGCAACTATTGGTTTCATAATATTCTCCTTTTTTTTCCTGTTATGTAATTATATCATATATTTGTGTTTCTGGGTTAGTTTTTTATGCTTTCGTTTTTAATTCTTTATTCCTGAAAAACAACTGTAAAAATACACTTCTAAAACTATATGGAACCTTCTGTAATTATAAATTATTCCAGATTATTCTTTATTTAACAATCAATTGACAAATAAAAAAATAATTTATATAATTAACTTATTTAAAAAATGATTTTAAAAGGAGATTACTATGAAAAAAATATTATTTTTTATTGTAACTTTATTTTTATTAAACGGAGTTATGAGTTTAGCAGATAGTATGTGCGGTCCCAACGGAGTCTTTAATCCCGGTGACAATCAGTGTTATCCTGCATCAGGCGGGGGATATACCGAAACTGCGGATGACAAATACTATGCAGCAATTGCTGTTGATCCTTCCACGGGTGAATATGCCTGGGGAGCATCCTACCGATCAAAAAACAGTCTTAAAACTGATGTTTTATCTAACTGCGGAAGTCCTAACTGTAAATTTTTAGGAACAATACGCTACAAGCAATGCGGGTCTCTTGCATATTCAAAAGCTGATAATATCTATGGCTATGATACCATTATTTACTGGACTAAAGGAGATTCCACAAAGAAAGAACGTGCAGAAGAAAAATCTATAAAAAAGTGTGAAAAAAACGGCGGTAAAAAATGTGTCGTTCAGATAAGTGTGTGCGATATAGGTAAATTATAAATAAAATGATCCTGTGTAATTAGTTTATACAGGATCATTTTATTTTAAAAAATCTATTCCATTTTCTCTTTATACTCTTCCCCCCAGACAGTCATCACATCAAGAACAGGCTTCAGACTATAGCCTGTCTTCGTCAGAGTATACTCTACCCTTGGCGGTACCTCTGCATATACCTTCCTTGAAACCAGTCCACTCGTTTCCATCATACGCAGATTCGCGGTAAGTACTTTCTGTGATACACCGTTAATTCCTTTTTTCAATACTCCAAAACGCTTTGTACCATCCATTAAATCACGTAAAATCAGTACTTTCCATTTATCCCCTATTAACTGAAGTGTTACTTCAACAGGGCAGGCAGGTAATTCTTTTTTCATTTTCATTCCTCCAAAAGTCTTTATTTATCACAATAGTTTCCCAAAAGATACTATAGCACAAAAAAGTGCTTACTTTACAATTCATCCATACTATTATAATATATTATTATAAATAAAAAATCAAATAAATATTCAGGAGGGTAAATTATGAAAATAGCAGTAATCGGTGCGAATGGAAAAGCAGGAAGTCTGATAGTAAAGGAGGCTTTAGAGAGAGGTCATGAGGTAACAGCAGTGGTACGTGACAGCAGCAAAGTAAATAACACACAGGTAAAAATTTTGGAAAAAGACTTATTTGATCTTACTTATGATGATCTAAAAGAAAATGATGCTGTTATAGATGCATTTGCTGTCTGGGCAGAAGATCAGCTGTATCAGCATAAAACTTCCCTTGCACATCTTTCGGATATTCTGGCCGAAAAGCCAGTTCGTTTACTTGTGGTAGGAGGTGCTGGAAGTCTGTACGTTGATCCTGAACATAAATTACGTTTAATGGATACTCCTGATTTTCCGGACATGTTCAAGCCTCTGGCATCAAATATGGGTGAGGCTTTTGATGCTCTTAGAACAAGAAAAGATGTTAACTGGACATATCTTAGTCCTTCGGCAGACTTTTCAGCTGAAGGCGTACGTACAGGGAAATATAAAGCAGGCGGCGAGGAACTTATGACTAACAGTAAAGGTTTAAGCACTATCAGTTATGCAGATTACGCAATAGCGATGCTTGATGAAGCCGAGCTCCCAAAGCATTTACAGGAGCGTTTTACAGTTGTATCCGAATAACACCGGGAAATAAAAATTTAATATTAAAAAGGACTATGCAGCTGTTATTTCAGCACAGTCCTTTTTTATTTATCTGAGAAATTCACACAGTTTCTATTATTTCTGCTATTTCCTTAACATGCTTTTCCAACTTTTCCCAATCCTTACTTTCCAGATACGATTTTTTTATAAGACTTGATCCCATTCCCACAGATTTGAACCCTGCTTTGAAAAAATCTGTTATATTATCTTTCTCTACACCGCCCACAGCCATAAATTCCACTTTATCAAACGGTCCCATGAGATTATTTATATATGAATCGGGAAGGTCAATGGCAGGAAATAATTTCAGATAATTAAAGCCGTATCTCAAAGCAAGTGCGACTTCACTCGGTGAAAAAACTCCCGTTATCAGATCAATATTATTTTTTCCGGAATATCTCAGTACCTCTTCATTCACTGATGGTGTAAGAATAAATTCTGCCCCGGATTCTTCGGCTTTTTTTAATTCTTCCACATTTAATATGGTGCCCATTCCTATTCTGGCTTCTGGAAACTCTTTTTTCAGCATTTTTACTATTTCCAATGAATCCTTTGTATTATATGTTACCTCAAAATCCTTGATATTGTGTTTTATCAGTATTTCCCCTACTTTTAGGACATCCTCTTTTTTTACATTTCTCAAAATCCCGGTTATTTTTGACTTATTCATTTTTCCTCCTGCCTTTAACTACTACCATTCAGCTATAGTTCCGTCATAGTTTTTCCATTTTGGATTAGTCCAGACGAGTCCTTCTGCTGACACTTTCTTTACAAGCTCTTCATCAATTTCTATTCCCAGCCCCGGTTTTTCGGGTACATCCAGATAACCATCCTTAAACATGAATATCTCTTTGTTCTTTACAAAATCTATCAGATCAAACCCTTTATTATAGTGAATCCCAAGACTCTGCTCCTGTATAAAAACGTTAGGCGTACACATATCAAGCTGTAATGTAGCTGCAAGAGCTACAGGACCGTAAGGTGCATGAGGTGCTACTGCTATATCATACATTTCCGCTGCTGCAGCTATTTTTCTTGTTTCCAGTATTCCTCCGGCAAGAGCTACATCCGGCTGGATTATATCCACGGAATTGTTGTTAAACAATCTTTTGAATTCCCATCTTGTACTTAATCTTTCTCCTGTAGCTATTGGTATGGGAGAATTTTTAGCTGTATCAATTATTGCATCCCAGTTCTCGGGAAGCACCGGCTCTTCTATAAACATCGGTCTGAAAGGCTCCAGCTCCTTGATAAGTATTTTTGCCATAGGTTTATGAACTCTTCCGTGAAAATCAATACCTACCTGTATTTTATTACCAAGCAGTTCCTTTATTGAATTCATTCTTTCCAGTACCTGATCTACTTTTTCATATGAATCTATATAGTGAAGCTCCTCTGTAGCATTCATTTTCACTGCTGTAAATCCCTGATCAAAACGCTGCTTCGCCTCCTCGGCTACATTATTTGGTCTGTCCCCTCCGATCCATGAGTATACTTTCAGTTTATCCCTGACTTTTCCGCCCAAAAACTCATAAACAGGCATATTATAATACTTTCCTTTTATATCCCATAATGCTGTTTCTATTCCTGAAATTACGGTCATATTCACAGGCCCGCCTCTGAAAAACGATCTGTATAATTCCTGCCATAATGCTTCTATATCAAAAGGATCACGTCCTAATAATTTTTTACACATCTCATTGGCACATGCTGTAACAGTTTCGGTTTTAGTTCCCGAAATCATTTCACCCCAGCCTTCTATTCCTTCATCAGTTATTATTTTTATAAAAATCCATCTGGGCTTCACTTCATATATCTTAAATGATGATATTTTCATCTTCGGCTCCTCTCATTTCTTGCAGTTTATAAAATTTTATATTTAGTTCAAAAGCTGAAAAATCTTTTTGGATTGTCTATCGTGATCTTATCAAAATATTCCCTGCCTATTTCCCTGACAAACTTATCCTTAAATACTCCCAATATATAATCAAGTCCCGGCCTGCCTCCATAGGCTGTGACATAGTCTTTTTTACCCATATCACCTGAAAGAAATAACTGACCTCCAAACCCTTCCCTGATCATTATTTCTATTTTTCTTATCCTGTCTTCATCAATATTATCAAGTTCACGCCCTACATGATCTGTTAAAATATTAAATCCTCTTTTCAAAGCTTCCAGCTGTATATTTAAATCTTTCTGGACATCTGTATGTCCCAGCAGTATATTTTCAGGCTTTACTCCGTTTTTTACTAAAAGTTCTCCCTGTTCCAGCATCATTGTTCCTTTATCACAATGTGTACTTACCGGAATTCCCGTTAGTATATGTACCTTAGCCGCTGCTTTTATTATCTTTACTTCTGTTTCTGTAATATTATTATAACTGGTTCCGCATTTTATAACTCCGGGACAGATATCAGTACCGTCCATCCCATTGTTTATTTCCTCCAAAAGCATATTTATAAGGTCAGTTTCAGTCAGCTTAAAAGCCAGCTCCGGTAAAAATTCCTCTTTATGAAAGCCTGTACAGCAGATTATATTTATATTTTCCCGTATGGCTATTTCTCTGTATTTCAATGGATCTCTCCCGTAATTCAACGGGGTCATCTCCACTATGGTTTTCCCTGATTTTTGTTTGAATTTTTCCACTTCCATACACATTAAATTTATATCCAGAAGTCTGTAGTCATCATATTTTTTATCAGAAAGCTCCGGTGAAACTATCAAGTGTTCGTGTGCTAATGTGTATCCCATACTATCACCGGAAATTTTTCCGCAGACTGTTCTTACACTTTTCATAAAATCACCTTTCTATGTATTTTTCTGCATTAGAATTTGAACAATAACGACAGCTTCCATAATACCCAGCTCAGAAGGTGTGTTCCCGCATCCTCTGTAGAAATAAGCGTACCGGCTGGAATTTCAAATCCTCCGGCAATTGCAAGCTGTGTATGAATATATGCCATATTCGTAGCTACAAGCAGCATTAAAGCAGTACAAATAACCGTTGTTATGTATCCTCTTATTATGTTTCCTTTATGAAATGCTACGGGCCATGCTGCTACCCACATTGACATATAAGCTATATCCGGAAGCGGAAGAAGTCTGTTTCCGGGAAGTACAGTCGCCATTATCAACGTTGTGGGAACCATTAATATCCCCACTGCTATTACAGAAGGATTAGCTATTGTAAGTGCTGCATCTATACCAATTGTAAAATTATTTCCCTGAAACTTATTGTTCAGTATCTCCCTTATCCCGTTTGCAAAAGGCATAAGTCCTTCCATTATTACCTGCATCATTTTAGGAACAAGTATCATTGCAGAAGCAGTTGTCATTGCTATTATCATGATATTTCCGACACTCTCTTTTGCAAGAATACCTATCAAAGAACCAAGAACAATCCCCATAAAAAGCGGTTCCCCAAATACTCCGAATCTTTTCTGTATGTGTTCGGGATTAGCGTTCAGATCTCTGAATCCCGGTATTTTGTTATAAATTTTCTCCATTAACCATGCTATAGGTGCGAAGTTAACAGAATTCGACGTAGGGAAAGATACACCCGGAAGTCCGAAATAGCTTTCTGCAAGCGGTGCTGTCCAGTCTGCAAGCTTAAATGTAATAACAGCAGTTAAAACCGCACCTGTTATTGCAAGAATTGCGTTATGAGTACTGTACCATACAAGAGCTGCCGTAAATATAAAGTGGTTATAACTCCAGAAATCCACCATTACACATCTTGTTTTCTTAATTACAAGCATTAATACATTTACTCCCAAAACTGCAAGAATTACTACTGCAGCCATGGGAAAAGACCATGTAGCCGCAGCTCTCGCCGGCCATCCTACATCCATTATATCTGTTCTTAATCCCCAAAAACCTACCATTTTCTGTATAGGCTCCGATACACCTGATATAAAAAATCCTACCGCCATATTTACCCCGGCAAAACCCACTCCCACAAGTATTGAAGATCTAAATAACGTACTTATTTTTAATCTGAATATTAATCCTATTACAAATATAATTATCGGCATCATTACCATCGGCCCCAGTGATGCTATGAACTGCAGCCCCTTTATTACCATTTCCATACACAACACTCCCTAACTCTTTAATATATCTAATATTTCCGCTATTGTTTTATCTATTCCCACACCAGTTACAAACGATATTCCCTTTACCACGGGTATTCCTCCGGCAGAGCTTTCATCCAGCGGACCTGTAGGCACTATTACATCAGGATTAAACGTTTTTATCTGAAACGGTACCTCAGCAAATTTGCACTGCCCGAATGAAGCATCTATTCCTGCTTTCTGACAGGCCTCTTTAATATTATTCAGTGCAACAGTACTTGTCACCATTGATGAACCGCAGCAAACCAAAATCTTTTTCATTTTTATTCCTCCTCATATATTAAACGTATTAATTCATCTTTATCCTCAGAATTTTTTATTTTTTCTATCAGATCATTTTTTGAAAATATCTTCATCAATTCTTCCAGAACTACTATATGTTTATCCTTTTCATTAAGCGATATTACGAAAACAATATCCACGCTGATATCTGACTTGCCGTCTTCAGCACTTTTAAACATTACAGGTCTATCCAAAACGACTATATAAATAACAGGCTTCAAAACATTTTCCATATCTGTATGCGGGATTGCTATATTATATTTCCCTCCCAGCTCAAACCCCGTGGGATACTGTTTTTCCCTCCCTAGAATATTTTCAAGAAAGCTTTCCTTTACATAACCGTATTTTAACAGTTCTCTGCTTACATTGGTTATTAAGTCCTCATAGCTGTCATAATTACTCTTCAGCTCTATACATCTGTTATCCAGAAAATTATTCAGCATTTCCAACTCCTTTTTTAGTTTTATTTCTCAAAATCTTTTTTGACCGTATTCTGATATACTATGAGTTCAAGGCATCAAATATAATTTTATAAGCTCAAGAAACTCTTCCGTATTTTTTACGGTATTTGTTTTTTCTATAAATTCCGTATTTTTCATTAATTTTATTATATCCTCAATACTTTTTACATGGTCTTTCTTTCTCTTGGCTGAAATAAAGAAGATGAGTGACACTTTTTTCTCACCGGGAAACAGCACAGCCTTCCGTAATTTCAGTATACTCACTGATGAAATATTTACATTTTTACTGGCATCTCCATGCGGTATTGCTACCTCATTCTGAAAGACAAAGTGTGCCCCGAAAGTTTCTGTTATATGTATAATTTCATCTATATATTTTTCTGTAATTTTTTTATTTTTTAAAAGCAGATTTCCGGCTGTTTTTATAGATTCCTGCCAATCCTTTACGCTGTCAAGTATAGAAACTTCCTCTTTTGTAATAAAATCCTGAAGTCCTCTGTCTTCATTCTTTTTCTTATCCAGAAATACCACCTTTGATAATTCATTTTTCAGTTTTATTTCATTATCAATATTCTTATTTATGATATCAAGTATCTCTATTATTTCTGTTTCATTTACCTGTCTTTTTACTAGATTATAACTGCTGAGTATCTTCTGGTCATTCATTGTAAAAAACGGTGAAACTGTAACAACAGGTATGCCGTTAAAATCTCTTTCTTTCGTTTTAATGGTACTTATAATAATATCTACATTTTCGATATTTGTATCAAAAAGCTCAAAATATGATATTACATCAATAACTTTTACTTCATACTCCTTCTCCATTCTGTCGGCAACAAGTCTTGATGTTCCATAACCCCCGCTGCATATTAACAGTATATTCTTAACAGTTTTCTTTGTGTTTCTTTCAATAGAAGCCAGAAAATGCAAAGTAAATAATGCTTTTTCAGAATTTGAAAAACCGCTTCCTATGAGCTCCGCCAATGGTTTTAACGATTCTCCCACTATTTCCAGCAGTTCCTTATATTCCTTCACTTCATCAAAATAAATATCTTCCTCTGTAAAAATACTGTTTTTCATTCTGTATATCGCTGGTTTTATGTGATTCAGCAGTCCCTCCAGAAGCTCGTCATCAGATAAAATATCCGTATTTGTCCGGCTGCTCACATTTTTTATAAGCTCTTTTACTAAAAGCTCTATTTCCAGCCATTTATCAAAGATAAGAGTATTATATGCATATGAATGAAATCCCAGCATATAATCTGCCAGAATCATCTTTTCATTTTTCCCGTATTTTACTCCGAGACTTTCTTCCAGCGGTCCGATATCCTTTGATATCATTTTATATTCTTCTATACTTTGAAGAAATTTTTTATTTTCCACATTTGTAATTGTTTTTTTCTGCTTTATTCTTAAATATGAAATCACCATATAGGAAAAGAAGTATTCATAAAAATTATTATCTTTGTTTTTCAGATCTCTTGATATTTCCCTTATGAATTTTTTTACCGCCTTTATATCTGCTTCTGTAAGATATTCAAAAAAAATATTTTCTGCAGGTATTTTTTTATCATTTGAAAAATCCTGATAATAAAGCTCACTTATCTCTCTGAAAAATTCCCTGAAAATCAGATTTCTTATCTTGCCTTCATCTCCGTGCAGCTGATTATTTTCAAGCTGTAAATCATATTTTTCCATTTCCCGGGCAAATTCCAGAATATCACTTTTTACGGTTGTTCTGCTTACACCCAGACTTTTAGATAACTTTGTTATATTTATCTTTTTCTCAAAAAATAATTTTGCTTTTAAAAAGCTCTGTCTCTCCTCCTTTGAATCCTTATTCATCCCGTCTAAAATCCCCCTGAGCCTTTCTAAATCAAGAGAATCTTCTATACCCAGCCCTCCGTTTTTATTTTTTACGAGAAGCGGCATATTATTAAGCTCAAGTATGAAGTCCAGCTTATTTATTTCATACCTCACAGCCTGTTCAAGAATGTTCAGATGTTCTGCTGTTTCCCTTATGGTGGTATCTTTGTTTTCTTTAAGAAAGTCAACAATTTCTAATAATCGATTATTAATATACATCTATATCACCTACTAAATAATATCCTGAAAAGTATCTGTCATCAATTTTCAACTTTTCAAAAAAAATTTTGAAAATTCTTTCACTTTAAGAAATGTAAAATTTGTCTGATAATTTATAAATACGTATAAATATTTATAAATGCTGTTTCTGAAAAAAATTTTGTGATCAATCTATAAAATGAAAATATGGTTGGTTTTGACAGCGGTAAATATTAATTATTATGTTGAACATTAATATTTATGATAAGCACATATAAGTTTATTTTCAAAAAATGATAATTTATTATACTTAATTTAACTTATTATATCATATGAAAACAATTATTTTACAATTTCATCAGTATATATATCTTTTATAAAATTGTCAGCAAATCTTTCTCTTTTTTATATTGCATTAAACATGAAAAAATTATAAAATGTAGGTACTCTGAGAAAGGAGCACGATATGGTCTTAGGAATAACCGGAGGTATTGCTACAGGTAAGACAGCCGTAAGTAATATACTCCAGGAAATGGGCTTTGATATTATAGACATGGATATTATTTCCAGAGAAGTGATAAAACTCCCGGAAATCATAGAAATGCTGACCAAAGAATTTGGTACTGATATTCTGAACAATGGCGGTATAGACAGAAAAAAATTACGCAATGCGGTATTTGACAGCAGGGAAAAAGTAGATAGGCTTGACAGCATTATGCACCCCGCCATAATCAAAATATCAAAGGAAAAAATCAAAGAATTGAAGGATATGAAGAAAAAGCTTATTGTAGTGGTAATTCCTCTGTTATTTGAGGTAAATCTGGAATATCTCGCGGATAAGATTCTGCTTGTTGCTGCCAGCAGGGAAAAACAGACAGAACGTATTATAAAGCGGGATAACACAAACAGAACTGATGCTGAAAACATAATAAACTCCCAGATGTCCCTTGATGAGAAAAGAAAAAAAAGCGATTATATTATCGAAAATAACGGAAATTTATCGGAGTTAAGAAGAAAAGTTTTGGAATTTTTAAATAATCTAAATTATACAGGAGAAAACATATGAAAAAATTTATAATTTCTATCATTTTAGCTTTAGTAGTTTTATGGTTTCTAAAACCTTTCAATATAGTTATACTCGGAAGTGATGCACGTCCGTGGCAGCCTCTGAAAGGATCGCGTTCTGATTCTATTATGCTTATTAACGTTAATCCGCTTCTTGCTAAAATAAAAATAGTTTCTATCCCGAGAGATTCATATACACCGATAGACTGTGAGAAAAACGGAAAAACAGACAAAATTACACATGCACTTGCTTTCGGAGGTTCTGCATGTAGTGTAAGAGCACTTGAGAACATGCTTAACACAAAGATTCAGTATCATGTACTGCTTAGATTCGAGGATGTTATTAATATAACTACTCTTGTAGGCGGGGTTGATATAATATCAAACCATACTTTTACACAGGACGGACAGAGTTTTGTAAAAGGAAAAGCATACAATATCGAAGGAGAGCGTGCTTTAGCATATGCAAGACACAGAAAAACAGACAGTGATTATAAAAGAGGCGACAGACAAAAACAAATTTTCTCAGGATTACAGGCAAAAGTAATTTCCCCTTCAGGTTTCTCAAAAATACCCAGTATTTTGGCCTATTGTAAAGAACACATGGAAATACGCTTTAACCCGCTCAGATTTATATCAATGCTTCCTGCCATAGCAATTCACGGAAGCAATTATGAAACATTCGAGCTGGAAGGTGACGGAAAAATGATGAAAGGTGTATGGTATTTTATACCTGATCAGAATTCCCTGAAAAAAATAAAAAAAGAATTTAAAGTATGGATATAAAAAACAGAAAGGCGGAGAGTTTATATGACTAGAATAAAACATCTTGAAAATAAGGGCTTTTTCATATTTGACGATGATGAAAAGGAGACTCTGGCTGAATTGACATATAAGAAAAACGGAGATATTTTAATTTTTGACCACACTTATGTTTCAGACAAGCTCAGAAATCAGGGAATTGCCGGAAAGCTGCTAAATACAGCAGTTATTTATGCAAGAGAAAATAAATTTAAGATCAAGCCGGTATGCTCATATGTAGTTAAAAAATTTGAGTCCCCTGAATTTGATGACGTAAATATCGATAAGTAAGATAAATGAAGGCGGAATTTTCTCCGCCTTTTTATATTACACTATCCAAACAGAAGATTATCAGATTCTAAGACATATGCTGTACAATTCTTTCACTCTGTGCTAGAATACTTATAAATTAAGCTTTCTTTTCAAGAACATACTGTCATATCTGCTATTATAAATATTTTTAGCTTTCTTATTACTTTTGATACTATAATTTTAAGTATATAAAATAAAATATCAGGAGGTATTTATATGAAAAAATTATTTATTTCATTAATTTTAATTTTATCATGTTTTATTTATGGAGAAGAAAAAGTATTATACAACAAAGTTATAACAAATTCCAATCCGAAAATCAGAGTCGCAACATATAATATTGCTGCAGGAGCCAATAATTTTAAAGTAGATTTAAAGCTGACCGCCGAAACCATCAAGAAAATCAATCCCGATATTATTGCTATTCAGGAAGTGGACAGAAATACTGAAAGAAGCGGTAGAACTGATCAAATCAAGGTTCTTTCGGAATTAACAGGGTATAATTATGTATATGGCAAAACTATTGATTTTCAGGGCGGAGAATACGGAATAGCCGTATTATCAAAGCATCCCATTGTAAGCAATGAAATTATCAAGCTTCCGTATACTAATACTGATACCAAGAAAGAAGAAGAACCAAGAATTGCTTTGGTAACTAAAGTAGATGTACCGGGATTTGAAGTGCCTGTAACCTTTATAAATACTCACTTAGACTGGCATGAAGACCCTAATATCAGATTACAGCAGGTAAGAACTATTAATGAGGTTACTCTTGATATGAGAGGAATAAAGATACTTGCCGGTGATTTTAATGATACGCTGAATTCAGTAATCGGCAGAGAAATGGAAAGATACTGGACTACAGTATTTGATGGAAAAACTGATCACAGAACATGGCCTGCTGTTAATCCTGAAGTAGCTATTGATCAGATCTTTCTAAATAATGCACAGGTCTGGAAAGTAGAAAAAGTATATGTACCTAATACAGGAACTGAAAAAGATACAGACTGGAAAACGGTCAGTGACCATATACCGGTTATTGTTGATTTAAAATTACTGGAACAGTAAAATCAAAAATATTATAAAAGGCTGCTTGAGAAAAATAAACTTTTCTGCAATACAGCCTTTTGCTGACTATTTCCATATAAAATCAGCAATATCATATTTGAAGATTCATAAATTAGTAAAAGGTTGATTTCATATTCATTCTATAGTAAGATTAGTTGTAAATCGTTTTATTTGTTGCAAATGCTGCGATTAACAAAAATATTAAAGGAGATAAATAATGAAACTCTGTATTGATAAAGCTCCGTGCAAGGTCTAAACCGGACGAAACTGCATGGAGTGAAATTTATTCGTCCCTTGGATTTTGCACTTTAAAATAATTTTTTCAAATTCTATTAAAGGAGCAAAACCATGATAAAAAATATTAAGACAACTATTTTAGAACTTCATTCATTCATTATTTTATGGATTACACAAGCACTATCTTCACTTGGCAGTGCAATGACCAATTTCGCAGTGGTAATCTGGTCATATCAACAGCAAGGCTCTGCATTGACTACTGCACTTTTAGCAATCTGCTCTTATGCACCTTATGTTTTATTAAGCATTTTTGCCGGAGCTCTTAGTGACAGATGGAACAAAAAAATAACAATGCTGGTCAGTGACAGTTTTGCGGCACTTTGCAGTATTTTGCTGCTCATTCTGTTAATGACTGATAATCTGCAAATCTGGCATCTTTACCTGATTAATACATTGAACGGACTAATGAATACAGTCCAGCAACCTGCATCAGATGTAGCTGTAAGTTTATTAACACCAAAAAAACATTATCAGAAGGTCAGCGGTATGAGATCCTTTTCTAACTCGCTGGTTACTATATTAACACCTGTAGCGGCTACAGCTTTACTTTCTTTTACAAGTATTAAGGTTGTAATTTTAGCAGACTTAATTACATTTTCACTGGCATTCGTATCATTGCTGTTTTTTATAAAAATCCCTAAAGTAAAGAAACACAGTATTATAAAAAAAGAAACTGTATGGCAGTCTGCCAAAAGCGGTCTGTATTATCTCAAAAATAACCGCGGAATTCTTAATCTAATTCTTTTTTTAGCCGTAATAAACTTTACTGCCTCCATCTTTAATGCAGCATTACCGGCTATGATACTATCTCGTGCCAATGGCGGGGAAATGGCGCTTGGTATTGTTAACGCATGTACCGGGATTGCAACAATGAGCGGCAGTATTTTAGTTACTGTCTTACCATCGCCGAAAAGCAGAGTTCGGGTAATATGTAATTCCCTGCTTTTTTCAATGAGTACGGAAAATTTTATTCTTGCTTTTGGAAACAGCACGCTTATATGGAGTATAGGTGCCTTTCTCGGCTGGATATTTATCCCTTTTATGAGTGCAAATATGGATGTCCTTTTTCGTATGAAAATTCCGATTGAAATGCAGGGACGTGTTTACTCCGCAAGGAATACACTCCAATTTTTTACAATTCCTCTTGGATATCTATGCGGCGGATTTTTAGTTGATTATGTATTCGAGCCGTTTATGTCGGCACAAGCAGAAGGAAATCTCTGGGTTTCTTTATTCGGGGCAGAAAAAGGCTCCGGAGCTGCAATGTTGTTTTTTATAATTGGTGTTTTCGGTATGCTATCTTGCCTGCCCTTTCGTGCAGATAAACATATTTGGAGCTTAGAAAAAAACTGATATTTTTCATCGCTAATCATACAGAAATTGTATTAAAATAAAAATATTGAAATATAAATAAAGCAGTTTGAAAAAAACTGTGAAAGATTTAAAGAACCTGAGGCTCAGGTTCTTTTTGCATAAAAAAATCAACCGCCGAAACGATTGATTTTTTATATATATTTTTTTATTTTACTTTAGTAAAAGTCAGTGTATCTGCTCCTGCTTTTAATACCAGAGTATTATTATCCTTGAATTCGAAACCTGTTACATTGCCAAGCGCTGACAGATATTTAGATTCTTTTTCCATCAAATCCTGAGGCCCCATCATTCTTGTACTTCCCATTCCGCTTAACGTAATATTCTTGCCATTTAGTGTATAAGTCCCGAAATATCTGTTTACTCCTGCACTTCCGCTTATTTTATCAGCTGTTATATCAAGAGTTATTACTCCTACCTCTTGTCCGTTCATCATTTTTGGCGTTATTTTTTCACCCGAAATTGCTGTAAGCTTCCATGATGTATCAGCTATGTCTTTTTGTTTAACAGTAGTTCCTGTTCCTGTAGCGCCATTATTCTGTAATGTTGTAGTATTACTGCAGCTGAACAGAAAAAAAACAGAAATTGCAGCCAAAAAAAACTTTTTCATTTTAACATCTCCTCTTATCTATCAATTAGTATAGCCATTCTACCAAACATTACTTTGAAATTCCTTTATATTTCCATATTTTTTATGGTAAAATAACCTATTTTACTTTATATGCTTACTTTTAACAGTTGAATATGCTAAACTTACTATATTAATAACATGAAAATCGCTTGGTATACAGGCTGCAAAAACTGTATATTATACTTGGGAGGTATATAAAATGGGACTTTTTTTAGATTTAGGAATTCTTAAGAACTGCGATAAAATTAAAGCAAAAAAAATTTTAGATGCTTGGGCAAAAGACAGAACAAGTGATATTTCACCTGATGAATGTCAGCTGGATGAACAAAACGGGGATACAGTGATATTATTAAATGCAGACAGTAATTTTGAAGGGAATGCTCAATTCTTTAAGTATGCCTCTTCCAAAACAAACGATGCAGTAATGTCATTATACATATATGACGGTGACTATTGGGGATACAATCTGTTTGATAACGGTCAGGAGATTGATAAATTTAATCCGCTGCCTGATTATTTTGATGATATTGATGAAAGTGAAATTGAAGCATATAAAGGGAACAGTGATATTGTTGCCCAATATTTCAATATAAACAAAGACAGTATAGAAAATTATTTAATTTTTTGGACAGATGAACTAATGGATGAGGGTACGGCTTATGAAAATGATGAATTTGGATATGAAGACTGGCAGCTAGTTGATTTTATGGAAAAATTGGGCTATAAATATTTTGAATAATAAAATTGATAATACTATCACTTAGCCGCTTAGTTCCCAATATATTTTAAATATAAATAAAAAAACAGGAATTTTCATCCCTGTATATTTTAATTTCGATAATTTAGGATTATGTAGATTCTTAAATCCCTCGTACATCTTGAAATAAATTCCTGTATACATAAATTTAATTATTCTTCTTTGTAACAATGCACAAATATGAAAGAGTATACTAAATTCAGTATATTTATTTAATATTCCTCTTTTTATAATAATAGAGAAATCTGTTTTATCTCAGCAATATCATGCTTCTTTTTATTTTTTCCTGATTTTTTTGAGATACTCCGCTGAAATTTTTTCAAAAATATCCACTCTGCTGTCTTTCGGCATATCAAAAGAATCAGCGGCATACACAGCAGGATTTATCTCTATTTTTTCTTTCCCTAAATTTTTCAAGGCGTCAACAATATCCTTTACTGTATCTGCAGGATTATTATTTTCCCCGCAGACAATATTTCTGATTCTGTCAACACATTTTCTGTGATCAATCTCTGGAAAAATATGCTCATTTTCTATTAATACAGCATGTTTTTGATAATCATCATAAAAATATTGAATTTCCCAGCCATCCCATAAATTTTCCAGATTATCATAATAATCAGCATTTGTTGTATCAGATTCCCAGAAAAATGATGTTTTGCTTGTCATATCAATATGCATTCCATAGCTTGGAAAAGTATAGTCTTTATGTCTTTCTTCCTCAAAAACTTTAGATCTGTCTCCTAATTTATTCACATATTCAATAATTTTCTCATTATCACAGAAAATCAGGCGATTATCATATGAGTAAAGCGGAAAAACTTTTCTGATATTATTTTTGTCAGTAATACTAAACACCCCGGTAATATAAAAGCCTCCGCTGTCACTGTCAAAAGAATTTATTATCTCACACTCTTCTCTTTTCGATTTGTCCATCAGACTTTTCCAATCATATCCTGCATATCTGGCCAGATCAGTAATTCCGTGGTAAGCCCACT
Source organism: Sebaldella termitidis ATCC 33386 (assembly GCF_000024405.1). Taxonomy (NCBI): domain Bacteria; kingdom Fusobacteriati; phylum Fusobacteriota; class Fusobacteriia; order Fusobacteriales; family Leptotrichiaceae; genus Sebaldella; species Sebaldella termitidis. The sequence goes on along the minus strand of NC_013517.1, from coordinate 216,997 downwards.
TTATTTCATAACCTTTCCACATTTCTGCTAAAAGTTCCAGATAAACCCTTCTTAAGGGTATCTCATATATAATATCTTCTCCTCCGAAAAATAATAATTTCTTCTTATCCAGATCCACCAGTACGGCGCCTTCACACCATACATCATTCAGCCAGTATCCCTTTTCAGGATCATGTTTTCTTATAAATGAAACAGCTTCCTCCGGTCCCCAAAAAAGATAAGAGTCCAGAGTGTTTGCACACCAATGATCGTAATAAATCTCATACTTTTCATTCTCTGCTATTATTAAAACCGCCCTCTGTCCCAAAAGCAAAACCTCCTCTTGATATATTCCACGATCTTCCCCCAAAAAGCAAAAATATCTATAAAATCAAATTTTATAGATACTTTATTTATCTGCTTCCTATTTTTATTTTCATAAGGTTTTCCTGAATCTTCTTATTAGCTCTGGCTATATCTTCTTCCTCTTTCAGCTTAGATAATTTCGATTCTTCGACTTCCTTTTCCCTTTGTGCTCTTTCTATATCAATCTGACTTGATTCTATTATTTCATCACCAAGGATAAGAACCCTCTCTTTATTGACTTCCATAAAGCCGCCGTCAATATAGTAACGAACTTCCTCGCCTTTTTCCTGCTTTACTATCATTTCACCATAGCTCAGTTCAGTAACCAAAGGCATATGATCAGCCATTATTCCTATATCTCCGTTTACAGTTCTTAGTTTTAAAAATTCGGCAGTCGTAGAAAAAGTCACTCCCGATGGTGTTATAGCTTCTATATTAAAAGACTTTGCCATAATTACTCACCTGCCACTTCTCTTGCCTTAGCCTCTGCTTCCTCAATACTTCCTACGAATAAAAATGCCTGTTCCGGTAAACTATCATGTTTTCCTTCCAGTATTTCCTTAAATCCTCTGATTGTTTCCTTCAAAGGTACGTATTTTCCTTCCAGACCTGTAAATTGTTCTGCTACATGGAACGGCTGCGAGAAAAATCTCTGTATTTTTCTTGCTCTGTTTACTGTTAATTTATCTTCATCAGATAATTCATCCATCCCTAAGATAGCAATTATATCTTGTAATTCTTTATATCTTTGAAGTAATCTCTGTACTTCCCTTGCAGTATTATAGTGCTCTACTCCTACTATTTCCGGCTCAAGAATTCTTGAAGTCGACTCAAGAGGATCTACCGCAGGATAGATTCCAAGTGATGAAATACTTCTTGATAATACTGTAGTAGCATCCAAATGCGAGAATGTAGTAGCCGGTGCCGGATCTGTAAAGTCATCCGCCGGTACGTATACCGCCTGAACTGATGTTATTGATCCTTTTTTAGTAGAAGTTATTCTCTCCTGAAGTGTACCCATTTCAGTTGCAAGGTTCGGCTGATATCCAACCGCAGAAGGCATTCTTCCCAATAACGCCGAAACTTCTGATCCTGCCTGTGTAAATCTGAATATATTATCTATAAACAATAATACGTCCTGACCTTCACGGTCTCTGAAATATTCTGCCATTGTAAGTGCTGTAAGACCTACTCTCAGTCTTGCACCCGGCGGTTCGTTCATTTGTCCGTATATCAAAGCTGTTTTATCTATAACACCGCTTTCCTTCATTTCATTATAAAGGTCTCTTCCTTCTCTGGTTCTTTCCCCGACCCCGGCAAATACCGAAAGTCCTCCGTGACCCTTTGCTATATTATTAATCAGTTCCTGAATTAATACTGTTTTACCTACTCCGGCTCCTCCGAATAGACCTATTTTTCCACCCTTTAGATAAGGAGCAAGCAGATCTACTACTTTTATTCCTGTTTCCAAAATTTCTGTTCCTGTTCCCTGTTCTTCGAAACTTGGAGCTTCTCTGTGAATAGAATGGTATTCCTCAGTTTTTACCGCCGGTCCTTTATCCACTACTTCACCAAGAACATTAAATATTCTTCCCAGTGTTTCTCTTCCTACCGGTACTTTTATAGGATTCCCTGTATCTATTACTTCCAGTCCTCTTTTTAATCCGTCTGTTCCGTCCATGGCAACTGCTCTTACAACATTGTTTCCCAAATGCTGCTGAACTTCTGCAACCAGCTGTCTTCCGTCTTCAAATTTTATAATTAACGCATTGTATATTGCAGGAAGTTTCTCCTCAAATCTTGCATCAATTACCGGTCCTATTATCTGTAATAAAGTTCCTTTATTTTCCACGCCTTGCCCTCCTATCTACTATTTTAAGGCATTTGATCCGCCAATTATTTCAGTAAGCTCCTGTGTAATAATCGACTGTCTCACTCTGTTATAATCTAATGTCAATTCGTCCAGTATATCCTTGGCATTATCACTTGCACTCTGCATTGCCGTCATTCTCGCTGAATGTTCACTTGCTGTATTTTCCAGTAATGACTGGTATATTTTTATATTTAAGCTTTTAGGAAGTAAACTTCTTAAAACATCTTCTATTGAAGGTTCAAATATGTATTCCTTATTAGTCTTTGCTTCTCTTCTTTCTAAAGGAAGCAGTCTTTCCACCTTTAATTCGTACTGTATGGCAGAGATGAATTTGGAATAAATAATATGTACTTCGTCATATATATCGCTCAAATAGAATTCCGCTATATTTTCACTTATTCCTTTTGCTTTTTCAAACATAGTCTCGGGAATCAGCTGTATATACTCTGCATCTACATTTATTCCTCTTCTTTTACAATAGTCTCTTGACTTTCTCCCCACAGCTATCACGGAAACTTTTACCCCTTTTTCCCCGTAGCTTGCCACTAACTTTTCCAGTTCTTTAAAGGTATTGCTGTTAAAACTTCCGCAGAGTCCTCTGTCTGAAGTCATCATTATTACACCTATTCTTTTTACTTCTCTTTTTCCGTCAAAAAGGACATGATGTACAGACTTCAGGCTGCCAGCCACATTTCCCAGAGTTTCTTCTATTGCTTCTGAATATTTTCTTGTGCTTAGTGTCAAAGTCTGAAATTTCTTAAACTTTGTAGAAGATACTACATTCATTGCATTTGTAATCTGGCTGGTACTCTTTATGCTCTCTATTCTACCTTTTATTTCTTTCATATTTGCTGACATAAAAAACACCTACTTACTGTTCAAAGTTATCTTTAAAATTTTTGATGAAATCTGCCAGTTCCTTTTTCAGCCCGTCATCAAGAGCTTTCTTTTCTTTAATTCTTACTAATATGTCTGTATTATTTCTCATACTCTTTAATAATTCTTTTTCAAAAGTCGTAACATTCTCTTTTTCTACTGCATCAAGGTATCCTCCTGTAACCGCAAAGAATGAAACTACCTGTTCTTCTACAGGGTATGGATCATACTGAGGCTGCTTAAGAACCTCCATGATTTTTGCCCCTCTGTTTAGCTGGTCTCTTGTTGCTTTATCCAGATCAGATCCGAACTGTGCAAAAGCCAGTAATTCAGTATATTGTGCAAGCTCCAGTTTTACCTGTGACGCTACCTGTTTCATAGCTTTTATCTGTGCGGAACCTCCAACCCTTGATACTGATATCCCTGCATTTATCGCAGGTCTGAAACCAGCATTAAATAAGTCTGATTCAAGGAAAATTTGTCCGTCTGTTATTGATATAATATTTGTAGGTATATATGCAGATACGTCTCCTGCCTGAGTTTCTACTATCGGAAGAGCCGTAATCGAACCCGCTCCCAGTTCATCACTCAGTTTAGCCGCTCTCTCAAGAAGTCTTGAGTGAAGATAGAATATATCTCCGGGATAAGCTTCCCTTCCCGGCGGTCTTTTTAATAACAGCGACATCTCTCTGTATGCTACGGCATGCTTTGATAAATCATCATATACTATCAGAACGTGTTTTCCCTGCTCCATAAAGTATTCCGCCATTGATACTCCTGCATAAGGTGCAAGGTACTGAAGCGAAGCTGATTCTGATGCTGTTGCAGCAACTATTGTTGTATATTCCATAGCACCGCTGTCTATAAGCTTTTGATGTAATCCTGCTACTGTTGATCTTTTTTGTCCTATTGCTACATATATACAATAAACGTCATTTCCCTTTTGGTTAACAATGGCATCTACAGCAACTGCAGTTTTACCTGTCTGTCTGTCACCTATTATTAATTCTCTCTGTCCTTTACCTATCGGTATCATTCCATCTATTGCCTTTATTCCTGTCTGCAGCGGTTCTGTAACCGGCTGTCTATCTATTATTCCATAAGCTTTTCTTTCAAGTTCCATAAATCTCGAGGCTTCTATCGGTCCTTTACCGTCGATAGGATTCCCTAAAGGATCTACTACTCTTCCGAGCATAGCTTCTCCTGCAGGAACCTGAGTAATTTTCCCGGTTGATCTTACTGTATCTCCTTCTTTTATAAGTGAAAAATCACCAAGGAGAACAGCTCCCACGTTGTTTTCTTCTAAGTTAAGAACCATTCCCATTACATTATTGGGGAATTCAAGGAGTTCTCCCTGCATGGCATTCTGAAGTCCATATACTCTTGCTATACCATCTCCTACTTCTACCACTGTTCCTACACTTGCTATATCTAATGATGTTTTGTAATTTTCTATTTCTGTTTTTATGATCTTGCTAACCTCTTCTGGCCTAATTTTCAAAGAAAGCACCTCCATTCTAGAAAGTATTTTTTATATTTTCTATTTGACGTTTTATTGAGCCATCAATTATTTGATCTCCCATTTTCACTATTCCACCGCCAATAATATCCTTGTTTACTTCTATTTTCAAAATTATTTTTTTTCCCACTTTTTTTTCTAATTTACTTTTAAGCAGGTCAAACTGTTCTTCACTTAATTCTTTGCTGAAAATACCAGTGACCTCTACTTCGTTATTTTCCAGATAATAAAGCTTTAGATATTCGGAAACAATATATCTTATTATCTCTATTCTGTCTTTATCCACAAGATAATCAATTATGTTCATTGTAATATCATCTGCGTCTGTAAAAATTTTACCCAGAAAATCTTTCTTTTCACTATTCTCTATCAGCGGATGCAACATGAAATTTCTAAATTCCGAATCGTTTATATATAGTTCCATAAGAGAATTCAGCATATCATATATTTCTTTTACTTTATCTTTTTCTTTAGCAACCCCATATACTGCTTCAGCATATCGTTTTGCTATATCTGCCTCATACATAATAGTTACTCTCCTACTTCTTCAATAAAATTATTTATTATCTTATCTCCGTCTTTATCTATGTTTTCTTTAAGTATCTTTTCAGCCAGCGTAACTGCCAGACTGGAAACCTCTTTCTGCAGTTCCTTAGATGCATTCTGTTTCATTTTTTCTATATCTATTTCAGCTGTTGTAAGCATTTTTTCTCTGCTCTGATTAGCTTCTTTTATTATTCTTTCTTTTCGCTCATCTGCTGATATTTCAGCTCTGATAAGTATTTCATTAGCTCTTTTTTTTGCTTCTCTTTTTAATTCACTAGCTTCAGCAGTTGCTTTTCTGGCATTGGTTCTTTCTTCCTCTGCTTCTAACAATTTACTGGTAACTATTTTCTTTCTCTCATCCAAAATCGGTCCTATTTTTTTTCCAAATAACCTCCAGAATACATAAACTAAGATCAGAAAGTTTATAATTTGAAGAAGCATCGAAAGATCTAATGTGATTAAATTTGATCCGTTTTCCATATAGAGTCACCTCGAACTTTCTGAATTTTTTTATCCTTTCATGAATATTAAAAGGAACGCTATAACTAATGAATAAATTCCTGTTGATTCGGCGATCGCACACCCTATAAATAAAACCTGTAATATATCCTGTTTAGCTTCCGGCTGTCTTGATACTGCTTCAACTGCCTTCCCTGTTGCAAATCCTTGCCCTACTCCAGCTCCGATTCCACCTATCATTGCTACTCCTGCACCTAATAAAGCTGCTGCCTGCATTAAATCTGCCATTTTAATTACCTCCTGTAATATTTTCATTTTCATATTTGTTTTTTATATTTATTTTGAATAACTATAAACCAGAATTTTTTCTGTAAAAAAGATTTTATAATTCCAAACAACCCCTGTAAATGTCCTGTAACTTAAAATCTGTATCTGTTTAAAATTAATGTGCTGCCGCCACAAGCGGAACTTCCTCTTCGTCATCCTTATCACTCAGTGTTTCGGATATATAAACCGAAGACAGTACCACGAATACAAAACTCTGTATTGTTCCCGTGAAAAGATCAAAGTAAAGATGTAAAAACGCCACCCAGCCGGGGGCAAATGCAAACAAGTGACCGGCCACGTTTATTGTTAATCCGTAAAGCAGTCCCATTATTATTATTCCAGCAAACATGTTACCAAAAAGCCGCATAGACGTATTAATCGGTTTTGCAATCTCTCCGATAATATTAATTACCAGAAGCACCGGTGTCGGTGATGCAAGACCTTTCAGATATCCTGTTACTCCCTCTGTTTTTATTGCACAGGACAGGAATATCACTACTACCAGTAACGCCAGTCCCACTGTTGTATTCATATCAGCAGTCGGGCTTCTCAAAAACGGCGATATACTGTATCCTCCGCCAGGAAGCTTTTCAACAAGCGGTATAAACGGAAGAAAAAACGAAATCAGATTACATAAAAATATAAATGAAAACAATGCTGTGATAAAGGACACAAATGTCTTCTTATATTTACCGAAGTTAGCAAGAAACATATTTTCAATAAATGAATACAGCATTTCCAAAACTACCTGAAACCTGCCAGGATTTTCCACGCTTAAATTCCTTGTTCCTATTGCCAGTACAGTAATCAGAATCGCCATTACAATCCATGTTGTTACTATCGTCTGGTTTATGTTGAATACCAGTCCGCCGATTGTCAGTGACCAGAATACTTTAGGTCCCTCTATAAGCGGAGGTGTTACATACCTTATCGGCAGTATATACTGTAAACCCCATAGTATAAGGTTTATCACCAGCATAGCTGCTAATAAAATTCCTACTACTCTCATCATTTTTTTCATACCGTATCGTCTCCTATTTTCTTACTTTTAAACATCACACTAAGATACAGTGATATTTTAAAGTTCAGCAGTCCTAGACCGCAAAACAGCATATTCAGCTCCAGTTTCCCGAATTTATACTTCTGTGTTATATAACCTACTATGAATAACACTATCCCATAAATAACAAACCTTCGAAAAAACTGGGAGTATACTTTTGTTTTAATTTTGTCAGGGAAATACATTATTCTCTGACAGTCTCTGTATAAAGATATTATGTTGAAAACTGACACCAGACAGCCTAAAAAACAGGCGAAATACAGTGCCTTTATCTGCAGGATTACTCCTGCAAGTAAAACTATTACTGTAATAACTATTGCTATTTTCAGCATTTTTATTATATCTTTACTAAAATATTCTAACATTAATTGACTCCCAATTCAAGGTTTTATTTTCCGCCGGATGCTTATAAAATTTGAGTTCTACAGGCCTGTGCTTCTACTTTTGTTTTGAGCTTTGGAAAATAAAAACTATTTATTTTGCTGTCGATGTACATTAGTATATACCCTATTGACCAACAAGTCAAGGGTTTATTTTCCAATTTCTTTAACAAGTTTATAAAAACTATAGTACCCTGATATTAATCCAAGACCTATCATAATTATAAATACCACCGGCTGTCGTCCGAATTTTTTTTCTATTACAAAATAGTACAGACAGCCCATTAATACCATGGGGGTACACAGTGTATAAATCATATTCATTCCCACAGACATATATTTCAATGTTCTCTGTCTTTCTTTATGTTTTTTTGCTTTTTCATTATCTTTCATTTTAAATTCCCCGTAATCAAATTATTTTTTTAATATAAAGAAAAATCTGTTTTCTCCGAATTCCTCGTCATTTCTTATATCCACTATGTCAAATCCGGTTTCAAGAGCTTTATTTGCAATTTCCTCAAGATCAAATATAGTTTTTACATGTACTTCTTCATAATTTCTGAACAGGTTCTCTTTTTCCCTGATAAATAGTTTTATGTTTATAATATAGTTTTCTCCTTCTTTATCATAACGCCATATGGTAAGGTAATTTTCTTTTTCATCCAGAAATACCCCGTTTTCAAACATTTCATCAAATATTTCTTCCGTTACTACATCGAATATCAAAATTCCGTCTTCTGTCAGATTTTCATATGAGCAGTCCAGAAAATCCTCAAGATCGCTGAATTTATCAAAATAGTTCACTGTATCAAAATTACAGACAATATACTCTGCCGGTTTTTCAGTCCTGAATTTTCTGATGTCCCCCTGATATAATTCAATATCAGACGATTCTTTTGTTTTGTCTCTGGCAATTTCCAGCATGACCTCAGAGATATCCACTCCGATGCAGGTAAAGCCGTCTTTCAAAAATTTCACCAGAAACTCACCAGTCCCGCAGCCCAGATCAAGAACTGTTCCCGGATTTTTTATATATTTTCTGAGATACATATACCAGTTTTCATAATCAACGCTCTCCATAAAAACGTCATAAATATTTGCAAATTCTCTATGCAATTTACACCTCTCAAATAATTATTGCTTTAATTCTAAATTTTTTCCAAAACTTCTTCGCTTAATGTTTCCAATACTTTCACTATTCCTTCTTCATCAAGGAATTCCACCTCAAAATATCCGTCACCGTGTGATAAAAGTATTGTTCCTGTGTCATTCTTTTTCAGCATTGTTACTTCATTGTCCTCACCGGTATACCTTACCTTGTTTCCAGTCTCCATATTTTTACTCCTGTATTATTTTTTTGAATATGCAGCATGTTTGTTTCAGGTTACAAAGGTAACGGGATAATGCCGCCATACAGTTATGATAGCACCAATAGTCTATATTTTCAAGATAAAATTAAATTATTTCAGGTGTTTGTTTTGTGAAATTTTCCTTATCTGTACACTGTATATTTAATAACAAAAAAAGGAGTTATTCATAAAGTAAAGTATTTATAAAACTCCTTTTTTATTATATGATAATTTTTATTTCTCCGTCTTTTTCTCCGGTGTATTTACCGCAGGTTCAGAAGCCGAAGCACTTCTTTCTTTCAGAAATTCATAATTAATGTCACTCTTGGAATTAATAATCAAAATCGACTTTAATTCTCCGTTCTTTTCCACAGGATAAAATATTGTCATGTTTCCGCCGGATTTTACTTCAAAGCTTTTTCTGTCCTTTAACATTTTATCAAATTTTTCTTTTACACTTTTATCAGGTATATAAGGTCTTTCCAGTGCTTCTGAAATTTTTCTTTCATCTCTTGAGTCATAATCCCAAGGTGTAACCTGATAAAATACTTTATTCCCGTCTCTGATTTTAGGTATAAGCAGAGTCAGTGAATTTTCTTTCATAGTCAGCAGCAGCAGGTCTCTTGAAAAATAAAGATCTCTCATCTGGGCATCCTCATCTATCTGTGTTACAATTTTTGCTGTTATCGCAGAACTGCCTATATCTGTAGCCTGCTGCTTGAGTACTTCAAGATTTTTCTTTTCTACCTGAATCTTTACTATGGACTGTACTCCGAGAACTAATACAATAAGTATCCCCGAAGCCATAAATATTTTTTTGTAGTCCACTCTTCTGTATTCCGGTTCGCCGTATCCCGAATACGCAGCTATAGCATTGGAAATTATATTTAAGCTTATCACTACATGCAGAAAACCTAATACTACCAATATTCCCAGAATTATGCCAAAAATTGTCCAAAGCTCGTTATTCATAACAGTCAGATTAAATACATTCCCCAATAAACCTATGATAAATAAAACCACTGCAAGCCATAAAAACAAAAGAATTATTCTTAAAACCCCTGATTGTAATCCTCTTAGCCTACTACTCATATTTCCTCCCTAAATCAAAAATCTTTTATTTTTTTATAATAACAGTTCTTTTACTTTACCTACAAGTGCTTCAATATAAGTATCCACAGTTTCCTGTGTTTCTCCTTCTACCATTACCCTTATTAAAGGCTCTGTTCCGGAAGCTCTCACAAGTATTCTTCCTTTTCCTTCGATCTCTTTTTCTTTTTGCTTTATAAAATCTATAAGCTCTTTATTTTCAGTCCATGTCTGTTTTTTTTCTTTAGAAACTACAGTATTTACAAGCTTTTGAGGCCATAACTTAATATCCTCCACAAGCTCGCTGAGTTTCTTCCCGCTTTCTTTTATTGCAGCTACGAGCTGTATTGAAGAAAGAACTCCGTCACCTGTAGTATTATAATCAAGCATAATTATATGCCCTGACTGCTCACCGCCCAGATTCAGACCGTGTTCCTTCATTTTTTCAAGGACATATCTGTCTCCTACATTGGCTCTTATAAGTCCGATACCGTTTTTATCAAGGTTCTTCTCGAATCCCATATTGCTCTGCACCGTTGTTACTATTTTATTAGAGTTTAGTATACCTTTGTTCTGAAAGTTTTTCGCAATAACAGATATTATTAAGTCTCCGTCAACTATATTTCCTTTGTCATCCACAGCGATTAATCTGTCCGCATCCCCGTCATAAGCAAGTCCAAGATCGGCATTATATACCTTTACCACTTCCTGAAGCAATTCCGGATGTGTAGACCCGCAGTTTACATTTATATTTTTTCCGTTAGGTATATTGTTTATAACAGTAACATCAGCTTTTAATCTGTGAAAAATTTTCGGTGCAACTCTGTATGCAGCTCCGTTTGCAGTATCTACTACTATTTTCATTCCCCTAAAATCTGTTTTTAGCGTTGATGTAAGGAAATTAAGATATTCTCTCATATCATCTTCCACATATTTGAATCTTCCCAGATCATCGCCGGAAACCTGATGCTTTAACATTTCTTCCCTGTTTTCCATATATCCTTCTATCTCTTCTTCTACCTCGTCAGGAAGTTTATAGCCGTTTTTACTGAAAATCTTTATCCCGTTATCTTTTACCGGATTATGTGAAGCTGAAATCATTATTCCCGCATCTGCTCCAAGATGTCTTGTAAGGTATGAAACACCCGGTGTAGGCAGTACTCCCACAAAATCAATATGAATCCCCATTGATGTCAATCCCGAAGCCAGGGCAGACCTGATCATATATCCTGATATTCTTGTATCTGTTCCTAATATAATTTTTGGTTTTGTTGTCTTATTATTATTTTTCTTCAAATAATACCCTAAAGCTAATCCAAGATTCGTAACCAGATCTATAGTAAGATCCTTATTCGCTTCTCCTCTCATTCCATCTGTTCCAAAGTATTTTCTAGCCATATTCCCTCCAAATTCATAATATATCTCTACAGGTTATAATAACACCATTAAAGCATATTTTCAAGCGTAAAATTAGTATTATTTTATATTTTGAAATACAGGCTTCTGTATAACCTGCTTCCTGTAATTTCAATGTTTCTCCGGTAAATCTTTTTTATCCGTTGCTTTCATCCTCCAGCCAGCTCACAAATGACAGAAAAATATTCAGTTCTGTAATCTGCTGAAGATATCTCAGATCAATAAATCTCCCGCTTTTTTTATGCTTAAAAAATTCTGCATCCCACATCTCTGTTTTTACAAAGCCCTCTTTAGGGTCATATTTAAAAGCTTCATATTTTTCTATATTTTCCCTGAAATATTTTAACTTTGCAAAGCAAAACTGATACTTCCTGAATAAAATTTCCATTATCCCGTTATTTTTCAAAAATTTATGACTGAAATATATTCTTTCAGGTGTATTATTTTTATCAGTATACCATCTCAAATCCCCTGTACTGAAAAGCTTATACTTCTCCATAAATTTTATTTTCTCCGAAGTCAGTTCACTTTTAAGAAGTCTGTCCCTTTCTTCACGGGAAAGTTTTTTGTAATCCATTTTTCCCCTCTCTTTTATATTCTTAAACCTTTGTTCTATTTTAACATAAACATAAATTTTTATACAGAAAAACAATGCAATTATTTTTTATCCGTTGTAAAAACTGTAAAATAAAAAAATTCCTGTATTTCTGCTTTCAAAAAAATTTATTCCCTGTAAAATTTAAACAGAATATTCCATGACCCTAAAGCTGTTATTCAGTTGACTTTATGCGAAATAAATGGTATTATCAGTCATAAAACAAAAGGGAATTCTATGCACTTTTTGTGTCAATATGCCTTTTCTGGCAGGCCCTTAATTAATAGCTTTGTGTATAGGCCAGATACTATACACATTTTTTTTACAAAATTCCATCAAAAAGGAGTAATAAATATATGTATAATTATTATAAAAGTGCATTATTTAAAAAAGCATTATTTTTCGGACGGATACTGCTGGTTTTTTTGCTGATATTTATAGCATTCAAAATTGCCGTATTTCTGTCCCCCTTTGTACTTGCTGTTTTATTTTCAATGATAGTTACCAAAATAGCAAAATTTTTAAATTCCAAAGTAAAACTACCAAAAAAAATAAGTACGGCAATCGCTCTCATGATTGTATTTGCCACTGTAGTCGGTCTTATATCCCTGATTGTTACAAAACTGATTCTGGAGATATACAGCCTTTCATTTAATATTAGTACCTATGCTCAGGAAATAAGGCTTTGGATAGATAATTTCATGAATTTTATGAACAGGGGAACTATAATTCTGGACAGAATACCAGAACAGATATTAAACCAGCTAAAAGGCTCGGTAAGCGATATTATTTCCATGGCAACATCAAAAATAAGTGTTATTCTTAATAATATCCTGTCATTTATTACTTCACTGCCTAATGTAGTGATATACTTTTTTGTCACTGTTATAGCTACTGTTTTTATGAGTCTTGATAAGCAGAACATAATCCTGTTTGTGGAAAAACAATTGCCTGCTTCATGGCTGAATAAAATATATACCCTGAAAAATGATCTTCTGTCTGTGGTAGGCGGTTATCTGAAAGCTCAGGCTATGCTTATTACTATTTGCTTTTTTGAATTGCTTATAGGACTGAATCTTTTTCATTTCATGGGTCTGAATGTACAATATCCCCTTACATTTGCCATTATTATATGTGCAATAGATGCACTTCCTATTCTTGGTGCCGGAGCATTCATGATTCCGTGGATAGTAGTTTCACTGATTGTAAAGGATTTTAAAATGGCTGTTGCCTTACTCATTTTATATGTAATTGTTACTGCGGTAAGACAGCTGCTGGAACCGAAATTATACAGCCAGAATATAGGAGTTCATCCTCTGATAACTCTGTTATCGATGTATACAGGATTAAAACTTGCAGGATTTATCGGTATCATAATGGGACCTGCTGTTGTTATTATATTGAAAAACGTGTTTCATGAAGAACTGGAAAGAGGTTTTTTCAAAGGTATGTTTGGTAAAAAAGAAAAAATTGATACTGAAACTGAAAATAATAATACAAATACATAATATAGAAAGGAATATAAAACATGGAAAAAAAGAACTGGTACAATCTTTCTGTGGAAGATACGGTAAATCTTCTTGATACAAATCTTACAGACGGGCTTACAGAAGCCCAGGCTGCCGAAAGAGTAGAAACATACGGATATAATGAGCTGAAGCAGGGGAAGAAAAAAACTTTTCTTCAAAAATTTCTGGCTCAGTTTAAAGATACGATGATTATTATTCTGATACTTGCCGCAGTTATATCAGGAGTTGTAGGAATTCTTGAAAGCAAGGAACCTGTGATATCTGTTTTGGATTTTCTGGAAAAAATAAGTGATTCCTTCATTATATTATTAATAGTTATAGTTAACGCCGTTATTGGCGTCCTTCAGGAAAATAAAGCCGAAAAATCTCTGGAAGCGTTAAAAAAACTAAGCTCCCCTGTTTCCAAAGTACTCAGGGACGGACAGATTCTCATGCTTCCCGGTAAAGAGCTTGTTCCCGGAGATATAGTAATACTGGATACCGGTGATTATATTCCTGCCGATCTGAGACTTTTTGAAGCTGCCAATTTGAAAATAGAAGAAGCTTCATTAACAGGTGAATCAGTTCCTGTAGAAAAAATAACCTCTGTCATAGAGGAAACTGATATTCCCCTTGGTGACAGAGACAATCTGGCTTTTTCGGCCAGTCTTGTTTCTTACGGACGCGGAAAAGGCATAGTAGCAGAAACAGGAATGAATACAGAAGTAGGAAAAATTGCAGCAATACTGGATTCTACAGAAGTTACGCAGACTCCCCTGCAGAAAAGACTCGATAAGCTGGGGAAAATGCTTGGAATTGCTGCTATAGTAATTTGTGTTCTCATGTTTATAATAGGAAGCAGTTATGGAAAAGAACCTATGCACCTGTTTCTTTCTGCAGTGAGTCTCGCTGTTGCTGCAATCCCTGAAGGACTTCCGGCTATAGCCACTATAGTTCTGGCTATCGGTGTTCAGAGAATGGTTACCAAACATGCCATCGTAAAGAGACTCCCTTGTGTGGAGACACTTGGAAGTACTACTGTAGTGTGTTCTGATAAAACAGGTACTCTTACACAAAATAAAATGACTGTTGAAAAAATATATTTTAATAATAATACTGTTGATGTAGAAAATATCAGTTCACTTACTAATGAGCTGAAACTCCTTATTACTTCGATCGTCCTATGCAATGACTCCAAGATTATTATTGAGGAAGAAAAAACAAAAATTACCGGTGACCCCACAGAAACTGCACTGGTAGATCTGGGATTAAAATTTGAGCTTGATAAAGACGAGCTTGAAAGTACTGAAATAAGAGTTGATGAAATTCCTTTTGATTCTGAAAGAAAACTTATGTCTACAGTTAATAAAGATTCAAAAACCAATACAATAAAAGTTTATACCAAAGGTGCCGTTGACGAGCTTCTGAAAAGATGTAACAGAATCCTTATAAATAACGAAGTCAGAGAATTGACAGAAAAGGATACTGCCGAAATCCTGAAAGCCAATACCAGTATGGCTGAAAATGCTCTCCGAGTACTGGGAACAGCATATAAAGATACAAACAGCGAATCTGCAGATAATGCCGAAACTGAACTTATATACGTCGGTATGGTAGGAATGATAGATCCTCCAAGACCGGAAGTAAAATCAGCAATTGAAAAATGTAAAACTGCCGGCATAAAAACCGTTATGATAACAGGCGACCATAAAATAACTGCTTCTGCCATTGCTACTGCTCTCGGTATTTTGGAAAATGACGATGAAGCAATTACAGGTGCTGATGTGGAAAAAATGACAGATCAGGAACTCGAAAACAGAGTAAAGCATATTTCCGTATATGCCAGAGTTTCCCCTGAACACAAAGTAAGAATAGTCAAAGCCTGGCAAAAACACGGCGACATAGTTGCAATGACAGGAGATGGTGTTAATGATGCTCCTGCACTTAAAACTGCTGATATAGGTGCTGCCATGGGAATAGTCGGGACTGATGTATCTAAAGAAGCCGCTGACATTATTCTTACAGACGATAACTTTGCTACTATTATTTCTGCTGTAGAAGAAGGAAGAAGAATCTATGATAATATTCTAAAAGCTATCCAATTCCTTATTTCCAGCAATATAGGGGAAATTATTGTATTATTCTTTGCTACTTTGGTAAACTGGGTAGAGCCGTTAATTCCTATTCATATTTTATGGGTTAATCTTATCACGGACAGTCTCCCAGCACTTGCACTGAGCTTTGATCCTGCTGAGGAAAATATTATGAAAAGATCTCCTGTCCCTGCTAATACTGGTATCTTTACCAAAGGTATGATATACAGAATAGGCTATCAGGGTGCCATGATCGGTATTCTTACACTTATAGCCTACAGAATAGGAATACATGAGGATCCTTCTAATACCATCCTTGGTCAGACTATGGCATTTGCAGTTCTGAGTCTTTCTCAGCTTGTACATGTATTTAATATAAGATCAAAAACAAATTCTATATTTAAATCAGGAATATTTAATAATATGTATCTTGTTTATGCGGTATTATGTTCATTTATACTTATGATTGCAGTATTATTCATTCCTTTTTTACAGGATATATTCAATGTTGTCACTCTATCGGGAAGAGACATTATGATAGTTGTAGTTCTGTCAATCATGCCTGTATTGATTGTAGAAATATTAAAGCTCTTCAAAATAAATTCATTTAAAGATGAAAATTAAAACAGGGGGACTTTGTCCCCTTCTTTTTTTAAAATTTTACTATAAAAATATAAGTTTAACGGAGGTTCATCAAAATGTTTTCTAATTTCGCAAAGGGGATAATCATCGGTATAGGTGCTATACTTCCGGGGATAAGCGGCGGTTCTCTGGCTGTTATATTCGGTGTTTATGAAAAACTCATACATTCTGTAAGCAGCTTTTTTAAAGATCCCAAGAAAAACCTTGTTTTTCTCGCTGTTATAGGCTTTGGTGCCTGTATAGGAATAGTTTTATTCAGTAATATTCAAAAATTTCTTTTTACATATTATGAAATACCTACAATGCTCTCATTATGCGGACTTTTTCTCGGGACTATTCCCGGGCTATTCAGACATGCTAATAAAAACGGCTTTTCAGCTCTCTGTCTTGTGCCTTTTTTGATTGCATTTATGATCTCTGTATTCTTTTCCTTATCAGGAAGCAGCAGTATAGAAATCGAGTCCGTGAATTTTTATCTGAATTTTAAAAGCTTTATGTACATATTCATTATAGGCTTTATCATGGCAGGTTCTTTGGTAATTCCCGGAATAAGCGGAACAGTTCTTCTGATGCTTATAGGGGCGTATGGATTTTTCCTGAATATAGTTGCGGATATAAAGTATATTTTCTTATTTCCTTTTGTGTCAAAATCCATGCACAGCGAAATTGTTAACAATATTTTGATTTTGATCCCGCTCTGTGCCGGACTTGGGGCAGGAGTATTTTTTTTCTCAAAACTAATGGATTTTCTGTTCAAAAAATCATACAGCCTCACTTATTATGCAGTTTTAGGTTTTATGCTGGGTTCTGTTCCGGAATTAATTCCGGGTTATTCAGGTAGTTTATCTGTTTACATTACAGGAATTATTTTATTTTTAGCCGGACTTGCCGTGTCGCTGAAATTCAATGCCAAGTACGCCGGATAATTTTACAGCAGCTTTATTTTGAAGCTGTTTTTTTATTTTTTAGAGGTGCAGCTAATTATACAATTCATCATTAATATGAAGAGTTCAATATATCACATCTTAAAAATACAAAAGTTTTTTCACGTGAAACGATATTATTTTTTCATAAAACAGCCGTAAATTTAAGAAAATAAAAAAAACTGTCATATCTCTACGACAGTTATATTATTTACTGTGTTGTTTCCAAAGAAAATTTTCCTAACTTTCCGCTTCTGTAATCTCTCAGCAGAAACCGGGAAACTTTATTATAATTTGTTTCTTCCTTTTTTATTATTCCAAGTCTTTCCTCAAGAATATCAAGTATTTCATGATTTTCTTTATTTTCAATATCCGTTTCCAGATTATATGCCTTCACCAGCTGGTCCAGCTTCCCTGTTTTTCTCATTCTGTCTATAAATACTGACACTACTTCTTCTATTGGAAGTATATCATCCTTAATAGAGCCTGTAATTGCCAGACTGTATCCTACCTCTGGATCATCAAACTTCGGCCATAAAACTCCGGGAGTATCCAGAAGCTCCAGCTTTTCACTTGCCTTCACCCATTGCTTTCCTCTGGTAAAGCCGGGCTTATCTCCCACTCTTGCCTTAGTCTTTCCTGCGAACTTATTTATCAGCTTTGACTTACCCACATTGGGAATTCCTGCTATAAGTGCTCTTACTTCTGTTTTTCTAAGCCCTTTTTTTTTGGCCTTTTCCAGCTTTTCGATATATATTTCATCTACTATTCTTTTCAGCTCGTTTAAATTAGTTCCCTTTTCAGCACTAATTGCCAAAACATAGTCCGAAATATCATTTCTTATAAAATATTCTTTCCAGTTTTCCACTTCTCTTTCATCTGCCAGATCCACTTTATTCAATACTGTAAGTCTCTTCTTATTCTTAGCAAGTTTGGAAATGTCAGGATTCTTACTTGAAAGCGGTATTCTTGCATCCAGTACCTCTATTACCAGATCTACTATTTTCAGATTCTCTGCAATAGTCTCCTTTGTTTTTTTCATATGACCGGGGTACCAATTTATACTCATTCCTCTTCCTCTTTCTTTGATTTTATAAGTAAAACTATTTCCCCTTTCAAAGGCTTTTTTTCTATTTTCTCTATTAAATCCGTTACATTGCCTCTGATAACCTCTTCATATATTTTTGTGAGCTCTCTGGTTATGACTACATATCTGTTGCCAAGGTACTCATTTATATCTTTCAGTGTTCTTAATATTCTGTTAGGAGATTCCAGTATTATAATGGTTCTTTCTTCTTCCTTCAGCTTATTAAACAAAGTCTGTCTTCCTTTTTTCTTCGGAAGGAAGCCTTCATAAGCCATTCTTCTGAGATTCAGTCCCGAAATGCTCGCACCGGCGATCACAGATGAAGCACCTGGTATTGTAACTACTTTTATATCATTCTGATGCGCAATATCTACCAGTTCATAACCCGGATCTGAAATACAAGGTGTTCCGGCATCTGTTATCAGCGCAATATTCTTTCCGTCTTTCAGAAGATTTATTATATTTTCTATCTGATGACTCTTATTATGCTCATGATACTGATAAAGGGTATTTTCTATTTCATAATGAGCCAGCAGCTTTCTGCTTACCCTCGTATCCTCCGAGAAGATATAATCCGCGCTTTTAAGGGTTTTTACCGCCCTGTATGTGATATCTTCCATATTCCCAATAGGTGTCCCCACTATATACAGCATTTTTTCTCCTATTTTATTTTTTTCTCCATCTCTTCTGTTGCTCTTTTTAACTGTACATCTCCCGCTGATATTATCTTGTCAGTTTCTTCTTTTCCTTTTTCCTTTTCAAGATATGTTCTTATTTCTTTCATTCTGTTCTCTCTTGCTTCTTCACTGTCATTAGCATAGCCTTTTATCGAAAGTACTTCTTCCATATCTACTTTTATATCAGGCTCTATTCCTTTTTCATGTATATAGTTTCCGTTTGGCGTAAAATATTGTGCTACTGTCAGCTTTATCGCATCTCCGCCTTCTAAAGGTATTACCTCCTGCACTATTCCCTTACCAAAAGTTTTCTGCCCTATAATAGTACCTCTTTTATAATCTTTTATTGCTCCCGTAACTATTTCAGAAGCTGACGCACTTCCTCCGTTTACAAGGATTATCAAAGGGAAATTCCCTAAACTAGGCATTGTTCTGTTATATCTTGTTTCCTGTCCGTTTTTATATTTTAAATATACCACAAGATCCTGTGTTAAAAATAATGAACTTATATCCTGTGCTTCTTTCAAAGATCCTCCCGGATTTGATCTCAAATCAAGTATAAGACCTTTCATTCCCTGTGCCTGAAGCTGTTCTATGTGCTTTTTCAATTCGGCACCTGTATGGTTTCCGAATTTCAGAAGACTTACATATCCTATCTGATCCGGAAGCATTTTGCTCTCAACCATCTCAAGCTTTATTGTATCTCTTATTATTGTAACCGTAAAAGGATTTTTTACTCCTTCTCTTACTACTTCCACATCTACCTTTGTTCCCTGCTTACCTTTTAAAAGGTTTACTGTTTCTGTGGCATTTAACGGTATAATATCTGTTTTATCTACTTTTGTTACCTTATCTCCGATTTTCATCCCTGCCTTGGCTGCCGGACTTCCTACAAATGGTGATACCACTACAAGCGGTGCATCTTTTTTCTTATCAATCGACATTCCTACTCCTACGTATTCACCGTCAAGATCCTCAGTAAAACTTTCCAGATCTTTTTTTGTAAGATATTCAGAATACGGATCATCCAGTCCGTTTACCAACCCGGTCATCGCATATTCATAAAGCTCCTGTTTTGTCGGATTTTTCTTCCCTACGAATTTTTGCTGTATAATATTTATCATATTAGTGAGTTTGTTCAGGTTTCCCGAATCCTTAAAATAACCTGCAGGTTCTGAAACTGCTGTCTGCTGTTGAGTCGTATTATCAGTTTTGGTGTCAGTTTTTTTAGCTGCTGTTGTACTGCACAAAATTGGAAGACTCAATAATATAGCCATTATCGCAGTCAATAACACATATTTTTTATTTTTCATATGATTTTCTCCTTTATTTGTAATATAATCCCAGTCCCCTGTCAGTTATTTTTCAAGGTACCTGTCCTCATTTAAGCAATTTAATCATAAACTCTTTTATAATTAAGTGCGGAAATTATCCATCAAAATTATTTTTTATATGGCTTATTTTCTGTTAAGATGTTTTCAGATATAAATTAATATAAAAAACTCCTGATTATAAAACTATAGCATTTTTTTGACTTAATTACCAGTATTTTGTCTTTGTTTATGATTTGAAATTACCGATAAACAATATATTAAAAATACCTGTACCTTATTAATCTGTCCCGCTGTCAAAGTATAAACGAAACAAAACGATGATATTCATTTGCTTTTTGATTAATTTTTACCGCAGATACCGAGGTTCTTCAATACAGGCAGCATCACTAGTATCTGTCCGGAAAAATCTTCATGATGAAGCTATCATCTCAAATAAAGACAGATATTCTATATTTCCTTTTGTTCCGGTAATCGGAGACTCTATTACCTCTATTATTTTAAATCCGCATTCCGAAGCTTCCTTTACCACACTTTTTATTGCTTCACTGCGGTATTCTTCTTCTTTAACTATCCCGTTTTTCCCTATTTTATCTTTTCCCACTTCAAACTGAGGCTTTATCAATGCTATGACTTTTCCATCCTCTTTCAGGAATTGTTTAAAATATCTAAAAACAGATGTAAGTGATATAAATGAAACATCTATCACGATATAATCTGTTTTTTCATTATTAATATCATCAGGAGAAAGATTTTTTATATGCATTTCCTCAAGAGACTTTACTCTTTTATCATTTCGCAGCTTCCAGTCAAGCTGATTTTTCCCGACATCCACTCCAAATACAAAATCTGCACCGTTTTGCAGGGCACAGTCTGTAAAACCGCCTGTCGAAGCTCCTATATCCAGAATTTTTTTATTATTAAAATCAAGATTCCAGTATTCCAGTGCTCTTTCCAGCTTCAAACCGCCTCTGCTTACATATTTCAGCTTTTCCTTGATTCTTATATTCAGCTCCTGATTATCTTTAATCATTGTCCCCGCTTTAGTGACGGCCTGCTCGTTTATAATTACATTTCCGAGCATTATTTCCCTTTTTGCCTTTTCCCTGCTGTCAAAATAGCCTTCCTCCACGAGAAACACATCTAATCTTCTTTTCATTTTCCCAACACCTTTGTTAATATATCTTCAAGCAGCGATTCTCCTGTAAGATTTTCGTCATTCAATAATTCAGATCTCTTTCCGTGTGGCAGAAACATCTGTCTTATTCCTTTTCTTATAATCTTGGTATCAATATCCGAATCATTGACATATTCCAGTATTTCCGTACCAAAACCGCTTTTTTCAATACCATCTTCCAAAATCAGTACTTTTTCATATTTAGGAAATTCTCTATTTATGAACTCCTTGTCAAATGGTCTTATCCAGGCTGCACTGACTATTGCAGCATCTATTTTCTCATCAAGCTTATCCTTTATTTTCATTATCTCAGCAAACATAGCACCGCATGCTATTATCATATACCGGCTTCCGTCACTGACTTTATTCCACTTGCCATATTCATAAGCAGGAAATTCATAGTCTAAAGGAGTATCCTTCGGTATACGTACCGCAAGAGGTTTTTTTATATCCAGAGACATATCAAGTATTTTGCTAAACTCTTCCTTTGATGTAGGTGCTGCTATATCAATATCAGGTATTGTAAGCAGATACGCTATATCAAATATCCCCTGATGTGTCTTTCCGTCATCGGCAACTACTCCCGCCCTGTCAAGAATAAATCTTACAGGCAGCTTTAATATCGCCACATCATGTATAAGATGTGAATATGCTCTCTGCAGAAATGTAGAATATATTGCTACATAAGGCTTTAATCCTTCTTTGGCAAGTGCCGCGGCAAAAGTCACTGTATGCCCCTCTGTCATACCTGTATCATGAACTCTTTCAGGATATTTTTTCCATACATTTTTCAAGCCTGTGCCTTTTATCATTCCAGAGCTTAAAGCAACTGTCTTTTCATCAGCAGCAAAAATTTCTTCCATTTTTGCTCCGAATACATCAGAATATATCTGTGATTTCCCTATTGTTTCCCCGGTATTTTTATCAAAAGGTCCTATTCCGTGAAAGCTTTCGGGATCTGCTTCTGCCGGATCATATCCCATTCCTTTTTTTGTTTTTATGTGTATAACTCTTGTTCTTTCTTTAGAATTTTCTTCTAAAATTTTTATCAGCTTTTCCAGATTATGCCCGTCTATAGGTCCTATATAGTCATAACCCAGTATATTAAAAAATCCGCCTGGAGTAACAATTGATCTTAATGACTGTTCCACTCTTTCAGTCGGTTTTACAATAGGTTTGGTTAAATTATATCTGCTTAGTACATATCGCAGATCCTTACGTAATTTCAGATAAAAACTGCTGTTTATTACCTTATTCAGTATTCCGGATATAGCTCCTACATTTTCTCCTATTGACATCTCATTATCGTTTATTATGATTGTCAGATTTTTTAATTTACCATTTATGTCATTCAAGGCCTCAAGAGTAGTCCCGTTCGCAAAAGAAGCATCTCCTATAACGACTGCTACGTTTTTATCAGGATTGGCAGCTGCCAGCCCAGCCGATACAGATAAAGCGCTTCCTGCATGACCGCTTATAAACTGATCATGTATACTTTCATTCGGATCAGTAAACGGACCCAGCCCGCCTCTTTTTCTTATTGTATGAAATCTGTCCCTTCTGCCTGTAAGCATCTTATGTACATATGACTGATGACCCACATCCCAGACTATCTTGTCCACAGGTGAATTATATACATAATGAAGTGCTGTACTTAATTCCACCACTCCGAGATTAGGACCCAGATGTCCCCCGTTTTTACATACAACCTCTATAATCTCGCTTCTTATGTCCCCGCATAAATCTTCCAGCTCTTTTAAGCTCATTTTTTTCAAATCTTCCATATGTTGTTCATCCTTTATCCTAAAAGATATCCTCTAAATGCAATTCCGATAATAAGTCCCAAGACACAGCCCCAGAATACCTCCAGAGGTGTATGTCCCAAAAACTCTTTAAAATTAGCTTCTATTTTCTCGAAATCATCTTTATGCTCTATACTCTTTACCAGTCTGTTCAGAGCCTTTGCATGTTCTCCCGCTGCTCTCCTTATCCCTGTTGCATCATAAAGTACTATGCTGGAAAAAACCATTGATATAGCAAATTCCACTGATCTCATCCCTTTTAGAAGAGCCAGGGAAGTAGCCAGCGCAACCACAGTTGACGCATGTGAACTGGGCATCCCCCCTGTCTGAAAAAGTCTGACCCAGCTTGCGCCTCTTCCCTTAAAAAGGGGGGAGAATACCTTGTAAAACTGTGCTGCAAAACAGGCTATTACTGCTACATCCAATATTCTATTTCCAAAAATAATCCCCGTAGACATTTATTTACCCTTCCTTTTTTTCAAAATTTCCTGTGTTATCACTCCGTTTTCCTTTTTAGGTTTAAATAATATTATTACTTTTCCGATTTTATCCACAAATACACTGGAAGTTTTTTCAGCCAGCTCAAATCCTAAATCCTTCATATTATCTAATTCAGAATTTTGAAGTACTTTTACCTTTATTAGTTCTCTCTTATTTATTACATTGCTGATACTCTCCAAAAGATCACCGTCTACCTCACCTTTACCGATTCTTACCACTGGCTCCAGATCATGTGCCATCTTCTTTAAAAGCGCTCTCTGTTTACTGCTTAATTTCATCTAAACCTCCATTATTATCGGCAGAATTATCGGTTCTCTGTTTGTCTTTTTATATAAAAATTCTCCCACTTTGCTTTTCAGCAATTGCTTAACTTTACTTATTTCTTTTATCTCTTTTGTCTCTATGCTTTCCAATTCCAGCTTTATAAGTTCCTTGGTTTCAAGAATAAGATTTTCTGATTCTCTGTTATATATGAACCCTCTTGTTACCAGCTCTATCTGTTTATTGAATTTTCCGTTTTTATATTGTGAAACTGTTATTATTACTATTCCGTCATCCGCTAGATTCTGTCTGTCTTTTAAGACTATATTTCCTACATCTCCGATTCCGAAACCGTCTATCAGTGTCATTCCGCTTTGTACTTTTCCTGCTACCCTGCAGTGTGATTTTGTAAGCTCTATTTTATTTCCGTTTTCCGCTAATATAACATTATCAGACTCTACTCCTGTTGCTACAGCAAGTTCTTTATGTTTTTTCAGCATCATATACTCACCGTGAACGGGCATAAAAAACTTAGGCTTTACCAGACTCAGCATTATCTTCTGCTCTTCCTGACATCCATGTCCCGAAACGTGTATTCCTACTACTTTTTCAAATACAACATTTGCATTCTTTTTCAGCAGATGGTTTATATTTTTATAAACAGCCTTTTCATTTCCTGGTATAGGTGTAGCTGATATTATTACAGTATCCCCTTCTCTCAGGGAAATATATTTATGTGTCCCATTAGCGATTCTTGACAGTGCCGCTAAAGGTTCTCCCTGTGTTCCCGTACACAGTATAATAGCCTTTTCAGGCGGCAGCTTATCTGACTTATGAAGGTCTACTATCATATTTTTAGGAAATTTCAGATAACCAAGTCTTGATGCGATATCAAATACTTTTACCATACTTCTTCCGTCAATTGCTATTTTTCTGTTATATATCTGAGCTATATCCACTATCTGCTGCAATCTGTGTATATGTGATGCAAAAGCTGCTATTATAATTCTTCCCTTAGCTTTTCCGAATTCTTCCCTCAGACTTTCACCAACACTTTTTTCAGATGGTGTAAACCCTGGAATAGCTGCATTGGTACTATCTGAAAGTAAAAGATCCACACCTTCTTCACCTAACTGTGCTAAACGTGCAAAATCAAATCCTTCCCCGTCTACCGGTGTCAAATCTACCTTAAAATCTCCCGAGTGTACTATTATTCCTGCCGGTGTCTTTATGCAGATTGCGTAGCAGTCCGCTATACTGTGCGTAACACTTATGAATTCCACGGAAAAATACTTTGAAAGCTTTAATTTTGTTCTTCCTTTTACTACTTTCATTTTCGGTATTACTGCATCCTTTTTTTCAAACTTGGCCTTAGCCAGTTCCAAAGTAAGCTTTCCGCCGTAAATAGTTATGTCTGTACTTCCCAGTTTCTGAAACAGGTATGGTATGGCTCCTATATGATCCTCATGCCCGTGTGTTAACAATAATGATTTTATCTTGTCTTTGTTATTTTCCAGATATGTGAAATCCGGAATAATTACATCTATTCCCAAATGTTCGTCTTCTGGGAATGTCAGCCCTGCATCCACTATTACTATTTCATCTTTATACTGAAATGCAGTCATGTTCTTTCCTACTTCCTCCATTCCTCCCAGAGGTATTATATACACTTTTTCTTCTTTGGCCTGCTTTTCTGAAGCAGCACCTTTTTTAGTATTTTTCTCTATTTTTTCTGTTTTTTCTTCTTTTTCGGCTTTATCGCCTTTCTTACCTTCCACGTAATTAAATTTCATGTTTCCTCCAACTCTTTACTTTTATTGTGCTATATTGTATTTTTCATTATACTTTATTATAAATTTTCTGACCAAATCTCCGGATGCCACTCCTCCGTATCCTCCACCTTCTACAAGTGATATAAATACGATTTCAGGATTATCTGAAGGGAAATATCCCGCCAGCCATGAATGGTGATCTTTAAATCCGGTATTTTGTGCCGTTCCTGTTTTAGCTGAAACAGGAATATTTGGAAAATAAAGTATTCTTGCAGTTCCGCCTGGTTTATTCACAGGTTCTTTCAGAGCTTCTCTCATAATTTCAATATTCTCAGGCTTAAAAGGAAGCTTTCTAAGCACCTCAGGTTCCTTGTTTTCTACTTTTCCATCAAAAGATACAAATTTATCTACAACAGTTGGTTTATACATTACTCCTTTATTGGCTATTCCCTGATATACCATCAGTACCTGCAGCGGCGTGGTTAGAACATATCCCTGACCTATGGACATATTCACCAGATCACCCGGAAGCCATTTTTGGTTAAATCTTTTCATTTTCCATTCCGGTGTAGGGACTACTCCTTTTTCTTCACCGGGAATATCTATCCCGGCTCTTTCGCCCAAACCGAAGTCCGTTGCTGTTTTTGCAACCTTTTCTATTCCCACTTCTCTCGAAAATGTGTAAAAATATGTATTTACTGACTCTCTTATTGCTTTATAAAAATTTGTTGTTCCATGTCCGCCTCTGTGTGAATCTCTGAAAATCGTTCTTCCTATCTGAAAGGAACCTGTCGAATACATTGTCTGCTGCGGACTTATTCCTGCTTCAAGTATTGCCATCCCTGTGACCACTTTAAAAGTAGATCCCGGCGGATACGCAGAACCTGAAAATTTATTATTCAGAGGCTTATTAGGATCATTAATTAATTTATCCCACTCTTCTGATGAAAATCTTGATGACATAAAGTTCAGACTATATTCCGGATTGCTTACTGCCACTATTATTTTTCCTGTTTTAGCTTCCATGGCAATAAAGGCACCCTTGTCATTTTTAAACTGTTCTGTCATATATCTTTGTAAATCTAAATCTATCGAAAGATAGATATTTTTTCCTGCCACACTGTCATTTCTGTCACGTATTGATTTTACGTTTCTGTGGGCATCTACCTCTACTATTTCTTCCCCGTCTATTCCTTTTAATACTTTATCGTATTGTTTCTCCACACCTCTTTTTCCTATATAATCATTTCTGTTGTATGATTCGTCACTTTTCAGGACTTCCCACTCTTTATCATCAATAGGCTTCATATAACCTATTATATGTGAAGCAAGCATATCTTCCGGATAAAATCTTTTATTATATTCCCTTACCTCTATTCTTTCGCTGTCCGTTATCTTTTCGGCCATTCTAAGGGCAATATCTTTATCCAGATCTTCCACTGCTATTACTTCATTTTCATACCCTGCTCTGGGTTGATTTTTTATACGTTTCTTAAGGTCGGTAACACTCATCCCAGTCAGTTCCGAAATCAGAAGAACATCATCAGGATTTGCTTCCCGCTTTTTCCCCAGTATGTATACAACCTGATAACCTACATTATTTCTTGTAAGTACCTTACCGTCTCTGTCCAGTATTAATCCCCGGCTTGCTTTCATTACCTTGGATTTCAGACTATTTCTTTGTGCTTTTTGTTTAAAAAGATCGTTTTGTATTATCTGTAAATATACCAGACGACCTATCAAAACCATCGAAATAAATCCGACTATCACAAGAAAAGCTATACTTCTCCCTTCGTCATCTATATCCATTTGTCTTCTCATATTTATCTATCATTAATCCTTCCGATTTTTTTAAAATTAATAAGTAAATTAAAGAATATACTGTTTGAATACCAATTACGGCAATACAACTTAATGATATAAAATCCATGAATGCCACATTTTTAAGATTAATTAATATCAAAAATACAAGATTAACTATGAACACCATAACAAAATCTTTCAGTAAATATTCCAAAGGCAGCTTTCTTCCCAAAATATCAATCAGATAATATAATATCAAAAATATTGCCGACTTCCAGAAAAACATTCCGCCTCCCAGAGTCAGAATCAAAACTATAAGTACATAATGAATACCTTGTTCTTCCTTTTTTGTCTGCTCCAAAAACACCAAAAATGCCATTGCAAAAGGCAGTGAAATAAATGTCTTTATATGCCCGCCAGTTAACGGTTCAATAAAAATCAAAAAATATACAATCGCATAAAAAATCTTTCTCATAATTCCCTCTTAACTACTTTGATAAAGTTCGTCAATATTATAATACTCTCTTTTTTCCCCGTTAAAAATATTTACTATGAAATCCCCGAAGTCAATTAATATCCACTGACTCTCACCGGCTCCTTCCATAGATTTATATGTAGATATTTCTTTTTTTAGTTCAGTTGCTATAGCTTCCATTTTTACGCTTGAACTTCCGTCACATACTACTACATAATCCATAAAGGGACTTTTTCCCTGTACATCGTACACTTTTATGTTATCTCCCTTTTTGCTCTCTATTATTTCAATAGCTTTTTTTACTGAATTTTCCATTCTATTCTCCTAGTCTTTTGTTAAAATTATAATACTGTCTTTCAGTGAAGCATCTTCTACCAGATTGGTAGTGTTCAGCAGTTTTCCCAGCTTATACGCCGTATAATAATCTTCAGGATTATAATTTATCTGTATTCCTGTTAATTTTTTCAGATCTATATCTTTATACTTGTCTGCTTTGGTAAAAACAGGCGTATATGCCTTTAATTTTTCTGTAATTGCCGAATTTTCCGCTGCTGACATTATTTCTGTCTTAAATCCTGTTTCTGTATCTTTCCCGGTTATTATTACCAGATCAGCATCAGGCTTTATCTGTCCCGGTTTCATTTTTTTTATGTACTTTATGCTCAAAGAGCTTAAAAGTTCATTTGCAGCATTATCATCAAGTTTATTATTTATAATATATGAATAATTTTCTTCCTGAGTATAATTCTCTGCATTATACACTATCTTGAATTTCGCCATTAATGCATCTCCGAGACTTGAGGCAAAGCCGTCGATTCCGTTTGCATTAAGTATTTCTATTTTTTTCCCTTCAAGTGAAACAGGCTTCTCTTCGGCAACAATATTTTCCTTATCATTCTGTGCTACACGTGTAGGAAGCTCTACAAGAAGCTTTTCCAGCTTTACACTGTCAATATAGGTTTTCCCGTCTGAAGTAATTACCGGAAGCTTTATTGATTCCTTCGGCTTTTCCCCTTTTGTTACGTATTCTATTTTGTCAGGAAAATACTTATTCAGATCATTTAGTAATTCTGATTTATTAACTATTTTTTTTATGTAATAGTTTTCTATTTTTTTATCATTTGCTATATATGTACCCTTTGGAATTTCTATAAACTTCCCGTTATAATAAACGTAAAAATTATTATCACTCTTAAAAATTCTGTTTTTATCCGCTACATCCTTGCTTTCATACTCTATACATCCAAAAATCATAAATAAACTTACTAAAATTAATATTATCTTTTTCATATAACTTCTCCTTTTAATAAATCACCAGCTGATGACATTATTTTCACTTCTACAATATCAGCAACTTTATGACTTACTGAATTTACCTCTACTCTTAAATAATTTTCTGTATAACCGTAAGCTTTTCCCGCTTTTATTTCTTCGATATAAACTTTCTGGACTGTATCCAAAAATTTTTCCCTGAATTCTTTTATTTTGCTCTTTTTTAATTTTTCCAGAATTTTTACCCGTTCTTTTTTTACTTCTGGTTCTATTTTTCCCGTAAATGCTGCTGCCGCTGTTTTTTCCCTGTCTGAATACGGAAAAATATGGAAGTCGGAAAAGTTTATTTTTTTCATATTTTCAAATGTATTCCAAAAATTCTCTTCTTCTTCCTGGGGAAAACCCGTGATTATATCTGCAGTTATTGCAGAATCCGGTACTTCTTCCTGTACTTTTTTCAGAAGCTCCACTACGAATTCCGCCCTGTAATTTCGTTTCATTAATTTTAATATTTTATCATCCAGACTCTGTATAGAGACATGCAGATGAGGCATTAATTTTTTATTTTCCTTTAAAAGTGAAATAAATTTTTCGCTTAATGTATCAGGATACACCGAGCTTACTCTTACTCTGTCTATTTCTTCTATTTTCAGAATTTTTTCCAGAATATAGTCAAAATTAATATTTTCACCAAAATCTGAACCATATTCGCTCAGATTTATACCTGTTACCACTATTTCCTTATACCCTGCTTCCCCGAGAAATTTTATCTCTTCAAGGACACTTTCCGGCTGTCTTGATCTGCTCATTCCCCTTGCATAAGGAATTTTACAGTAAGAACAGAACTTGGTACATCCGTCCTGTATCTTTACAAATGCCCGTGCTTTATCTCTTGAAACAGCATATTTTTGGGAAGAGTACTCTTTCTGATCAAAAATATTATCTACCTGATAATTAGATAACTTTTTGCTGAAGATCTTGTACACTTCTTCCTTTTTTACATTTCCGATTATATAGTCGACTTCTTTTATTTCCTTCAAATCTTCTACGTTTGTCTGTGCATAGCAGCCTGTTGCAATTACCACCGAGTCAGGATTTATTTTTTTTGCTCTTCTGAGCATCTTCTTATTTTTTTTATCCGCTATACTGGTAACTGTACAGGTATTTATAACATAAACATCCGCCCTGTCCTCGAATTCTACTTCATTATAACCATTTTCCAGAAAATCTTTCTTTATGATTTCTGTTTCATACTGGTTTACTTTACAGCCTAATGTATAAAATGCGACTTTTTTACTTATAGACATCTGCTAATATACCTCCCATGACTATAGCCGCTGTTTCCGCCCTGTATATTCTTTTTCCGAGACTTATTTCCAAAGCTCCCTGTTCCCTGATATACTTAGTTTCCTCTTCTGTAAAACCGCCTTCCGGACCTATCAGATAAAGTATTCTTTTTTCTTCACCAGAAAGAATTGTAAAAACCGGTTTATTTTCGGAACTGTTCTCATATGCAAACAAAACCTTGTCATAGGCAGAAAACTCTATATCCTTCAGTGTCAAAATCCTTTCTATTTCGGGTATTTTCACACCACGGCATTGTTTTAATGCTTCTTCTGTTACTGTATTCCATTTTTCCTTGGAATCCGAAAGCTTTACTACGACTCTGTCAGTCTTCAAAGGAATTATCTTATTTATTCCTATTTCTGTGAGCTTTTGAAGAGCCATATTCATTTTATCATTTTTCAAAATTCCCAGAGCTATATCCAGTTCTACCCTGAGCGAGTAACTATCTTCATGCTTCTCGGTTACACGAAGAAGTATTCTTTTGTTTCCTATTTCTGCTATTACTGCTTTATACTCAAATTTTCCGTCTATAAGTCTGATTGTATCTCCTGTTTTATATCTGTAAACATTCTTTACATGGTTTATGTCATTCTTCTCTGTTATCTCCACATTGCTTTCTGATATAAAATCTTCATTGCGAATAATTATTGTAAGCAAAATTTCTCCTTTTTATATAAACTTTACATTCACAGATCACAATATCACTTGTGCAGTTCACATCAGCTTTCTGTCGAATTCTGACTTTGCAAAATATTATATCAGTATAAAATTTTAGTTCGCGGCCGTTATTGTTTCGAAATTTGAAACTTCAATATTATTGAGGCCGAAGTATCTGCTTTATTCAGGTTAGTTTTATTGTAAAATCAGGTTACTAATTTTATATTGCAGAAATGATAATGTAATAAATGTTTTCCGAATACGATTTATTCGATTTTTCTATGATATTATAACAGTCATTTCTTTGATTTTTCTTTATTTTCCAATATAAAATGAGAATAAATTATTCTATATTGTTTAAGATTTTTAAAAATTTGAACTCAAACATTTTTCCTTAAAATATTTATGCTCTACTTCAATAACTTATTCATAAATATTTTACAGCAAAAATCTTAGAATAATTTAGTCTGATCAGTTCTCTCTTCCAAACCTAAATGAACATAGCCGCGGTTTGTTACTACCCTGCCCCTCTGTGTTCGCTTAATAAACCCTATTTTTACCAAATACGGCTCATAAACCTCCTCAATAGTTCTCTTATCTTCGCCAAGAAGAAGAGATAGTGTTTCTATTCCTACAGGACCCCCGTCATAATTTACTATTATCGACTTCAAAATACTTCTGTCCAGTTCATCAAGTCCTTTTTCATCTATTCCGAGTAAATCCAGAACACCTTTTACACTCTTTTGATTCAGAACGCCTGTGCCCTTGATTTCAGCATAATCTCTTGCTCTTTTCAGAAGTCTGTTGGCTATTCTTGGTGTTCCTCTGCTTCTCATTGCTATCTCTTCAATCCCGTTTTCTTCTGCCTTAATTCCGAGGATAGCTATTCCCCGGACCAGAATTTCCTTTAATTCTTCGATATTATAATATTCCATCTTATGTGTTACTCCAAATCTGTCTCTCAAAGGAGTACTAAGCTGTCCTGCTTTTGTAGTAGCACCTATAAGAGTAAATTTTGGGAGTTCTATTCTGATACTTCGCGCTGACGGTCCTTTTCCTATTAGTATATCCAGCTCCCCGTCTTCCATTGCGGGATAAAGAATTTCTTCCACCGAAGTATTCAGTCTGTGAATTTCATCTATGAATAATATATCATTTTCTTCAAGAGAAGTGAGTATTGCAGCAAGATCACCGGCTTTTTCCAAAACCGGCCCCGTGGTAATCTTCAGGTTTACTCCCATTTCATTGGCAATAACACCTGCCAAAGTGGTTTTTCCCAATCCGGGAGGACCATATAATAAAATATGATCCATAGCTTCATTTCTGCTCTGAGCAGCTCTGATAAAAATGCTCATTTTTTCTTTCAGCAGTTTCTGTCCAATATATTCATTAAAGGTTCTTGGTCTAAGAGATTTTTGAACATTATCTTCTGATAATTCCTTATCAGTGAGAATTCTGTCAATATCTTCCATTTATATCTCCTTACCGAATTATAGTTATTATTAAATACTGAAATACTGCTATAATGCCCCCAAGTATTCCTCCGAGTATTTCTATATGCTTCAGCTCTTTCTTTGAAATTTTGATAATAATATCCTCTATTTCCCTAAGGGAAAAATTATCCATTTTTTCTATTATGTGACCTTTCAGATCTACATTTTTTTCTATTGATTTCAAAAGTAACTGGAATAATTCCTCTTTATTATCTAAAATTAATTTTTTTATATAATCTCTCATTTTGTTTAATATTCCATCATTCATAAACATTTTCAGGAAAGGATTTTTTTCCAATAATTCGGCTTTTATTTTTTCCTTTACCAGTCTGTCTAAAAAATCATCCAGATCATCATATTCAAATGAGCTTGTATCTAATTTATCGCCGATTTCCCTTATAGAAATCAATTCTGTTTCTATAACTTCGGCTATATTAACTGCTATTTCATGTCTTCTCTTTGGAATTAAACCTTGTAGCTTAAAAATTACTAAATTAATTTCATTATATGGTCTAAACAAAAGTCTTATTGCCAGATAATTAGTAAACCATCCAATTAGTGCACCTACTCCGACCATTAATAAAAATTCCGCTATTCTGTCCAAAAAAATTCCTCCAAATACGAGTATTATTTTATTATTCTAACATAATATTTCTTGTTTTTCAAGATAATTAAATGTTTACGGGCTTTGATAAAATCTTTTATATAGGAAAAACCTACATAAACATGCATATACAAAATTTATACAACCATTATATTGACAGAGATTTTATTTAATGCTAAACTAACGGCATACGGTAGCGCTTTACTGTATAATATAAAAAAAGGAGGTGTGTCATATGTTATATGAAAATCTTTTGGACATTATCGGAAATACTCCGATTGTAAAAATCAATAACATTTTTGATACAGATTCTCATGCAGATGTATATCTCAAATTAGAAAACTTTAATCCCGGAGGAAGTGTAAAGGACAGAGCTGCACTGGGGATTATAGAAAAGGCTGAGAAAGAAGGTAAACTAAAGCCTGGAAGTACCATTATTGAGCCTACCAGCGGAAACATGGGAATTTCTCTTGCTTTTATCGGTTCTTTGAAAGGATATAAAACTATTATTGTCATGCCTGACACTATGAGCATAGAGCGGCGTAATATTCTAAAAGCCCTCAATGCAGAACTGATTCTTACTGACGGTGCACGCGGTATGAAGGGTGCCATAGAAAAGGCGGAATCTCTAGCGAGTAAAAACAAGAATTATTTTATGCCTGAACAATTCAGCAATCCGGCAAATGTCGAAGCACACTATGAAACTACGGGCGAAGAAATATTAAGAGATCTTCCAGATGTAGATGTCTTCATAGCAGGTGTAGGTTCAGGAGGGACTTTAAGTGGTGTAGGACGAAGATTAAAAGAGCATTCGCTTGACATACAGGTTGTAGCTGTAGAGCCTCTAACATCAGCGGTTATTTCCGGAGAAAAACCGGGAAAACATCAAATTCAAGGTTTAGGTGCGGGTTTTATTCCCGATACACTCGATATGAAAGTAATTGACAGAATAATACCTGTTTCAGATAATAAGGCCTTTGAATTCGTTAAACTGATAGCAAGAAAATGCGGTTTATTTCTAGGTGTTTCTACAGGTGCCAATGTAGCTGCAGCATATGAAATTGCCAAGAATATGGAAAAAGGAAAAAAAGTACTTACCATAGCATCCGATACAGGAGAAAAGTACCTGTCGCTGAATATTTACAAATAGGGGGTGATTTTCGATTTTTAAATGGTTAAACGGCGAATTGCAGAACATATTGGATAAAGATCCGGCGGCAAATAATAAATTACAGGTCTTTTTGCTTTACCCATCAATACATGCCGTAATTCATCATAAAATTTCACATTTCTTATACAAGAAAAAAATTATTTTTTTAGCAAGATTAATTTCACAAATTTCCAGATTCTTTACAGGGATAGAAATACATCCTGGTGCCCAGATAGAAAAACATCTGTTTATGGATCACGGTATGGGTATTGTTATCGGTGAAACTTCCATTATTGGTGAGAATGTTACTATTTATCACGGGGTTACTCTGGGAGGTGTTTCACTTGACAAAGGAAAAAGACATCCGACTATAGGAAATAATGTTATAATCGGTGCAGGTGCAAAAGTTCTGGGTAACATAACTATTGGTGATAATTCCAAAATCGGGGCGAATTCAGTCATACTGAAAGATATTCCGAAAGACTCTGTTGCTGTAGGAGTCCCGGGTAAAATAATCACCAAAAGCAGCTCCGATTCATAAAAATTTTTAAAATAAAAATTACAGTTTGAAAATTTCTCTGTTTTTACAGTGAATAAAAAAACAACACGGCTGATTAGTCCTGTTGTTTTTTTATGGTTTATTTTGCATAAATTATCAATTCATCTTCTGTTCCAAATATCACTTCTATTCCGTATGTCAAATTATTTTTTGTAACAACTGTTGATGAAGTTGCATTTTCCAGTTTATTCAGAAGCTCTTCATATATTATCTGGGCATCTTCATCTGTCAGCTTCGTATCTGAAGCCATAATTACAGACAGAGATAGTTTTCTGAATGTCTCCATATTGCTTTCATCTTTACCTGTTACTTTCCCTACTATTGCTGTTGGAGTAAGATTTTCATAATTAATTGTTATTATTTCATTTTTATTTCCATTAATTGTGGAATAATAAAAAACTTTACCGTCAGAATTCAAGTCTTCAAAGCTGTCTACCTTCATTCCGTTAACCTCTATTTTCTTCTCGAGTCTTCTAGAAAGCTTATCTACATCTATGTTTTTAAACAGATTTTCCTGTACTGTCTCTTTTGCTTCTACTTTTTCAGGTTGTTTTTCTTTGCCACAACTAAACACAAATAATAGCATTAACAACATAATAAAAAATTTTTTCATTTTTTATACCTCCTAAATTTAAAATAAGATGACAGGTGTCATCTTATCTCTCTATTTTTGTATAAGGCAATAATGCTATTTGTCTTGATCTCTTTATAGCTGCTGCTATTTTTCTTTGAATTTTAGCATCTAATCCTGTCACTCTTGCAGGAGAAATCTTCCCTTTATCATTCATGAAATTTTTTAATAATTCTACATTTTTATAATTAATATCTTCTACCTTGAATTTTACTTTTGGTCTTCTTTTTCTTCTTTTGAATTCTGCCATTTTACTTTCACCTCCTAATTAAAATGGAAAATCATCATCATCGATTGTATCTTCACTGACTACTTCATTGCTGAAGCCAGGCTCATTTGATGATTTTTTATCTTCATATGACGAACCGCCAGATGCTGCTGCTGTGTCAATAAAATCAAATTTATCTACTATAACCTCTGTCATCCATTTAGTTTCACCATTCTGCTCATAGCTTCTTACGCTTAATCTTCCCTGCAGAGCGATTCTTCTACCTTTTCTCAGATATTCAGCTATAGTTTCTGCCCTTTTATCCCAGGCAACACAGTTTATAAAATCTGCTTCGTCTCTGTTAAATTCTCTTGTTACAGCTATAGAAAATTTACAAAAAGCTTTTCCTGACTGAGAATATTTCAATTCAGGATCTCTTGTCAATCTTCCTATTAAAGTTACTAAATTCATACGAATTCCCCCTTAGAATAAATTTTTACCCAATTAACCTTTTAACTCCCATTAGTACCGTAATATGTTTATATTTAGAATAAACAGCTTTGGTACAAGTGTTCTGACACTAATATTTATTCATAAATTGAATTAATACTTTACAAAAACACTAGTCATTTTTGACTATCATATACTTCATAAGGCTTTCGTTGATATTCAACTTACCTTCTACTTCAGTCAGTCTAGTCCCGTCCATTTGGAATGTAGTCAGAACATAATATCCGTTATCTTTTTTATTGATAGGATACGCTAATTTTCTGTCTCCCCAAATCTCTGTTTTAACAGAATCTGCTCCTGAAGCTTTTAATGTATCTTCCACAAACTTAATTCCTGTTTGCTTCTCTTCTTCTGTTAACTGAGTTGACACGATGAACATGATCTCGTAATTTCTCATAGTTTCTCTCCTTCCCTGTGGTTTTTTAGCCTTGTTATGTTTAACAAAGCAGGGTATCTTATTCTATCAAAATTTATGCTTTTTTTCAAGGAATAAATTTATTTTAAATTTTTTTATGTTGAATTTATTCATTTATATTTTTAGATTTTCTTTCTTAATAATACCTCTAAGTTTATATTTAACCGTATTTTTTTATACTGAAAAAAGATCTGCCATTACAACAGACCCTTTATATAAAAAATTAATCTTCTTTTTTCTTTAAAAACTGCGGAAGTATGAATCCCGAATCATTATTAAATAATTTTCCGTCTGCTTCCTCTTTTTTGGCTGCTGCTGCAGCTGTATTCTTTACTTCTTCTTCCTCTTCTTTTTTGATATTATTAAAAATTTCTCCGAGATTATCGTAGTTTTTGTCTATAAAATCTGTAGCTACTATTGAAATTTTTAATCCTCTTACACTGTCATCCAGTACAGTACCAAAAATAAGATTTGCATTTGCTTCTCCGGCTGTTTCTCTTATCAGGCTCGAAATCTGCTGTACTTCATTTAATCCTAAATCATATCCGCCTGTGATATTTAATAGTATCTTTCTCGCACCTTCGATAGATTTTTCCAGTAACGGACTGTTTAATGCCTGTTCTGTAGCTGCTCTTGCTCTGTCTTCGCCTTCTGATTCCCCGAAACCAAGCATAGCTACTCCTGAGTCTTTCATTGTTGCTCTGATATCAGCAAAATCCAGGTTTACAAATCCCTGTTTTGTTATCAGTTCCGATATACCTCTTACACCGGCTTTTAATACATTATTAGCCTCTTTAAAAGCGTTCATAAGTGTTATATTTAAATTAGGCAGCTCAAATAATTTGTCATTAGGAATGGCAATCATTGTATCCACATATTTTCTCAGATTTTCAATACCCATATCTGCATTTTTCTTTCTTTGAGGTCCTTCAAAAGCAAAAGGCTTTGTTACTATAGCTACTGTCAGAATTTCCAGCTCTCTTGCCACTTCGGCAATAATAGGAGCAGCACCTGTACCAGTTCCTCCGCCCATTCCGGCTGTTATGAACAGCATGTCTGTTTCTTCCAAAACCTGCCTGATTTTTTCTTTAGATTCTAATGCCGCTTCTCTTCCTCTTTCAGGATCGGCACCTGCTCCCAGACCTTTTGTAGCTCTGTCACCAAGATGTATCTTCATTCCCGCTTTTGAGTCTTCTAAGTCCTGAGAATCTGTGTTTGCAGCTATAAATTCCACACCGTGGATTCCAGTTTCTATCATATCATTTATAGCATTTCCGCCAGCTCCGCCAACACCAATTACTTTAATTGTGGCTCTATTTAGGATCTCTTCCATTTTTTCCCTCCAAATTTGTTTGCAATAAATCTTTTTCTTTTAAATTAATATCCTTAAACCTCAAATCTATGTATTCTACTTTCTTATTTTCATTAATTAAGCTCTTATACAATTTAAAGCAGTTATCATACTTTGCAGTATCAACTACAATGGTAGTCTTAATTAAGGTTCCGTCATTTAATAAAATTTCATAATCGCTTTTTACTTTTCTTACCTCTGAAATATTACTGAAAAAACCTTCATTTTTTATTTTTGACAGTACTTGTAAAATTGTTTCTAAATCTTCTTTATTTTCAGCATTTATAACAG
The DNA here is from genome assembly GCF_000024405.1 of Sebaldella termitidis ATCC 33386. Lineage (NCBI taxonomy): Bacteria > Fusobacteriati > Fusobacteriota > Fusobacteriia > Fusobacteriales > Leptotrichiaceae > Sebaldella > Sebaldella termitidis. The sequence goes on along the minus strand of NC_013517.1, from coordinate 178,623 downwards.
GTAAATTTTTATCTGTAATTTCATTTATATTTGCAAATATCTCTCCGTCGCTGTTTATTACATAAAAATTATTTTTCTGCCTCAAATAAGAATAAGGTTTATTTCCTTCTATTCTAACTATCAGTTCGCTTGGATAAACTTTTTTTATTTTTACACTTTTTACTCTAACATCTTCACTAAGATATTTTTCCATTTTTTTAGTATTAATGTAGACTAAATTTGTATTGTCTTTTATCTGTAAAATTTTCTCAGTAATATCAAATTTTATAAGTTCGTTATCTCCCTCTACCTTTACATTTACTACTTTAAAAAAATCTTTACTTGCAAATATGAATAAACCTTTTATTAATATCGTAAGCATTAACAGAAATACTAAAAATTTCAAAAATTTGAGCATCTAATCAACCTCATTATTGTTAAAAGAATTATACACTAATTTTTTATATTTTTCAAACTTGTTTTTTTATATAACAAATTAGCGAGAATGTCAACAATTTTATTTTACTATTATTATCTCTGTTTGTAAATCAATATTATTTTTTTCTTTTATAATTTCCTTAACATGCTCTATTACACCCATTACATCTTCAAAGCCTGCTTCACCCAGATTTACTATAAAATTAGGATGTTTTGGTGAAACCATTGCATTTCCTACTCTGTATTCTTTCAAACCCGCGTCCGAGATTAACTGTGCGGCAAAGTTCTGATCAGGATTTTTGAATGTACTTCCGAGATTCGGCAGTTCCAGCGGGTGTCTTTCTTCTCTTTTATCTTTTTTATCCTGTGAGCATTCCTTATCAAAGCCTTTTGAAAATTTAAAGTACACTTCTACTACGATCCATTTATTTTCTTTTATGTCAGTTGTTCTGTAATTATAATTCAGCTCGCTTTTTTCAAATACTTTTATATTTCCGTCAAGATCACATATTTTTATTTTATCTATGCAGTCAAAAATTTCTGTACCGTAAGCTCCGCCGTTCATATTCACAAGTCCGCCTACCGAGCCTGGAATGCCTGTTATATTTTCAAGTCCTGCATAATCATTTGCTTCCATAAAGTCAATCAAATCATCAAGATTTGCCCCAGAACCTATACATACTATATCATAATTTTCATTTTTTTCAATTACCTTCATGTAATTAAATTCTTTTAGCGATATAAAGCTTATATCCAGATCCTTATCGCTTATCAGTGTATTTGTCCCGTTCCCTATTAAAAAAACCTTATCTCTAGTTTTCAAAACTTCTTTTAATTCTTCTTCTTTTTCTATAAAAATTAATTCTTTCGCTTTTCCGCCTATTTTCATATTTGAATAATTTTTCATTTCTACATTCGCTAATATTTTCATAATTTCTATCCCTCTATTTAGTGTTTTGTCTGGCTTATATTTTTACTGATAAATGCTGATGTCAAAGCTCTTCTCTCTGTATGATCAGAGTGGCAGTTTATTTTTTATAGTATTTGCAATTCTGGAGATACTTCCTGCTCCCATAAACAAATAAACATTTTCACTGCTGTTGTCATTCAATACACGATCTGATATTTCTTCTTCACTGTAAACTCTTGTGTTACCGCCTATAAGCTCAGCAAGCTTCTCGGAACTTATATTATATATATTTTCCTCTTCAGCACTGTAAATAGGAAGAAGATATACTTCATCGGCAAGTTTCAGACTTTCGGCAAATTCATTTAGAAAAAAATTTGTTCTGCTGTATCTGTGCGGCTGAAAAACAACTGTAATTTTACCAGTTTCTATTTTTTTTGCAGCATTAATGGTAGCAGTTATTTCTGTGGGGTGATGAGCATAATCATCTATTATCTTTATAGATTTATCATAAAGTATCTGGTATCTTCTGTTTGCTCCCCTAAAATTATACAGATATTCTTTTACTTTATCCATATCACATAAAAATTCATGTGCAAGATATATTACTCCCAGTGAATTAGAAATATTGTGTTCTCCGGGAATGCTAAGTCTGAATTTTCCCAGACTTTCCCCGTTTTTCACTACTTCATAATGCGATTCCCTGTTTTTATATTCTATATTTGCTGCATAAATATCTGCACTCTCATCGTTTATACTATACCATATAATATTTTTATTTTTCAAATTTAATTTTTTTATTTCATGACAGTCTTTATTTAAAACTACAATATCACTGGTCTTGTCAATGAATTCCTCAAAAGATTTTTTTATATTTTCATAAGAGCCGTGATTTTCCAGATGATCTGCCTCCACATTTGTCACTATTGAGTATGACGGAGTCAGATATAAAAACGAATTATCACTTTCATCTGCTTCAGCTATAAAATATTCGGAATTTCCTACCTTACTGTTACTTCCTATTTCGGGTATTATCCCTCCCACTACTATGCAGGGATCCTTTTCAAGCATTGTTATCCCGAGCATAGAGCTTGTAGTCGTCTTTCCGTGTGTTCCTGCTACTGCAATTCCTTTTGAATCATTCATTAACAGTGCCAGCAATTCTCCTCTTTTTATTTTTTTTATGTTATTATTTACTGCATATTTATATTCAGGATTATTTTCCTTAATCGCACTGGAATATATAAAGAGATCTATATTTTTCCCTTCGAGGTTTTTAGCCTCCTGTCCTATGAACATCCCTACTCCCATATCTCTTAACTGCTTTGAAACTGGTTTTTCTGCTATATCCGAACCATATACATTATATCCTTTAGTTACCATTATTTTAGCGAGACCACTCATTCCTATTCCGTTGATTCCGCTAAAAAAGATTGTTTTTACTCCTTCGCTCATTTCTCCTCCAAGTCTATGTGTTTAACAATAGAACATACAGCATTTCCTTTTTTCAGGGTTTTTAGATTTTCACTCATAAAATCCAGTATATCAGGCTGTTTTATTTCCAATAACGCCTCATCTATCGCATCACTTACATTTTTATTTTCAAAAATTTTAGTTCCGTTTACAAATTCTATTTCCTCTGCATTTTCTTTCTGCCCGACAAAGTCGTAAGGTATCACTATCGAAGGCTTCTCCAGCTGTATCAGTTCAGAAACAGTAGATGCCCCTGCACGGCACAGAACCATATCTGCCGCACTCATAATGTCCGCTGCATTATCAAAATAAGGAAGAACTACGGCACTTCCATAATCAGTTATTTTGGAAATTACTTCCTCAAACAAATCTTTTCCTGTACCCCAGAATAATCTCAGATTTTTCATCTCCTGTATTTTATCCCATTTTTTTAATACTGCTTCATTTATATTTTTGGCTCCCAAACTTCCGCCTATTATAAACAATACTTTCTCTTCCTCAGTAATCCCCAGCTTTTCTCTTTCCTTTGCTTTTTCCTTATGATAAAATTCTTCTCTCAAAGGATTCCCTGTTACTATAAATTTTTCCCTGTATTTTCCGGGAATAGAATTTAAAGTATTTCTAAAAGCAAGAAAAACTTTTTTGGACCCCTTATAGAATTTTTTATTGGCCAGCCCCATAATACTGTTCTGTTCCTGAAGATAGTACGGGATCCTCAAAAATTTTGCAGCCAGAATCACGGGAATTGATATATAATTACCGAATCCTATTACTTTGGTTGCTTTTTCTCTTCGAAGAATTCTGATAGACCTCAGAGTCCCCTTTAATATTTTGAATACTGCCGATACAGATTTTAACGGTACTATATCCAATCCGATAAATCTATAGCCTTCATTCGGAACTATTGTTTTTTCCATTCTATGTGACGTACCAATAAATAATACGTCTATATTTTTGTCTTTTAGCTTTTTGGCTATCGCAAGGGCGGGATATATATGTCCTCCTGTTCCCCCCGTTGTCAAAACCACTTTTTCCTTTTTATTCATCTTCATTTACCTCGTCTATATTATTAATTACATTAATTACTATACCCAAAGCTGCCATAATTACTATAGTGGAGCTTCCTCCATAGCTTATCAGCGGCAGAGTAATCCCTGTTGACGGAATAACTCCGGTAACTACAAACATATTTGCCAAAGCCTGCGTTATAAAAAGTACCATTATACCAAATACCAGATACTTGCCGAAATAATCCTTCGTCTTATTTATTGTCATTATCATTATTAATAAAATAAAGAAATATATTCCTATTAAAACAAAACATCCTATAAAGCCGAATTCTTCCGCATAAGTGGAAAAAATATAATCTGTATGTCTCTCAGGAAGATAAAAATACTTTTGAAGTCCGTTTCCATAGTGTCTTCCTATTACTCTTCCGCTCCCTATGGCTATAAGTGACTGTCTTGCCTGATATCCCACATCATTTCCGTCTTTATTAAAGCCTGTAAGATAGTTGAATATTCTTCTTCTTCTGTACTCAGAATGCATTATACCAAAAGCTCCTAATGCCATAAAACCGAAAAAGAATACAATAAGCTGTTCTATTTTTACTTTTGAAACAAAAATCATGGAAAATCCTATTACAAATAATATTACCGCCGAACTAAACGATTTTTCCATAAAAATTAAAACTATAAATATAAACAACGGTACGACCGCAGCTATAAGTATTTCAAGACTTTTGTATTTTTTATCCTTATAATATTCCAGTGCTCCGGATAAATAAATAATAAAAGCAATTTTCGCCACTTCCGAAGGCTGTATCACTATAGGTCCTAAAACAAGCCATCTTTTGGCACCGTTTACTTCTTTACCTATAATTAAGACCAGAACAAGAAGTGCAAAACCGCCAATAAAAAACAGTCCTCTTATTTTTTTATATCTCTTATAATTTATTCTGGAAGCCACAATCATGAAGAATCCCCCTGCAGTTATCCATATCAGCTGTCTTATTATAAAGTAGTAATAATTCCTGTACTCGTGCAGTCCTGATGTAAAACTGACGCTAAACATCATAGCAATTCCAATTACTATTAAAATCATTATTGATATTATAAACGTAATTGACAAGGTTCTTTTCTCTTTCAATTATCTATCTCCTATAATTTGATTTGTAAGCTCTTTAAAAATTCTTCCTCTGTCCTCAAAATTTTTAAACTGGTCAAAACTGGAAGTCGCCGGAGAGAACAAAACTACCTGTTCTTTCGAAAAATCTAAATTATCTTTTATATCATTCAAAACATTTTCCAATGTCTTAAGATTTTTATACTGTGTATACTTTTGATCTTTCAGTTCTTTTTCAAGAATATCCGAAGTTTGCCCGATTAAATATACAAACTCCACTTTTTCTGCTATCTTATCGATTAACTCCTTATTAGAGGCCTGTTTATCATATCCTCCGCAAATTAGTACCGTTGATTTTCCGAATGCTTCTATTGCCTTAATTGTCGACTCAGAATTCGTTCCTTTGGAATCATTAATAAAAACCGTTTTCCCTTTTTCAAAGAAATTTTCCAGTCTGTGCTCCAGAGGTTTTGTAGAAGACAGGAATGACTTCATTACTTCTATATCTACATTAAGAATCATTCCCACAGAAATAATAAACAGTATATTCTCAAGGTTATGTTTTCCCTTTAAGGACAATTCCGAGGTTTTCATAAGAGGAATCAGCTGTGAATTATGATCTGTCACATTAATCATCCCGTCCTTTTGGAATACATCTGCTTTTTTTTCTCCGCTCAGAAAAATCCTTTTTGCTTTTATTTTATCATCTATGTCTTTATTTTCCGAGATAATTCTCAGTATTTCTTTATCGTCAAGATTTATCAATGCATAGTCATTTTCATTCTGATGATCGAATATATTAAATTTTGTTTTATAATAATCGTCAAGTGAATTATACCTTGTCAAATGATCCGGCGTCAAATTTATTATTCCTGCTATGTGCGAATGTACTTCGGGATCATTTTCGAGCTGGTAGCTGCTTAATTCCAGAACAACATAATCAGGCTCTTTTCCGTCACTAACCAGTTTTGCAAAAGAAAATCCTGCATTCCCCGCAAGTTCAGCATCAAATCCGGCTTCCTTCAAAAGCTCGTATATTTTTGTAGCAGTAGTTGTTTTTCCGTTTGTTCCTGTAATCGAAATTATTTTAGTTTTTTTATCCATATACCTGTATGCCAGATCTATCTCTGATATCACGCTTATCCTTAAGCTGTCTGCCTTTTCCAGAAGCTCCGCGTCCCATGGTATTCCCGGACTTTTTACAATAAATTCTATCTTCTGCTCGTCAATTATCTTAATTCCTTCTTCGCTTTTTATACCGGTTTTATCATCTATAAGAAAAACATTATATCCCTTTTTTTCAAGTAATTCCTTAGCCCCGTGCCCGCTTAGTCCCGCTCCGAATACTATTGCATTTTTCATCACTAATCATTCCTTATTATCTTAATTTTAAAATCAAAAAAGTCAGTAAAGCCATCAATATCGAAATTATCCAAAACCTTATGGTAACCTTGGTTTCAGGAATTCCCAGAAGCTCAAAATGATGATGTATCGGCGCCATTCTGAATACACGTTTTCCAAACTTTTTATAATGCCATACCTGTATCATTACTGATAAAGCTTCTACTATAAATATAAATCCTGCCACAGGAAGCAAAAGCTCCTGTTTTATGAAGATTACCACTATTCCGAGAACTCCTCCCAGCGTAAGCGATCCTGTGTCTCCCATAAATACCTGTGCCGGATAAAAATTATACCATAAAAACCCTATTGATGCCCCTATAATTGACACTAGATATACCAGCATTTCCCCGGCATCCTTTACATAAAAAAGATTCAGATAGTCTGCATATTCTATATGTCCTGTAAGATATGTTATTATTGCCAGAGTAGCACATACAATGATAATAGGTCCTGTTACAAGTCCGTCAAGTCCGTCGGTAAGATTAACCGCATTAGAAGACCCTATTATTACCACTGCCATAAAGACAAAAAATAATGCAGGCGTAATATAAAAATATGAATTTTTTATAATTGGATTTACTATTGAAAAATCTACTCTTGGACTGATAAGTCCGTATTTATATATAAAAATAAATGTCAGTATTGTTATAATAAGCTGTCCTAATATTTTCTTCTTACTTGAAAGTCCTTTTTTATGTTTTGTGAGCTTTAGATAATCATCGTAAAACCCTATTGTGCTGAACAAAATAGTTATAAAAAATAAAAAGACAATAAATTTATTTGAGAAATTCCCGCAAATCGCAGTAGCAAATAAAATAGCCCCTATGATAAGAAGTCCTCCCATTGTCGGTGTCCCTGATTTTGAAAAATGAGATTGCGGCCCCTCTTCTCTGACTGTATCTCCGTATTTTTTCTTCTTCAGCCATGCTATAAAAGGTTTTCCAAGTATCAAAACAAAGAGCAGTGCCAGAAAAAAGGATATCGAAGCCCTTATTGTGATAGATTTAAATATTCTCAGGATTTTCAAATCCTCAAAAAATAATTGATGTAATAAATACAGCATTTTATTAATTTCCTTCCTCTATAATTTCTTCTAATCTCATTCCCCTAGACCCTTTCAGCAGGACTGCAAGCTTTTCGGAATTATGTCCTCTGAGCTTTTCCCTGATAAAAGATTTTTCATCAAAATGAAAAACATTCATATCTTTGATTTTTTCATAAAGATTTTTCATCAAGGAACCATATAACAATATTTCATTTTGCTTTGTATTTCTCAGTATTTTTTCCAGTTCCTCGTGAAATTCCGCATCCTTCTCGCCAAGCTCCAGCATATCGCCTAATATAACTACTTTATACCTGTCATTATAGATATCCGAAAATGTAAGAATGGCTTTTTCCATTGAAATAGGGCTGGCATTGTACGCGTCATTAATATATATAATATTACCATTTTCTATTTTTTGAAATCTCATTGCTGTAAGTTTTATATTTTTAAATTCATCAGCAAGATCTTCAGTCTTAATTCCAAATTCTTCTGATATAGCTATACCAAATAAAAGATTTAGAATATTATGCTCGCCTATAAGATTAGTTTCGAGAGTAAGTCCTTCATTCAGGTCAAATTTTGTACCATCGCCGCTCAAATTTATATTTTTTGCTCTGTAATCAGCAGTGCTTTTGCCGTCGGCCGAAACTTTTATTCCAGGAAGATCACCTAAAAAAGGATCATCTCCATTTAAAAACATTTTAGCTTTCACATGTTTTATGATCTCACTTTTAGCTTTAAAAACATTTTCCCGGCTTCCTAAAAACTCAAGGTGTGAGTCACCTATATTCGTAATAATTCCATAATCAGGCTTAGCAATGGCAGCAAGCAGGTCTATTTCGCCAAAACCGCTCATCCCCATCTCCAAAACTAAAAAATCATCAGAATTTTCAGCACGTAACAAAGAAACAGGCAATCCTATATGGTTGTTTAAATTGCCTTCAGTTTTTTTTCCTTTATACTTAGTAGACAACAGCTGGTATATAATATCTTTTACTGTTGTTTTTCCATTACTTCCTGTAATTCCAATTATTTTTAAATCTAATATATTTCTCCAATTTTCAGCAAATTTTTGTAAAAATTTAATACTGTCGTTTACTAAAAATGCTTTTGGATAGGGTGTTTTTTTCGTCTTATCGTCATATATAACATATGCTCCTTTTTCTGCTGCTTCCTGAATATAGCTGTTACCGCCTCTGATAGCTATAAACACATCATTTTCCCGTACTTCACCCGAATTAATTAAAACATTATTTATCTCCAGAATATCTAAAAAATTAGAAATTCCAAATTCTTCAAGTGTCATTTTAAAGATATAATTTTTTTTCATAATTTAATAACTCCATTTTTAGTGCATAATTAAATAATTATACCACTTAATATATAATTTATCAATAAAAAAATCAGACTTTCAAGTCTGTATACGTAATTTTTTTTCATCTGTAAAAATGTCTGCATTTTTATATCAAAAAAAAATATTATCTAAACCAAAAATATTGATTTTCATAATTGAAAAACAATATTTTTTTATGTAATTATTAAATTAAAAAATGTAAAGAATAAAATAGTAAAATGAAAAACTACAAAGTTTTAGCAAAATCCAGAATATTATCAAAACTTAAGAAGTCAAAATCCAGTCCTTTAAGTGATTCTTCACGTCCGTGTCCTGTACGCAGAAAAACAGGCTTTATTCCTAGCTTATCTGCGGGAATCAGATCACTGGCCTTATCCCCGAGCATATAAGTATTCCGGGTATCTATATCTAATTCTTTTACCGCCTTTTCAAACAAAAGTGTCCCCGGCTTTCTGCATTCACATTCTGTTTTATAATTTCCCTTACCGTCTGTATGATGAGGACAATAATAAGTTTTTTCTATAATAATACCCTTTTTTTTCAGATCATTTTCCACAAAAGAAGTCAGCTTTAGAAAATCCTCCTCACTGTAATAACCCCTTCCAATACCTGACTGGTTAGTAATTACTGCAAGCTTGTAGCCTTTTTTCTGAAAAATTTCAAGTGCTTCTATAACACCATATTCATATTCAAAATCTTCTATTTTATAAAGATAATCCTTTTCGATATTTATAGTACCGTCTCTATCCAGTAAAATATATTTATTCATCATAACTCCTTATTTAAAATATTTGTACTTTATGAGTTCATTCTTTTTTTTGCTTTTTATCTCTATTATAAAAATAATATCGGAATTATCCGCTTCTACTCTGCCCATATATACGTCGTCACCGCATATATATTCTCCGGCAATAAGAGTATTAGGCTCCCATTTTGAAAAAGTAAATATCTTTTCATATTCATTATTTCTATAATGCCAGAATTCTAATACATCATTATCATTAAGAATCCACATCTTTTTATCTTCGTAGCTGAGTCTGTCATCTATGGTAATTCTGTCTAAAAAAAATATTTTATTATCTTCACAGATAACTGATGTTTTCCCTGTTCCGCTGTAATTCCAGTCCATTTCTGAATTCCCCATACTTGATGACATAAAAACTAATTTATCAACATTTTTAAATAATTTAGATATCTCTTTCATTACAGTCACCTCCGATACATTTAGTAGTATTAATATTTACCTCTAACATAATTATATCAGGAAACCTAAAATATGTTAAGAAAAAAAGCAAAAAAAAAATCCTATTAAACAATAGGAAAAAAAGTGGCGTCCCTGGCAGGACTCGAACCTGCGACCCTTTGATTAACAGTCAAATGCTCTAACCAGCTGAGCTACAGAGACAAATAATTAAAAGCTTGGCGAAGACCTATATTCCCTAGAAGTAAATCTAAGTATTGTCGGCGCAAACAGGCTTAACTACCAGGTTCGAAATGTATCTGGGTGTACCTCTGTCGCTATGTTCACCAAGCAAGGATTGTCTTAAAAAGACAATGAGAAATAAATAGTAGGATAGATATCCATCAGTAAAAACGGTATATATTTTTTAAAAAGCTTCGTCATATTAGTACTGGTCAGCTAAATATATCACTATACTTACACCTCCAGCCTATCAACCTCCTAGTCTCGAAGGTGACTTAACCATAAAGGTAGAATACTCATCTTGAAGTGGGCTTCTCACTTAGATGCTTTCAGCGATTATCCCTTCCAAACGTGACTACCCAGCTGTGCCACTGGCGTGACAACTGATTCATCAGAGGTTTGTCCATCCCGGTCCTCTCGTACTAAGGACAGATCTTCTCAATATTCTTACGCCTGCAGTGGATAGGGACCGAACTGTCTCACGACGTTCTGAACCCAGCTCGCGTGCCTCTTTAATGGGCGAACAGCCCAACCCTTGGGACCTTCTCCAGCCCCAGGATGAGACGAGCCGACATCGAGGTGCCAAACACTTCCGTCGATATGGACTCTTGGGAAGTATCAGCCTGTTATCCCCGGGGTAGCTTTTATCCGTTGAGCGACGGCCCTTCCATTCGGTACCGCCGGATCACTAAGTCCCGCTTTCGCGCCTGCTCGACCCGTCAGTCTCGCAGTCAAGCTCCCTTATGCCTTTGCACTCTTCGGTTGATTTCCATCCAACCTGAGGGAACCTTTGAACGCCTCCGTTACTCTTTAGGAGGCGACCGCCCCAGTCAAACTGCCCACCTAGCACTGTCTCACAGGTTACAAACCCATGATTAGAATTCCGACAATATATGGTTGGTATTCCACCAGTGACTCCTTTACAGCTAGCGCCATAAATTCAACGTCTCCCAACTATCCTATACACACATTGCCAAAACCCAATGCCAAGCTACAGTAAAGCTCCACGGGGTCTTTCCGTCCTACTGCAGGTAGTCGGTATCTTCACCGCCATTACAACTTCACCAAGTCTCCAGCCAAGACAGCTCCCAAATCATTTCACCATTCGTGCAGGTCGGAACTTACCCGACAAGGAATTTCGCTACCTTAGGACCGTTATAGTTACGGCCGCCGTTCACTGGGGCTTCAATTCGAATCTCTCAATCCTCCTCTTAACCTTCCAGCACTGGGCAGGTGTCAGCCCATATACGTCGCCTTTCAGCTTAGCATAGACCTGTGTTTTTGGTAAACAGTTGCTTGGGACTCTTCACTGCGACCTACTTCTGCTCCGGACGTTTCTTCCTTCACATAACATAGGTACCCCTTCTCCCGAAGTTACGGGGCCATTTTGCAGAGTTCCTTAGCTAGAGTTATCTTGTCGGCCTTATGTTTCTCACACAGTCCACCTGTGTCGGTTTACAGTACGGGCACTATTATTCTAAATAGAAGTTTTTCTCGGCAGCATAGGATTTGTAACTTCGCTTCCTTAGAAGCTCCCTATCAAGTCTCACATTTAATCAGGCGGATTTACCTACCTAATCATGCTACTCTCTTCGACATACTATTCCGTCAGTATGCTTACATACCTTTCTGCGTCACTCCATCTCTCAAACAAATAACAGTGGTATAGGAATATTAACCTATTTTCCATTCGCCTACGCTTTTCAGCCTCAACTTAGGTCCCGACTCCCCCAAAGCGGACAAACCTTCCTTTGGAAACCTTGGACTTCCGGCCAGAGGGATTCTCACCCTCTTTCTCGCTACTCATTCCTGCATTCTCACTTCTGATACCTCCAGCATGCCTTACAGCACACCTTCTTCGGCCTACAGAACGCTCTCCTACCAAACTAACTTACGTTAGTTTCCACAGCTTCGGTTTATGTCTTAGCCCCGTTACATCTTCGGCGCAGACACTCTCGACCAGTGAGCTATTACGCACTCTTTAAAGGTATGGCTGCTTCTAAGCCAACCTCCTGGTTGTTTCTGAATGTCCACCTCCTTCCCCACTTAGACATAATTAGGGACCTTAGCTGGTGGTCTGGGCTGTTTCCCTCTCGTCTGCGGACCTTGTCACCCACAGACTCACTCCTAACAATTAAACTATAGTATTCGCAGTTTGCTTGACTTCAGTAAGCTATACGCCCCCTAGGCCATACAGTGCTCTACCCCCATAGTTCTTTGTTAAGGCTGCACCTAAATGCATTTCGGAGAGAACGAGCTATCTCCTAGTTCGATTGGCTTTTCACCCCTAAACCTATCTCATCTCCCAGCATTTCAACGATGGTGAGTTCGGTCCTCCACTAAGTCTTACCTTAGCTTCAACCTGGACAGGCCTAGATCACTAGGTTTCGCGTCTATAACATGCGACTATCGCCCTATTAAGACTCGGTTTCCCTTCGGCTCCGCTTCCTTAACCTTGCCACATATCATAACTCGCAGGATGATTAACCAAAATCCACGCAGTCACCCCGAAGGGCTCCTACCGTTTGTAAGCACACGGTTTCAGGTTCTATTTCACTCCCTTACACAGGGTTCTTTTCACCTTTCCCTCACGGTACTCTCCTCTATCGGTCAACAAGAGTATTTAGCCTTACGAGATATGGTCCTCGCTGATTCACACCGAATTCCTCGTGCTCGATGCTACTCGGGATATTTAATATATACACTCAATATTACTCATACAGGACTTTCACCTTCTATGGTTTACCTTCCCAGATACATTCTAATTCTATTTCGTATATATTGACTTCAGAGCTATCCGTCATTAAACTCCCACTACCCCACACAAGCAACGCTGCTCGCTTATACACTTATGTGGTTTAGGCTCTTCCCCTTTCGCTCGCCGCTACTCAGAGAATCGTTTTTACTTTCTCTTCCTCGGGTTACTTAGATGTTTCAGTTCACCCGCTTACCTCTTTCGTAAATACCCTCCAGGTATTTAGGTTCTCCCATTCGGACATCTTAGGATCAAAGCTTCTTTGCAGCTCCCCTAAGCTTTTCGCAGCTTATCACGTCCTTCATCGGCTCTTGTTGCCTAGGCATCCTCCGTGTGCCCTTAGCGCTTTTCTTTCGATAACCTCTTTTTTACTTTCTTTCTTTCTACCTACTATTCATTTCTCATTGTCCAATTATTACTTTTTTATACTTTTGGTGGAGATAAGCGGAGTCGAACCGCTGACCTCTGCCTTGCAAGGGCAGCGCTCTCCCATCTGAGCTATATCCCCAAAAAAACATTTTCGATATGGTGGGCATGACTGGACTCGAACCAGTGACCCCTGCGTTATCAGCACAGTGCTCTAACCACCTGAGCTACACGCCCATATCATTTTTTTCAATTGTCTATAAAAAACAATCAAAATAAAAGAAGAAGCTGCCATCTTATTTCTCCTTAGAAAGGAGGTGATCCATCCGCACCTTCCGGTACGGATACCTTGTTACGACTTCACCCCAATCGCTTACCACACCTTCAGTACTTCCTTCCCTTACGGGTTAGGCCAGCAATTTCAGGTGCAACAAACTCTCGTGGTGTGACGGGCGGTGTGTACAAGACCCGAGAACGTATTCACCGCGGCATTGCTGATCCGCGATTACTAGCGATTCCAACTTCATGAAGTCGAGTTGCAGACTTCAATCCGAACTGAGAACAGATTTCTTGATTTGCTCCATGTCACCATTTTGCTTCTCTTTGTACTGTCCATTGTAGCACGTGTGTAGCCCAGATCATAAGGGGCATGATGACTTGACGTCATCCCCACCTTCCTCCTGCTCTTCGCAGGCAGTCTCGCTAAAGTCCTCAACTTAATGTTAGTAACTAACGATAGGGGTTGCGCTCGTTGCGGGACTTAACCCAACATCTCACGACACGAGCTGTCGACAGCCATGCACCACCTGTCTTCCGGTTCCCGAAGGCACTTAAGTATCTCTACCTAATTCCGGAGATGTCAAGATCTGGTAAGGTTCCTCGCGTTGCGTCGAATTAAACCACATGCTCCACCGCTTGTGCGGGTCCCCGTCAATTCCTTTGAGTTTCAGCCTTGCGGCCGTACTCCCCAGGCGGTTCACTTATCGCATTTGCTTCGGCACAGACGATCTACTCGCCCACACCCAGTGAACATCGTTTACAGCTAGGACTACCAGGGTATCTAATCCTGTTTGCTCCCCTAGCTTTCGCACTTCAGCGTCAGTTTTTGTCCAGTGAGCTACCTTCGTCATCGGCATTCCTACATATATCTACGAATTTCACCTCTACTCATGTAGTTCCGCCCACCTTTCCAATACTCTAGAATTTCAGTTTCGTCGGCAAGCTAATGGTTGAGCCACTAGTTTTCACCGTCGACTTGAAACCCCGCCTAGATGCCCTTTATGCCCAATAATTCCGGATAACGCTTGCGACATACGTATTACCGCGGCTGCTGGCACGTATTTAGCCGTCGCTTATTCTGTTGGTACCGTCATTTTTTTCTTCCCAACTTAAAGCACTTTACAATCCGAAGACCTTCGTCGTGCACACAGAATTGCTGGATCAGAGTTACCTCCATTGTCCAATATTCCCCACTGCTGCCTCCCGTAAGAGTAAGGGCCGTATCTCAGTCCCCTTGTGGCCGTCCACCCTCTCAGGCCGGCTACCTATCATCGCCTTGGTTGTCCGTTACACTACCAACTAGCTAATAGGACGCAAAGCTCTCATATGGCATTGCTTTTCATGAATCAATGATGCCATTAATTCATTATATCAGGTCTTATCCGTCGTTTCCATCGGTTATCCCTGTCCATATGGCAAGTTCTTTACGCGTTACTCACCCGTCCGCCATGATACCCTCTCCCCGAAGGGAGTCTTCTCATCGACTTGCATGTGTTAAGCATTCTGTCAGCGTTCATCCTGAGCCAGGATCAAACTCTTCATTCAATATTTATTTCCACTACCTTAATCTTTTCTTTCTTGGCGTTTGCTTCTTCTTCTATTTTCATTGTCCTTTTTGCCAGCGAATCTTTGTCGTTGACAAGGAATATATTATCAAATCTCATTGACTTTGTCAACGCTTTTTTTCAATTTTTTTATGTTTTTTTCGACTGTCTTCTCAAACCCTTTATTTTCAAGGGTTTTTTTTAGACAATTTTTTCGAAATTTATGATTTGCAATATAGATTTTTTACAGCTGATACTATAAATTATTTGAAAAATTTTTGTATCTTGAAAATCCTGATTATATTTATATGATTTTTCAGATCTGAAAATCAGTGCAGCATCTCATTTATTTTTGATAAACAATACCGAAGATTTTATCATTCTGTAAGATATAAATACAATCTGCCAGCAAAACCCATTCCGGCAATAAGCGAAGACAGCCTGCCGCAAAAAGGATGCCGCATTAATTCTTTATTTTTATCCCTTTTATTTCATCAGAATATATATCTGTATAATTTTTCTCACCATCTTTTTTTACTTTTAAACTTCCGTCATAATTTATCTTTATTACCTCATACTGTTCTTTTTGATTATTTTCAACCAGCTTATTATTAAGTGAATGTTTTTCGTTTAGAAAATCTATTACGGCCTCCCATTCTTCCGCTATTTTTTCCAGTCTCTGTTTTGTTTCCTCCACTGTTTTTACTATTATATTTTTTACATCATATTCTTTTCCGGTTATCAGCTTTAGAGACAACGCTGTTTCACCATATACTCCAAAATCTGTATTATTTACATTTATTCCTATTCCGACTATTAGAAAATCCTCACATTTTTCGATCAATATGCCAGATATTTTTCTTCCGTTATAATGTATGTCATTAGGCCACTTAAACGTTAATTTATCGGATTCCAATATCCCGTCTAATATTTTGTAGACAGCATAACCAACGAGTAATGAAGTCTTCTCCCCATAATCATTATCTTTTACAAGAAAGGAAAATAAAGCCGCACCCTTGTCTGAAATCCATTTATTTCCGCGTCTTCCTTTACTGGCTGTCTGGTTATCCGCATACACTATATCATATTCCTGCTTATGCCTTTTTCTCTTTAATACTTCATTTGTGGAATCTGTTAATTCTAAATGCTCTATTCTCATAATAATTTCTCCCTTACATATATTTATACAAAAAAAATAAAGAGGGGTATCCCTCCTTACTTTTCCACATTTATTCCGAAAATTTATCTCAAATATCTGAAATTCAGATATATCATTGCTATGACTATTGTCACAAAAGTTAATGGAAGGCCATATTTTAGATATTCTATAAATGATATTACTTTTCCGTTCTTTTTACTTATATTGGCTGCGACCACATTAGCAGAAGCTCCTATTAATGTAGCATTTCCTCCAAGACATGCCCCGAGTGCAAGACTCCACCAGAGTGCATCCACATTTGGAAATGCAGTTTCCAGATTTTTTATCAGAGGAAGCATTGTTGTCGTATATGGTATGTTATCAATGATTGGTGAAACTGAACTGGACAATATACCTATAAATAAAGCAGTTTTTTGAAAATCTCCTTTTGTAAGAGATAATGTAGCTTCTGCAAGCATTTGTATTACTCCCACTTCCACAAGACCTTCCACCATAATAAACAGACCCATAAAGAAAAACAATGTAGGCCATTCTACTTTTTCAAATATTTCCTCAGGTTCTTTTTTACTGACAAGTATCAGAGCCATTGCTCCTGCAAGTGCAATTATAGAAGGCTCTATATGTGTAATCTCATGTGATACAAATCCGGCTATTACCAAAAGAAGTATAACCAGTGATTGATACATAAGCTTTTTATCTTTTAATGCCCTGTCAGGACTTAATTCCATTATATGTGCTTTCAGTTCTCTTGAAACTTTCAGTTTTCTGCAGTAAAAAAAGTAAAGCAGAAATATTGTAACTATCAGATTAATTATAATTACAGGTCCAAGGTTTATAATAAAGTCGTTAAATGAAAATCCAGCTTCACTCCCTATTAGTATATTAGGCGGGTCACCTATCAAAGTCGCCGTTCCGCCTATATTTGATGCCAGTATTTCCCCGATAATAAACGGTTTTGTATCCAGCTTCAGATTTTCCAGCATAACTATAGTTACCGGAACTATAAGCAGAATCGTGGTAACATTATCCAAAAACGCTGAAAATACTGCCGTTGCCAGCATCAGCAATACTAATAACGGTATAGGTTCTCCCTTTACCAGCTGGGTTGCTTTAATGGCTATCCATTCAAAAAGTCCCGTTTCTGCAAGTATTGATACCATAATCATCATACCTACCAAAAGAAATATTACATTCAGATCTATTGCTCTAAAAGCCTCTTCCGCCCCCAAAACTCCCGTCATTACCATTACTATTGCCCCTAACATCGCCAAAACAGATATAGGGAATTTCTCAAAAATAATTAATATATATGCCAAACAAAATATAATTATTGCTACCAACATATGCGACATTCCTAATCACCAAAACCTTCATTAAATATGTAAAAACTTTTTAATTATGTCACGTCTTTCTATCATTCCAAAATACTTATCATTTTCCACTACGTAAAGCCTAGTTCTTCCTTCTGTTATCATATTAAAGCATATTTCCATAATAGATGCCTGTTTATCAACTAAATTTTTACTTTTTCTATATAATTCTCTGACAGTTACTTTTCCCGCATTCAAAAAATATTCTTCAAAAGGTTCGCCTACTGTCATAAAGCTGAGTCCTGATACCAGTGAAGCATATTTAGGCATCCCGAATTCTATGAGCTCTCTTTCTGTTATTTCTCCGACAAAACATCCTGTGCCGTCCACTACAGGCAGACCTGTTTTATTTTCTCTTATAAAACGTGCAGCTACAGATTCCAGCGGCTCGCTCAGACTTACCGGCCTCACAGTCGTATCCATAAGATCCTCGGAAGTTACTGTTTGTTTTATATCATTTTCATATTCCTGTATCAGTTCTATGAACTCATCTTCACTTTTTACACCCTTTACCTTTTCCAGAAACTCATTCTGATGCCCCAGATAAGATACCAAAGACATTAGTTTTAATACAGTTCTGTTTTTAGTCAGCCCCGAAAGAATAATGAAAAACAGCTCTATGCTTTCTTCCTTATTTCTTACTATTGCTTTCATAGGTTTTTTCAGCGTTCCTGATATAACAGTCGTATCATCATACCCGTCTATTCTTCCATGAGGCAGGACAATACCATGTCCCAGAGCAGTAGAGGTTTCATCTTCCCTTTTCAAAACAGCTTTTTTTGCCTTATCTAAATTATTCCTAACTTCTTCGTCAACTTCAGCTGCCTTGTCTAAAATATTATTTATTAATTCTTCTACATTTTCAGACTCTGTATTTAAAAATACCAATTCCTTTGAAATAAAATTAGAAATTCTCATGTTTTTCCCACTTTCCCGGCACCTGCAAGCAAGGATTTTACATTTATATTCTGTAAAATAAACTGCAGGCACTTCTGTTAATGAAAGAGTATATGGTTCTTACGCCATATACTGCTTTATATCTACTATTTAGTTTATAATAAATCCAATTATCTGTATCAGCTCAATTTAGGATAAGTGATTATCCCGAAACCTGAACCTACATGCGATCCTATAACCGGTCCTACTAATTTAATATTTACTACCGTTACCTTAGGATTTTTCTCATATTCCTTTGCTATTTTATCTGCCACATCAAGACTTCTTGCCACACCTGCCCAGACCACATATAAATATACACTTTGATTTTCTGTCTCCTGTTTTATGGTCTTTCTTATGTAGTTCATAACACCCATTTCACCGATTACTTTCTTTTCAGGAATTACTTCTCCGTTTCTCACGCCTATTATCGGTTTTAAGTGCAGTGCAGAACCAATATAGCTTGTAGCTTTTCCTATTCTTCCGCCCTTTTCCAAAAACTTCAGGTCATTTAATGCAATCAGAAATCTTGCTTTTGATCTGGTATTTTCTACCCAGCTTACAATACTCTGGGCTGATTCTCTTTTCAAAGACTTTTTCGCAGCTTCTGTTACAAGATGTCCCAGTGCCGATGTTGTAGTAAGGCTGTCCAAAATCTCTATATTATCCTTTTCTTCAAGCAGATTTTTAGCTACTTGTGCAGATTGTGAAGTTCCGCTTAATTTTGAGGAAATATGTATTGAAAGTATTTTTTTATATCCCTTTTCAAATAATCTCTTATACGCTTTCAGAAAATCCTGCGGTGCAGGCTGTGAAGTTTTCAATCCTGTATTTGTTTTCAGTATTTCTTCCCAAACCTGTGTTCTTGAAATTTCAAATATATCCTTATATAAATTTCCATCAAACTCTACCTTCAGAGGAACTATGCTGATAGGGAGATTCATGACCTCTTCCGGCACAAGATCCGATGTAGAATCTGTCAATATTGCTATTTCAGGCATATTAGGATTTTTATTTTCCAGATATATGTAATAATAGTAATTTTCCTGATTTCCGTTTATAAATGTTTTATAAAGCCTCGCTGATTTCTCTTCTATAAGCTTTTTGCACTGCTCATCTTTTTCACTGCCTTCTGCTACTGTTATTGTCATTGTATCTTTAGTGATATTCTGGTCCAGTACATTTGAAACCAGTGTTTTCAAATCATTTTCGGCATATTTTATCTTACCGTTTATAAGGGCAATATAATTTCCCTGTTTTATTTCCAGATCATCTACCTTTGTATCTCTTACAGCTTTTGTCACTTCAATGGAAACATTTCTTTTTTCCTCTTCCATTAATTTTTCTATTTCATCATTTCTGTCTTTTATATAAAAATTTCCTTCAAGCATTGTTCTTGTTTCCATTACAACAGCATTTTTATCTGATTTTCCACAGGCCAGTTTTGCAGTAGAGATTATATTTTTATTGTTAGGATAAATATAAATTATTTTCTTATCAAGTTTTTCCAGTGCATTCAGTATGTCCTGCACACTTGGATTTTTACTCTGCCCGCCGAGAATTACCACATCGGCACCGTTTTTAAGAAACTCATTTTTAAGATTTTCCGTATCTGCTACTATAATATGTCCTTTTTCAGATAACGTTACTTTATCACTGACAAATATCTTTGCTCCTTCTTCGTCAGGCTGTTTTACGTATAAATTTTCATGCTGAAGCTTCATATTTTCTATTTTTACTTTTTCCAGATCACCGTTTTTTAGTGCAAGCTCCAAAGCCTGCCCGGGATTGTTCGTATGAACATGAACCTTGAATTTTTTGGAGCTCTGTGCAAAAACAGCCGAATCTCCCAGTTCAAGGATTTCTGCCTTGAATTTATCTGTATCAAAACTTGAACTTCCTATTATAAATTCTGTACAGTACTGAAACTTTATACTGTCCGGATCATGGTCTATATTTGCAATTGTTGAAGAAAAATCAGCATTTTTGACTTCTGTAGGTTCTATTTCCTCTATAAGATCCGCCTGTGTTATAAGCATATAAAAACCTTCAAGCATATAAAACAGTCCTTTTGCTCCGGCATCTACCACTCCTGCTTCTTTAAGCTTCGGCAGCTCTTCCGGTGTTTGTTCCACAGCTTCCTGCGCTGTATCTTTTATATTTTCCAAAAGACCTACAAGGTCGTCACTTGTTTTTACATATTCTCTTGCAGATTCTGCTACTTTTCTTATTACTGTAAGTATCGTTCCTTCCACAGGCTGATTTACAGCTTTATACGCTACTTCCTTTGCTGATTCCAGTGCTGTTACCACATCAGCGGCATATAATCTGTCTTTATCCCCGATTCCCTTTAGAAAACCAGTGATTATCTGAGACAAAATTGTCCCGGAATTCCCTCTTGCACCCATAAGGATTGCTTCTTCCACAGCTTCGCTTACCTCATTCATGCTGCTTTTTTCATCTACCTTTGTCAGTTCTTTTTCTACTGAACTGATTGTCATGGACATATTGCTTCCTGTATCTCCGTCAGGAACCGGGTACACGTTCAGTTCATTCAGAACTTCCTCATGCATTACCAGCCATTTGCTTCCTGCGATCAAAAGCATCCTCAAACGTTTTGCATCAATATATCTAATTCTCATTCATTCCTCCTAATTACTTTGAACTATTTTATTCCAAGAATTTTCTTTTTTTAATATATATTCTAAAAACTCCCTGACAGCTCCTTCTCCTCCATTTTTAGAAGAAACAAAATCAGCTGTTTCCAATATCTCTCTGCAGGCATCCGCCGGTGCTCCTACAAGTCCTACCCTTTTCATCACTTCAAAATCATTCAGATCATCGCCTATATACGCTGTTTCCTCATCAGTAATATTCAGCTCCTTTTTCAGCTGCTCATATACCACTATTTTGTCATCAATTCCCTGATAAAGATGCGTGATTCCCAGTTCTTTGGCTCTGATGCTTACTATCTTTGAATTCCTTCCTGTTATAATAGCAAAAATCTTTCCGCACTTTTTTCTGGCACTTGCAATCATGTATCCGTCTTTTACGTTAAACTCCTTAAACTCTTCCCCGCTGTTGCCTATAAGTATTCCGCCTTTGGTAAGAGTCCCGTCCACGTCCAGAATTATCAATTTTATCATAAATCTTCTCCAATAAACATTTATATTTTACAAATTATATGTAAAAAAGTAAAGTCCAAAACAAATGGTAATTTTTTTGGATATCATTATTTTACATCAAATAACACAAAAAAGCTAATGATTTTCATCACTAGCCTGTGAAACGCTTATTTTTTCGATATAAATTCTATGTATTGTTTTACCAGCTGAAGCTCATCGGGAGACATTTCCATTAATTTTCCCAGTATTTTTCCTATTTCTACATCATCTATCTCATCAAGAAGCTCTGAAGTGATCTCTTTTTTCAGCTCTTCCGTATCTTTGTCCGTATATCCGATCATTTTAAATAATTTTAAATGATCAATATTTAACTTTCTGGAAATTTTTTTCAAAAGGAGAGGATTTATCATTGGATGCTTGCCAGATTCTAAATTTGATAAATATGCCGGACTTATACTCAGATGTTCAGCCATTTCCCTTAACCCTATTCCCTTTTCCACTCTCTTGCTTCTTATGTATTCACCTAATACTATAATCAAATTTGGATTTGTCCTTAGGTCTATTTTATCCATTATTTTAACCTCTACTTAAAATTCACGTCATTTCTTTTATAATACCACATAATCCCACATTTTACAAATTATGCTTTACTTTTGTGTAGTTTTATATATTAAAAAAATATCTGTCTCAAAATCAAAATATTTTCATATAATAAACCAGAATTCGTATATACTTTTTCCTGTAAATTTACTGTATTTTTCTTATATTAAAAACTTCTGCTTCAAGACAGATTATATTCCGTATTTATTTTTTTTGTCCGTAATAGGCATTAGCCCCGTGTTTTCTTAAGAAATGCTTATCCAGAAGCTCCTGCTGCATACTCTTCGTGTTTTCATTAAACATCTCCATACTTGCTGCCATTCTTCCTATCTCTTCCAGTACCACCGAATTATGCACTGCTTCCTCCGGACTCTTTCCCCATGTAAACGGTCCGTGGCTGTTTACCAGTACTCCCGGTACATATAAGGGATTCAGATTTCTTTCTCTGTATGTTTCCACTATTACACGACCCGTTTCCTTCTCATATTCTCCTTCTATCTCTTCCGCTGTCATCTTTCTTGTACACGGAATCGGTCCGTAAAAATAATCTGCATGGGTTGTTCCGTAAGCTTTTATGTCTCTGCCGCTCTGTGACCATATTGTCGCCCATGTGGAATGTGTATGAACTATTCCTCCTACCTCTTCAAAGGCTTTGTACAGCTCTATATGAGTCGCTGTATCTGACGAAGGATTCAGGCTTCCTTCCACTACTCTGCCGTCCATATCCACTACTACCATATCAGAAGCCTTCATTACATCATATTCCACTCCGCTCGGCTTTATTACTATCAGTCCTTTTTCCCTGTCTATTCCGCTTACATTCCCCCATGTATAAAGTATCAGTCCCTTTTCAGGAAGCTCCATATTTGCCTTATATACTCTTTCTTTTAATTCTTCCAGCATATTAGATAAATCCTCCTTCCTTCATTCTTGAAATCATCCAGTCCCTTACTTTCTTTATATCTTCCAGAGGGGTTTCACTACTTTCATTCCACATTTCCACCAGAAAAGGCCCTTTAAATTCTGCCTTTTTCAATGTTTCAAATGTTTTTACAAAGTTTACGTTACCTGTTCCGAATTCCAGTTCCCTGAATATTCCTCCGAATGTATCTGTTACTTTTTTTGCTTCCTTAAGATGTACTGCTATTATCTGCTGTGACTTTATCCCTTTTTCAAGCTCATTATATACCTCGTCATGTGTCCATGCAGTGAGATTCCCAAGGTCAGGATACAGCTTCAGCCATGGTGAATCTACTTCTTTGGCTATTTCCATATATTTTGTTACTGAATTAAGAAAGGTATTTTCCATATTTTCTATTGCCAGCGTAATACATGCTTTGGAAGCCCATTCAGAAGCTTTCTTTAGATTTTGTATAAAGAGTTCCCTTGTTTTATCACTTCTTTCTTCATAGTAAACATCATAACCGGTTACCTGAATAATTCTGATACCGAGTTTATCGGATATCTCAATAGCTTTTTTCATTAAGTCCATGGATTTTTCTCTTGTAGCAGTATCAATACTACCCATTGGAAATCTTTTCTGACCGCTGAAGGTCATGGAAGGGATTCTGAAATCTTTATCAATGAGAAGATTTTTCATATTTTTTATTTCCTCATTACTCCAGTCAAGTCTGGCAAGTCTTTCATCGGATTCATCAACGGAAATCTCAATGAAGTCATAACCGGCCTGTTTTGCAATATCAATTTTAGTGCTCCACGATTCTTTTTTTGGAAGAGCTTTTTCGTATATTCCCATTACCAGTTTGTCAAATTTGTTCATCTTTCTCCTCTCTGTAAAAACAAAAATCCGGAAGAGAACTTCCGGAAAAACTCAGGAAAATTTTCCCGGATATATTCTTTTTATGAAAAAATATTTATAAAAACAGATATAAATGTTATTTGATATTATCTTTGCTTATTGAGTACTCCTAATCTTTTTTATAAACACCCCTGTTAAAGGATAATCTTTTCTCTTTCCGCTGCTGTTATTAATCCCAGTATTTATCAATCTCTTCTTTAAATTCTCTTGCTGCCTGTGCAGGGTCTGATGCTTCCCTTATTCCTCTTCCTGCTATAAATGTATAAACATCTATTCCCTTGAACAGCTTTAATGTTTCCTTTTCAAGTCCTCCTGTTACCGATACCTTAAAGCCCATCTCCACTAGCTTTCTTATCTTATTCAGATCTTTTTCTCCCCATGTTTCTCCTGCCAGAAGTGCATCTCTGCTCTGATGATATACTGCCTGTGATAATCCCGCTTCCTTCCACTGCTTCGCATGCTCAAATGTCCAGTCTCCGTAAAGCTCTACCTGTAAGTCCTTTACTTCTTTCAGTGCTGCCTTCATTGTAGGAATAGTAGCGGAGCATATTACTGTCATCCAGTCTGCTCCTGCATCAGCACAGTTTTTAGCTACTGTTCCCCCGGCATCAGCACATTTAGTATCAGCAAGAATTATTTTATTAGGATAAAGTGCTCTGAGACATCTTACTGCTTCCATTCCTTCTGCAAGGCAGAGTATAGTGCCCGCTTCGATAATATCAACTTCATGCCCTACCTGTGAAATTGATCTTATTGCGTCACTCAGTGTATTATTATCAAGGGCTATTTGTAATAATGGTTTTGCCATATTTTCCTCCCGTTACTTTTTTAGGTATTTTATATCTGAAACCCCTCAAACCATTCCTCTATATCTGTATTCTTCATAACCAAAAACCCGCCCCTTTTAAAAACGCTGTATTTATTTCAAAAGTCCTATGATTTCATCAGTGCTTTCCGCTTTTCGTATTTTCTCAAATGCCGCCTCATCATCAAAAAGCATTACTATTTGAGGAATAGCTTCCTCATTATGTATATCCGAGCTTGTCGCTGCTAGTCCTATCAATATGTCCACTTCCTGACCGTCAGGAAACACAACAGGTTTTTCCAGTGTGACGAAACTAAAACTATCCTTTATTACTCCGCTTTCAGGTCTGTCATGCGGCATTGCCAGTCCCGGTGCAAGAATATAAAACGGTCCCAGTTCATTTGTCTTTTTTATGATTGCATCCAGATATCTTTGTTCCACGGCACCGGCATCTACTAAAGGCTTTATACATTTATTTACTGCCTCTTCCCATGTCTCTGCCTTTTGTTTCAATAATATAGAATTATTTTCTATTAAAGATTCCAATAATGTCATATCTACTCTCCTTTACTCTTAAGCAATTCCAGCTTCCTTAAGCTTTTCTTCCAGTTCCTTTTCATCCAGCAGATTTAAAAGTCCTATAATTTTTGCCTTTGCCGAGTCCAGCTCTTTTGCAATATGGACAGATGCCAGTATCAAATCATAATTTCCTATTGCCGATTTGGCTTCACCCATACTGCATGAATCTACCTGTGCAGGGATATTTAACCTTTTCAGGACATTTCCTACTTTCATTTTCATAATCATGCTTGTTCCCATACCATTACCGCATACTGCCAAAACTTTCATCATACCTAATCAACTCTTTTCTATTATTTTATTATTCCAAATTTTCATTATAGCTTTCCGGACTGCTTGATCTTTTGAACTGAATCCATGGTATAGCAAGCATAGATGCTATTACTATTATATACCCTACCAGATGAAGCTTGTTTATTACCAGACCCTGAATTACCCATACAGTACTCTGGTCAATATTCCCATGCCATCCTCCGAAGCCTGCAAGACCAAATATAATAATTGCCAGTGCTCCCCCGAGAACCTGAAGTATCCCCGAAGCAAAAGACAATATTGCTGCTGCCCTTGCTCCTCCTCGTTTATCGGCAAAAACTGCTATTGTGGCATTATCAAAGAATACCGGAACGAATCCTGTTATTATCAATATAGGCGACTTAAATATCAGTAATCCTGCTATAGTCACAAACTGACCGATGGCTCCGCACACAAAACCGAATAATACTGCATTAGGTGAACCAAAACCATATACTGCCGCACAGTCTACAGCCGGCAAAACACCCGGGAGAATTCTGCTTGATATCCCCTGGAACGATGCTGTCAGTTCTGCTACGAACATACGTACACCCATCATTAATATTGCAAGATATACAGAGAACATTAATGATTTTGAAATTATATATGTAGGAAAAGCCATGCTTGCTACAAATGTTTTATCTATTTCTCTTAAGTAAGGCTCTCCAAGCAGTATCATTATAGATCCGAAGAAAATCAGCATTAATGTCCCTGTTGCTATTATATTGTCATGAAATATAGACAGCCAGTTAGGAAGATTTATATCATCAAGTCTCTTTTTTGGATTTCCGATTTTTGCCGCTACCTTATCTGCAAACCATACTGCGAACATCTGCTGATGACCAATTGCAAATCCTGCATTGTCAGTCAGTCTTTGTGTAGCACCCACTGTAAGGTTCGACGCTACTGCCCAGTACACTCCTACGAATACTCCTATTAATACTGCCCCTATCCCGTTTCTATATTGCGGGAAAGCATAGAATATGATCCATGTCGCCGTTGTTGCCTGCTGAACCATTATATGTCCTGTTATAAACAATGTACGTATCTTCGTAACCGGTCTGAACAAAACAAGTACTATATTCAGCACAAAGCCTATAAGAAGAGATATCATCGTCCACGAACTGGCCAGTCCTATTGATTCAAGTGCTGTGTTTACAGCGTTTAATCCGAAATAAGGATCTATTACTGCCGCATTCAGTCCGAATCTTCCGTTTAATCCTGCAAGTATAGGTCTGAATGTCGTTACAAGTCCTCCGGACCCAACATTCAGTATCATATATCCTACAGTTCCTTTTATGAACCCGGCAAATGCTTCATAAACAGGTTTTTTCAATAGCAAATACCCGATAAAAACTATGATACCAATAAAAAACTCCGGTTTTCCAAGTATATTATCCACAAAGATTTGCCAAACTAATTCTAAATATCCCATATTTTTTCCACCTCATAATTATTTTTAAATTTTATAAACCTTATCTTTTACATCATATTTTTAGCAGAAAATTTTGTTCTTACAGCATAGACTTGAAAGGCAAATCAGGTTCTATAGTAAAGCAGTCCTCAAATCCTCTTTCAAAGTGAAACTCAAGTTTGTCCTTGTCATTCGGAAATATGAATTTACCTCCTACCTGCCAGATATACGGTTTAAATTCATACTTTAACCTGTCCTTCTTCATCTTCCAAAGCATCATTATTTCATAAGGGTCTGCCTGAAAGTTCGACCAGATATCATGGTGAAACGGTATTACTACCTGTGTCTTTAATGATTCCCCCATTCTCAGTATATCCACAGATGTCATCTTATCTGTCATTCCTCTCGGATTTTCTCCGTATGACCCTAATGCCACATCTACTTTATGTTCGTTTCCGTGCTTTGCATAATAGTTCGAATAATGTGAATCCCCGCTGTGGTAAAGATTTCCTCCCGGTGTTTTTACCAGATAGTTTACTGCCAGCCTGT
Source organism: Sebaldella termitidis ATCC 33386 (assembly GCF_000024405.1). Taxonomy (NCBI): domain Bacteria; kingdom Fusobacteriati; phylum Fusobacteriota; class Fusobacteriia; order Fusobacteriales; family Leptotrichiaceae; genus Sebaldella; species Sebaldella termitidis. Next base: position 150,885 of record NC_013517.1, on the reverse strand, counting down.
CCATGTCCTGCGGCATCTTATCCTTCAGGATTACTCCTTCCGGAGCTGTTACAAGCTCTGTTCTGTCAAATGATTCCAATACTACTAGCTCTATATCTTTTATCTTTACTGTATCTCCGGGTTTTACTGCCTTACATCTTTCTGCAGGTACTCCCCAGCTTATCCATAAATCCACACATGCCTGCGGTCCTATAAACGGTACACTCGGATCACAGTTTTTCAGTACTGCCGCTGCCACATTAGGATCTATATGATCTGCATGGTCATGTGTTGCAAGTACCGCATCCAGTTCTTTTATTGCAAACGGATCAAGCACGAAAACAGAAGTTCTTAGATTGGGCTGTAATTTTAACCCTCCTACCATTCTCTGCATCTGATGCTGTTTTTTCATTAATTTATTTTTTTTTGTTCTTTTCCCTGTACCGCACCAAAAGTCAATAACAATATTGGTATTCCCTTCACTCTTAACCCAGATACCTGTACATCCAAGCCACCACATAGCAAAGGTTCCTTTTTCCACAGCTTCCTCTTCAATCTCCTCATTCAGCCATGTTCCCCATTCTGGAAATGTGTTTAATATCCATGATTCTCTTGTTATTTCTTCTACTTTGCTCATTGTTTCCCTCCTAAAATTCATTATTTGTAAATTATGTTAGTTATTTGTAAACACGTTAGGTAAAAAAAAACATTTTTCTTTTTTGTTAACTAATTGATAACAATATAATACCTTGATTTTTAAAATAGTCAATAGGTAAGTTTAAAAAAATATTTTTTTATTTTGGTCTAATCTTATAGAAACATTGAAAACAAAGGACAAAAACAAATTATTTTTTTATAGTTCTTAAAATTTTTTTTATAAATATGTGATATACTGTAATAACAATAATTTTTAGGAGAAACGGGGTATATTCCATGATAAAAGCTGTATTTAGTGATCTTGACGGTACTCTTCTTAATGAAAACGGTACTGTTTCTGAAGAAACAAAAGAAATGATTGAAAAATTAAAAAAGGCGGGAATAAAATTTTTTATAGCCACAGGAAGAAGCTTTCTTGCAATGAAGAGATTTTATGATCATCTGGAGCTTGATACTGAAATAGTAAACTATAACGGTGCTGTAATTCATAATTCAGACGGGGGTAAAATCTTTGAGCTCACTCTTGACGACTCTGTCGCACGTGAATTAATTGATTACGGAAGAAAAAATAATTTGTATTATCATGGTTTCAGCAATGAAAAATGGTATCTTGAAGACTATAACGACACTGCAAAGGCTTACGGTGCAAAGTCACAGCTGCAGGAAAATATAATCAATTTTGACAATATGCCGAAGCTTGATTTTAACAAAATGATGTTTATAAATGATGCAGAAACTACAAAGATCGTAGATTCATATGTCATAGAAAAATATAAAAACAAAATATACAAGGGTCTTTCCAGTCCTACTTTTCTTGAAATAATGAACCCGGATGTTTCCAAAGGAAACGCAGTAAAATTTCTTCTTGAGAAATACGGCTTTCAGCCTGACGAGGTAATAGCATTCGGTGATGCCGAAAATGATCTTGAAATGCTTTTTTCGGTAAAATACGGCGTTGCTATGGAAAATGCAAATGATGAGGTAAAATCAAAGGTTAATTACATTGCTCCGAAAAATACGGAAAATGGTGTTGCTTTATTTTTGGAGGATTTTTTAAAACTGTAGGAGGAGAATTTTATGAAAATTAATAAGCCAGATTTCAATGAGTGTGTATTACTTTTTGAACCAGAACAGGAGGCTCTCGATTTATTTTTTGAAAAATATAAGGAAGAAATGAACCGTCACAGTCTGGAAAAGGATCTACCGCCGGATATTATTTTTTCTTATCTTTTCGGCGTCGTGGTTGACTGGCGTGAATATGACAGTGATATTATAAAATATTTCAGCGAATATATTCCTGAAAAAAATGTCAGTGCGGAAGAGACGGATAAGGGTCTGAAAGTCATGTATGATGGAAGCAGCTTTGATATCAGGCTCAGTTTTTCAGGTGCTGACAGATACATAACAATTCGCAGTTTTAATGAAATTATCAGCAGTGATTATGAAATACGTCTGTTTGATTCCTCTTTTTATTCAGATACACATGTTTTTCTTATACTGCCTAAGTCTTGGTGGAATGATCTGGATAACAGATTCGGAGAAAAAGTATCCGGGATTTTTACTGTTATTACCGAAGGATTGGATTTTCCTTAAAAACTAATTTCAGCTGTATTTTTTTAATGAATATTTTCTTGAAATAATAAAATAACAAATACAATTATATTTTTAAGATAACCCTGACAAAATCTCCGGATAATATATCCAAAGCTGTCAGGGTTATTTAATTATTATTTTTAAAAAATTTTCAAGTTATGTCAATTTTTAAATATTTATTTCTATATCATAATCTATCCCAGCAAAATTTCTTAAATTAGCTCTGCTTGACATTCTGTAATATTTTTCTCTTCTGCCTCCAACCACTACAGATGTTGAATTAAAATATGCAGAATTGTTATCTTCAAAACCAACATCTGCTATTTCTGAGCTTCTCAGCATTTCTTCTCTGTTCATCCATCTGAAAAATCTAATTCCATGTGTTACCGCTGTTTCTTCAGCAAGAAGATTCTCGATATATAAATTCATATGTCCGCAGGTTTCATGATATAATTTTAACCATCCCGGTGCAAATTCCTCATTAAATTTACTATAGTAGATGTTTGTCAGTCTTTGAAAAATTTTATTATGTGTTGGTTGTAAATAAGAATATACTATGTCAGAAACAGATCTGCAATTCATTAATACTGAAATTCTTGAAACTCTGTGACCAGCCCCTTGATTTTCCATTCTAACAGGTAAATTATAATGCTGTTTTCCTATATTTACTTTAATTACTTCAAAATTTATAGATTCGCCACGTCGCGAAATATATGTTATACTTATAAAAACACCCCGTTTCAATTATTTATAGGAGGACTAAATATGTCAAAATTTATAAAAAATATTCTTAACATAATCCTGCCAGTTATATCTATTTTTATAGCTTATTTCCTTTTGAAAACCAAAATTCGGATTATATATTTTCATGGTTACTGTTCTTTATTAAATGACAGAACCCTTATAACACACTTTAGCAAATGCGGAACAGGTTACAGTGAAACTCCTGATATGATGTTCAAAGATATATATATACTTTTTATACTTTATCTTATTTGCATAATTAATTTATATTTTTATAAAAAAAGACTAAAAAAGTTTGGGAATTCTGATAATATATAAAAGCATCATCCAAATAAAAATAATAATCACATTATCTGCAGTATATTGATCATGATATCTAAAGATAATTATATCAACAGCAAACGGGATTATTTTAAAAAATAATAAATAAAAAATCAAAACCAACTTCAAGAATTTACAAGAAAAAATAATAATCAATTTTACACTTTTATTCAGCATTTCAAAAATATCTATTTTTTTTGAGCTATCTTTCAATTTAACCACCTCAATATTTAATAATTTATTATAAAAATCATAATAACAAAATATTAAACAATAGTCAAGTTGAAAAATATTTTTTCTGAATAATATGACATAATAATGTCATATTCTCCAAGGTATAATAAAAATAAAGGAACGGAGTGTGATATTATGGCCAGACCAGCCACAAAGGATGAACTTCTTGCTTTAAGCAATAAAAATTACCTTAAATTAACAGAGTTAGTAAACTCTCTTTCAGAAGAAGAACAGAAAATGAAATTTCCATTTGAGGACAGAGATAAAAATATAAGGGATGTTTTGGGACATCTTCACGAATGGCACCTTATGATGATAAAATGGTATACAGCAGGAATGAAAGGAGAAAAACCTGTTATTCCCGCCGAGGGTTTCACATGGAAAACTCTTCCGGACTTAAATGCTGTTATCTGGGAAAAGTATCAGAATGTAAATCTGGAAGATGTTAAGAAAAAACTGAATGACAGTCATAATGAAATTGAAGCTCTTATAAAAAGCCATACCAATGATGAGCTCTTTACAAAAAAGCTTTATCCGTGGACTAAAACTACTTCTCTGGGTTCATACTTTATTTCCAGTACTTCCAGTCATTATGACTGGGCATATAAAAAAATTCAAAAATTTACTAAAAGCCTTAAATAAAATTTGTTATTTACAGGGATTATATCCCTGTTTTTTTATTCTACACATTCATTAAGAATAAAAATACCTCTGATTATTTAGTTTTCTAAATATCCAGAGGTTTTCAATATTTTTTTCACTGTCTAAGCTTTATATATTTTCCCATAATTCATAATTTCCTAGTGGAAACTGTATCTTGCCCCGACAGAAAATACATTATTCATTATTCTTGATTTTTCTATCTGCATATCATAATTGGCATACCATGACCACACCGCAGTTATTTCAGTAAGTGCACCTATTCCAAACCAGGTTGTATTATCTGCCAGTCCTATTCCTTCTACCTTGAATTTTTGATCCGGCATTCCTGTATAAGCAGCATCAAAGCTCAGATCTTCATCATTAAAAGCTCCCTGCCATGTCAAATAACTTTGAAGTGTTGTTTTTCCAGCCATCCAGTTAAAAGTAGTTTCTGCTTTCACACCCACCAGTCCTGAACTCTGATTGTAAGTTTTGCTGTCTGCCTTTAATCCAAAAAGACTGTCATCTTCCGAGAAACTTCCTCTTCTTACGCTTTCATACATTAATCCTGCAAATGGTGTCAGACCTATATTTTCTGTTACCATAAATTTATACCCGAGTTCTCCATATCCAGAAAAAGCATAATCATCATGATCAGCAGAAAGCTTTTCCGCATAATTTCCAATCACTACATCTCTGTCCACATCACTTGTTATATATGCTGCTCCCACTCTTCCGAGCATATACATATTATCTCCCGCAAAGGTATATTTTCCATATAGTGAAATTCCTACATTCTGACTTTTTGCCTTTCCGGCATATCTGTCAAAATCTGCTTTTGCTTCTGTAAATGCCGCTGCTGCCCCTAATATGATATTATCTGTTATATTTTTATCCACTCCCAGCTGTCCGCCGTAAAAATGAGTGTCCGCCTTTGCATAGCCCGATTCATAGAGCTGTCCGGCTCCTCCAAGTGCATTAAACCATACTCCGGTATTGTCCTTATTATAGCCTGCCATCGAAAGCCTGTTCGACAAATCTTTATTCACAGCCTGCATCTGCTGAAATGTAAGAGCCTGTGCCGATGCATAAATCTGTCCTGAAATACTGTCCAGAGTCACTGCAAATGTATGTGAAGATGACTGCTGAATAAGTGCTGCCTGTACTCTGAAAAGCTCATTGGCTTCACTGTTATCCAAAACCTGAAATACCTTTTCCAGATTTTCCGATGAATTATTTCGTGTAGAATCTGAATTATATTCTGCTGCGCTGAATTCAGCTACATTCTTTCTTGTAATCTTCAGATCTATATTATTGGAATCCTGTGTTATTTCTGAATTCAGCAGTACAGGAACAACAACAGAACCAAAGGTACTTTCTATTCCTTCAGAAGCACTGAGTACTCTTCCGCTTATTCCTTCTGAAGAATTTATATATTTATAAATATTATGTCCGGCTCCTGGTGTCTTTATATATAATTTTGAATTATTTAAGATTACTCTGCCGTGAACTTTAAATTCTGCTCCCATTGCGTGTTCTGTCACCGCTTCACTGCTGGCCATATAAATCCCGTGTATAGTAGTTCCGTTTCCTTCATTTATCATGGTTCCCCCGTGATTAAGTACATTATTTTGTATTATTCCCCCGTCTACCAAAAGGGTTCCGTTTGACTGAATATCTACCTGTGAGAGTACCTGTCCGTTTACTTTCAGTATACCGCCGTTTACTATATTTTTACCTGTATAAGTATTATTTCCGCTTAGGATTAATGTTCCGCTTCCGCTCTTTGTCAAACCAGCATCTCCGCTGATATTATTGGAAAATGTAGATGTATAGTTATCAAAAGAAACATTCACATAATCGCCAAGTGCCAGCCTTTTATCAAATAACGCAGGTCCGTTTGCTGCCTTTGAGGCATTCAGCAGACCCCAGCCGTATACTGCATCTACTCCTGCTGCTCCTACATCGGTAGCTGTGGACAAAATACTCTGTCTTATCAGATCTCCGTTCATCCAAGGATATTTCTGCTGTACAAGAGCTGCTGCCCCTGTTACTGCCGGTGATGCAAATGATGTTCCTTCTCCTGTTACATTACTTACGTGAAAAGTATAGTCTCCTACAGCCGCTATACACCAGTTTTGTGCAACACCGCATTTGTTGGCATAACTGCTTATTTCTCCAGTTTGGGAATCCACGGCTGTTACCGCTATCCAGCCTTTTTGCAGTTCGGGATAAAGATAAGGAAGTCCTGATTCTATCTGCGGCTGATCTTTTCCTGCATTTCCGTTTGCCCATATAAATAAACTATCTGTTCCTGCCTTTTCGGCATAAAAATTAATAACAGGATCTGATAATGGAAAATCAGTTTTTTTCGCATCTGTAACTGATAATGAATCTATTCCGAAGGACTGGTTAAATATTCTTACGCCGCTGTTATATAAATCCTCGTACATCCGTACTTTAGGACTTATACATCTGTTAGTCCCGTCACTGCATACAGCGCCTGCTGCTGCTCCGTACATTTTTACATCAGGTGCCATACCTATGGTTTTCCCTCCTATAACTTCCGCTACAAGACTCCCGTGAATATTATTCACTCCGACAAAAGAAGCATCCTCACTCAGCCGTGAATTTCCGCTGCTGTCCTTAAATTCTGCATTAGTGACATTAAACCTTGTGTCAATAATTCCTACGGTTACACCTGCCCCGTCATACCCTTCAGATCTGGTTTCCTGAACATTATGAGGGTCACCGGGATTGAACGGAATAGAAGGAGCCACAGGTGTCGCTGTTGCCCCGCTGCCTCCACCTCCGGAACCTCCGCCGCCTCCAGAACTGCCGCAACTTAATATACTGGTTAGTATTAATGGTAATAACAATATTCTTTTCATAGTTACCTCCTGATAAAATTAGTTTTTTGATTCTAATTACCGGTTATCAAACAAAAAGAAACTTATTTTTACATTAATATAATTAATACTGATGTTATAAAGCCAAGTATTTAAATTACATATTTTTTAATCTATTATAACATAATTTTATTAAAATATCTATTTGAACATTACTTTTAAAATAATTATATAAATAATTTTATTTAAAAATGATACCTGCAGTAATAATACGTCCTGGAGGCCTTCATAAAATGTATTATACTGCTTGTCTATTTTCAGCAATCATTGATATCTTTATCCTGTAATTCGTTATGTTTACAGCAGATATTTAAATAATTTATAATAATTTCATTTTTTAAAAATTAACTTTCGCGTTAATTTACATACTTATTTTTATACAAATAAGAAAAATAATTTTTCATAAAGGATACACTTTTTCCATGAGAAATAAGTATTTTTTCTTTGCGGTTCTTTTTCCTCCCCGCCTTTATTCCGCTATATTTTTTGAGCTTTTTGAATATAAAAAATATTTTTATTGCAATTTTTTTTGCAACACTTTGTAAATTGATTTATCAAAAAATGATGGTAAGATTTTAGTGGTGATAAAAATGCTAAATCAAAGAGAAATGAATATTTTAAAATATTTAATAAAAAAGCCGTCCTCCAAATATAAAGAACTGGCGGAGATATTTCAGATATCCGAAAGGAGCATCAGGTACAATATCGACAAAATTAATCTGTTTCTGCAAAAGAACAAACTGGAAGAAATACAGATAAAAAACGGAAATCTTTTTTTTAATACTGATCAGGAGCTTACCGGAATAAATTCTTCGCTGAATAATTCCTACATTCTGAATCAAAAGGAAAGAACCGAAATTTTAAAGCTGCTTTTCTGTTTTTCAAGAGATATCAATCTTACAAAAGCTGCTGATTATCTAAAAGTTTCAAGAACTACCATCAAAAGTGATTTTGAAATTTTGAAAAATGAAATTAAAGCCGTAAATTTCAATATTAAATACAGACAGAACAAAGGCTTCTATATCAGCGGAAGCAGAAAACATCTCAGAAGCTTCAAACTGGAAACTTTTTCAAAATTTATTTCCATATACATAAAAGAGCTTTATTTATCTAATTTTGACAAAATTATTTATGAGCTTTTCCAAAAAAATATTCCTGAAAAATCCGGACAGCAGATAAATAATTTTATTCGTGAGCTGGAGAAAAAGCTTTCTCTGAATTTTTCAAATAATTCTTATGAAATATTATATTCACTTATTCTTTGCTTTTTTGTAAATGATAAGAATAACAGTATTTCAAAACAGAGTGATTATGACAGTATCAATAATTTTTTTCTGGAAAGTACAAAAGAATATGAAATAATCAAAAATACCTCAAAAGAATTTTCCGGATTGATAGGCATAAAATTTTCAAAACACAGAATTACTGAAATAACAGATTATATTTTGGGGATAAGTTTATGCAATTTTGATATTTCTCTGGTCAATAACTGGATAAATGTGGAATTTTTGGTTCAGAGTCTGATAGCCAATTTTAATAAGTATCTGGAAATAGACATTTCCGGAGACAAAACCTTGTTTAATTGTCTTTTGTACCATATCAAGCCTACCCTATACAGAATTAACAAAAAGATAAAGCTTGAAAATACAGCATTCCGTGAATTAATAATCAATCAGGATCCCACACTGGAAATCGTAAAAAATGCCGTAAATGATATGGAGAAAGCTCTGAACATAGAATTTACCGAAGAAGAGCTGGCACTTCTTGCTTATCATTTTAAGGCATCAATAGAGCGTAATACATATGTTTATCCCAAAAGGGTTATTCTCGTCTGCGGTCTTGGATACGGCAGTTCACGGCTTCTGGAACAAAATCTGAAGGAGCATTATAATCTTGATATTATCGATGTCCTTCCTTATCATCAGTTGGAGGAGGCTCTGAAAAACTACAATAATATTGAGCTTATATTTACTACCATCAATATAAAAAATAATTACGGAATCCCTGTTATAAAAATCAGTCCTCTTTTAAAAAAAGAGGATATCGAGGAGATTGAAAAATATAATATTTTGAAAAATGACAATAAAATTTCTCTTGCAAAGCTAATGAATGTTATTGAAAAAAATATAAATCTCAATACAAAGGATAAAAAAGAGCTGATCGCAGGGATAAGAGAGAATTTCAGCCATAAAATTATTGATGATTCAGAAATAAAGCCGGAAAATTTTAATAATTTAATTAATGAAAATAATATAGAAATTCTTGACAGACTTGAGAGCTGGTCTGATGCAATAAAGGTTTCAGGTGAACTTCTGATAAAACAAAATTATGTTACCAAGGATTATATACAGGAAATGAAAGAGCTCGTGGAAAAATTCGGTTCATATATAGTAGTAGCTGACGGGATCGCAATTCCCCACGGATCAATAGGAAAAAACGTAATCAAGGATGGTGCTGCGCTGCTTGTTCTAAAAGAAGCAGTCAAGTTTGACGATGGTGAAATGGTTAATATTTTTATTCCTTTTGCCACACGTGGGAAAAAGTTTCATTCAAAGCTTTTAAACGAAATTTTCGATATCATAAAACGTAAAAATTTAAAGGATAAAATACTGTCGCTTAAGACAAAGCAGGAAATAATAAAATATTTAAATCGTTAAAATATCACGGCCGTGATTAAAATAAATATATTAAGGAGATATACTAATGAGCAAAGTAGAAGAAATAACAAGAGAATCATGGATATTGAACACATTTCCAGAATGGGGAACATGGCTGAATGAGGAGATTGAAGAGGAAGCTGTAGAAAAAGGAACCTTTGCTATGTGGTGGCTTGGATGTACAGGTATCTGGGTTAAGAGTGAAGGGAATACCAATATTGTTATTGACTTTTGGTGCGGTACAGGGAAAAGAACAAAAAAAAATAAATTAATGAAAAAACAGCATCAGATGCAGAGAATGGTAGGAGGGGTAAAATTACAGCCCAATCTAAGAACTTCTGTTTTCGTTCTTGATCCGTTTGCAATAAAAGAACTGGATGCGGTACTTGCAACACATGACCATGCAGACCATATAGATCCTAATGTGGCAGCGGCAGTACTGAAAAACTGTGATCCGAGTGTACCGTTCATAGGACCGCAGGCATGTGTGGATTTATGGATAAGCTGGGGAGTACCGGCAGAAAGATGTAAGGCAGTAAAACCCGGAGATACAGTAAAGATAAAAGATATAGAGCTAGTAGTATTGGAATCATTTGACAGAACAGAGCTTGTAACAGCTCCTGAAGGAGTAATCCTGAAGGATAAGATGCCTCAGGACATGGACAGGCTGGCAGTAAACTATCTGGTAAAAACACCGGGAGGAAATCTTTATCACAGCGGGGATTCACATTATTCGAACTATTATGCAAAGCACGGAAACGAACATAAAGTAGATGTGGCATTAGGATCATACGGAGAAAATCCGAGAGGAATGACAGATAAGATGACATCTGTGGATATACTGAGAATGGGGGAATCATTAAAGACACAGGTAGTAATACCGTTTCACCATGATATCTGGTCGAACTTTCAGGCAGACCCTTATGAAATAATGATGCTTTGGAAGATGAAGAAGGACAGGTTAAAGTATGAATTTAAACCGTATATCTGGCAGGTAGGGGGGAAATTCATATTTCCGAATGACAAGGACAAACTTGAGTTTCACTTTGAAAGAGGATTTGAGGACTGCTTTACTATAGAACCTGATTTGCCTTTCAAGTCTATGCTGTAATGTCGTATTCGCTTGATTAGCTCAGACAGTATCGGAGAGTTTTTCATATGATTAATTACAGACAAAAAATACAGAGCAGTTCTTAAAAAATCTTGATTATGAATTTTGGAGGTTAGAATGAATATTTTAAAAATTTTGTTTAATTTTTTGGTAAATGATTTTTTGGGCAATCCTATTATGCTTATAGGTTTTCTTGTAGCTCTGGGATATATACTGAGAAAAGAAACAAAAAGTAAAACCATTACAGGAACAATCACTGCAATGGTGGGATTAAACCTGATTATGTTCGGCGGAAGCCAGATGACTAAATATTTTAAACCAATTACTGATGCTGTTAACAAAGCTTATGGAATAAAAGGATATCTTATGGATCCTTATGCAATGAGGGCAGCTACGCAGGAAGGACTCGGAAGCAGGTTCGGACTCATCGGCTATGTATTTTTAGTTGCTTTTATGGTCAATGTTCTTCTTGTTTATTTTGGGAAATACACTAAAATGCACGGGATTTTTCTTACAGGACACACAGGATTCGCACACTCACAGGCTGTTTTATGGCTGGTAGTATATTATTTTGCCTTTGGTTCGGCTGCTACAGTTTTGATCTCAGGAGTTTTACTCGGGGTATACTGGGCTTTTTCCACGAACCTGGCAATAAAATCGTCCAATAAAATAACCAATAATGCAGGCTTCACTATTGCACACAATCAAATGGTGGGTATGTGGTTTTTCTCAAAAATAGCAGGATTCTTCGGTGATCCTGAAGAACATGATGCAGAAAAAATGAATCTTCCCGGATGGCTTTCTATTTTTAATAATAATGTCGTTTCAGTGGCTATTATTATGACTATCTTTATAGGCTGCTTTATGATGACTCTGGGAATAAGCGGTGTACAAAAACTGGCCGGCGACTCTAACTGGTTTATTTACATACTTATGTCGGGAATTAATTTTTCAATGTATATGGTACTGATTCTTACAGGAGTGAGAATGTTTATCGGCGAACTTTCGGCTTCATTCAAGGGGATACAGGAAAAGCTTATTCCAAATGCCGTTCCCGGCGTTGATGTGGCAGCTATTCTTGCTTATTCGCCAAATGCAGCTACTCTGGGCTTCCTCTTCTGTACCTTGGGTACTATTATCGGAATGGGAATTCTTATGATTTTCAAAGTACCGTATATGGTTCTTACAGGATTTGTTCCGCTATTCTTTGACGGCGGTCCTATAGGCGTGGTAGCAAATAAATACGGAGGCTGGCGTGCTGTAGCAATATCGGGAGTACTTCTGGGACTTATCCATGTTTTCGGTACTGTATGGATGCTGAAAATCAGCGGACTGGAAGACGGTATAGGATGGGCCGGAATGTTTGACTGGAGTACTGTATGGCCTGCTATAACAGAGCTGTTAAGAATGATTGCCAAGATATTTTCACTGGGGCCTTTTGCCGGATAATGTCATACTTATTTCGGTTAAACAGAACTCTATGAAACGGAAGTATAAAATACAGCAAATTGCTGCTGTATAATTTTTAGGAGGTTTTTTATATGAAAGATACGGTTAATATTCTGTTTGTCTGTGGTTACGGTGCAGGAAGCAGTCTTATAATGAAAATGACAGCAGAAGCTGCCATGAAAAAATTTAAAATAAATTCTGATACTAAAGTTACATCTGTGGGAGAAGTAAACAGTTATTTTGACTGGGCAGATATCATAGCTGTATCTGAAAAGCTTGCCGAAGGAATTGTTCTTCCTTCAAACAAAGAAGTAAAAATGATAAAAATAGCTAATTTAGTAGACGGGGAAAAAATGGGGAATGACATATATAATACAGTAAAAGAAAGCTTTCCCACAGCTTTAAAAGGATAAGGAGACAAAAATGAAAGCAATAATCATATTTTTTGACAGTCTGAACAGGCATTTTCTTCCGAATTACGGTAATGACTGGGTTAATGCCCCTAATTTCAAAAGACTGGATGAAAAAACACTTACTTTTGACAGAAGTTATGTAGGGAGTATGCCCTGTATGCCTGCAAGAAGAGAACTTCATACCGGAAGACATAATTTTCTCCACAGAGAATGGGGACCTTTGGAGCCTTTCGATGATTCAATGCCGGAAATTCTGAAAAAAGCCGGAGTTTATACTCATATGATAACAGACCATTTTCATTACTGGGAAGACGGCGGTGCCACTTTCCATAACAGATTTTCCTCATATGAAATGATCAGGGGACAGGAAGGGGACCACTGGAAAGGTGAAGCAGAATACAAAGAAGATAAAGAATTTTTAAGCATTCCCGAACCGCACAGCGGCAGCGGAAAAGTTTCTTCCTTATGGAGATATGACAGGATTAACAGAAAATATATGGATACAGAGGAAAAACAGCCCCAAAGTAAAGTTTTTTCTCTTAGCTGTGAATTTATAGAAAAAAACAGCTCCTATAATAACTGGCTTCTGCATATAGAAACATTCGATCCCCATGAACCGTTTTTTGTAAAAGACAAATATCTGGAACAGTACAAAGATACTTACAGCGGACCTGAATTTGACTGGCCCAGAGGTGAGGTCAAAGAATCTCCGGAAGCTGTGGAACATATAAGAAAAAAATATGCTGCTCTGGTTTCCATGTGTGATAAAAATCTGGGAATGATTCTTGATTTAATGGATAAACACAATATGTGGGAAGATACTATGCTGATCGTGGGAACAGACCATGGTTTTCTTCTCGGAGAGCACGGATGGTGGGGAAAAAATCTTATGCCGTATTATAATGAAATAGCAAATACACCTTTATTTATATGGGACCCAAGGTCAAAAAAGAAAAATGAAAGAAGAAATGCTATTGTGCAGATGATAGACTGGGCCCCGACATTGCTTGATTACTTTGATGTTGCCATTCCGGAAACAATGAAAGGAAAATCTCTGAAAGAGACTATAGAAACCGATGTTCCTGTCCGCAAGGAATGTATTTACGGAGTTCACGGAGGACATGTAAATATGTATGACGGAAATTATACCTATATGAGAGCACCTGCATTCAAAGAAAACAAACCGCTCTATAATTATACACTTATGCCTATGCATATGAATAAGCTTTTTAGTGTTGATGAAATAAAAGATGCCGAGCTTTCAGAGCCGGTAAATTATTCCAAGAATGTTCCGGTATTAAAATTTCGTGCGGAAGATAAATATAAAATATATAAATATGGTACTTTAATATTCGATATCAATAATGATCCGAAACAGCTTTACCCTGTAAAAGATAAAGCTCTGGAACAGAACCTTACGGAAAAACTGATTAAAAATATGGAATTTCACGAGTCGCCAAAGGATCAATATACAAGACTCGGACTAAATATGCCTAAGGAGAAGAAAAATGTATAATCTAAAAAATATGGCAGAAGATAAGCTTATAAAATTAAATATCTCAAGCGAAAATCCCGAGGAAATTATCAGAATCGGCGGCGAACTTCTTTTTAGGAATAATATGGTCACAGATTCTTACGTGCAGGCTATGGTGGAAGCATACAGAGAATTAGGCTCATATATAGTTATCGCACCTAATATCGCTATGCCGCATACATCCAAAGAGAACGGGGCACTGAAAACCGGTGTTAGTCTCCTGACCCTTTCCAAACCTGTTAATTTTGGAAATGAATATAATGATCCTGTTTTTCTTATCTTCTGTATAGCAAATGCGGGAGAACACGAAGAGCTTCTGGCGATACTGGAAAGTATTGTAAAAATCGGATCTGACGATACAATAAAAAATCAGATGAGAAATGCCGATACAATAGAAGAAATAGAAAAAATAATAAATAATTTTGATTTGTAAAATATACTTACATACTTATACGTAATACAGAGGAGGAAAAATGACATTACTGGAATACCTTGTCAAAAATGATTCCATAAAAGTAAAACAAAAAGCCGAAACTTGGGAAGATGCTGTAAGAATTACCTTTAGACCGCTGCTGGAAAAAGGAGTCATTAAAGAGGAATATATAGATTCTGTAATAGAAAGAACACATGAACTCGGACCATATTATATACTGGCTCCGGGACTGGCTATGCCGCATGAAAGACCTGAAAAAGGTGTTCTGAAAGATGGTTTCAGTTTTATTACACTGGAAAAACCTGTTGTTTTTCCTGACGGCCAGGATGTGGATATTCTTCTGGGCTTCTCGGCAACAAGCTCCGAAGTACATTCCAATGAATCTATACCGCAGATCGTAATGCTTTTTGATGATGAGGCGGCATTTGAGAAAATACGAAAAGCGGAAAGCACTGATGAAATCATAGGACTTTTGAAATAAATACAGCGTTTTTAAAAGGGGCGGGTTTTTGGTTATGAAGAATACAGATATAGAGGAATGGTTTGAGGGGTTTCAGATATAAAATACCTAAAAAAGTAACGGGAGGAAAATATGGCAAAACCATTATTACAAATAGCCCTTGATAATAATACACTGAGTGACGCAATAAGATCAATTTCACAGGTAGGGCATGAAGTTGATATTATCGAAGCGGGCACTATACTCTGCCTTGCAGAAGGAATGGAAGCAGTAAGATGTCTCAGAGCACTTTATCCTAATAAAATAATTCTTGCTGATACTAAATGTGCTGATGCCGGGGGAACAGTAGCTAAAAACTGTGCTGATGCAGGAGCAGACTGGATGACAGTAATATGCTCCGCTACTATTCCTACAATGAAGGCAGCACTGAAAGAAGTAAAGGACTTACAGGTAGAGCTTTACGGAGACTGGACATTTGAGCATGCGAAGCAGTGGAAGGAAGCGGGATTATCACAGGCAGTATATCATCAGAGCAGAGATGCACTTCTGGCAGGAGAAACATGGGGAGAAAAAGATCTGAATAAGATAAGAAAGCTAGTGGAGATGGGCTTTAAGGTATCGGTAACAGGAGGACTTGAAAAGGAAACATTAAAGCTGTTCAAGGGAATAGATGTTTATACATTTATAGCAGGAAGAGGAATAAGGGAAGCATCAGACCCTGCACAGGCAGCAAGAGAATTTAAAGAAGAGATTGATAAATACTGGGATTAATATCTTAACATAAATATGCTCTATTTTACTGAGAGAGGAGAAAGATGAACAAATTTGACAAACTGGTAATGGGAATATACGAAAAAGCTCTTCCAAAAAAAGAATCGTGGAGCACTAAAATTGATATTGCAAAACAGGCCGGTTATGACTTCATTGAGATTTCCGTTGATGAATCCGATGAAAGACTTGCCAGACTTGACTGGAATAATGAGGAAATAAAAAATATGAAAAATCTTCTCATTGATAAAGATTTCAGAATCCCTTCCATGACCTTCAGCGGTCAGAAAAGATTTCCAATGGGTAGTATTGATACTGCTACAAGAGAAAAATCCATGGACTTAATGAAAAAAGCTATTGAGATATCCGATAAACTCGGTATCAGAATTATTCAGGTAACCGGTTATGATGTTTACTATGAAGAAAGAAGTGATAAAACAAGGGAACTTTTTATACAAAATCTAAAGAAAGCTTCTGAATGGGCTTCCAAAGCATGTATTACGCTGGCAATAGAAAATATGGAAAATACCTTTCTTAATTCAGTAACAAAATATATGGAAATAGCCAAAGAAGTAGATTCACCATGGCTGAAGCTGTATCCTGACCTTGGGAATCTTACTGCATGGACACATGACGAGGTATATAATGAGCTTGAAAAAGGGATAAAGTCACAGCAGATAATAGCAGTACACCTTAAGGAAGCAAAAAAAGTAACAGATACATTCGGAGGAATATTCAGGGAACTGGAATTCGGAACAGGTGACGTAAACTTTGTAAAAACATTTGAAACATTGAAAAAGGCAGAATTTAAAGGGCCTTTTCTGGTGGAAATGTGGAATGAAAGTAGTGAAACCCCTCTGGAAGATATAAAGAAAGTAAGGGACTGGATGATTTCAAGAATGAAGGAAGGAGGATTTATCTAATATGCTGGAAGAATTAAAAGAAAGAGTATATAAGGCAAATATGGAGCTTCCTGAAAAGGGACTGATACTTTATACATGGGGGAATGTAAGCGGAATAGACAGGGAAAAAGGACTGATAGTAATAAAGCCGAGCGGAGTGGAATATGATGTAATGAAGGCTTCTGATATGGTAGTAGTGGATATGGACGGCAGAGTAGTGGAAGGAAGCCTGAATCCTTCGTCAGATACAGCGACTCATATAGAGCTGTACAAAGCCTTTGAAGAGGTAGGAGGAATAGTTCATACACATTCCACATGGGCGACAATATGGTCACAGAGCGGCAGAGACATAAAAGCTTACGGAACAACCCATGCAGATTATTTTTACGGACCGATTCCGTGTACAAGAAAGATGACAGCGGAAGAGATAGAAGGAGAATATGAGAAGGAAACGGGTCGTGTAATAGTGGAAACATACAGAGAAAGAAATCTGAATCCCTTATATGTACCGGGAGTACTGGTAAACAGCCACGGACCGTTTACATGGGGAAAGAGTCCGGAGGAAGCAGTGCATAATTCGGTGGTACTGGAAGAGATAGGAAGAATGGCAGCAAGTATGGAGATGTTTAATGAAAACACGAAGAGTATGCAGCAGGAGCTTCTGGATAAGCATTTCTTAAGAAAACACGGGGCTAATGCCTATTACGGACAGGGGAAAAAGTAACTAAATAAAAATAGAGGAGAAAATATGGAAATTATATTAAAAATATTTAACCTGTTATTTACGAATATAATTGCAAAACCACAGTTCTTTATTGGTCTTATTGTATTTATAGGTTATCTTGCAATCGGGCGTAAAATATATGATGCGCTTGGCGGCTTTATCAAAGCAGCAATAGGCTTTATGATTCTAAATGTCGGTTCTTCTGGTCTTGTGAAAAATTTTGACCCGATTCTAAAGGGTTTATCGCAGAAATATCAGATCAGTGCTGTTGTAATCGATTCTAACTTCGGCTTTAATGCTGCAACACAGGCTCTTGAAAGTATCAGTATCACTACCAGCTGGACTATGATGTCTCTTTTGGTAGGATTCGTATGGAATATTTTATTGGTACTTCTGAAAAAATTTACAAAAGTAAGAACTGTTTTTATCACAGGACATATTATGGTTAAACAGGCAACAATGGTAACATGGATTATTTTTGCCGTAATGCCCGGATTTCGAAATATTTACGGTGCTATTCTTGTAGGACTGCTGGTAGGTACTTACTGGGCTGTTTTTGCCAATCTAACTGTGGAAGCTACCAGAAATCTTACGGGAAATTCAGATTTTGCCGTGGGACACCAGCAGATGTTCGGTATCTGGGTAACAGATAAAATAGCACATAAGATCGGAAATAAAGAAAAGACAGTGGAAAATGTAAAACTTCCGGGATGGCTCGCTGTATTGAATGACAATATTATTGCTACAGGGCTTTTAATGATTATATTTTTCGGAGCTGTTATGCTGTTTATCGGGGAACCTCTTCTAAAAGAACTTGATCCTAAAGCATTCGACGGGGGAATTACATTCTTCACATACATTCTGGAGAAGTCTCTGGTATTTTCCGTTAATATTGTCATATTAATGACAGGCGTAAGAATGTTTGTTGCTGAACTTGTAGAATCATTTGTAGGTATTTCGGAAAAGCTTCTGAAAGGCTCTATTCCTGCTGTTGACTGTGCTGTCACTTTCGGATTTTCATCACCAAATGCTATTTTATATGGTTTTATATTCGGAGCCGTAGGACAGCTTATTGCAATACTGGGACTGATTATATTCAAATCTCCGATTATGCTTATACCGGGATTTGTTCCTTTGTTTTTCGATAATGCCACACTGGCAGTATATGCCGATAAAAAAGGCGGAATAAGGGCAGCTACAATAATTCCTGTGGTTTCAGGTATGATTCAGGTATTTGGCTCACTTGCAGCTGTTTATATTTTCAATCTGACTCAGTACGGCGGATGGACAGGAAATCTGGATTGGGATACAGTATGGCCTGTATTGGGACTTTTTATAAAT
Source organism: Sebaldella termitidis ATCC 33386 (assembly GCF_000024405.1). Classification (NCBI taxonomy): domain Bacteria; kingdom Fusobacteriati; phylum Fusobacteriota; class Fusobacteriia; order Fusobacteriales; family Leptotrichiaceae; genus Sebaldella; species Sebaldella termitidis. The sequence continues at coordinate 132,014 of NC_013517.1, read as the reverse complement.
AATTTACAGCTAACAGGGGTTATCTTAGTAGTAATTCTAATGCTTATTATTCCGCAGTTACAATATATAAGAAACAAAGATTCATATTTTATAAAATAAAAATTCAGGAGGAAAAATTATGCTGAAAGTATTAGCGGCTTGTGGTGCCGGTATGGGTTCCAGCCAGATAATAAAAATGAAAATAAAAAAGGTACTGGATAAATTAAAAATCGAATCAAGTATTGATCATATGAGTGTAGGACAGGCAAAATCAATGGTTAATAACTATGATATTATTTTTGTGGCAGAAGGACTGAAAAATAACTTCAATGTTAGTGACGATAAAAAGTTAATAGGTCTGAAAAATCTGCTTTCCGAAGAAGAGATCGAAGAAAAATTAAAAGTCAGCCTGAATCTGGCATAGTATTTACTTACACGGCACAGCACTAAAATAACACGGAGGCAGACTTATGGATAATGTAAGAAATTATAACATCGTATATATTCACACACATGACAGCGGAACAGTATTTAGTCCTTACGGCTATGATTCCCCTACAGAAAATATAGAAAACTTTGCTAAAGAGGCTGTTGTTTTTAAAAAAGCATTTTGTACCAGTCCTACATGCTCTCCAAGCAGATCCGGACTTCTTACAGGAATGTATCCGCATTCCAACGGAATGCTTGGGCTGGCAAACAGGGGATTTGCACTGAAAGATTACAGCTGGCATTTAGTCAGCCACCTGAAGAAAAATCTGTATAAAACCGTTTTATGCGGTATACAGCATGAATACGGCTCTTATTCTGATCATAAAGGAGGGGCGGCAGCAATCGGCTATGATTTTGATATAACATCCGAGAATAATTATGAATATCAGGAAGATTATTATTTATGGGATACAGCCAATGCCGAAAATGTCTCAGAATGGATAAAAGAAAACGGCAGTAATCAGAATTTCTTTCTTTCCTTCGGCATGTTTTCCACACACAGAAAATTCCCGGAAATAAATAAGGAGATTATAAATGAAAATTTTGTAAAAGCTCCTTATCCGGTTCCGGATTTTGAAGAAACACGAAATGAACATGCAAAATTTCTGACCTCTGCTTATTATGCGGATAAATGTTTCGGGCTTATAATAAAAGCCCTCAGGGATAATAATCTCTACGAAAATACTATTATTATTTTTACTACTGACCATGGTATTCCATATCCGTATGCTAAATGTACTCTTTTTGACAGCGGACTGGAAGTGGCATTAATAATGAGAGTTCCTGCATCACCTAAAAATGGCAGTGTCACGGATACTTTAGTTTCACAGGTAGATATATTTGCTACTTTATGTGATCTTACAGGCTTAGAAAAACCGGAAAGACTTCAGGGTAAATCTTTTTCAGAATTTTTTACGGGAAAAAGTGATAAACACAGAGATGAAATTTACGGAGAAATAAATTTTCATACCTCCTATGAACCTGTAAGATGTATAAGAACAGAAAATTATAAGTATATAAAATATTACGACGAAGAATACCTGAAAATAAATGTATCAAATATTGATGTTTCAGAAACAAAAAAACTGCTTCTTGAAAATGATCTTCTTTCTCAGGAAAAATACAGCGAGGCTCTGTACGATCTCTATAATGATCCCGGCGAGAGAAAAAACCTTATAAATAATCATGAATATAAGGGTATTCTGGAAGATTTGAGAAAAAGGCTTTTAAAATGGCAGGAAGAAACAAAAGATCCTCTTCTTTCAGATGGTATCAAAATATCTAAAAACTGGAAAATCAACAAAAAGACCAGTCATGAACCAAGCAGTAAAAATCCGGAGGATTATGAGCAGCTTTGATTTGTCCGGAAATACTGTAAATTAATAGGAGAAAATTTTATGATATTTTTTTTAATAGGTTTATTTTCTACAATAATAGGCTCTATAGTGGGAATAGGCGGCGGATTAATTATAAGACCGGCGCTTGCAGGTATGGGAGCTGCAAAAAGTCTTGCATCATTTACATCTTCAATAGTAGTTCTTTCCATGTCATCTGTTACTCTTATAACCTATATAAGAAAAAAAGTACATATAAAAATTAAAAAAATTCTGATTCTGGCAGCAGGCAGTATAATCGGAGGATTTTTAGGAGGGACTCTCTTAAAATTTGTCAGTGAAAGCTTTATAGACAGGACATATATATTTATGCTGATACTTGTTTTACTTTCTGTAGTTTACAGGAATAAAATTCCGAAAATGAATATTAAAAATCCATTTCCGCAATTTTTCATAGGAATTATTACCGGGGGACTGTCAGGATTTTTTGGTATAGGCGGAGGCCCGTTTCAGGTCAGCACACTGATCATTTTTTTCGGGCTTGATATCAAAGAAGCCTCTGTAGACAGTATCTTTATCACATTTTTAACTACGATAAGTTCACTGACCAAATACACACTAAACGGTTATACAGACTTTTCACTGGCTGTTTATATGATTCCTGCAGCTATACTCGGCGGTTATATAGGAAGCCATCTGAACAGAAAAATCAATGAAAAAAAAATTGCACTAATTTTTATAATCTCTGTTCTTTTGATATTAACAGTTCAGACTTATATTGTAATTACCCGATACCTTGCATTTATAAAATAGATCAATTAAACTGTAGCAATTTCAGTACTCCGATGTTATAATAATGAAAAATAACAGTGCAATATCTGATTCATTTTCAGTTAAATAATAACCACACTGGGATAGGAGCAATCAATGGCAATAGAACCGGTAAAGGAATTTTTCAAAAAATTTAATATGGAAGAAAAAATTATGGAATTCGATACCTCCAGTGCAACGGTGGAACTGGCAGCACAGGCTCTGAATGTAATTCCTGCAAGAATAGCAAAAACTCTTGCTTTCAAAAAAGATAACAGCTGTATTCTTATTGTAACATCCGGAGATGTTAAAATAGATAACCCGAAATTCAAGTCAGTATTTGAAATAAAAGCAAAAATGCCTTCTGCTGAAGAAGTTTTATCCCTGACAGGACATGCTGCGGGTGGTGTCTGCCCTTTTGCAGTATCTGAGAATATTCCTGTTTATCTGGATATTTCTTTAAAACGCTTTGATACTGTTTTTCCTGCCTGCGGCAGCAGTAACAGCGCAATAGAACTTACATGTGACGAATTATTCAGATATTCGGATGCAGAAAAGTGGATTGATGTGTGTAAAAATAAAGAATAAAGAAAAAATCGCCGGGGAAGTTATATAACTATCCGGCGATTTAAAATATTATTATTTATCCTGTTTATTTTTATAAAATTATATAAATAAATTATGATTTGCCTTGTTTGCATTTTCCATATAGGTTGCCACTCCGCCATATTCGATATTTTCTATTAATTCATCCTTTTTTATTCCCATTACATCCATAGACATTGTACAGGCCGTTATTTTTCCTCCGTTTTCTATATACTGTTCCAGTAAAGATTCAAGAGATTCTATGTTTTTAGTTTTCATCACTTTATTTATCATTTTTCGTCCCAGTCCAAAAAAATTCATATTCGATAATTTTAATTTACTGACTCCTTTCGGCATCATTATTCCAAAACATTTCTCTATTATTCCTTTTTTTGACCTTGTCTTATAATTGCTTTTTCTCAAAACATTCAATCCCCAGAAAGTAAAGAAAATTGATACACTGTTTCCCATTGCCAAAGCCCCGTTTGCTATTACCAAGGCCGCAAAAACTTTATCAAAATCTCCGCTGAATATAACCAAGGATGTACTGTTTTCCTTGACTGCTTCCTCATCCGGCTTTTTTGACAGTAAAAAACTTTCTCCTTTTTTTATCTCTGCCAGAATTTCCCCGTCTGTATTTTCTATGTTCAATAACGTATTTCCTGTCTGTCTTGTCCACACTTTAATATCATTTTCAAATCCCGGGTCTGTCGCTTTGACCTCCAGTACCTCTCCGGTTTTTAATTCTGAAATTTTATTTTTTATTTTTATAATCGGACCGGGACACTGCAGTCCAGTGACATCCAGTATTTTTTTATCTGCCGAATTCAAACCTGATATACTCCTATGCTTATCATTTTTTATGTCATTTTCAAATTTTATTCTGTTATCCTGAGGCATCAAAGCTGATTTATAAATACTAAAACCGCCGTTCAGGTTTTTGACCTTATAACCGTTATTTACCAATATTCTTTGTGCATTATATCCTCTCTGTCCCACCTTACAGTATACAATATATTCTTTATTTTTATCCAGTTTCCCCATATTTTCTCTTAAAGTATTTAACGGCATATTTACTGCGCCCTGAATATGATCTATATTATATTCGTCTTCAGTCCGGACATCTATTAACCCGATTTTATCCGTTTCATTCCAGCTGACAGTTTCCAGACCGTCTCTTTTTATATTTTCTGCCATATATGAAGCATAATTTATAATGTCCTTCGCTGAATTAAACGGCGGTGCATAAGCAGTTTCCAAATCTTTCAGTTTGTAAACAGAGATATTTCCCAATATTGCCGTTGCTATAATATCTATTTTTTTATCCGCACCTTTTTCTCCCACAGCCTGAGCCCCGAAAATCTTACCTGTCTCAGGCTCAAACAATATCTTAAAGTAAATATCGGAAGCTCCGGGATAATATCCCGCATGATCTGCCTTAATTATAAATAAAGACTTATAATTAATGTCCTGTTTTTTCAGATATTTCTCATTTATACCTGTCGAAGCTGCAGTCATATTAAAAAACTTCATAATCGATGTTCCAATTGTTCCTGTATATTTTTCTTCTCTTCCGAGAATATTGTCTGCAGCAGTTCTTCCCTGTTTATTTGCCGGACCGGCTAAAGGAACCAATGCTTTTTGTCCGGTTATCGCATTTCTTATTTCTATCACATCCCCTGCTGCATAAATATCACTGTCACTGGTTTTCAGATACTCATCTACTTCCACAGCACCCTTGGAACTCATTTTTAGTCCTGCATTTTTGGCAAGCTCCGAGTCGGGAACTACCCCTATGGAAGCTATTATTATATCAGTTTCCACTACTTCGCCCGATTTAAGCTTTATGATTTTTTTCTTCCCTGAATTACTTATCTCAGTAATATCACTGTTTAGATATAAGGCAATATTTCTTCTTTTTATTTCCCCGTGTATAAATGATGCCATTTCGGGGTCCAGCGGTGCCATAACCTGATCAGCCTTCTCTATGATTGTGACATTTATATTTTTATGTTTCAGATTTTCGGCTGTTTCCAGACCAATAAATCCTCCGCCTATAATAACTGCATTTTTATAACCATCAGAATCAATACAGCTGCTTATTTTTTCCATATCTTCTATATTTCTGAGTGTCAGATACCCGGCCTCCTCCAAACCTTTTATATCCGGTACGAACGGCTTTGCTCCTGTAGAAATCAAAAGCTTGTCATATGATTCAGTATATTCGTCATTAGTTTCAATATTTTTTATTTTTATCTCTTTTTTTTCTCTGTTTATAGATACAGCCTCTGATTTTACCCTGACATCCAGATTAAATTTCTCTTTCAGTGTAGAAGGGGTTTCCAGAAGCAGGCTGTCTTTTTCTTTTATTACACCGCCGATATAGTATGGAAGACCGCAATTGGCAAAACTGACATACCCTGACTTTTCAATCACAATAATATCAGATTTTTCATCCAGTCGTCTCAGCCTTGCTGCTGCGCTCATCCCACCTGCGACACCGCCGATAATTATTATTTTCATTTTTCATCACCTGCACTTTAGTTATTTTTTTCCTTTAATACGATTTCCGCCAATTCCTCAAGACTGTTTGCATTGATAATTCTTATACCTTCTTCTTTATTCCCCAGAAGAATTAAATTATCCCCCTGCTTCAAACCGAGCTCTTCACGTATAGCCTTCGGAATCACTATCTGTCCTCTTTCTCCCAGTTTAGCTGTACTGCATTCATATTCTTTATTTTTATATTTCATTTTTTCTCCTTTTGATTTTTCATATTTTTCATTTATTTCATATTTATATGATAAATCATATTTTATAAAAAAGCAAGTTAATTTGAAAATAATTCATTTGAAAATTATTTTTATATCTTTCGCAAATTATAAAATTTATATGATATAATCTGAATTATTATACAAGGGAGGATATATGATTGCCTAAACTGGACGAGAAATCTGTTATTAACTTAGCCGAAGAATATATAAAAAAATATAAATTACATAAAGGATTCCCTGAGTATAAATTTCAATTTATACGATTCTCTCCTTCACCTTCTCTTTACAGTGACGAACCAATCTGGGAAGTAGCTTATGATGCAGAAGGGTGGGATGATTTACAGCATTCAATAATTATTTCGGATACAGAACAAATAGCTTTATGTGTATCAGGGTTTCAGCCTGTATGGCTTCCTAAAGAATTTCAGGAAAAAGAAGAAAAACTGACTAAAAGAGAAAAGCGTCTGAAAAGAAAAGGCGAGCTGCCTGATTATAAAATAGATTCATATGCCTTTACCTCAAAATATCCCTGTTTATATGTCGATTTTAATGAAATTATATCTGATGACTGTGTGCTGCTGTCACAAAATAGTGTTAAATCTGATTTTTGGGGAAATCCTGTTCTTTTGCGTGAAGGTCTTAAAGTAATCGGCTACATGCAGGATGAAAATACCGGCGGAATGAGAGATGATCTGATAGTCTCAGGTGTCTGCACAAGAAATACCACTGATATTTTTTTACACGTTCGCTGGTTATTAAAATTTGATAGTAAAATACACTTTATTAGTGATCTGGAAAAAGAAGATATTAAAATATAAAAATTATTTTCCACATTTTTATTTTTCTTACTTGTGAGAAAACTCTGATAGATTATCTTTGCTTCTAAACTAATACAGGTTTCACTGGAAAACTAACTGTTAAAATACTACATTCTGGAACAGACAGTCCGGAAAAGCAGAGCTGTAATTCCCTAAGATCAGGATCAGAGTTCCAGTAATTTCACAAGTATACACGACATCTTGTTTACACTATTGAGGAAATAATAAGCCGACTTTTTATGCAGAGTAAAAATCAAATTATCAGTAAAAACTGAGCTGTATCTAGACATAAATACTGAATACAGGTCTTTTTTATAATGTTTATCTTTATTTTTTTGTTTCTTTCCTTGATTTACAATACCATAAAAATATCACTAAAAAAGCCGTATCCTAAGATACGACCTTTATATAGTTACTATTTTGTCACTTTTTCTTTCTGCTGCTCTAAAATTCCTTTTATATTTACAGTTACTTCTACTTCTTCCTTGTTATCTATCCAAGACATAAGAGTTCTTAATTCTGCCCCTACTTTTTCTATGGCATGCTCTGCAGCTTCTTCTCTTTTCTGTTTTAGGAAAGGTGCTCCTGCTTTGTAGTCGTCTACGAAAGTATCAGCAAATTTTCCTGACTGAATAGCTGTAAGAACTTCTCTCATTACTTTTTTTGTATCATCTGTTATTATTTTCGGACCAATCAAATAATCTCCGAATTCTGCTGTATTAGAGATAGAGTGTCTCATTTTTCCAAATCCGCCTTCATATAATAAGTCTACGATCAGCTTCATTTCATGCAGACATTCAAAATAAGCATTTATAGGATCATATCCTGCTTCTACAAGAACTTCAAATCCAGTTTTGATTAATTCTGTAACTCCTCCGCATAATACTGCCTGTTCACCAAATAAATCAGTTTCTGTTTCCTGTTTAAACGAAGTTTCAATAATTCCTGATCTTCCTCCGCCTACACCAGAAGCCCATGCTAAAGCTACTTCTCTTGTATCTCCGCTTGGATCCTGATATACAGCTACAAGACAAGGTACTCCGCTTCCTTCTTTAAATGTTCTTCTTACTAAGTGTCCCGGTCCTTTTGGTGCTACCATGAAAACATTTACAGTATCTTTAGGAACCAGTTTTTTATAATGAATATTAAACCCGTGTCCAAAACCTAAATAAGCTCCGTCTTTCAAATAAGGCGCTACTTCCTTTTCATAAGTATCGGCCTGTGATTCATCCGGAGTAAGAATCATAACTACATCAGCATCTTTCACAGCATCAGCAGTTTCCTTTACTACAAATCCGGCTTTTTCAGCATCAGCCCATGACTTTGACTCTTTTCTAAGTCCTATTGTCACGTCCATTCCGCTGTCTTTAAGGTTTAAAGAGTGGGCATGTCCCTGTGACCCGTAACCTACTACTGTTATTTTCTTCCCCTTTAACAGGTCTAAATTACAATCTTCATCATAATAAACCGTTTTCCCTAGTATTTCTTTTGACATTACTTTTACCTCCATATATTTATTTATGGATATCCTGACTATGGACTATCCTGTGTTTGCTAATTTTTTTCCGACAAAAGCTCTTTTATTCCCTCTGCCAGTATTTTTATACCTTCCTCTATCTTATCCTCAGTACTGTTTGTATAATTTAGCCTGAAAGCATTCACCCCTTCTTTACCCGTATAAAACGGATCTCCCGGTACAAAGGCTACTTTTTTCTTTATTGCTATATTAAACAAATCCATTGAAGAATATTTTTCAGGAAGTGTTACCCATATAAACATTCCGCCTTCTGGCTTTGTAGTCTGTACTTCTTTTGGAAAATACTTTTCTATTGAATTAACCATACAGTCTCTTTGTTTTTTGTAGAGATCAGTGATTTTTTCTATATGCACTTCTATATTATTTTCTTTCAGATATTCATAAACAACTCTCTGTGAAAAATAATTACTGTGCAAATCTGCTCCCTGCTTGGCAATTATTAGTTTTTCCATAATTTCATGACCGGCATGTATCCATCCCAGTCTCATTCCCGGAGAAACTATCTTGGAAAAAGAACCGAGCAGAATAACATTATCATTCATATATTTTTTCATTGACGGAACTCTGCTGCCCATAAATCTTAATTCTCCGTAAGGATCATCTTCTATGAGTATCGTATCAGAGCCTTTCATAAAACCAGCTATCTGTTTTCTGTTTTCCTCAGAATATGTAATACCTGACGGATTTTGAAAATTCGGTACTGCATAAAATAATTTCGGATTATATTTTTCTATGCTTTCTTTCAATTTTTCAGTATCTACTCCGTCATGGTTCATGAGAACTGTCTTAAACTCAGGCTCAAACATTGAAAATGCCTGTATTGCCCCGAGATATCCCGGCTCCTCCATAAGCATGCAGTCGCCTTTATTCAGAAATACTTTTCCTATAAGATCCAGACCCTGCTGTGATCCGTTTGTTATAAGTATTTCATCAGGAGGTACTACTACACCTGAATTTTTCAAATATCTTTCTGATATATATTCCCTGAGCGGAAGATACCCTTCTGTAGTGCTGTACTGAAGAATATTTTCCCCATCTTCTTCCAGTATCTTGTCTGTTGCTTCCTGTATCTTTTTTATGGGAAATGAAATAGGATTCGGAAGACCTCCGGCAAACGATATTATCTCGGGATTCCCCACTACTTTCAGGATCTCTCTTATGAATGATTTTTGCGCATTGTTCATTCTGTCTGCGAATCTCAGATTCATTCTTTACGCCTTCTTTCTTATAATCTTTCTTTTATTAATTCTCCCATTTCCACAGTTCCTACTTTTTTAGTTCCTTCACTATATATGTCTCCTGTTCTGTAGCCTTCATTCAGAACTGCTTCTACGGCTTTCTCTATTGTATCTGCCTCTTCTGTTAAGTTAAATGAGTATCTAAGCATCATTGCCACTGACAGTATAGTTGCTATAGGATTGGCAATTCCTTTCCCGGCTATATCTGGAGCTGATCCATGTATAGGCTCATATAATCCCACTTTTCCGTCTCCCAGGCTTGCAGAAGGCAGCATTCCTATCGATCCAGTCAGCATACTTGCCTCATCGGAAAGTATATCTCCAAAAGTATTCTCAGTTACTATTGTATCGAATTGTCTTGGATTTATAACTAGCTGCATCGCTGCATTATCAGCATACATATGGATTAGTTCCACATCTGGATAATCTTTCCCCATCTCTATTGCTACTTCTTTCCATAATTTTGAACTGTCTAATACATTTGCCTTTTCTACGCTTGTCAGTTTTTTTGATCTTAGTCTTGCTATTTCAAAACCTTTTTTTACTATTCTCTCTATTTCTCCTCTTGTATAATACATAGTGTCGTATGCATAATCCTTTGTAAGCTCTTTCTTACCGAAGTAAAGTCCTCCTGTAAGCTCTCTTATTACCATCATATCCAGACCGTCTCCGATTATTTCAGGCTTTAAAGGGCTTGCATCCTTTAATGCATTGTATAAAATAGCCGGTCTCAGGTTAGTATAAAGCTCAAGAGCTTTTCTTATCCCTAAAAGACCTTTTTCCGGTCTTATAGCCGGATCGATAACGTCCCATTTAGGCCCTCCTACTGCACCTAAGAGTACAGCATCACTGTTTTTACATAATTCTACAGTTTCATCTGTCAGAGGCTTACCGAATTTATCAATTGATTCCCCTCCCAGATATCCCTGTTCATAATTAAATTTATGTCCAAACTTTTCACCTATTTTATCCAAGACTTTTATCGCCTCATTTACTATCTCCGGACCAATTCCGTCACCTTTTAAAACAGCTATTTTAAAGTCCATTTCTTCTCCTTTCCTGATTATAATTAGATATTTTTATTATTTTTCGCATAATTAAATAAACCGCCGGCTTCGATGATATCTTTTACATCTCCCAGACTTCTAAGCTCGAAAGTCTGTCCCTTTGTAATATTAGTTATCGTTCCTTTTTCCACGTCTATTTCCACTTCATCATCAGTAGCAAAGCTTTCTTTTATTGAAGCAGGTGTTTCAAACGGAACTAAAAATCCTCCGTCAACAGAATTTCTATAAAAAATTCTTGCATAATCTTCTGCTACTACTGCTTTTATTCCTGCTTTTTCCAAAGCTAAAGGTGCATGCTCTCTTGACGATCCGCAGCCGAAATTTTTACCTGCTACCATAACAACATACTCGGAAGTATATTCACCATCTTTTATAAACGGCTTATCTCCTGCTATATCAGCAGGCAGTCCTGACATGGCATACTTCCCGTATAATTTTACTTCCTCAGGATCATCAATTTTATATACCAGATGCATTGCCGGAATAATCTGGTCTGTATCAATATTATCACCTAATACGTATACTTTTCCTTTTATTACTTTCTCCATTTCTTCCTCCGTTCCATATTTTATTAATTTTATCTTTCTTTCTCTTCCCCGCTTATCACAAATCCGGGAATAATATCCTTTCATTATGATAAGCCCGGAAAGATTTTATCAATTATTTACTTATTTACCCAGTGCATTTCCGTTTTTATAAAGTACTCTTCCATTTAATACTTTTAGATAAAAATCGTTCATTCCGATATCTTCACCTTTACAGTCAGGATTCTTATTGTCGATTTTAGTATTGTGTACTTCATAAGTTCTTAAATTATCAATTTTACCGCTGTAGTCCATTAATTTCTTATCCAGATAGTAAACAGCATTATCAATTGCATAATAGCCGTAATCCAAAGAATTAAATTTCGTAGGATCAATACCAGTAAATTCTTTTCCTCTGATATATAATTTCCCGTCCTTAATGAACATGATATTTCTTTCATTGTACTGTCTTAATTCCACAAAAAACATAGAGTCTGTCGTGTCTTCCCCAAATGCATTCTTAAAATAATCTGTTGGTTCTACGTTACATGCTGCATAAAATATAGCTGACAGACATATAAACAGTGTTAAGATTACCTTTTTCATAGTCATCACTTCCTCCATAATATTTTATTTATATAAATTTGTTACAAACATTATATTATCTTTCAAAGCAATAAATATTCCAAAATCACATCTTCAAACCCACATATTCTTTTTTCACTTTTGTACCTTTATAGTATACTACTTTTTTCTATGTTCGTCATTAGAATTTCAATCATTATTTTCAGCGGTTCATAATATATATTTTATCCCTTGTAAAACCAGCCGGAATCATCTAAGATACTTTCTTAAATTGTTTTTACATTATCGCCGGGAATCCAGCCGTAAGATTCATTTTGTGTTCTGCAGTAAAGCCAGTTATTTTTTATCAGCAGTACCTCCAGAATATCCCCGGATTCTGCATCCAGCTCTGTAGGATTATAATCAGCAGTGAGTTTCCCGTTTTCAAAGTAATCCTCATGTATATAAGTACTGTAACCTTCTATTTCACAGCTATACCATGCAAAAAATTCATTGCATTCATCTTTTAGCAAAATAGTGCTTCCTGCCTTAAATAAAGGAAAATTACCTTCTGACACATGTTTTTTATTTACTTTTACCTTCACCGGCAATCCTCCCTGATCAAATGATTTTTCTTTATTTTTCCCAACCTAAGAATTCTCTCGGATCAGTAATGTGCCCTGTTACTGCTGAAGCTGCCGCAGTATAAGGTGATGCCAGATAAACCTGTGAATCCATAGATCCCATTCTTCCCGGGAAGTTTCTGTTTGTAGTAGATATTACCACTTCATTTGCATGTGTTCTTCCGAAAGTATCTACAGGTCCTCCAAGACAAGCTGCACATGAAGGCGGTCCTATTTTGCATCCTGCTTTTTCAAATATCTCCATGCAAGTTTCCCCGTCTATTATTATCTTTGAAAGAGCTTCCTCTACTTTTACGGTAGACGGAACTATAAATGTTTCTATAGCTACCTTTCTTCCCTTTAGTATTTTTGCCGCTGCCACGAAATCCGTAGTTTTTCCTCCTGTACAAGAACCTATGTATGCTCTGTCCAGCTTTACATCACCAAGGTTTTTCGCAAGGTCTGTATTTCCTGGATTAAAAGGCTTAGCCACTATAGGCTCCATTTCATTGGCATTATATTTATATTCTGCCGAATAATCAGCGTCTTTATCTGAATAAATCAATTCAAAAGGCTTATCAGTTTTTTCCGTAACATATTCCACAGTTATTTCGTCAGGCTCTATAATTCCGCATTTTCCTCCTGCTTCAATTGCCATATTACAGATTGTCATTCTTTCTTCCATGTTAAATCCGTGAATTGCATCCCCGTCAAACTGCATGCACTTATATGTAGCACCGTCAAAGCCGATGTCGCCTATTACTTTCAGCACTACATCTTTTCCCATTACATATTCAGGAAACTTTCCTTCAAATGTAAATCTCATAGTTTCCGGCACCTTCACCCAGAGTTTTCCTGTCCCGAGAATAAAAGCCGCATCTGTATTTCCTATTCCTGTGGCGAATTCCCCGAAGGCTCCTGCTGTACAAGTATGCGAATCTGTTCCGAAAAGAACCTCTCCCGGTCTTGTATGTCCTTCCTGCGCAAGTGCAGTATGGCATACTCCTTTGTATTTATTAGTAAACGGCGGATAAAAATACTTTAATTCCTGTTCTACCGCAAACTGGTTTACATACTCTATATTTCTCATAGCATGTTCATTTTTAGTAAAAATATAATGATCTGGTACAAGTACTATTTTTTCATTGTTCCAAACCTTTGCATTTTCACCAAAATTTTTCTTAAAAATTGCCATACTTCCCGGTCCTGTTACATCATGTGTCATTAAAACATCCACATTTACCCAGATATTCTCCCCGGGCTTGACCTCATCCTTTCCGGATTTTTTGGCTAAAATCTTTTCTACAATTGTCATTCCCACTAATGGTTCCTCCTCTTTATCTTTTAATTACATTTATAATAATTTTTCGCTTATATATTTAGTATATCATATTTGAGTTTCATATTAACTTTTTTTATTATATTTTTTTTAATTTCACTATTACTATTTCAGGCTGTGCGAAAAATCTGACATACTGACCAAAAACACTGCCCCCGAGTCCTGATGTTATGTATATTTTATGGTTATCAAAGTTTTTCATTCCATATCTGTATTTTTCCCCGTATCTTGTTACAGAACCGGTAAACGGAGAGAACAACCCGAAAAAACTCGCCTGTCCCGCATGAATATGTCCTGAAAGTGTTATATCTGCCTTCTCTTTTTCACTAGAAGCCATTTCTTCAAAATAATCAGGATTATGCGAAAGGAATATCACAAAATCTTTTTTATCTGCATCTTCCAAAACCATTTTTGCATCAGGGTTTCCAAACCATAAATCCTCCACACCGGCAATAATAATTTTCTGACCGTTTTTCTCTATTTCGGTTTTTTCATTATCAAGATTTTTTATTCCAGTTTTTTCAATCATTTCCAATACCAGTGTATGGTTGGAATAATCGTGATTACCTGTTACCGAATATATTCCGTATTCAGGTTTTTTCACTTTTTGAAATTCAGTAAAAAACGGAATTACTTTTCCTTCCCAGTTAGTATAATCACCGCCCAGCAGAATTATATCCTTATCAGTATTATTCATGATATCAATTGCTTTGTTAAGAGCCTTTTTATTAAAGCTGTTTCTTGCATCGAACTGAAAATCTGCAGCATACATGATTCTCATACCGTCAAAGCTCTCGGGAATATCTGCTGAAGCTATCTCTATTTCTTTTATCTTTATATTTCCAAACTCATAACATGCATAAAAATAACAGAGAATAATTACTGTTAAAGCAGCTATAAATATCAGGAATGTTGTTTTCATCATTTTTGTAAGCATAGGAATTCAGCCTTTCTATAATTTTTATCCAAAATCCTCGAGCCTTTTCAGCGTTTCCTGTATCAGCTTGTACTCTATGGAATCTACAAGAGCTATCCAGCTGGCTTCTATTATGTCAGTAGAAACTCCTATAGTTGTCCATGAATTTTTGGCATCAGCCGATTCTATAAGAACCCTTACTTTTGAAGCTGTAGCATTTTCCTCACCCTTCAATACCCTAACCTTGTAATCAATCAGATGCATCTCTTTCAATTCGGGATAAAATCTCTCAAGAGCTATTCTAAGTGCCTGGTCAAGCGCATTTACAGGCCCGTCGCCCTCAGCAACAGTAAGCTCTATCTGATCCTTTACCTTTACTTTTACCACAGCTGTGGAATAATATTTTTTCCCGATATAGTTACCCTTTACATCAAAATACACCAGATCAAAAAACGGTTTATATTTACCCAGATACTTTCTTATGACAAGCTCAAATGTAGCCTTTGCCCCTTCAAATTGATAGCCTTGATATTCCAGCTCCTTAAGTCTTTCTATAATTCCAGCTGTAGCTTCCGAATCTCTCTGTATATCCTTATCCACTCTCCTGATTTCCTCAAGAATAGTTGACCTTCCTGATACCTCCGAAAGAAGAAACTCTCTTTCATTTCCGACCAGCTCGGGATTTATATGTTCAAAAGAGTGTGAGGCTTTGGAGACACCGTCTATATGCATCCCACCCTTATGTGCAAAAGCATTTTTCCCTATATAAGGCATGGAATCTTCTATTGTTATATTTGAAATCTCTGCTATTATTCTTGCAGTGCTTGTAAGAAGACCCAGCTTTTCACGTGGAACAAGTTCATAATCTTTTTTCAGCTGCAAATTAGCTATTATTGTAGATAAATTAGCATTTCCGCATCTTTCGCCGTATCCGAGAAATGTCCCCTGTACCTGCAGGGCTCCTGCTTCCACTGCTGCTATAGAATTCGCCACTCCGAAGCCCATATCATTATGTGCATGAATTCCTATTTTTATATCACCAAGTTTTTCTTTTACTTCTTTTGTTATTCTTGAAATTTCTTCAGGAAAGCATCCCCCGTTTGTATCACAAAGGGTAAGTATCTCTGCTCCGCCGTCTTTTGCAGCTTTTAGAGCCTCTAATGCATATTCCGGATTATTTTTATACCCGTCAAAAAAATGCTCTGCATCAAATATAACTTTCTTTCCTTTTGATTTTAAAAATAACAGTGTATCCTTTATCATTTCCAGATTATTTTCAAGTGTTGTTTTTATAATATCCGTAACATGAAAATCCCAGCTTTTTCCGAATATGGAAACATATTCCGTTCCTGCCTGCAGCAGTGAAATAAGATTCTGATCCTCCTCGGGAGCCACGTCCTTTCTTCTTGTACTGCCAAAGGCTACAAGCTTTGAATGCTTCAGCTCCACAGATTTGACGAGTTCAAAAAACTCCAGATCCTTTGGATTGGAACCGGGATTCCCGGCCTCGATATAGTCTATTCCGAAAGCATCAAGAGCCTGAGTTACAGCTATTTTATCCTTTACTGAAAATGATATTCCCCGCGCCTGTGCACCATCTCTTAAAGTTGTATCAAAGACTTCAACTTTAATCATTTTCTTCTCCTTTATAGAGCCGATTTACGGCATTTATATACGCTATGATACTGGCTTCCACTATATCCGTGCTTTGTCCTCTTCCCATATGTCTTTCGCCGTTTTTCTCTATTATCACTACTACCTGAGCCTGTGCATCTGTATCGCCTGTGATGGAATCCAGTTTGTATTCAGCCACGTCATAACTATTCCCAAGCATGTTATTTATTGCATGATATGCGGCATCTACCGGTCCGTCACCTATTGCTGTCATAGTTTGTTCTTTATTATCTATGGTAATAGTAACCTCTGCTTTTGGTTTTCCTTCTCTTCTTGTAATCTCGAAACTTTCCAGCTTTACTCTTCCCTCGAATTTACCAGCGTCACCAGTTACAAGAGATATAATATCTTCATCAAGAATATATTTTTTCTTATCTGCAAGCTTTTTAAACTCTGCAAATAATTCATCTATTTTTTCATTATCCATAGAAAATCCAAGCTTTTCCATTTTATCAACAAAAGCATGTTTTCCTGATAATTTACCAAGTACAAGGCTGTTTGTATCTCTTCCTACACTCTCCGGAGTTATTATCTCATATGTTTCAGGATTAGCCAGCACCCCGTGCTGATGAATTCCAGACTCATGAGAAAATGCATTTGCTCCCACTATTGCTTTGTTAGGCTGTGTTGCTACACCTGTAAGAAGACTGACCATCTTACTTGTAGGATAGATTTGTCTTGTATCTATTCTTGTAGTAAGATTTTCATATTTATCTTTTCTTGTAGCAAGAATCATAACCACTTCTTCAAGAGATGTATTTCCCGCTCTTTCTCCAAGACCGTTTATAGTACACTCTATCTGTGTTGCACCTGCTTCTACTGCTGCTATTGAATTTGCCACAGCAAGTCCCAGATCATTATGGCAATGTGTAGAAATATCCACTCCGTCTATTCCTTTTACATTTTCCCTTAAATACGTTATTCTCTCAAAAATTTCCGTAGGAGTTCTGTATCCCACAGTATCCGGAACATTTATTGTAGTAGCCCCTGCCGCTATAGCAGCATTATATGCTTCTGCAAGATATTCAGGCTCTGTTCTCATAGCATCCTCTGCCGAGAACTGTATATCGTCCATTAATGTTTTTCCGTATTTTACTGCTTCATATATCTTTTCCAGAATTTCTTCCTTGCCCATTTTCAGTTTATATTCTCTGTGTAACGGTGAAGTAGCAAGAAAAATATGTATTCTCTTTTTATTTGCCTTTTCTAATGCTCTTGCTGCTGTTTCTATATCTTTCTTTACAGCTCTTGCCAGACTGGCTATTGTAGAATCCTTTACATGCTCAGCTATTGTGCTTACAGCTTCAAAATCTCCCGGAGATGAAATGGCAAATCCTGCTTCTATTATATCTACCCCTAATGATTCCAGCTGTTTTGCTATTCTCAGCTTCTCCTGCGAATTCAGATTTACTCTGGGTGTCTGCTCCCCGTCTCTTAATGTGGTATCAAATATCTTTATTTTTCTAGTCATTAACTTCCTCCTTTGTTGGTATCTTACATTTTTTCCCCGCGGCTCATTGCCAATACTCCTGTTTTTGCTATTTCAAGTATACCGTAGTTATCCAGAATATCTATAAATCCTCTTAATTTTTGTACATCTCCTGTTAATTCTATAGTAAGCGATGTCGGCGAAACATCCAGCACCTTTCCTCTGTAAATCTCAGCTATCTGTACTATCTGTGCTCTTGTTTCATGATTTGCCTTTACCTTCAGAAGCATAAGCTCCCTTCTGATAACGCCCTCTTCGGGAAATACCTTTACTTTTACTACATCTATTATTTTATATACCTGTTTTTGTATCTGATCAAGTGTTTTGTCATCACCTTCCACAGTAAGGGTCAGTCTTGCATATCCTTCTTTATTTGTAACACCTGCTGTCATTTTCTGAACCTGATAACCTCTTCTGTTAAAAAGCGACATTATTCTTGATACTATCCCGTTTTTATTTTTGGCTATTATCAAAATTTCATGTCTTCTAGTCATCTAAATCTCCCCCTTTTTCCCTACCATCTGATCAACACTTGTTCCTGAGGGGATCATCGGAAAGACATTCTCTTCTTTTTCAACTATACAGTTTATCAGAACAGGCCCGTCTGTATTCAAAAGCTCTTCCATCTGAACAAGATCTTCCGGCTTTGACAGCTCTACTGATTTTATTCCATAGGCTTCACCCAGCTTTACAAAATCAGGGTTATGTTCAAGATCTACAAAAGAGTATCTTTTTTCATTAAACATTTCCTGCCACTGTCTTACCATTCCCAGATAAGAGTTATTCAAAATTACTATTTTGACAGGAAGGTTATACTGCTTTACTACCATCAGCTCCTGAATATTCATCTGTACTCCGCCGTCGCCTACTATTGTTATTACTTTCTCTTTCGGCTTTGCCACCTGTGCCCCGATTGCTGCCGGCAGTCCGAATCCCATTGTTCCGGCTCCCCCGGAAGTACATATTGTGTTCGGCTTTTCATAGTCGAGATACTGTGCCGCCCACATCTGATGCTGACCTACATCGGTTACTATTATTGCTTCTCCTTTTACTATGCTGTTTATCTTTTCCAGAACCTCCTGAGGACACAGCTTTGATTCATCCTGTTTTTTGTAAATCAGCGGGTATTCTTCTTTCCATTCCTTTATTTTTTCATGCCATTCCTTGTTATTTTTATCTTTCAGCTTTCCGTTTATTTCCGTCAGTATATTTTTCAAATCTCCTACTATTGGTATATCCGGCTTTTTATTCTTTCCTATCTCCGCAGGATCTATATCAATATGTATTATTTTTGCATTTTTACAAAATTTATCAGGATTTCCTGTAATTCTATCGTCAAATCTGATTCCTGCCGCTATTATCAGATCAGCTTCTGCAGTAGCGTAGTTTGCATAAACTGTTCCGTGCATCCCGAGCATTCCCAGCGATAATTCATTGCTTGAAGGAAAAGCTCCGAGACCCAGAAGAGTCATAGTCACAGGTATATCCATTTTTTCAGCCAGTTCTTTCAGCTCATCACTTGCATTTGCCCTTAATATTCCGGCTCCTGCTATAATTAACGGCTTTTTTGCATTTTGTATTTCTTTTACGGCTTTTTTGATCTGCATAGGATGCCCGTGATATGTAGGTTCATATCCTTCCAGCTCTATTTCCTGATTATACAGTTTTTCAAATTCTGCAAAAGGAATCTTTGCCAGCTGTATATCTTTGGGCACATCTATGAGTACAGGTCCCGGTCTTCCGGTTCTTGCTATATAATGGGCCTCCTTCATCATATGCGGCAGATCCTTTATATTCTGAACCAGATAATTGTTTTTTGTAATAGGTACTGTTATCCCCACTATGTCACTTTCCTGAAATGCATCTTTTCCCAAAAGGTTGCTTACTACCTGTCCTGTAATGGCGAGAAGAGGTATAGAGTCCATATGTGCAGTCATTATTCCTGTTACCAAATTGGTAGCTCCCGGTCCTGAAGTGGCAAGACACACACCTACTTCTCCAGAAACCCTTGCATACCCGTCAGCTTCATGTGCCGCTCCCTGTTCATGTCTTGAAAAATAATGATTAAGACCCTTAAAACTGTATAATTCATCATAAATAGGAATCACGCTTCCGCCGGGATATCCAAATATATTTTTTACTCCTAGTCTGCTGAGGCATTCCAGTATTATTCTGGCCCCGCTTATCATCTTATCTTCCATCTTTTATCACCCTTTATTTATTACAGATTTTATATTTTTCGGAATATTTCATTCCCAAAGTTACAGTTTTTCTCCCCTGCTCATAGCCAGAACACCTGTTCTTGCTATTTCCAGAACACCGTAGCTTTCCATTATATCTACGAATCCTCCTAATTTTTGACTGTCCCCGGTAAGCTCCATTGTTACCGAGTCAGGAGAAACATCTACCACTTCACCTCTGTAGATCTCGGCAATCTGTACTATCTGAGCCCTTGTTTCTATATTTGCCTTTACTTTCAAAAGCATAAGCTCTCTTCTTATGACATTTTCCTTAGGAAATATCTTTACCTTTACCACATCAGTTATTTTATATACCTGTTTTTGTATCTGATCAAGTATTTTATCATCACCTTCCACCGTAAGTGTAAGTCTTGTATATCCCAGTTTGTTAGTTACTCCCGCTGTCATTTTCAGGGCATGATATCCTCTTCTGTTAAAAAGCGACATTATTCTTGCTATTATTCCGTCAGTATTCTTCGCTATTATTAAAATTTCATACTTTTTCATTTGAATCACTCCCGATTTTCCTGTCATTCGACCACTGCCTGCTTTTTGCAAAGAAGCTCCTTTTCTGCAGTGATAGATCCTCAGGCATTGACAATTTTGCCGACTCTGTTTATTTATATATTTATTCTCAGAATTTCATAGCCAAAATTCTTAAATTCTTTTATTATTTTCTGTATATGTTCTTCTCCGTTAGTTTCTACAGTTACCTGAAGCTCCACTTCGTGAAATCTGTCAAGATTTTTGAACTGATTATGATCCAGTTTTATTACATTGGCATTTAGCCTTGTCAGTATATCCGACACCATCTGAAGCTGTCCCGGCTTATCCGGAAGCTGAACAGAAAAACTAAATATTCTCCCTCTTGAAATAAGTCCCTTGCTTATCATTGAAGAAATTGTCAAAACGTCGATATTCCCTCCGCTTAATACAGAAACTATCTTCTTATCTTTTTCTTTTATCTTTCTCAGTCCGGCCAGAGATAAAATCCCGGCATTTTCAGCTATCAGCTTGTGCTTTTCTACCAGTATCAGAAATGATTCCATTAGTTCATAATCAGAAACCGTTATTATTTCATCAACATATTTTTTTATATATTCAAAAGTAGTATCTCCTATTCTTTTTACTGCTGCTCCGTCTGCTATTGTATATGACTCCGAAAGCTCTGTTACCTTACCTTCATTTAGTGACTTTATGGCACTGGCTGCCCCTTCAGGCTCTACACCTATTATTTTTATCTCCGGATTTTTTAGTTTTGCCGCTGCTGCTATTCCGGATATCAGTCCTCCGCCTCCAAGAGGAACCATTATTATATCCACATCGGGAAGCTCTTTCAAGATTTCCAGCGCAATTGTTCCCTGACCCGCAATCACAGCATCATCATCAAAAGGATGTACAAAAATATATCCTTTTTCTTCCTGAAGCTCCTTTGCCTTCTCATATGCTTCATCATAAACTTCACCGTGCAGAACCACTTCTGCACCGAATCTTGCAGTTGCCTCGACTTTTATGAGGGGGGTATGCTTCGGCATAACTATAGTTGCCTTGACGCCCAGCTTTTGTGCGGCAAATGCCACTCCCTGAGCATGATTTCCCGCTGATGAGGCTATAAGTCCTTTTTTCTTTTCTTCCTCGGAAAGCATAAATATTTTGTTATATGCTCCCCTGATTTTGAATGATCCGGTTCTCTGAAGGTTTTCCGGCTTTATATAAACTGTGTTCCCGAATTCCTTTGAAAATGTGGAACTGTATATAAGCTTGGTTTTTACCAGTACATTTGATAATCTTTCCTTTGCTTCCACAAAGTCACATAATGTTAGCATTTTCTCTCCTTTGAAAGTATCTGTCTTTTATATTTCAAAAATAATCTTTAAAATTCTTCTGGTGCAGTTTAATATTCTTCTATTGCTCCGTTAACTGCCGATCCTACATGCAGTGCATATTTTTTCAGATATCCTGTTACTTCAGGCTCATATGGTTTCAGCTCGGCTTTTCTGGCTGCAATTTCCTCGTCGCTTAGTTTTACATTCAGAGTTCTGTTTGGTATATCTATTTCTATAATATCCCCGTCTCTTACTACTGCTATAGTTCCTCCTACTGCTGCCTCAGGACACACATGCCCTATTGAAGCTCCTCTTGTCGCCCCTGAAAATCTTCCGTCAGTAAGAAGTGCTACTTCTTTATCCAGTCCCATACCTGCTATTACAGATGTCGGAGTAAGCATTTCTCTCATTCCCGGTCCGCCTTTAGGTCCTTCATATCTTATTACCACTACATCTCCGCTTTTTACTTTTCCGCCGAGAATTCCGTCCACGGCCTCCTCTTCAGAATTATACACCTTTGCCGGTCCTGAATGTACCTGCATTTCATCTGCCACTGCCCCGGCTTTTACCACTGATCCCAGCTCGGCAAGATTTCCTTTCAGCACTGCCAGTCCTCCGCCTGCATACGCCGGCTTATCCCACGGCTTTATTACATCCTCGTCATTTATATATGCTTCCTTACACAGCTCTTCCTGTGTTTTCAGTGCAACTGTTTTCTGAGTTCCATCCAGCTCTCCGTTTTCAAGCAGTCTTCTCATTACCGCAGTAACTCCGCCTGCTCTGTATAAATCCTCTATGAAATACTCTCCTGAAGGTGACAGCTTACACAGCTGAGGTACTCTCGCCGCAATTTCGTTAAAATCATCTATAGTAAGTTTTACTCCTGCATCATGTGCTACTGCCGGCAGATGAAGTGCTGTATTTGTAGATCCTCCGAGTGCCATATCCACTGCCACTGCATTTACAAATGCTTCCTTTGTCATTATATCTTTTGGTTTCAGATCAGCTTTTAGTATTTCCAGTATCTGCATTCCTGCTTTTTTAGCAAGTCTGAGTCTTTCCGAAAATACCGCAGGCACAGTTCCGTTCCCGGGCAGTCCCATTCCCAGAGCTTCAGTCAGACAGTTCATTGTATTTGCAGTGTACATTCCCGAACATGACCCGCATGTAGGACACGCCATATCTTCTACCATATTCAGTTCTTTTGCAGTCATTTTCCCTGATTCAAACTGCCCAACATATTCAAAAACATTGCTTAATCCTATTTTTTTCCCTTTATAGACACCTGCGAGCATTGCTCCTCCGCTTATAAATATACTTGGTATATTCAGTCTTGCTGCTGCCATAAGCATTCCGGGAACTACCTTATCACAGTTTGGTATAAAAACTATAGCATCAAATGGTGTTGCCATCGCAGTAGCTTCTATCGAATCAGCCACTATCTGTCTTGTTACCAGCGAATATTTCATTCCTATGTGATTCATTGCCAGCCCGTCGCAGATTCCTATCGTATTAAATTCCATAGGAACTCCTCCTGCCATTCTTATACCGTCTTTTACAGACTGTACAAGAGTCTGCAGATGGACATGTCCCGGTATTATCTCATTAAATGAATTGGCAATTCCTATAATAGGCTTGTCCATTTCCTCATTTACAAAACCTAATCCCTTAAGCAGGGATCTGTGCGGTGCTCTTCTGTCTCCCTTTTTCAAATTATCACTTCTCATTATCTTCACCTCTCAATAAATTTGTAAAAAAAAATGATTCTAAAAAATCTTTAGAATCACCCTCTAATCTCTATAATTAAAATAAATATTTATAAAATATCACCTACAAAACTATTATGGCCTAAATACATAAAGGACATTTACCGTTAGTATTATAGTTTATTATTACCGGCTCCATATGCAAAATTATCAGAATAATCTTCACACGATGGAAACGTATTATAGAAATTAAAAAGTGCTTCTTTATTAATGCTGAGTCCAATGAGTTCTATAATGACAACCAGTAATATGACTGATAATACTAATAATTCCATATTTTGTAATCTCCTTTATCTTTTATTATACATTTATATTATCAAATATCATCTATTAAGTAAAATATAGTTTTTATATTTTTTCCATAAGTATGGTATATGTTTTTCTTTTACAGTGTAGTATCTGCATCTATTTTTGTTATACAGCACTGAATATTTTATCTGTCAGCAGAAAAAAAGAAAACTATATGAATATTTTATTATGTAAAAATTTTTCTTAAAACCATCTGCTTCAAAAGCAAATAAAATCTAACATTGGCTTGACAAATCTTCATTTTAAGCCTATAATTACAATTGATTTTCAGTTAAATTATATGTTCGTCAGATATTAACAAAATACAATAAGTTTATATGGAAGAAAATTAATAATTTACTTTCAAAATTATTTGATTTTCCTGTATTATTTTAAGCATAAAAAAATTTATTCGATACTGATTTTCAATGATTTTGTTATTCTGAAAATTATACACTTCACCTCTGACATAATCGAAGGATATAAATTTTTTTATTATTAACAGTAATTTACAGCTTTAAAATAAATTTTTTGAACGGGGGTGCAATAATGACTAATTTACTCTTTTATACCGGTATATTTTCCACTGTTATTTTAGTGATTCAGGTTATACTGACGCTTATTGGAATAGGGGGCGAAAGCCCGGAATTTGATGCTGATACAGATATGGATTTTGATGGGCACCTAAAATTACTTTTCAACAAGTTAATTTATAAATTATTTTAAAGATTTTCTCTACTGACAGAATACCTTATTAAATCAAAAAAATATACAATTGTTAATTATGGTACCTTTATTCTTTAAATAACAAAAAAAAGACAACCGATCATTGATTGTCTTTTTATAATTATATTCAAAAAAGTTCTTAAATATTTACCCCTTTATCTATCAGCTTGCAGACTGAAAAATATAATACAAAAAATACTCCCAGAAAAATAATCAAAACAGGGAAAACCGGCAAAGGAATAAACTCATAATTTCCTCCGGCGTATTCCGGCATATACACAGGAACATTCATGCTTATTGATTTGTAAAAAATCAAAAATCCTGTTGTATTAATATTAAACTGTATGTAAAGCTGTAAAAAAAAGTATATTATACGCAGAAAAATCGTAACTCCGAAATACATCAGAAACGATGAAAGAATTTTATGTTTAAAGTCGATAACTGTTACATTCAGCGTCATTATAAAATATATAAATATCATATGAATTAACTGCCCTAAAATAGCATAAATCAATACCAAAATTATCAGCAAAGGATTTTTTCTGATAAACTCCATTATCATAAAAAATTCATTATTTTCTCTGAAAACTATAGATAAAACTCCTAATACCGAAACCAGAATTACCATAAAATATACAAAATTTCTTATAAAATATGCCAGAAGCTTTGAAGCTATTATTTTATATGACGAATTAGGCGTAGAAAAAGTCAGATATCCTTTTTCCCTGAAAAATTCATCGGCAAGATACATTATCCCCTGTACAAAATTAAATACTCCGCCTACTATCATAAGTATATAGGCCATTCCTACAACGAGAAAAATACCCATCATAAGAATAACAAACTGGTTTTCACTGCGACTGTTAAATGAATCGAAATCTATAAAAGAACACTGCACTGCTATTATAATAAAAGCCACTATCAGACTTACCATAATAATTATATAAGGAATAATACCTTTTCTCAATTCATATTTCATTAATTTTTTAAACATTTAAGTACTCCTTTACATAGTAGTCTTCTAATTTATAATTTTCCAGATCCAGTTTTGATTTTTCAGTATCCAGTATTATTTCTCCCTCAGAAATAAATAAAACATGGTCTATTATATCTGCCACATCATTCACAAGATGACTTGTTATAATTAATATTCCGTTCTGATTCATCAATGTTTTTATTGTATCCAGAATTATTTTTCTTGATACGGGATCCAGTCCCCCAAGCGGTTCGTCCAAAAGATAAAGCTTTGCATTTCTGCTTATTGCCAGAGCTACTTTAAGACGTGCCTTCATTCCTTTGGAAAGCACATTTATCTTATCATCTGCCTCGAGCTTCATCATTTTTACCAGCCGCAGACATTTCTCCTCATCAAAATCTGTAAAAAAATCCTTATAATATTTCACAGCATCTTTTATCTTCATCCAGCCGTAAAAGATTTCCTTGTCAGAAATAAATGTTATATGATCCTTATTTTCATAAGTAAAATCTAATCCGTTTATCTTATATTCTCCTGATGTTTTTTTATTATATCCTGCCATAATTTTCAGAAGTGTTGTTTTCCCTACACCGTTAGGTCCAAATAAGCCGTATACCTTCCCCTCCTGCAGGTTCAGGTTAATATTTCTCAGCACCCTTTTGTTCCCAAAACGCTTTTCTATGTTTACCAATTCTATCACTTGCTGTTACCTCCTATGCTAATGTACTTTTTCTCATTTTTGATTATAAACAGCCATAAGCTGATCTGCATCTTTTCCGTCGATAATATCATCTATTAAGCTGTTTATTCTTTCTCTGTTCTCCTTTAATACTTCTTTCTCCTCATCGGTAAGCTTTCCCAGAACATAATTTACCACATCTGTTCTTCCTCCGGGACGCCCGATTCCACACTTTATTCTGATAAATTCAGGCCCTACATGGCTTATTATTGACTTTATACCGTTATGTCCGCCGGGTCTTCCGTTTTTTCTTATTTTGATACGTCCTAGTTCCAGATCCATATCATCATATATCACAAATAAATCATGAGCAGGGTCAAGTTTATAAAAGTTTACGGCTTCTCTCACTGATTCCCCGCTTAGGTTCATAAATGTAAGCGGCTTCAGGAACAGTGCCTTTTTTCCCAGTTTGTTCAGCTCTGCTATTTCGCCTTTAAACTTATTTTTATAATCCCTGCTTCTAAATCCGTTTTCCTTCAGGTATTCGTCCACGTAGATAAACCCCGCATTATGTCTCGTCATTTTATAATTTTCACCGGGATTTCCCAAGCCTACTATTAGTTTCATTTTTTTCTCCTTGTAAATTTTACTCTTTGTATATCTGCCAATGATATTCTAATATTTTTTATAAGAAACAGCAAGATTTTTTTCTATTTTTCCTTAATTTTTTCAGTCACTCTGCACGGAGTTCCATAGGCTACTACATTTGCCGGAATGCTTTTTGTTACTATACTTCCTGCACCTATTATAGAATTTTTCCCTATTGTTACACCGGGACATATCGTAACACCTGATGATATCCACACTCCGTCCTCTATTATCACTTTTGCTCCGAATTCTATATTTTCCTTTCTCTGACGCGGACTTTTCGGATGACTGGCTGTAGTTATCGTTACGTTTGGTCCTATCATAACATCATCGCCTATTATTACTTCACACATATCTATCACTATAAAATTATGATTTGCAAAAAAATTTTTTCCCAATGTAATATTTTTCCCGTGAAAGCATTGAAACGGGGCCCATATCTTTATATTTTTAAACTCCTTCTGAAAAATTCTTACCAGCATTTCTTCCTGTCCTTCTTTATCGCTCGGTCTCAGCTGGTTATATTCATAACAGAGCTCTTTAGTTCTTGTTATTTCTTCGGATATTTCCGGCTCTTTAAATAAATAATGGGGCAGTCCCAGCAGTCGTTTCTCTTTCTCAGTCATTTGAACACTTCCTCTTCTAATATTTTTTGTATCTGCAGCTAATTGTAAAATTTTAAACAGGTCGCTACACCAGATAATTAACCATATAATAAATAAAAAACTCTCTTTAAACAAACATGATGTTCATTAATAAAGAGAGACTCTTTTTAGACTTTTAGGATTTTTAGATTATTCTGCTGTTGTAGCCGCAGCCGCTTCAAGATTTACTTTTTCTTCCTCAAATTTCTTAATTATGAAATCTGTTAGTTCATTTCTTAATTCCGGAGTTATTGGATGGGCAATATCCTTGAATTCACCATTTGGCATTCTTCTTGATGGCATAGCCACAAACAGTCCGTTCTGTCCTTCTATAATTTTCAGTCCATGAATTACGAAACTCTCATCAAAAGTTACATCTACGTACGCTTTCAGTTTTCCCCCATCCTCTGCGCCTCTTCCTAATCTTAATCTGATGTCTGTTATTTTCATGCTACAGCACCCCTTCTCTAGTTGTATTTGAAGTTTTACTTCCATATAGTATACCTTATATTTTTCAAAAATCAACCTTTTTTTACCCTTTTTTTATTGTAAAATAATTTTAAGTTATTAAATTATAAATAAATAAAAAATAGAAGAAATTTGTTAACAGCATATTCCAGAGGGATCAGCTATAATTTTTAAACAATAGTTTATTTTCCATAATTTTGCACTAGCCTGTTCGTTTTTTGATAAAAAACATTTTTTTTATCAAGTTTACTTGTATCAAAATTTCCGTTTTCGCAAAATGCAAAAAAGCAGCTTCCGCTTCCTGATAAAAATATCTTTTTGGCCAAAGCATCTTCCAATTCATTTTTCAAATCTCTGAAGCTGCTGTCTTTTTTAAAGATAAGCTGTTCCAGTGAATTTTCTATATTTTTTAAAAGCTGAGTCAGGTTATTTTCTTTCAGAGCCTTTACTATACTCATAATATCCGCCATTTTCAGATCTTTTTTATTATCTTTGTAATAACTGTAGACCTGCCCTGTTGACATCCCCTGCTGCGGTTTTATAAGAAGTATTTCTGATGACAGATTATTTTCTATCTCTTCTATTTTTTCGCCGATCCCTGTTACCCTTGCACTTTTATTTCTTATAAAAAACGGTACGTCTGCTCCTACCTTTAGAGCTATTTTTTCCAACTCTTCATTAGTATACAGCTTATACTTGTCATTCAGCTTTCTGAGTATAAAAGCTGCATTGGAGCTGCCTCCGCCGAGTCCGGCTTCATGCGGTATTTTTTTATCCAAAAATACTTTTATTTTTTGTCTCGGGGTGTTAGAGTTATCAAAATACAGATTATATGCTTTTCTCACTATATTTTTTTCATCTATCGGTATTCTTGTATCACTGACTTCCAGTATCAGGTCGCCTTTTTCCCCGTAATCTTCATATTTCAACACATCGTTAAAATCCACAGGCATCATTACCATATCCAGTTCATGATACCCGTCTTCTCTTTTTTTCAGGATATTCAATCCCAGATTGATCTTACAGTTCGAATATATCATGATGAAAGCACCTCGATGTAATTTTCTATATCTTCTTTTCTCAGATTTTCGCTGGGCACTTCTTTTACTCTTATTTTTATATTTTTGTTAAAATATTTTATATCAAGTACATCTCCTGCCTTGACACTGTAAGATGATTTTTTTTCCTCGTTGTTTATCTGGATATTTCCATTATCAGCAAGTTCTTTTGCGATAGTTCTTCTTTTGATTATTCTCGTTACCTTAAGAAACTTATCAAGTCTCATTTCCTTTATTCTCCTAACGTATTAATTATATTAGATGAAGTTGTTAATACCTTTAACTTGGAAATCTGGGCATCCAGTTCCTTTTCCTTTTCATTAAGCTGATCCAGTATGTCATTTATTCTTGTATTTTCCGTGTTATATTTTTCGCTTAATGCTGCCAGTCTTTCCTGCTTTATCTTTTCTATACTCTCTTTTATAAAATTTTCCTGTTCATCTGTCACGGAATTATTTGAGGCAATATTTAATATATCATTATTATATGATAATTTCGTCTCAATTACAATATCTGAAACATCAGGAAGAAAATTTATTTTTGTATATTTTATATCAGCTGTTATTTTATCATTTTCGTAAAGAATTTCCTCTGATAATTTATCTCTTGTTACGGCTATTTTGTAGAGCTCGGAGTTTTCGGCTTTAGTGATCTTATAAGCCGCATCTTTACTTTTATAGTCTGCTGTAGTGCTTCCTAAATCAGGTCCTGTATTAAATATCTCCATTCTCTGATCCGCAGATATCAAAATAACTTTTTTTGCTGATATATTACTTTTATAAAAATCTTCCGCTACCTTAGCCGTTTTCAGGGAAATATTCAAATCTTGAACTATATCTCTTCCTCTGTCTATAAATGTTATTTTCTTAATATTATCTACATTTCCGGCTTTTATTGTATTGTTCAGCTCTTCAAGCTGGTCTGTATATGTATTTAGTGCTTTTATATTCTCACTGTCCAATTCCGCGATTTTCTCATTGATCAATATTTTTTTATCCGTAATATCTTTTTTTATCTTTTCGGATTTCTCAGAAATTTCTTTTAATTTTGCTATCTTTGTATCCAAATCCTGTGTATCTGAAAATTCTCTTTTCAGCTTTTCCAAATCTTCCATCTGTGTAATAAAATCAAAATTCAGCACATCATTTGTACCTGATTCGAGACTGGAAATTTCCTCTGATATATTATCCGCTGCCCCGGCCTCTGTCTTCTCGGCCGGCACCTGTATCTTACTTATAAACTTATCAATATTTTCATCAGGAGCAGCAAACAATGTGTTAAAATCAACATTGCTAAACTCTACTTCATTAAGATATATTTCCTTATCAAACATATTTCCAAAAAATCTTTTGAGACTTATTGTTGCACGTCCCGGTCCCATTTTATTCCCGTTTATGGAAATATTATCAAATGTTATTTCACGCTTCCCGAGAGAAAACTTAAAATTTTCTATCTGTGTTTCTTTTGTATTTAATTTTGATTCTATAATTTTTCCAGAAAAAAACAATACACCTATCGTAACAACTATCAAAAATAAAATCAATATCAGCAGATATTTTAATATTTTCATTCTTACACCACCACTTTTCCAGTATTTTGTCCAACTTATATTTTAAAATAACCAATAACCGTCATGCCAAAACACTTGTACTCGCTTCTGATTCAAATTATTATAAGTATAAACAGATCAGAATATTAACATAATCTAATAATTCGACTGCTAAAATTATTATCCGGCATCAATACTGTACAGTACTGACAGACCCGGATTCCAAAGCACAAGTACTCCAGTACATCTGTATGATCTGATAAACCAGATTTGCCAATGTATTAGAGCGGGGCCAATCAAAAATTACTTTGCCCAGCCCCTTTTCTTTTCTATTTCATTGTATTTATTTTTTGTCTTTATCTGCTGCTTTTTCTTCTAATTTTAACTGATCTATAGAATTCAAATCATATTTATCCACTATTTCTTTTTCTATTTTAGCCTGTTCTTCTGCTATTTTCTTCTGTTTTAGCTGGAATGCAATGTTCTTTTGAACATCCTCATATTTTACTACTTCACCTTTTAATTCTTTTTTGTTTACTTTTACGATAACAGCAGTATCTCCGCCTAATATTACAAGATTCGGTGCTACTTCATTAACTGCTCCGTTTATAGCAGCATCCTTGATCGGTGCAAAATCTGCTCCTAATTTATCCAGTGGAAGCGGTCCTGTAACTCCTCCGTTTGCTCCTGATGTCTTATCAGCTGAGTACTGCTTAGCAAGATCTCCGAATTTATCCTTGTTTTGCTTAGCTTCTGCAAGAACTCTGTCTGCCTGTGCTTTTTCGTCGTCACTTCTGTATGGCAAGTAGATCAACTGAAGGTCAGCTATATTATCCTGTCTTGTAAATGCAGATTTATTATCATCATAGAATTTTTTAGTTTCTTCGTCAGTTACTTTTATGTCTTTTACTTTATCTTTCAGGAATAATCCAGTCAGTAAAGTATCTTCCTGTAACCCGAGTGCCATTTTGTAATCCTTAGTTGCTTTTAGCTTAGCAGCTTCAGGTGATAAAGCTATAGATTTATAGAAAGCAAGCTGTTTTATTATAGCTTTTTTCTGAGCATCAAGCTGTTCCTTTGGTACCTGATCCAGCATTTCAGGATCCATGCTCTGATTTATAACAAAATCCACTTCTTCTTTAAATACTTTTACTTTTTTATCCTTTGATTCAAAAACTACTTCTCCTGTAGTCAGTCTATTGCTATCCCCCGTACAAGACACCAATCCTAGTAATATTAATAATCCTGCTAGTGCTTTTTTCATTGTTTCCTCCTATGTTATTTTTTTTAATAATTTATTTTTGTTTATTTTTAATGTTTTTCTGTTTAATTTACTATCTTCCAATAATAGCACATTTATGTGCTCTTGTGAAATATTTTTTGAAAATTCTATTTCTATCATATTGTCTTTTTCTCTGAGTTTTTTTATGTTATTATTTTGAGCAAATATCTTAAGTCTCATATAATCCACGAAACGCTCAAAATCTTCAGGGAATTTTCCGAATCTGTCCTTTACTTCATCAAGAAGACCGGCAAGATCCTTTTCATTGTTAAGCATGATAAACCTCTTATATATATTCAGCTTCTCATCCGCTTCTATATAGCTGTCAGGAATGAATCCCTTGTCTTTCAGCTCTATATTAACATCAGGTGCTGCTTCTACATAAGTTCCTTTTTGAATTTCTATCTCCTTTCTCAGCATTTTTACATAAAGATCGTATCCAAAGGTTTCTATCGTTCCGTGCTGTTTTTCACCGAGTATTTCACCCGCACCCCTTATCTTCAGATCTTCCAGTGACAGCTGCATTCCGCTTGCTGTAGCGTCTTCTATATTATCAAAAGTTTCCTCTCTCTTTTTACTTTTTTTCGTAGAAATCAAACTTTTTATAAGATAACAGTAACTTTGTCTGTTGCTTCTTCCCACTCTTCCGCGCAGCTGATATACCTGAGACAGCCCGAGCTTGTCAAAATTTTCTATAAAAATAGTATTTACATTTGAGATATCTATACCGTTTTCTATGATTGTAGTAGCCATAAGTATGTCATATTCCCCGTTTTCAAACTTCTTTATTCTTTCCTTTATCAGTTTCGGAGGAAGCTGACCGTGTATATAATCTATTTTTACGAATTCAGGAAGCTGGCTTTTCAGCTCTTTCATTTTATCTTCCATGAATTTTACATTATTATAAATGTAAAAAATCTGTCCGTCTCTTGCCAGCTCTTTTAGCACCGCTCTTTTTATATCCAGACCCTGCTCTTCTATTATTGTTTCTATAGGAACCCTGTTTACCGGCGGGGTTTCTATTACCGAAATATCCCTTATTCCGAGTAAAGTCAGATTCAGTGTTCTTGGAATAGGTGTAGCTGTTAATGTTAGTATATCAATTTTTTCTCTTTTTTTCTTTAGTTTTTCCTTAGATTTTACCCCAAATTTCTGCTCTTCATCTATTATCAATAAGTTAAGGTTTTTGAATTTCACATCTTCACTAAGTATTCTGTGAGTTCCTATAACCATGTCAAGAACTCCCGTTTCCAGTTTATGCAGAATTTCTCTTACTTTTTTTGTATCACTCAGTCTTGATAAATTTTCTATTGTCATGGGATATTTTGAAAATCTTTGTTTAAATCTTTCATAATGCTGTTCGGCAAGAATAGTAGTAGGTGTAAGCAGGGCTACCTGTTTACCGTCTACGATTGCCTTAAAAGCAGCTCTCATAGCCACTTCTGTCTTTCCGTAGCCTACATCCCCGCATATAACCCTGTCCATTATCTTATCTGATTCCATATCATTTTTTACATCTTCTATTGCCCGTTTCTGATCCTCGGTTTCCACAAAAGGAAACTCCTCTTCGAATTCCTCCTGCCAGACTGTATCTTTGGAATACACAAATCCCTGATTCGAAGCTCTTATTGCCTGAATCTTTACCAGCTCTTCTGCAAATGCCCTTATTTCTTCTTCCAGCTTCTTTTTCTTATACTTGAATCCTTTGGTTCCCAGCTTATATACCTTTGGCTCTTCCCCGTAGGAAATATATTTTTCCAGTCTGTCCAGATGCTCTATAGGTATAAATAGTATATCCTCGTCTGCATACTTGATTTTCAGATAATCCCTGTTGTTCATCTGTTCTATCCCTTTGTACTTCCCTACTCCGTACTGTTCATGTATTACATAATCATCTTCTCTTATCTGGTTCAGATCCTTATATTTTATCTGTTTTTTAGTATTTACTTTTTTTTGTACTACTACTCCGTCAAGCTCTCTTTCTGTAAGAACAAATTTTCCGTCTGCAATATACCCTTCCAGAAGCTCTTCTTCCACGACCTTTATCTTTGTTCCTTTATATACTTCCTTTAATTTTTTCGTATTTAATGTGTGAATTTCCACATCTGCTTTTTCGGAAAGCTTTATAAGCTTATCTTTATCCTGAAAAGTCTTTAGCTGTTCATGGGAAAAATTCATCAGATTTATGATTTCACCTTTTTCCAGAAGATTCGTATATCTTTTTCTTATTTGATCTTCATTGTCCCTGTTCAGCAAAATGTACTCCTCTATCTTGTATTCTATCAGCTCGTCATTTTCAAGATACACAAGTACATCTTCGGCCTTTATTTCATCAAGCAGCTCTATAAACTCAAAACGCCCCTCTTGGGGGATATTAGAGTATATTTCTATTCTATCTGTTTTTGATATTGACTTTTGGGTATCTATATCAAAAAATCTTATGCTTTCCAGCTCATCATCAAAAAATTCCATTCTTACAGGATTTTCATAGCTTGGCGGGAAGATATCCACTATATCTCCTCTTTTGCTCCACTCGCCCTTTTTTTCCAGCATATAATTATAATCATAGTTATTTTCTGTGAGAAAATCAGATATCTCCTTTATGCTGTATGTTTTTCCCACCTGAAATTCCTCTTTCCTGATATCCTCAAAAAACGAACTTAACGCTATCTGCAGATTTACCAGCATCAGATATTCTTTATCGTTTTTCAGAATATTCAGCAGGTTTATGTTTATCCCTACCATATCTTCAGCATTGCTGGATATATTTTCAAATAAATTCAGGTTTCCTTTGTAATCTTTATCAAGAGAGTAATGATAATTTTCCAGATTACGGTTAGATGTGGAAATATATATTATTTTCTTATTTTTACCATCTGATAAAAATGAAGGGATGCTTCCTCTATAGAGTTTATTCTTATTTAATTCTATATCTAAATCTTTCATTTTTTTCCTCTAAAACTTTCTTTTTTTTTATTTTCGCTATATAATAGTCTATAACTTAATCGGAGGTATACAAATTATGAATCCAGCATATTCTTTTTCGTATTACAATTATGAACATATTATAAACCTTATTCTTTGTTTAGTTTTGGGACTTATAATTCTCGGATTTCCAAAATATACAAAAATAAATGTAAATAAATTTGGTACTGTACTTGGTTATCTTATTTTATTTTTGAAAATTTTTGAAACTATATACAGAATAAAATATGAGCACTTTACACTGCCCGAATCGCTGCCGCTGCATTTCTGCAATTTTACAATGATAATATGCGGTCTTTATCTTATTACAAAAAGTAATATCCTGTTTAATATTACTTATTTTTTTAGTTTCGGTGCCGTTATGGCCCTGATACTTCCCGGCGTTAATACTTATTATCATCAGCTGTTTTTTGTGCTGTTTATGGTTAGTCATGCTACTGTAGTAATTGCTATGCTGTACGGTTTTATATGGTTAAAATCAAAGCCGACATTCAGTGGAATGACGGTTTCTATTATTACGGTACTTATTCTCTTTCTGACTTCATATTTATATAACAACAAATTTGGAACGAATTTTATGTTCTTAAAAGTATACATCGTTCCTTTTCTTGATTTTATAAAACCATTTAGTCTTTATATTGGAATACTTATAACCGCTTTTATTTTGATAATCATTTTATTATACATCCCTTTTAGAAAAAATAAAAGGGGATAATTAAAATATTTTTATTTTTTTTCGACATTAAAAATGCAAAAAATATAATTTTATCCTGCAAAGCTAATTCCTGCTTCTCTGAATTATCTATTGCAGTATAGTAATCATAAGCTTTCCGAATCAGTTCAGAGAAGTATTTTGATAAATAATGCTTATAATTTTGTTTTGTAATAAATAAAAAAATAAGAAGAAAAAAAGATTATTCTAATCATATATAACTATAATTAACACATACCAATAAAAAGAATATTTTTCTTCATAACCCCCTTGCCGTCGGTTCTCATACTGACGGCTTTTTATTTACTGTTTTATTCGAAAAAATACTTCCTGATATTTATAAAAATATCCTGATTTTTTCAGTTTATTCTCATAAAACATTTTTATATACAAAAAATAAGTTTATTCTAATACATTCTTCCTATAATTAACACATACCAATAAAGAATATTTTTCTTCATAACCCCCTTTTGCCGTCGGTTTTATACCGACGGCTTTTTATTTACTGTTTTTTTGAAAAATCAGACTTACCGGAGTGTTCAAGAGCCATTTTTCTGTTTCCGACAATCTGAAATAATACTTTTTTCCCCAGCTGGAAACTGAAATTATATGATCAGAAATCCTGTTATTTTCAATATCTTTTATCTCAGTAATCTCCGTCACTGTCACCCAGTGTTCCGTAAAGGGAAGCCCCTTTCCCCATCCGAACAAAAGTACAGCAGGTCTTTTATTCCTAAGACTTTCCTTTAAAAATTCCGCTTTGTTTTCAAAAAATAAAGCTTTTTGAAATTTTACGCTATAACCTGTATGCTTAGAAAAATTTCGTGCAGCTTTCCGCAGCCCTGATTCAAAAAGACCGAATTTCAGAAAAATCCTTCCTTTAAAATCATAAATATCTGTCATCAATCTAAGAAAATCTTCTTTTGAATTTGAAAAAGCTTCTTTGTTATTTTTATAAATGTAATATGCAAAACAATTAGCGACAGATACAAAACCACAGCCGCTGTCTGAAGCTTTTTCCGCCCTTTTCTCATCCCATGCCCTTGCTTCTCTGTTCTGTCTGTACCATTCCTGTGCTCCGCCGTAGTAACCGTCTGACACTATGTTTTCAAATCCTTCCAGCTTTATAATATCACCATATTTTTCATTGCCTTTCAAAGAAATTTCCGTATATCTTTTTGAGATATCCGCATTTCTAAATATTTTCAGCATTTTTCTCACCTTAGAATATATTTTTATAGTATTATTTTATCATATTTAGATCAGAAATTTCTTTGTTTTGAATATGGGAGAAAAAATGTCGTGAACAGTCATAAATTAATTTTTATCCGGAAACTACATCAGTAATTTTTTTAATATTTTATATTTTTATTGATTTTTTTCATTTAATGAATTATAATTTATCGAAGTAGTGATATTATATATTAAATAATACTTAGTGTATATTATTACTGTAGACTGAAAGTAGTCATGTCACTATAGCAGTTTCTATGTGGAAATGCTGACAAAAACCAATATTTGAAAGAAAAGAGGAGTAATATTATGAGTAATAATAACGCAGTATTAGCAAGAAACACGGAAAAAGCACCAATAAATTCTCTATATTCACAAACAGTTGCTTTTTCTCACTATAACAACCTTTCAGCCCAACTACCTGTTGACCCGAAATCTGGTAAATTAGTAGCAGGCGGAATCAAAGAGCAGGCAGAACAATGCTTTAAAAATATCGAGGCAATTGTTGACAGCATTGACCATGTTATGAATGATATTGTTAGAATCACTGTATTTGTTAAAAATATCAAGGATGTTGACGCTGTAAACGAGGTTTATAAAACATTTTTTTCAAGCTATCTGCCTACACAGACAATAGTAGCGGTTGATGCCTTACCTATGAATGCTTTAGTGCAGATTGAAGCACTTGTTTCAAACGGTGAAGGTACAATTCCGGGTGCACCGCAGGCAGGAGACCTTATAAAACTTACAAATAACACAGAAAATGCACCAATGAGTTCTCTCTCTACACAAACAGTTGCTTTTTCTCATTATAATAATATTTCAGCTCAGCTGCCTATTGATCCAAAAACTGGCAGACTGGTAATTGGAGGCATTACCGAGCAGGCGAGACAGTGTTTAAAGAATATTAAGGCAATTTTAGAAAGTATCGATGTTCCTTTTGATGATATCGTAAAAATTACAGTATTCCTTAAAGATTTTTCAGACCTTGAAGCTGTAAATGAAGTTTATTCTACTTTCTTTCCGGATTCATCAATTGCCAGAGCTGTAGCTTATGTACCTGCAAGAACAGTAGTCGCAGTTTCGGATCTGCCTATGGGAGCTTTAGTACAAATCGAAGCAGTGGTATCACACGGAGACGGTACGCCTCCACAGGCTATTGAAGACAGACACGGACTCATTATAGAGGCAAATAATACAGAAAATGCGCCAAAATGTTCTTTATCTACACAAACAGTTGCTTTTTCTCATTATAACAATATCTCAGCTCAGCTGCCTGTTGATCCCAAAACTAATGAAATAGTAGCAGGCGGAATCAAAGAGCAGACAGAGCAGTGTTTAAAAAATATCAAGGCAATTGTAGAAAGTGTCGATCATGTTCTGGAAGATACAGTAAAAATAAATATATTCCTTAAAAACATTGAGGATATAGAAGCTGTAAATGAAATTTATGCAAAATTCTATCCAAACGGTACTCCTGCAAGAAGAATAGTCGGTGTATCAGCTTTACAAAAAAATGCTTTAATTCAAATTGATGCAATTTTAGGAAACGCAGAAGGAACACCGCCAATAAAGTAGTATTATAAAAAAATTTATATATTAATGTAAACAAAAAAAGATGAAGACTATATGACTGCTCGTTTTAAAGGAAAGTGCTTTATAAGAGCTTTTGATAGTCTTCATTTTAATTTATTATAATTAAATATACCAGAACAGCAGCTAAAATTCGGACAGCTTTTTCAGACCCCGTTATTCCTGAGATATCAAGGGCTTAACCAATAATCTGGTTATTGAATCTGCTTCCCATAATCACTGAATATTTCTATTCTTTTCAAATTTAGTATAACCTGTCCTTTAAATTTATCCCATAAAATCTGTAATCTCTAAGAACAAGAAAAGTTCCAGATAAGATATTTCTAAGTATAGTTTATTATAATTTAAACATACCAATAAAGAATATTTTTCTTCATAACCCCCTTTGCCGCCGACTTCACATCGGCGGCTTTTTTATTTCTGCAGCATTTTTCTTCCGCTTTGTTTATCCACTCTCTATTGCCGCAGTTTCACGTGAAACTGCAATACCTCTAAAATCCGGCATAAAAAAACGTCTGATATAAAATACCTGACGTAGTTATCTTTTTATATTCTTTTCCCTAAATTTAAGAGATACAAAAACTTATTTCTTCTTTTCCAAAACAGGAATATAGTAATCTAAGGTCAGAATAGTTTCTCCGTCTTTCTTCGGATTCGAAAAACGTTCGTCAGTATATGCTTCACACTGATAAAAATTTTCCCGGTCAATGATATACCCGCTGCTTTCTATTGCTGATACAGTAAGCTCGTGTCCCTGTGAATATATTTCATATTCTTCGCCTGTTATCTGTGACTCGGCAATTATTCCCGCCGGAAGCTCAAAGCTGTCAAATCCTTCCGGAACTTCCGCTGCTGACGAAAATATTATCCCTGCCAGATATCTTATACTGCCGCCCTCTCCGAAATTATGCATAATTCCTGCTACACCATCCGGCAATTCGGTAAGATTCTCCTTATTTCTGCATAAATCCAGCAGAGAATGAAAACTCCCGTCTGCAAAAAATTTCCCCCACAGCATGGCAATATCATTGCTCATCAGCTTTGTATCCACGGCACGTCCTATTAATCTGTACGGACCAAATGATTTAAATCCAATATTTGTAAGCTTTGCCATTTTCAAATCTCCTTTTTCTATCCTGTATGTTTTATTTTCAGCAGAAGACGGACTCAGAAAAAACAAACGTTCAAATAACTGCGGTTCTTTGATTCCTTCAATTATTTCCGTGGGAGTCGCATTATGGTGCATTTTAAATGCCCGTGAAAATCCTGAATGCGTATCATACCCATAGCTGACAGCTGTATCCAGAATATTCCGCCGGTTTTTGACAAGCTCCTCTGCTGCAGCTGACAGCTTTCGTCTGCGTATATATTCATGCAGTGATATTCCGGTCATATATGAAAATATACGTAAAAACTGCTGAAAAGAACAGCATGCTATCCTTGATACAGCTTCCTCGTCCAGTTCATGACAAAGCTGCTGTTCAATATAATCAAGAACCATATTTACCCTTTTTGTATTATCCAATATCTTCACCTCCTCTGCATATTAATTATATAGAATCTTAAAATATTTTGCTGTGCATATCAGGTACATATATGAAACAGCAGAAGATTTTTCATGTTATCTGCCGCTTTTCCAGCTTTTTATATCTATGACAATATCGTTATAATCTTCATAGGTTTGTGACAAAACCTTTTCAATTTCATATATCACTTTCTCTTTTTCTTTTTTACCTGCACCGGCGAGATCAGAAATCATTCTCAGCCAGTATATCAGATTCGGCAATATCTGAATTTTACATTTCTTTACTGTCTCTTCAAATTTTTCATAAGAATTTTCCATTAGTAAAGCCAGTTCTCTGATTTGCTTATCAGGTTCCCTGCCTTCCAAAACCGTTCCGTCAAACGGAAGACCCCTGTATTTTTCCCCGTAAAAAGCATTTATAATTTTTATTTTACTTGTGAGGCTGTTATTGAACTTTTTTGTATCCTCCGCAGGTATCCAATATTCCAGATGTGTTTTATCTCCTACCTGCTTTATATCGTAATTCTTCATATAATCATCAGATATTGTAAATTCCAGTATATATCCTGAAAAGCCGGAATTTTCATCTTTCAGATTCCACATTGTTGATATTTGCTCGGCATAGCCATAGTTCTCCACAATATACAGTATAGGCTGCCATACCTGTCTGTCCGGAAATTTTTCCGACCCAAAGTTAAGTATTTTTTCTAATTCCTGTAAGCCCACAGGTCTGTATAATTTCATATTTTCCTCCATTATTTTTTTATTAATCTTCAGCAGAAAAATAAAAGCCGGCAAGAAATATAATCTCTCAGCTCTATTTACTTTCCTTCATAAATTTTATGTTATTTCATACTTATCCGGTTAATAATAACATTAATTTTCATTTATGTGAAATCCTTTTTAATCAGGGGAAAAATATTATTATTCAAAATATTTTTTTCCGCAACCTATTGACTAAATCTTAAATCAGGGTATAATCAAAATACTAAATAGTACTTAAGGCTTATTTGGATCATAAATTATGCCTAAATATGTTTTTTTTATTA
The DNA here is from genome assembly GCF_000024405.1 of Sebaldella termitidis ATCC 33386. Lineage (NCBI taxonomy): Bacteria > Fusobacteriati > Fusobacteriota > Fusobacteriia > Fusobacteriales > Leptotrichiaceae > Sebaldella > Sebaldella termitidis. Next base: position 91,007 of record NC_013517.1, on the reverse strand, counting down.
ACTTTATATAATAAACAGACAATAGAGTCTGTTTTAGCAGTCGAAATAGCTTGCTGGAAAGTATGATTTTTTTATCATGCTGTGATTGGCACGCTATTTTTTTATCCAAAAACCAATAAAGGAGATTGTTATGGGGAAAAACCGCATAGTTATAGTTGATGATGAGCCTGTAATCCGCATGGATTTCAGAGAAATACTCACATTAAACGGCTACTTCGTTGCCGGGGAAGCAGCCGACGGCTTTGATGCAGTGGAATTATGCAGGCGTGAAAAGCCTGATCTTGTTATCATGGATATAAAGATGTCTGTATTCGACGGTCTCAGTGCTGCTGAAGTTATTCTTTCCGAGGGACTTTCAGACTGTGTTATTCTTGTTTCTGCTTATAATGACAAGGAATTTTTCAAAAAGGCAAAACATGCCGGTGTTATGAATTATCTGATAAAGCCCGTAAGGGAAAAAGTTCTTATACCCGCAGTAGAGATGGCTCTTGCCAAAAGTCTTGAAATCAGAAGTATGAAAAATAAAATGACTAAAATGGAAGAAGATACCAAAAATGCTAAAATAATAGAAAGAGCCAAATATTTACTGGCATCTTCCTCAGATATTTCCGAAAAGGAAGCTTATGAAAAACTGAGAAAGCTGAGTATGGACAAAAGATGCTCCATGGCAAAAATTGCCGAATCTATCCTGAGTCAGGATTCTGCAAAGGCTTTTACCGAAAAAGCCAAGGTTTACCTGATGAAAAAGTATGAACTATCAGAACAGGCCGCCTATCTGCGCATAAAACGGCTAAGCAGCGAAAAGAAACTTTCACTCTCTGAAGCGGCAGCTGAAATATTAAATAATGCAGGAAAGTAGGTGTTTTTTATTCTGAGGGAATTATGTAAAAAATATACAGACCTTGATGACAGTGATATTGCCGAGCTTGAAGATTACGCTAAAAAGCTCTCTGTCTTTGCAGAATTCACAGATACCGATCTTTTTATAGACTGCCTTATCCCTAACAGTGATTATGCTGTTGTTGTTTACCAGCAAAGACCTGTTGACAGTCCTACATTGTTTAAAAATTCAGTATTGGGAGTTATTGTAGGCAGGGAAACCGAACCGGCTGTTATCAGAACTTTAAAAACAGGAATTACTTCAAAAAAGCTGAAAGCCTTTACACAGGACAAAAAATCCGTTTATGAAACTGTTGCTCCTATTCCTAATTCCACAGGAAAAATTATTGGTGTGCTTGTAAGCGAGCATGATGTTACCAAGCAGGTAAATAAGAATAAGCAGATAAAGCTTCTGGAGCAGACTCAGAAAAAACTCCGTGATAATCTGGAATATCTGAAAAATAACCCTGAAATACTGACAGAGCATATTAATCAGTCTGTAATTATTTTTGATCATAACGGACAGGTTGTGTACGCTAATCCCGAGGCAAGAACACTGTATAAAAATCTTGGTTATATTGAAAATATTCAAAAAATTCATATGAAAAATCTTATTCTTAATAAAAACCACTATTGTCAGCTGAACGAAGACAGAAACGGCTTTGAGAACGAAATATCAATCGGTGATTTTACCTTAAAAATAAGATATGTATGCCTTAATATTGCCGGAAATAACTGTACTGTAATGATCATTACCGATATTTCAGAAATGAGAAACAAAGAAAAAGAGCTTATTCTGAAGTCAGTGGCAGTAAAAGAAATCCACCACCGTGTAAAAAATAATCTTCAGACCATAGCCAGTATACTTTCCATGCAGGCACGCCGGATCGACGATTCTAATATGAAAAAGATCCTGAACGAAAATGTTTCGTATATTGACAGTATTGCAGCTGTTCATGAGATACTTGCAGAACAGGGATTCGAGGATATTGATATAAAACAGCTTATACAGAAGCTAAGCTCTGCTATACTGAATTACTCTTCCTCAGACACCAGAAATATAAAAATTGCCACAACCGGTGATACTGTTCTGGTAAATGCCGATACCGCATCAAGTGTTATGCTTGTAATAAATGAACTGCTCAGCAATTCACTGGAGCACGGCTTCCGCACCAAAAAGTCAGGTAATATCAATATTAGAATTTCCAATGAAGAAGTTTTTGCAATATTTACAATTACCGATGACGGAGACGGTTTTCAACAAAAGACTAATTTTGAATCACTTGGACTGAATATAGTAAAAGCCATTGTAAAAGATAAACTTAACGGAAAAATCCGGATTCATTCCAGTAAATCCGGAACTGTCACAGAATTCAGCATTAAAATTAAATAGCTAAAATACAACAGAGTATTTTAAAAAAGGCAGAATAGCCGCTCATATCCCCTAATCAGGATATGGCATTTTATTCTGCCTTTTTTATTTTTGAAAAAGAAAACTATGAATGTTTGAAAAATAACAAAAAATTATTTTTGGAATTCTTTAAACCGTCATAAACACGGTTAAAATATTATAAATAAAGGAGAGACCCGTATGAAAAAGAAAAAAATCGCAATTTTAGGCGGAGGAAACGGAAGTCATATGATGGCTGTCGATATGAAAGTAAAAGGACATGAAGTTCGTATGTATGAAATGCCGGAATTTAAGGAGAATGTTACACAGTTATTTAATACACAGACTATAGAAGTTTCTGGTATAATGAAAGAAAAAGTCAAAGTAGATATGGTCACAGATGACATCAAAAAAGCCGTAGACGGAGCTGACTATATTCTTGTGGTAACCCCTGCCTTTGCCCATAAAGGCTATGCGGAACTTTTAAAAGGAAATGTAGTCGAGAATCAGATTATTGTAGTTTTTCCCGGTGCATTTGCCGCATTAATATTCAAAAATATACTTGGCAGCGACAGCTGTCCGGTTATTGCCGATGCCAATAATCTGCCTTATGATGCAAGACTGACTTCACCGTGTAAAGTAACTCTTTTTGGAAGAAACAAAATAAATATTGCATTCCTGCCGGCTGAAAAAGGAGCAGAGCTTATTGATATGCTGAGGGAAGATTTGTTTCCTTTTGAAAAAATTTACACTGATGTTCTGGAATGCGGCTTGGGAATTGTGAATCCCGCACTGCATTCAGGTCCGTGCCTTTTAAATATAAGTAATATAGAATCACCGCATGTGGACTTCTATCTGTATGAGCACGGATTTACACCTTCAGCTGCGAAAATAGATATTGTTCTGGATAATGAAAGAAAAGCCGTAGGAAAACAGCTTGGTTATCACCTTACTCCTATCGAGGATTTCAGCGGTCTAAACGAAGGCTACACATGGGAAGAGCTTTACAGGGCTACACACGGAGCTATTTCACTTACTCCTATTTCAGGACCAAATGATATAAATAACCGTTATCTTACTGAAGATGCCCCTTTCGGTCTGGTTCCATGGAGCAGTCTGGGGAAGGCCATAGGTATTCCCACACCTACTATTGATGCAGTAATCAGTCTTTATAATATAATACACGAAACCGACTGGAGAGAAAGAGGCTCTACTGTAAAGGATCTCGGGCTTGAAGGCATGGATCTGGAAAGCATAAAAAAATATGTAAAAACCGGAAAAAAATAGTTTTCTCACTAAAACTGAGTATTTTATGAAAATACTGCTTAATTTATATTCATATAACAGATAATATTCAAATCAAAAATTGCATTTTCCTGTACTAAAAAGTACAGATTATTTCAGAGCCGGGAAAACATAAATAGAAACTTCTTAATAATATTTATTTTTCCCTGACTCTTTTTTACAAAAATATTCTTCTCTCAAATACCGGTTTTACCGGAAAAAGTTTTTTATAAATCCTGGAGGTATTTTAATGAATGAGTTATTCCGCTGGAGTAAAGTTTTCACCTTTGCCGGGGCAATTGTAGCATATCTGATTGGTTCCGGCTTTGCATCCGGTCAGGAAGCCATGCAGTTTTTTACTGCCTATGGTCCTGCCGGCTGTTTTGGTGCTGTTATAATTACACTGCTTTTATATATCTGGTTCAGCTCGGTTATTATGGAAGACGGGCGAAGACTGCAGCTTGATTCTGCAAATAAAATTTTTACCTATTACTGCGGCAGATATCTTGGTAAATTTTTTGAAATTTTTACTCCGATTTTTCTGTTTCTGGTATTCTCTGTTATGATCGCCGGTGCCGGTGCTACACTCAATGAATACTATGGTTTGAATCCGCAGACAGGAAGAATTATTATGGCTGTTCTGGCTCTTGGCACAGTCATTTTAGGTCTGGACGGACTGGTCAGCATCGTATCAAAAATCGGTCCTGCTATTATTATTTTTGCTGTTATTGTAGGAATAGGAAATATTGTAATGAATCCGTCAGGTCTTGCCAAAGCTAATGAAACAATGGCTTCTATAAAGGTAACCAAAGCTGCTTCAAACTGGCTGATTTCCGGAATAATATTTCCTGCCATGGGATGTATTATGCTGGCTCCATTTCTGGCTCAGCTGGGAAAAGAAGCCGGAAGCAAAAAAGAAGCAAAAACCGGCGGTTTTATAGGGGGATTTGCATTTGCCGCGGCTGTTATGGTTATGGCCTACGGACTTATGGCAAGTATAGGGGATTTATATAATAAAGATGTACCTTCACTTTTTATTGCTGATAAGATGTTTCCGGCAATAGGCATCCTATTTTCTGTTATTTTATTCGCCGGAATTTATACTACAGCTGTTCCTATGCTCTGGCTCAGCTGTAACAGGCTTGTTTCCGATGAGAAAGACAAAAAATTCAAAATTCTTGCATTAATTTTAACTATTATAGCATTTATCGGCGGACAATTTTCTTTCTCAGCCCTGGTAAATTCTCTTTATCCGATTTCCGGCTACTTCGGTATTATTTTAATGCTTTGTATCCTCAAAACACAGCTAAAGAAAAAGGAAGTCCCGTCAGTCGAGATCAAAAAAGTATCTTAATATATTAAATAAAGAATTTTATTATAATAAAATGTCTAAATTTATTAATTTAAACATAAAAAATAAAAATCTCTTGAAAATTTAAAACATTTAATTTTATTTAATTGTTTTTTCTAAGATTATAAAAAGAATCAATTAAGAATATTCTAAGATGTTTTGCGTATAATTAACACATACCAATAAAAGAATATTTTTCTTCATAACCCCCTTGCCGTCGGCTTCACACCGACGGCTTTTATTTTTTTAAAATTCCGATTGATAAGTATACATATTATTTTTGATGATATTATTTAATATTAAAACAAAAAAAATTATATTTTTTTATAATATAAATCTTTATTATTAAACATTCTGATTTTATTTCTATTTTCGCCATTCTGCCGTAATTATTTATTTTCCATGTTTATATGGAATTATTATATAAAAAAATGACAAATATGAAATATAAAACTAAGTATCAAAAAAGAATATTCTAAGTTGTATTACGTATAATTAACACATACCAATAAAAAGAATATTTTTCTTCATAACCCCCTTTGCCGCCGACTTAACATCGGCGGCTTTTTTTATTTCATCATCCCAAGATTTCAGGAACTTTTAAAAATTTTAAAAAACATTTATGTTATACAAATTCTTTGACATTTTTTTATATTCAACAGGAGCGGTTAAATATCTATGTATCCGGCATTTTTATTTTAGTTTCCTTGGATTTTTTTCATCTGAAATATAAATCTAAGTTCTAAAAAAGAGTATTCTAAGCTGTATTTCCTATAATTAACACATACCAATAAAAAGAATATTTTTCTTCATAACCCCCTTGCCGTCGGTTTTATAACCGGCGGTTTTTTTATTAACTTAACTAATTTAAAATCTAAAAAAAATCTATAGTCAATCCCTTTAATAATGTACCTCTAAAAGAAATAACTAATCTTTAGATAAATATTCTAAGGCTATAAAAAGTTTTAAATAAGAAATTTCTAAGTATATTTTTTTATAATTACTACATACCAATAAAAGAATATTTTTCTTCATAACCCCCTGCCGTCGGTTCATGCCGACGGCTTTTTTAATTTGTTTTTTTAATGTATGTGTTTTCAACTGTATAACTACATTCTGCTCTGCATTTTATTTACACTATTTCATTGACAAAATCCTCCGTGAATGATAAAATATTCTGATGATTATCACATTTTCCTGCTGGGTTTGGATAGGGTGCCTGAAATATCAGGTTTGTCCGAATCAGGAAAATGGATGACAAAAACCAAAAAAATTTAGGAGGAACAAAATGGCAGTAGTTTCAATGAAACAATTATTAGAAGTAGGAGCTCACTTCGGGCACCAGGCAAAGAGATGGAACCCAAAAATGAAACCTTATATCTTTACAGAAAGAAACGGTATCCATATTCTGGATTTACACCAGACTTTAGATTCTACAGAAAAAGCTTATAACTTTATAAGAGACATTACATCACAAGGTGGAAAAGTACTTTTCGTAGGAACTAAAAAACAGGCACAGGAAGCTATAAGAGAAGAAGCTGTAAGAGCCGGAGGATTTTATGTAAATAACAGATGGCTTGGTGGACTGTTAACTAACCTTAACACTATCAAAACAAGAGTACAAAGACTAAAAGATCTTGAAGAGATGGATCAGAACGGTATGCTTGACGAATCATACACTAAAAAAGAAGCAGGACTTTTAAGAAAAGAAATGGCAAAATTATCTAAAAACTTAGGTGGAATAAAGGAAATGAACAAAGTTCCTGCAGCACTTTTCGTTGTTGATATCAAAAAAGAATTTCTTGCCCTTGAAGAAGCTAAAAAGCTTGGAATTCCTGTAGTAGCATTAATCGATACAAATGTGGATCCTGATCTTGTAACATATAAAATACCTGCAAATGACGATGCTATCAGATCTGTAAAATTATTCTCAGAAATTATGGCTAATGCTATAATAGAAGGAAATAACGGACAGGAAGCAGCAGAAGCTAACGCTGCAGCATCTGGAGATATGCCGGTTAATGAAGATGAAATCGCTGTAGAAACTATGGCTGAAGGTATTAAAGAAGCGACTGAATAATATAATAAATAGGAATTATAATCTTAAAGAAAACGGAGGAGTAAAAAATGGCAGTAACCACAGCTTTAATTAAAGAATTAAGAGAAAGAACAGGAGCAGGAATGCTTGACTGCAAAAAAGCTCTGGAAGAAAACAACGGAGATATAGAAAAAGCAATTGACTGGTTAAGAGAAAAAGGAATTGCCAAAGCCGCTAAGAAATCTGGAAGAGTTGCAGCAGAAGGATTAGTTTTCGGTGCAGTATCTTCTGACAGAAAAAAAGGTGTTGTGCTTGAATTTAATTCCGAAACAGACTTTGTTGCTAAAAATGATGAATTCAAAAGTTTTGGAGAAAAACTTGTAGAATTATCGCTAACTCATGATGTTTCAAGTGAAGATGAATTAAGAGCCGTTCAATTAGAAGGAAAATCAATAGATGAAGTAATTAACGAACTGATTGCAAAAATAGGGGAAAATATGAACCTTAGAAGACTTACGGCAGTAAAAACTGAAGGTTTTGTAGAAACATATATCCACCTTGGGGGAAAAATAGGAGTATTACTGGAAATGAACGGAGAAGCTACTCCTGAAAATATAGAAAAAGCAAAAGGTGTTGCTATGCATATAGCAGCTATGGATCCTGGATATCTGTCACCTGATCAGGTTACTACAGATGATCTTGAAAGAGAAAAGGAAATAACTAAAAAGCAATTAGAAGAAGAAGGAAAACCGGCTAATATAATAGAAAAAATCTTAGAAGGAAAAATGAGAAAATTCTATGAAGAAAATACTCTGGTTAAGCAAAAATATGTGAGAGACGACAGCGTGTCTATAGAAGACTTCATCAAACCTCTAACTATCAATGGATTTACAAGATTCAAAGTGGGAGAAGGTATTGAAAAAGGTGACGTTGACTTTGCAGCTGAAGTTGCAGCACAAATAGCAGGAAATTAAAAATAGGGGTAAATTCTTACCCTTATTTTTTTGAGATATTTAGGAGGTTTTATGTTAAAATATAAAAGGATATTATTAAAGTTAAGCGGAGAAGCACTTGCCGGCAATCAAAAATTCGGTATTTCAAGCGATGTTCTTGATAATTTTGCAAGACAGCTGAAAGAAGTTCACGATCTTGGCGTTGAGCTGGCTATTGTTATAGGCGGAGGAAATATTTTCAGAGGCATAGCCGGACAGGAGCAGGGATTCGACAGAGCTACCGGAGATACACTCGGTATTCTTGCCACAATTATGAATGCCATAGCATTACAGAATTCAATAGAAAAAATGGGTGTTCCCACAAGGGTTCTCACTGCTGTGCAAATGCCGGAAATTGCAGAACCATACATAAGAAGAAGAGCAATAAGACACTTGGAAAAAGGAAGAATTATCATTCTTGCCGGCGGAACGGGGAATCCTTATTTTACCACAGATTCAGGCGGTGCATTAAGAGCTCTGGAAATTGGTGCTGATATTCTGGCAAAGGGAACTAAAGTAAACGGTGTTTATGATAAAGATCCGCAAAAATTTGCAGATGCCGTAAAATATGATAATATCAGTTTTGACGAAACTCTGACAAAAAATCTCAAAGTAATGGATGCCGCTGCTTTATCACTCTGCAGGGAGAACGATCTTCCTGTTATAGTCTTTAATATTCTGGAAGACGGTAATGTTAAAAGAATGGTAAACGGCGAAGAAATCGGAACAATTGTAAAAAATTAAATAATTTATATTAATATGAAAGGTGAAATTATAATGGTAGACACTTTTTTAAAAGAAACTGAAACCAAAATGGAAAAAGCCGTGGAGAGTACAAAGGACAAATTTGCCAGTATAAGAGCTGGAAGAGCCAATGTTTCTATGTTAGACGGTATCACTGTAGATGCATACGGGGCTCCGAGTCCTTTATCACAGATTGGTACATTATCAGCTCCTGAAGCAAGACTTCTGACTATTGATCCATGGGATAAATCATTAATTCCTGCTATAGAAAAAGCTATACAGCAGGCTAATCTGGGGCTTAATCCTTCGAATGACGGAAGAATCATAAGACTATCCGTTCCTGAGTTAACTGAAGAAAGAAGAAAAGAATATGTAAAAATGGTAAGAAAAGAAGCTGAAGAAGGTAAGGTTGCTATCAGAAATATCAGAAAAGATGTAAATAACAAACTGAGAAAATCAGAAAAAGACAGTGAAATAACTGAAGATGATTTAAAATCAGGAGAAGACAGTGTTCAAAAACTAACTGATAAATTTACAAAACTTGTTGACGAAGCTTTGGATAAAAAAGAAAAAGAACTTACTACAGTATAAACAGTATAGTGTCAGGTTCATCTTTATAAATAAGACACTGCACTAACATCAAATCCCTGCTTTAGACAAGATACGGGATTTGATTTTTTTATAAAGTGGAGGTAATATGGAAAATATAAATGCTGAATATGAAAAATTATATTATGGATTTCCCACTGTTTTATTAAGTTTTTATGACAAAAATAATGAACCCGGCTGTCTTGTCAGTAATTCGGTTTTTGTCCTCGGAAACATGCTTGTACTGGGCTTAGCTAAGACTTCCAGTGCTGCGGAATCCATAAAATTTTCCAATAGTTTTTGTGTTAATATTCCTGAAAAAGAACTGCTTCGTGAATTTGAAAACAGCAGTCCTGACAGCAGCTTTGATGTAAACAGATTTTATTCACAGAATTTTTTATACACAAAATCTGATACAATAAATGCCCCGCTTATGGATATTTGTAAAGTTTCTATAGAGTGTGAAGTTCTCAGTTCACACGAAGATCAAAATTACATAATAATTATATCAAATATAAAATCAAAAAATATCTCAAGAGACCTTCTTCACAATGATGGATCATTCATGGGAAGAATTCTCGGGTCTTTATAAATTTATTATACTAAAATAAGGAATTATATCAGAATTCATTCTTTGATATAGTTCTTTTTTATATTGCTTACAGATTATCATCTTCTCATAATTCTCACCCTATGAAGGACTTTTTTTGAGCTTCATAATTTCACGGGTTTCAGCCTGTAAAGAATAATTACGCTGGATAAGCCACTAGTCAATGCTTTTTAGACAAAAACCCGGCCTAAGAAAGAAAAAAATTTCTGTTTAATATATAGTTTAAACATACCCCTGCTTTCTTTCTAAGATATTGAAAAACTTTATTTTATATCAATAATATATTTATTTAGGTATTATTATCAATAATTCTGATACAATTAGCTGAAGTAACAAACAAGTCTGTATGTTACAGTATTGATTATGAATAAAGAATAAATAAATCCTAATATGAGAAATATATAAATTACTATAATAAGTAAGAAAATAAAAGGACTGAGTCCTGTACAATACAGAATTCAATCCTTAAAGAGTGCTTGAAATAACTAGTAATCTTTGTGATCTTCCCCTCTATAAATTCCAAGCGAGAGTGTCCCAATTTCTGTGTGAACTCTAGAAAATTTAATAAAATTAATAGATACAGGGATTTTTATCTCTGTTTTTATATTCTGCCCTCAAAATAGATTGATAGATGTGATACTATTTGTCCCCAGTTTCAAACCTTGCCTGTCCACTTTTTCGTTATCTCTTTTATTGGTATTAAGTCAATAAATTGGACAAAAATAATTTACTTTTAGTTGTTTATTATGAAGATTTTTTTAAATATTCTGTTGGCGATAAATATCTCAGTCTTTTTTATATTCTCTCATTGTTATACCAGCTTTCTATGGATTCAAATAGTAATCCTCTCATTTCTTCATTGGATTTTTCTTCTATGTTATATATTAATTCCTTTTTTAAAGTAGCATGAAATGATTCTATACACGCATTATCATATGAATTTTCTTTTTTGCTATAGGATTATTCTCTTAGTTTTTCCCTCATTTCTCTACTCGTGTACTGACTTCCTCTATCTGTATGCACTATGCTTTCAAATGCTTTTTAGGTATGTCGATAATACCAGCTCTACATTCATACTCGGACTAAAATTCCATGCTAATATCTCATTATTGTATAAATCCATGTAACTTGATAAATAGCACCAACCTCTGTCCTTTGTTTTTATATACGTTATATCTCCTGATATTTTTTCTCCATATTTTTCACTTTTAAAATCCTGATTTAATTTATTACTCAATCCTCCCACTTCCTCCACTTTATTCAAGGCTCTGTATTTCTTCAATATTATACTTTTCATTCCTTCTTCCCTCATTAATCTGCTTACCCCTGTTTAATCCTATCATTATCCCTCTGTATTCCAGCTTTTTCTTTATTTTAGGAGCTCCGTATCTTCTCTTGCTTGATTCAAATGTCTTCCTTATCCTCATTACATCTTCTCTTCTCTTTTTACTCCTCTTACTCTCTTTTTTATTTTTATATATGTAATAGCTGCTTTTCCCTACCCCTAATAGCTCACAGTTTCTTTTTATATTTATTTTCCTGATATCTAGTGAACGAATTATTCTTTTTCTTGTAACTGGGCAAATATGGCTAAACCTTTTTTAAGATATCATTATCACGTTCCAGATCTTTTACTTTTTTTTAATTCCAGTAATTCTTCGTATGTTATGTCTTTCCCTTTTTATGTTTCTATTTTTTTTGATCCTTTTTTCCAAACTCCTATACTTTGTGTAGGAACAAGATATTCAGGTGATAATTCTTTTGTTCTCTCATTTTGGACTCAGCTCCTTAATTTTTTATCTTACATCAGCAAGCTATTTTTGTCCAAGTCTTTAGTGTAACACCAGTTGAAAAACTTTGTTTTCTACAGAAAAATTTATCCTGTAATCAGACCAAAAATTTAAACTCTATTCTAATGAAAATTAACTTCCGATAACCACGCTTGTGTTTTAAATTTAATATACCTTTTCTAACTTTATTTATAGAAAAGGTATTTTTTTATACATTATTTTTTTTATTTACATAATTTTGATCTTTGATTTAATCTAATAAATTAAATAATATTGATAATTATAATATAAAAGATCATATATTTTGCCAGGCTCTATTTCATTCTTTTCAAATTCATTGTTATAAAGTCCTGCATGTATTTCATGATTCATGGTCATCCCCATGTCATCTGTTGCATCTATTACTATATATTTAGCCTGATTTGTTGAATTAAATACAATCTTTAAATTTGCTTCTGTATTGTAGAATTTAGTCGCTTCCCAACCATATGCATCATAATATTGATAATCTCCACTAAAATCTTTTGCTAATACTTCTATAATAACAGGTGGTTTTAAGTATTCCAGACCGTTTATTCTCTGTCTCAGTTGCAGTATATCTGTATCTACATTACCTGTCCCTGTTATTACATTTTTTGCTAGAGTCTGTGGATAAAGCTGTTCATATCCATTTGTCTTTTTCCTTTTTAATTTCACATTTGCCATATTTAATCACCTACACAATCTCTTCTATCCAAATATCTCCGTCTATCTGTCCGACCGGCTCTATTGTTGATACTTTGATATCCACAATATCAGGCTTATTCAAAATATTTGCCCATTCGAATACATCACCCTGAGTTTCAACTTCTGCTACTTTTCTCCAATTAATTCCGTCATAAATATAAGCTAAGCTTCCTTTTGTTACTGTACTATCACCTGTAGCATCCTCTACATATACTATTTGCCCCTTTTCTGAAATTAATGCATCTCTTGCTTGTATATCAGACACTATTTTTACATTTGAACCTCCAGCTGATGATAAACTATCAAGAAAGTCCTGTACTGTTGTCCCATCTGTCATTTTTACCTGATTTGCTGATGTCTTTAAATTTATTTCATCATAGGTTCCTGCTTCATTTTCTCTTTTTAAAGTACCTTTTTTTACTGCCATTCCATTTCTCCTCCTTTTATTTTATATCAGTTTTTATGATTTTATCTGCATTTTTTTATTAAAACTTTAAAATCCATGAAAAACAACACTTTTAATACTTCATAAGTTCGTTTCATTGTTTATTATCATCTTCTAATTTTTCAATACGGATATTCAACTCCTTTAATTCTTTAAATGTTTCAAAAGTTTTCATATCTTTCCAGATAAAATAGCTGAGTACAATACCTATAATTCCAAAATCTGTTAATTTTGCAATATCCATATTAATCTCCCTATATATTTTAAATTTTATTACTATTACCTTCTTTTTCTATCAAAAATTTTTGATGATTAAATACCATATTAATAAACTATTTTGTAAAATTTTTTGGAATTAATGATAAAAAAGTATCTCTAAATAATTTTTGATTATAAATCCATTCGACAGCATATTCAAGTTTTTTTTGAGCCTGACATCATACTTATTCCTTCCGCTTTAAGTGTTGCTAAAATTGCTATAGTTTCTAATTTTTTATATTTAAACAGTAGAAACATAAACAATAAAATAATAACAAATATTGCTAGATTAATTACACTAAATATAAATCCTCTTCTTCCTTTTTTCTAAAGTATTTTCTTAAATTTTAAATCCAATTATTCTTCTATGTCTATTTTGAAAATATTAATTTTATCATTAATTTTTATAATGTCTTTTTCAATTTCACCTATATTTTCATAACTGGTCTCTCCAGAAGGAAATCCTCCTCCCAATTCTGGATTGGTAATAGCTTCTGTTTTTAATTCAAATATATCTAGTGTTGAATTTAAACCTCCTGATCTTATCCATAATTTACTTTTTTTCCATGTTTTAAAATTTTCCAGCTTTTTATATTTTGAAAATTTAACTGTATCAGTATCTGTATTATCTGTTATATTTATCTCTGAGCCATCACTTACTAAAATAACAGAGTCTTTTTCTATTAAATCGCTTATTTTTACCCAATTGTTATTAATAGTTACAGTTTTCATAATTTTCTCCTTTCCTGGTAATTATATATTCAGACAGAATGAATCAAGATTTATTTCTCTTTCATCGTTATAATTTTTCAAATATGTCTTATCTATAATATAGCCATCACGATTTATGCTAAAAATTTCACCATAATTTGTATTTACTGCTGAAACATCTAAATTCACAGGTTCTGTTCTGAATAATTTCAGTTCACACAATACATCATCATTATCTTCTATTTTTTTATACTTTATTTTTCCTTTAAAAAACATTTTATCATCATAAATTCTATAAGCTATTTCAGATAACACATCAATATATTCTAAATTTAATTCTGTTATATATTTCCATTCTTCTGTAGGTATTTCTTTTTCAGAAGATTTTTTCAGAATTAGATTATCAATAGATATAGATTCTGAAATTTTTTCATTTTCCATTTTATAAATCTCCTTCCACTGCAACCCAGGAAATCGGAATTCCCGACTGAAGCTTTGTTGGTGTTGTTATAACTGCTATATTCCTGAATCTTCCTCCGTATGTAAGGCCTGTATTAACTACTTTAATTAAGCCGTTTCTTTGAGTTTCAGAAAAAAAGTTAGCTGTATATGTTGCCACATGAATATTTGAAAGTCCGCCCTCCATTACTCCGGTATATACACTTTTAAAAGCATTTTCGCTTTCATAGCATGTTTGCCCTATTGTTCCCAAACTGCTATCTGCAACATATTCCATAGATACTCCATAATACGGTCCCTGATAAATATGTGTTTCTCCGTAAAGAATAGTTGACGACATCCTATCTCCCGGATATATTGCCGTATCATAAGTATAACCCGCAGCATAACATTCCAGTTTAAATCTGTCATTCCCTAAAGCTGTTACCTGAGTATAATATTTATTCATATTTGTATCTGGAAAATAACCAAATAAACTTAAAAAAATTTGTGGATTTTTCCATGGTATTCCATCAGAAAACCCTCTTAAATCTATTATATCTCCACTATTTCCAGTATTTGAAATAACTTTTTTCATTGTTCTCACCGGATACCAATTTCCCATAATACTAAACCTCCAATGCTAAGACATTTAGTGTCCCGTCTACTTTTTGAACAGAATCTGCTACAAAATTCTGTATAAAAAAGCTCACATACCCTTGATATGAATTTTTTACTTCAAAAGAAGCACATGTAAAAGTATCTGCTATTAATGTTGGCGGAGTTTTATATTCAATTGGTGTTGTAGTAACATTCCCAGTAAATGCTCCTGTATAATTCACAATATTATTTCTGTGTGTCGATATTCTAAATCTTAGTATTATTTGTGTTTCCGGATTACAGCCTTCTGTTTTTACAACATACCTAACCCCGCCAAAATTAGGTCCAAAATTTCTTGTATCTCCTACAATCCGTTCTCCCTTTCCATTTTCATTTGCAGTACTATATGTATATTCATTATAGTTATTTCCAATAATCAAAGGAACTCTGTATATCTCTCCTTTGTACCAGTTTCCTCCTAATGGAATCAGCTCTGTTTTTAAACCTATTGTATTAAATCCCATTTCTACAGAACTTATTCCCAAATCAATAACTGTTTCTCCCCAGAAACAGCCGCCGGTATAATTTGCCAAATTAAATGGAGTATCTGTTTTCACTTCAAAAACTTTAGCTTTCTTTAAAACATTTACTTTTCTCCAAGACATTTTTTCCCTTTCCAGTATTTTTATCTTATTTTTTTAATACTTAACACTAAAAAATTTATAGCTTTTTTGAATCAGGAATTTCATATACTTCCCAATTAAACCATCCACAGCAGTTTACAGCTTCTGCCCAAAACTGAAATACATTAGGAGTTCTGTTCGCTTCCCAGCGTGTTGGTGTAATTACTGATGTGGCAGGATATGTAGACTGTATATGAACCGGAGAAATACTTATATAAAAAGAGGTAGAAAGAGTTCTGCAGCTAAAAGCCTTTGTAAAAGAAGCTGTTCCTCTGTCTTCTATATATTCCGGATATAAGCTTTTCCCAAGGAGCCTTCCCCGGCGTACAATAACAAATCTACCGTCAGGGAGACCGCTCATAAAAAATTATTTGACCGCCCTGAATAACAGTTTTATGTGTTGATGATTCGTCACTTAAATTGTTATATACTGTTAATCCACTTGTTCCATATATATTTGTCATTCCTACTACGCTTAAATTATTCCCGTCAAGAGTTTTTATTACTATTCCTCCACCAGGCCCTTTTTGTATTGCATCTCCTGCACCAAATAGTATTTTATCTGTTGTTATTGTATTCGCTTTTACATGGTTGGCATCTATCTGATTGGCAGCAATCATATTTGACAATATTGAATTTGATGTAATATTTTTGGCATATACTTTTCCTAAAACAAGACTATGGTTTGATGTGTCCACAATAATACTGTCACCATCTACATTCAAAGCTGTCCCGTCTACTTTTATAGAATTTGCAACTACTGCTGTGGAAAGATCCCCTTCTATTCCTGCCTGTGATATTGCTGCTACTTTTACCTCATAAGATCCCGGTTCAGCTGTCACTATCTTATATGTCGCATTACCGCATCCAAATTTAGTGTCCAGCCTGCCGTCAGGAAGCCCGTTACTTCCCAATGATTTTACATATATTACGTATTCTTTTATATCTGTTCTTTCTAAAGCCTGCCATCTTACTCCAAATCCCAGGAACTGATGCTCAGGTGTTACCCCTATCGGAGCTGGCGGTTTATCTGTCGGATACTTTATATTTCCATATTCTACATATCCATTGTTTAAATAATCTTTATCAAAAAGATTACTTTTTTCAGTTTCAAAGTGTTCTGCTGCAGGCTGATAGATATTAAAATCAACAGCTTCTATTTCTGTCTGGCTTCCTGTCTGGGAAATATTAATTAATTGTATTTTTTTATCCCTGTCTTCAAATTTTAAATTTACAACATCTTCAAGCTCCAGAAATGGTGCTGCATTTACTATGAGTTTATAGTGTTTTTGTTCTCGACAGTTTATATAGTAAAGATATTTGGCTACTTCCTGTGCATGTCTTAGCTCCTGAACATATTTGTTCTCATATGTATAAAGCTCTACTTCATGATCCTCAAGGACTTTTTCAGTATACGAGACTGTATTATTCTCGTATAATTTTATAGGCTCCCCATAGATTTTAAATTTTTCGATAAATATATCTGTTCCGTCTGAATTTAAAAACTTTACTTTTCCTTCTGTATTTGTCAGTTCAACATCATATTCATTATAGCTCACATAAGTCTTTGTTCCGTCTGAATTTGCCTTATAGGCGACTACTTCCGGCGTTGTTTCAAGATTATTCACATACTCTGTCATATACTCTATTTTCCAATAAATATCATTTTCAGTTGTATTTGCAGGAACTTTTATCTTTGCATCGTCTCTTTCATAATCCATGTTCTGACCTGCCAGTATAAAAACTGCCTGCCTCGGCTCCGTTTTATTCTCTGAAAAAGTCACCTCCACTTTATTATTTTCTTTTTCATCAATCCATTCCTCAAGATAACTTAGTACATTCCCTTTCTTTAATTCATAGTCAAGTTTCCGGGTATCTTTTTGATTTATAAGGCTTGTTATTTTCAATGTGCCGTCTCCTGTTACATATACAGAACCTACCGCTGCTTTTACAAGTTCAGCCAGTTCTTCCATTATTTTTTTCTCTTTCTCAAATTTTGCAACCGGTACCCTTATATAGTCCCCTATAGAATATTTTATCTCTTCTATCTCTATTTTATCTTCATCAAACCCTATTCTTTTGGCCAGATTATATAAAAGGGAGTGTTCTTTATCGCTTGAATTATAGAAATAATGTCCCTGGTAAACCTCATCTTTTTCAAATCTTTTATAATATCCTAATACAGTCTTATCCTTGATTTCTACAGTCAGAATCTTATACAGATGTTCCTGCCTTACTACAGGGTTTTTTACTATCCCTGTAAATAGTTCAAGTTTTGTGTTATTAAAGATATCATATATTACTACTTCATCGTCTTTTTCAACTATATTTTTTATCTTTTCTGAAATATTTTCATCAAAATATCCTTCAAGTTCACTAAAATATTTATCACTTTCATCAAAGAAAGTAATTATCTTTTCATCTATATCTTCAAAATCAGGAAATTTTAATTCAAGACTAACAGAATTAGGGGATATACTATTACTTTCATTGGTTATGAATTTGTTAATATTCAAGGTTTCATTTTCAACATAATCAGTGATATCAATATTTTTAGTTATATTAAAAAATGTAATCTTATGTTTTATGTTATTTTCCTCTTGATAGCTACACTTTATATATTCCTCGTCTACCATTACATGACCTCCTTTTCATAGATATTTTTTACTGTTTTTAATTTATTCCAATCTTAGATTTTTATCACAACTTCTCCTTTCTTTTACAGACTCTTTTAACTTTTAAACAGTTCTCTTCATAATATAGTAAAAAGTCAACCTGAAAGTTGTCAGTTAGGCTAATTTTATTTTTAGTTTTACTTTTAGTATGAAATAGGTTATCATATATAAAAAAAGGAGCTTAGAGAATGAAAAAAATACTTTTGTTATTAATATTCCTATGTACAATTAGTTTTTCTAATACTATTGGGGGGTTTGGCGATCTTAAGTGGGGGGCTTCCAGAGAAGAAGCTAAGAAATATCTCATGGAAACTTATAAACTTAAAGAATATGCTGTTTATGAATTTGATGATTATACTCAGGTTAATTTTGAAAATATTAAGTTTTTAGATGTTGAAATGTATGATCTTGTTTTTTATTTTAATAAAAATAAACAATTTTCAGGATGGAGAGCACAAACTTATACTATGAGATACGATAAAAGATATTTAATTGATAGATACAAAAAGGCTTATAACCTAGATGAAGAAAAAAAATCGAATGACATAATTTCACTAACAGGCTTTCCTGAAAGTGAAGCATTCCTTATTCAAATTTATCCTGACAAAGTTACATTTTATATTGAAGATTTCAATTACTCTTTCCCTAAATAAACTATAACTAAAAACTTCCTGAATTACAAATAGTGACTTCAGGAAGTTTTCTTATTTTAATTTCTTTGATTATTTAAACTTCTTCTTTACCTGATTCATACAAGAATTCTTTCATTTCCTTTTTTAAAGTATTCATAAATTCTGAATTTGACATAAAACCATAATTATTTAATGTTACTGCGAATTCTACTCCTTTTGAATTATCAAGTATTCCTGAAGTCTTATACTCTTGTTTTCCGGACATTCCATAATAATTACCATCTACTGCATTTGTTCCCCTAAAATCCATTCCTTCTGACTGTAATTTTAACTCTACTTCATTTAACTTCTGTTGTATTATGCTGTAAGCATCTTTAAAACTTCCCGCTCCGTCAAGTGCATTTTTATAATCTTCAGTCAGGAAATATTTATCTGCAAGTGTCTGAAACGACTGACTTTCATAAAATGCTTTAACCAGACTATCCTTTACATTATTATAAATACTCTCTCCTAAGCTCATCGAAAACTGTTCAAATGAATTTGTTTCCAGAGCTTTTCTTATTGAGTTTTCTAATACATTTTTTATTTTCTCTGTCTTTTCATTTATTTTCTCATCCGGAAACATTGCATTTATCACTTCATCACTTAACCCTGAGGCTTGGGCTTGATTTTTTAAAGTATCAATTATGTGTTTCATATCGTTTTCTATATACTCAGTATTTTTTAAATCAGTAAATAAATCCCAGAAATTAAGATTCTCATTTAGAAAATTATCAAAGTCTTTTCTCCCTGATAATCTAAAATCTGCAAGGTTATTTGTCAAATTTTCAAATTTATTAGAAAATTTCTCTTCAAATCCCTGAAACTTCATATCATAAAATACTTTTGAAAAATTACTTTCCAATTTACTAAAATAACTTTCCATTCCTGTTGCAAGACCTAAAATCACGTCATTTCCGCTGCTTAATTGTTCTATTGTTCTTGATTTAACATCCTGAAAAGCACTTACTATCACCTGATCATTTTGTATTAATGAATTTACCGTGCTTAATATCTCATCTCTATATTTTTCAGGATCTTTTCCCATCCCTTTATAAATATCCTCAAGCTGTTTTTGATATTCATTTCTGAGTTCAAATAAATCAGCTACTTCCACTCCTTCAAAACTTTCAAGTATCCCATTTTTAGGCAAATTTAAAGAATACTGCTCCATTACTCTTACATCTTCAATAAAACGTAAAAAACTTAGTTTCACTTCTTCTATGTTATTATTATCAAGCTTACTTTTTCCTAACTTTCTCTTTAAAGTATTCAAATCGAAGTTTTGAAGGTAAGTATCATAAAAACTTTGCAAACTTCCTGAATCTCTTGCTGTATTTTTCCATACACTTCCAAAATATTCATCAAATCCCTGACTTAAAGTAGCGTGAGAATTCTTTTTTCCACCAAAAAGACCTTTCTTTTTACTTGAATGTCCTGTTGCAGTTATTTGACCTTCATAAAGATCTCCTGTTTTTCCAATTAATGTATTGTAATAACTTTTTTGCTTTGCAATATTCTTATCTGAGGTATCAGAAGCTATATTTTGAATTAACTTGGTTGTAAGGTTTTGTATAGAATTAGTAAGTGTATTTATTTCACTAAATAAATTCTCATTTTCTTTTGATTTATTTTCATACCATTCATTAGCTTTTCTTTTTTCTTCTTCATTATGTTTCTTATTTTTATTACTTCCTATACCAAACGAACGAAACAAAGAAACTCCGGCATTTACTGTTCCAAAAACTGTTCCTACTACTGAAGTAAACGGCGATAAAAAGTTCCCTAAACCACCTATCTTTTCCCCTATTGGTCCGGCTAAATTTGTATTCTGGAATATACTTGTCAGACCTGAAAGAGATTCTGCTGTAACAGATAAATTTGTCAAAAAATCATCTTTCAATACACTTCCCGCACGGCTTAAAGTAGAAGCCAAATCATCTAAACTTGTTTTTACTCTTTCCATTTTCATAGAACCTGCTAAATTAATAAGCCCCTCATTACCTGTGCCAATTAGCCTGTCTAAAAATTCTTCAAATCTTTTATTGTATTCAGATTGGTCTAATACATAATCTCCAGTTACTTGATATCCCTCAAAAGCTTCTTTCATTTTTTCTTCAATTACAGATTTATAGCTATTGTATGGATTCTTTTCATCTAACAAGACATTAAATTGTTTCTCAAAGAGAGAGTCAATATTATTTGCAAGACTTCCTCTGAAATCTTTTGGATTTATATTCTTAAAAATATCTCTTATCCCGTCACTAAGAGCTTCTAAAATTTTAGCTGTATTGTATTCTAATTCTTTCTTTGAAATTTTTTCATTATCTTTTTTCGCTTTTTCTTCTGTACCTAATTCTTCTTTTTCCTTTTTTTTATCATCTATTTCTTCTCTTATTCTTTTCATTTCATTTTTATCATTATTTTTTATAGCTTTTTCCAATTTCTCATTTAAATTTTCTAGCTCTTTATTTAGGATTTCTTCTGTTTGCTTATTCTTTTCATATGAATCTGATCTTAATTTCTTTTCTCTCTCCAACTCTTGATTAATAATCTCTGATTTCCTGTATCCAAATACTTCTCCTTTTTCCCTAATATTTATCAAATCTTTTTGAGCATCTTCCTGTATCTTAGTATATTCTGCCTGATATTTCTCAATTGTTAATTTTACTGCTTCATCATACTTCTTCATCTCAATCAGTCTTTGGATCTTCTCTTCTATTAAATCTAATGAATTCTTTTCAAACTGGTTTTTTGTTATAAGACCATTTACCAGCAATCTTGTTAAATTTTCCATCTTACCATCATAATAACCTGCGAATTTTTCCTTGAAGTCATCATACTGCTCATCCGACGGTTTAAAATTTAACTGATTAGTTTTCTGCTCATATGATCCATTTATATCATCATAAAACTTCGCATTCTCAGCCTTTTTCTTTTTCTCTTTTATTTCCGCTGTTAAAGACTCCACTTTTTCTTTTTTTCCTACTTCTAAAGCTATTTGTCTCTGTTTTTCCAAAATTCCTATCTCACTAAATAAGACATCGCTTTCTGACATTCCCATTACATCTGAAAAGTTATGCAGTTTTTCTAATTCCAGTTTTGCAAGTTTATCACTTGTCTTAAGAATAACATCTCCCATTTTGCCAGCTTTTGATTCCAGATCTTTTACCGCTTTTTTCAATTCTTTTGACATTACTTCCCATTTTGTTGGTTCTCTATAAGTTACTGTTCGTTGTGGCTGCTGAACTTTCCTTTGTACTTTTACTGTTTGAGTTGCCGTTTTTTGTATAGGTGCTGCTGGATTTTTTCCCATCCCTCTTTGTACATTGTTGTAACTTTGAGTAAGTTTCATTAAATTCTTTTCTGCTTCACTCATCGGAATATCATTTTTTTTAACCGGAATATAGTAAGTTTTTCCATTTACTTTTCTTTCTTCCATTTTATAACGTTGTTCTGATGATGTTTTAACAGAACTTTCAAATGCCTTTATATGCATAGTTGAATTTTTCTGAATACTTTGTCCGGCATATTCTGTGATATTTTTAATCGCCGTTTGAATCTGATCAAAATTTTTATCATAAACATCATATAAATAGGCAGCGGGCATGGGTCCACCACCTTTTGGATCCGCTAATCCATACCGTTGATTTAAATCTTTTTTCAATTTCTCATAATCTGAAATTTTTTGACTTTTTTTATAATTCTCCAAATCTTGACGTATCACATCATCTTTCATTAGTGTATCAAATTTAACTTTCATATTTGAATCGAATTCTTCTACTGGTTTAACTGCTGATGCAAGTCTTTCTTTTAATATATTCATTTGTTCTGAAAACTTTGGTGAAAACTCTTCTTTAATATATTTTCCATATTCAGAAAGAGGATTATAGTTCTCATATCCATTTTTCAAAGTTCTCAATTCATCATCTGTTTTTTCCATTATTCTACTAATTTCATAATTATCACTGTCTTGATTTTTTACGAAAATTGCAACATCTTCAGCTATTGTATTAAGAAGTTCATTTTCATACTGTTTTAATGGGTTTCCATCCCATTCATTGTAAGACCCAAATTTTCTTTTAAATGTTTCATTTTTTATTAGAACATCAATTATTTTTTTTAATTCTTTTGGTTTATTATATTCTTTTTCTGTTCGTTCTAAATCATTATAATCTCTTGCTGCTAAAATTACATCTGAATCTTTTATAATATCTTCTATTGGATATTGATACAATTTATGAAAATTTTTTGAACGTGTTTCTCTGTTTCTTTCGGTTGCATTTAATATATAATCCCGTTCTTTCCCTATTTTTAATAAATTAGTATCATACCATTTGTCTTTTAAAGACTGCTCTGCAGCTTCTTTTAATGTACTTTCTAAATTTGCCCAGTTTTTTACCCATAATCCTGAACTATCTGAGTTATTCAAAAGTTTATTTTCAAGAAATGGATATTTTATTATTATTTCTTGGTATTTTTTATTTGATATCATTGCTAAATCTGGATTTGAATCCTCTTGTTGCTTGAAAGAATCAAACTCTATTACATCATCTTTAAGTTTCGATATGTACGGATATATATTTTTTATATTTTCTTCTATACGTGAAATTTCATTATTCAACTCCGCACTACTTATCCCAGAGTTTATCCAACTCTTAAGTGGAACATAAATTTCGTTAAATCCATCTAAATATGGTCTTAGTTCTCTATTTATTCTACTATCCAAAATTTGATTTTCATTGGTCAGACTTGTTTTATTTGAAAAAGTATTATATTTTTCATTTAAATCACTTGTTATGTTTAAATTAACTTCTATAATACCATCCTTTTTCAGCATTTTTTGAAATTCTTTTTCATCAATACCAAAAAAATTTAATGATTCAATTTTTTGATCATAGAGACCTTTTATAAGACCATCAACATCAGTTGGATTATAACCTTTATCATTTATGATTTTAATTTTAAGCTCTGTCTGATTTTTTATAAGTTCTTTAATTTCTTTTGGATCATATCCTTTCATATCTAAATAATTTGCGTATACCAATGAATATTCTAAAATCTCTGTATATGGACGATTCAATTCTTTGCTTTTTTCTTCACTCCACTTTATCATTTGAGCAGTAAATTCTCCATACCTCTTCTCTAATTTATACTCAAGTTTTTGTAATTCATCTCCTTTGAGAGCATATTTTTCTCCTTTTTTTATATATCCTAACCCTTTATTATAGCTTCCTTTTACTTCCTTAAATGTAGCCATATCTTCCTCCTCTATATTTTTATTAATTACACCTCATAATTCAATAATTATTCATAATTAATAAAACCACCAGAAATTTCTTTGGTGGCTTTTAAACAAGAAGCTTTTTATATTATCTCTTCTTCCTGTTATTCTTCTCATAAATAGCTTTATTAATAACCTCTTCTATAAATTCCAGTTTTTCTATAAGCCAGTAAGGATGTTCGTCATAAGATTTTGAAAATGGAAGAAACGTAAGGATATATCTTCCAGACATTCCGTCAAACCTAAAATATCTCAAATAATTATTTAAATCAATAATAACTTCCTGTAATGCTCTGTCAGGTGTTTTCTGGCCATTTACAAATATAGAAGCTGCTCTGTAATATTTTATACGTACAGATTCCTCATTTGTGATTCCAAACCCACCGAATTTTCCTCTAACAATTCTTCAAGTGCTTTTTTGAATATTATTCCCTGTCTGTTTAGAAAAGTTACAAAATTATCTATTGTTTTGTCTGCTTCTTTATTATCTAAAGTGATTTTGAGTGTCTGATTATAGAGCAATTCAAAATCATGGCTTTCTTCCAATTCATAAAAAATAGATATTCTTTCTGTTATACTCCCCTGATTATGATATCTATACTTATGACGTGGTTTATTTAAATAATTATAGAGGTTTCTGAAAGTGGCCACCAGTTCAACCACAATAAAATCCCCGTCAGCACCGTAAGTTAATACCTTAGTTGCAGATTTATCCCTTACTGTCTCTGATTCTTCAGTCTGGTCTTCTATTATTTTTTCAGCTTTTATATTTTCTTCTTTGATTTCCTTTTTTATATCCTTATGTATTGTTTCTTTTATATCTTTAGACAATTTATAATCCTCCTTATGAATTCTAAAAATTTTTTTTAAACAGAGAAGAAGAGGTTTGGAGCCTCATTCTTCCTGTTAAACAGAAATGTTATCCGAAAAGCAATATTTATGAAATGATTAAATTCTGAAATAGCTAATTAAAGCACACTTGTATAGTTTTTAAATGTTATTTTTACAGGTGATTTTATTGTTTCATCATAGAAAGCTTCCAGCTCTTTACTCATTCCGCCTGCACCTGCTAGATCTGTTCTTTCATTTTTTGAAATTTTACATTTAGGGAATTCAAATACTACTTTTTTTGTTGGATCCTGTAATTCTGCAAATTCAGTCTCCACTTTGAATTCTCCGTTAGCCAGCAATAGATCCTGAGCATCCATATAGCTTGCTTTATTAAATTCATTGAATGTCAATCCAAGTGTAACACTTCCTCTGTCTGACTGCTTTATTGACTTATAGTAAACAGAATTTAATGCTCCTTTTCCTTCTAATTTATTGTCTATTGTCAGGTCTAATGATTCTATTTGTGATGTAATATCATTAGTTTTTTCTGTAATTTTTGATCCAAGACAAATTAATGATTCATCTCTCACTGCTGTTGCTGTTCCAGAAAATTTTGTATTTTCTGTTATATGATCCATTCCTATTATATTTGCAGTTCCTTTTATAAATGCTTCTAATTGTACATTTAAAGCAAGACTTGATATCTGACAGTCTTTTGAATACTCAAACATATCACTGTCAAGATCATTTACTCCTATTGTCAAGTACTTGTCAATACTTGCTCCTGAAGTCATAACATAATCTGTCCCTGTTACCTTTCCCTCAAATCCTGCACCTGCAAGTAGTATTTCTAACTGATCCATTGTTAATTCTACCGGAACATCCCCGGCTACTGATATCTTTGATACAAATCCGTCTCTTACCCATCTTCCTGATCCTAAAGCTTCTGATACTTTTTTATCTACAGATGGTAAAACACCATAATCTGTTGCTGATAATTTTGCCATTGTATCTGTTTTTGCTGTTCCCTTTGCTGTCTGTAGTGCTGCTAATACTTCAATATTCATATTTTATTTCTCCTTTATAGTTATTATTATTTCGAATATTATTTCTTTCATATAAGAATTTTCACTAGTTTCTCTTGGTTTTAAAGCATATACATAATCCAAATTCTTTATTTCTTTTAATATATCCTCATCTTTTGACAATTGTTTCATCAAATTTTCCAAAAATGTAATCTGATATTTTATATCAAATTCCGGTGCCCAGGAAACATCAACCGGTGCAATATACAATAGTTTTAATGTTCTTTCATGAGTTTTATCATGTTTTAAATTTATACTCTGACTCTTTAAAGTTTCAGGCTCTAGAAAAAACATCCCAAAATCTGAAGAAGAATACTCGTAATTCTTTAAAAAATCAATTACACATGGAATTCTAGAGTCTGCTTTTTCAATTTTTTCTTTAAATAATTCCAATATCATAATTTTAAAATCCCTTTTTTTGGTTTATATGCATGCATTTTTTTGAGAAAAAATTTTTTATTACTATTTATATAAATAGATTTAATATACGGCCGTATATCAGTGTAAGCTTTCCTCACCTTATAGTAATTCGTTAACCTAAAAGTTTACACTTTAGAAAAGCTATAATTTTTTGTCCTCACTATATAGAAATTTGACAGCCTTTTTATTTACACCAAACTTCATATCCTTATTTTCCACAGTAATTTACCCTCTGTAGCATAACATTTTACTTTTTTATGTCATCTTGTATTTATTTTTTCTTTATAATTTAAAAGTATTTATATATGATTTTCTGTATTTATATGTAGTTCCTTTTTTTAATGTTAGACTTTCTCCTTTTGGTACTATTATTGATAAGTTTAAACGTGTTAACATTCCTTTCACAATTTCATTGTTATTTCCTATTAATTCTATATCTAAAACTTCGTTTATATTTGAAAAACTTAGATTTTTAAATATCTCAAATTTTTTATCTGAAAAGCTGTCTGCTGTTATTGTTATATCTTCTTTTAAGCAAAGTCTTATATTCACTTCATTCACCTGTGTTCCGACAGTATTATCTATACTAAAAGCCTGAATCTTTTCAAGCGGTATTGATGACAAATAACGTCCTATATTTATTGGAGTATAACCCCATACTGAATTGTAAGAGATTGATGTGGAAATGATTTCTGTTTGCAGTTTAAGATTTTTACGCATATTTGGTAAAGAACTTATCTCTTCTGCTTCAACATTTGTCTTCAACAAATAATGGCTTTTATAATTTGAATTAAGACTTATTGTTATTTCATAATCTCCATTTTCAAATGCAATGTATCCAATAATAACAGGACATCCTGAAGAACCCTCATAAACTATGCCTCCTTTTTTATCTGAAACTTTCCATACTCCAAAAGCTTCATTTTCGGAGAATATAAGTTCACCGCCAGTACTTATATAAATTTTTAGTTTTGGAAGAAATAATTTATAATATGACCAGCTTTCATTTATATATTCATTACTAAAGCTCGTTTTATAAAACTCTAGATTTAAATCTGTATTTAGATCTATACATTCTGCAAAATTTTTACATATATACATCAGATTTTTTTGCGCTTCACCTATTGGTTTTCCATTTATAAATTTTTCTATTTTTTCTAGTGTTACAGGCAGCTCATATCCAAACTGGTCACCTAAAGTATAATCAAAATTACTTTTTTCATAGATTGACATATTATTATATTTATCCATTGTTAATTTGCATTTTTCATCAAGCTCTGCTTTAGTTATTAACTTCCTGTACAATAAATAATAACTATTCTCTGATGGCGGGTAATAGGTTTTCATTTCAGTTTCCGAAGAACCTCCATTATTTTCACCAACATTTTCAATTTTTTCTTCCAATATTCCTATTTTTATATCTCTTTTAGCAAGCTCTAAATCAACATTTCCAGCTAATTCCAACATTTTTTTTCTTTCAAGCTTATCCAACTCGTAATATTCTTTTACTTTTATTTTAGCTTCATCATCAAAATCTGTTGTTGTTACATCACCAACTGTAAATCCT
Source organism: Sebaldella termitidis ATCC 33386 (assembly GCF_000024405.1). Taxonomy (NCBI): domain Bacteria; kingdom Fusobacteriati; phylum Fusobacteriota; class Fusobacteriia; order Fusobacteriales; family Leptotrichiaceae; genus Sebaldella; species Sebaldella termitidis. The sequence goes on along the minus strand of NC_013517.1, from coordinate 62,947 downwards.
TTGTTTATACTGTCTTTTATTACTCCCATTTTTCCTCCTTAATAATATTTTTAATAGATAAAATCTATTTTTTTCTTTCTGTTTATAATATAGAATTCTGTCAACAAAAAACTTTACTTTGTTATATACTCCCTTATTTATAATAATGTTCTATTATATTGCCGCTTGCATTCTCAAACTTCATATTTATTTTTTTTACTATTTTATTTACAGATTGTCGTGTTATTCCTAATTTTTTTCCTATTTCACTTTGAGTTTCTTTCTCTTTATAAAATAAATCGTAAACAAAAAACTCTCTCTTATCTAATACAAGCATGGGAACAATACTCAAAAGTCTGTTTCTGCATAACCTTTCTATAAAATCAATGAAGTTCCCGTCCTCTATTTTTTCACACACAATTTTTTTCAAATCACTGATTTTCAAATCACATATATCTTCAATAGCTTCTATCTCAATCTCATAAAAACTATCAGATATTTTTTCATCATAGAGTAAAAATCCAGATAAATCTTTATCAATTACTTTATACTCTTTATATTGCTTTTTCATTTATTACTCCTGTCAATTTTTAATTTTTATCTTTACTGCTGAAAAATTTAAATAAAAAGCGGATCTAATGTATATTTCTATACAAAAGATCCGCTTGGGATGCTGATTTTATTCAATTGAATTTTTCTGTAATTACCTGTACATTCTGTGTTTTACATCTTTTACATTTAAAATCACATATTGCTTTTCCTTCCACTTTTATTTCCATGTATAATTTCCCGCAGGCTTTACATCTCATTTTAGTTTTTATCATTATCATCCCCACTTTTTAAATATAATCATTTCCTTAAAATTTTTATTGCTTTTTATCAAAAACACAGTCTTAAAATTTAAAATATGCAATAAATTTTTTTATTCTCAAAAATATCTTATCAAATTCATTGCTTTTTGTCAATAAAATTTTATGAAAATAATTTTATTTAATTTTTTCCCCCAAAACTTTTCATAAGATTATACCACACCAAATAATCCTTTTTGTAAATACTATCCTTTAAAAATACAAAATTAAATTCGTATTTCTCAGAAAATCCGGCTATATTTATTCTGCCCAGCTGGTTTTCGGCAAGCTCTTTTTCCACAGCAGCTTTATATAAAAAAGTTATCCCGAAATTCTTTTTTACCAACTCCTTTATTACACTTATATTCCCTGCTTCACATTTTCTTTTAAAGCTTTCGATACTAAGATTATGTCTGTACAATATATGCTCAAAAATATCCCGTGTTCCCGACCCGTTTTCACGCAGTATTATTCTCTCCTCCAATATTTCTTTAAGCGTAACCTGCTTATTCTTCAGCTCGGAATCAGGTGAACAGACTGCTATAAATTCCTCTTTGGAGAACAACACAGAATCGTATTTTGTTTTTTCAAAGGAACCTTCAAGAATCACAAAATTTATCTCTCCGCTTTTTAATTTTTCCAATAAAACTTTAGTATTATTAACGGACATTGTAATACGGATTCCGGGGTACTTCTCCAGCATGTTTTCCAATATACCCGGCATTACATACTCCCCCACGGTAAGTGTCGTACCAAAGGATAATGAAATACTTTCCGTATCTTTTTCGGCAAGAATATCTTTAATTCTCTTATTATCTGCACTCATAGTCGTTGCATAATCATACAGAAGCTCACCTTCCCGTGTAAGAGAAAGATTTTTTCTTTCATAATTAAAAAGCTTTACATTATAATAGTTTTCCAAAAATTTTATGTGCTGTGTCACTGCCGGCTGTGTCATATGTAAAAACTCTGCTGTTTTGGTATAATTTTTTATCCTGCATAGTGCAAGAAATGTTTCATGTCTAAAATCCAGCATATTTTCTCCTTTTATAATATTAATTTATATATTTATAATAATTTATAATTTTATCTTATCATAAAAAAATGTTATTATCAATAATGTCCCCCTCGGCTGGTAAATTCCAGTACATCAGCTCTTCACAGTACCGGGGGCGGATTTTCTCTATATTTAGAAAATCTACATTATAATATCTGATTTATAATCAGCTGTGCAGACAATAAAACTAACTGTTTCTGTCTGGCAAAAATTAACAGAAGACAACACTAAACATACAAGGAGACGAAAAAATGAAATCAATAAAAAAATATACTTCAGGTATAGTACTGACTTTTATACTTGCATATATCGGCATACTTCTGAGCAGCTTTATTCCCTACCATCTTATAAGCGGAAGTGTTTTTGCCCTGCTTGCGGGGATGATTCTAAATCCGTATATATCGGAATTCGGTTTTTTTAAGCCCGGAATAAACTTTGTTTCAAAACAAATATTAAGATTTTCTATTATATTAATGGGGCTTACTCTCAGCTTTTCACAGGTACTGCAGGTAGGAAAATATTCTCTTATTGTTATGGTTTTTACATTATTTACTGCTTTTGGCGGCGGATGGCTTCTTGGAAAGATTTTTGGCATGAACTGGAAACTTTCAGGACTTATTTCCGCAGGAACGGGAATCTGCGGCGGGTCAGCCATAGCTGCCATTGCTCCTGCCATAGATGCAGATATAAAGGATATTGCTTATGCTATTTCAGCTACATTTATTTTTGATATTTTTATGGTTATTTTATTTCCCATTGCAGGGAGATACTTTGGAATGTCAGATATCGGATACGGACTGTGGGCTGGAACTGCAGTAAATGACACCTCGTCTGTTGTTGCAGCCGGATATGCCTTTTCTGATGCTGCCGGCGGTTTTGCGGTTATTGTAAAGCTTACCCGTACTCTTTCCATTATTCCTGCAGTATTAATATTTTCTCTTATAAACAGACATGTAGAATCTAGAAAGTCTGTTTCAGAATCAGAGAAAAAAAAGAAAGAAAATATTTCATTAAAGAATATTTTTCCGTTTTTTATTCTGTTATTTTTAGTTATGGTCGGAATAAAAAGTACAGGTATAGTTCCTGAAAATGTAAGCTCTGTAATATCACAGATCAGTAAATATCTTATGGTAATGGCTCTTGGTGCTATCGGACTCAGAACTAACTTTGCCGAAGTCTCGCATTCAGGCTTTAAGCCTATGCTTCACGGCTTTATTATATCGTTGCTTGTAGTAGTTGTTTCCTTTTGGGTTCAGATGTTTTTGGGACAGATATAATTTTTTTCTTTCTAAAATACTATATCTTGTATGTGACACTTTCCATATTCTGGATATATTGTGTTTTACCCAAAAAATCTAAATTCCGTGCATAAAATAATCCTTTTTGCCTATTGATTTAAACCCTGTAGCATGATAAAATTCAAATAAAAACAAAAGGAGTAAAAAACATGCCACACATAAGAGTTAGAGGAGCAGAAAAAGAAAAAGTCAGAGATTTTACTGCAGGTCTTGCAGATGAATTAGGAATTATTGCAGAATGTCCTGCTGACTGGTTTACATTTGAATATGTGGAAACTACTTTCTTTTTTGACGGCAAAGAAGATGACGGCCTTGTTTTTATTGAGGTTTTATGGTTTGACAGGGATTCTGAGGCTAGAGACAAGATTGCTGCTCTGTTTACCGAAAGATGGAAAAAAATAACGGATAAAATAGTTACTATTGTATTTAATCCTTTGATAGAAAATATGTATTATGAAGACGGGGTTCATTTTTAATGAATCTCTTTTTATTTTTGATTAACTAAGAGACTGCACTGACCGGAGTTATTAAAAAATATCTTTTGACTCCGGCTTTTCTCATTTTTATTTTTTACAAATTAAATTAGAAAAAACTCTGTATATATGGTAAAATAGGAAATAACGACTTGAAAGGTTTTTTTATGGATAGAAAAATACCCGAACATATTGCAATTATTATGGATGGAAATGGAAGATGGGCCAAATCACGAGGACTTGCCAGAGTGGAAGGTCATAAAAGAGGAGCTGATACTCTGGAGTTTGTTTTAAGACAAAGTGTTTCATTTGGTGTAAAGTATCTTACTGTTTATGCTTTTTCCACTGAAAACTGGAAAAGACCCAAGACCGAGGTCTCTGCACTTATGAATCTTTTTTCAAAATATCTGGATAACAAAAAGGATGAACTGAAAGAACAGGATATAAGACTAGTTGTATCCGGTACAGAAGAAGGTGTCAGCAAAAAACTGTTAAAAAAAATAAAAGAAACAGAGGATTATCTTTCTGACTGTAATACCCTTACTTTTAACATTGCCTTTAACTACGGCGGCAGAAAAGAGATCACAGACGGTATTAACAAGCTTTTGGCAGAAGGCAGAACTTCCATTACCGAAGATGAATTTCAAAATTATCTTTATCAGCCTGATATTCCCGATCCTGAATTGGTTATCAGAACCAGCGGGGAATTCAGAATAAGCAATTTTCTTTTATGGGAAATCGCATACTCTGAATTTTATATTACCAATACTTACTGGCCTGATTTTGATAAAAATGAATATGAAAAAGCCATTGAATGGTTTAATAATAGAGAAAGACGTTTTGGAGGAGTAGATGCTAAGTAGAGCTTTGGTTATTGTTATTTTTGTCCCATTGCTTATTCTGATCTTTCTTAAAGGCGATTTTACATTTTTGATTTTTACTGAGGTCATTATAGGCATGTCTGTATATGAATTTTATAAAATGCTGAAAGATAAAGGATTTGAAGTGGCAAGCAGAATAGGATTGTTTTTATCCTTACTTCTGCCTGTTCTTGTGTATATGAAGGATAAGGTTTTATTTTCTTATAATTTTATGGGATTTAGCGGAGATATTATCGCAAGATTTGATATAGGCGGTTTTGTTGTCTTTGCACTTATGCTTATTGCCACAAGGCAGATTTTAAAAGTAAAAATAAATGGTGCTATGGCGGAGATTTCTTATACTTTATTCGGTATCATTTATATTTCATACTTTTTTTCATATATTTTACTGATAAAAAGTGAATTTTCAAACGGCAGGGCTCTTGTCCTCATGACGTTTATTCTTATCTGGACCTGCGATATAGCTGCATATCTGGTAGGAATTTCCATTGGCGGTAAAATTATAAAAAGAAGGCTCGCACCTGAGATAAGTCCGAAAAAATCTTTTGAAGGGGCTATCGGAGGCTTTATAGGAGCTTTTATTGTCGCTTTAAAGTTTGATGTTATTTTTTCTTTTTTTGCTGAATTTTTTTGTAAAAACATACATATTTTCAGTGAATGCAGCGTACACAGCAATATTTCCTTCACTAAAACCGAGGCTCTTCTTCTGGCATTAATAATAGCCTTTTTTGCAGAGCTGGGTGATCTGGTGGAGTCGAAAATAAAAAGAGAATTTGAAATAAAAGATTCTGGGACTTTACTTCTGGGACACGGCGGTTTTCTTGACCGTTTTGACAGTGCCCTGTTTGTGCTCCCTGTAGTATATTATTTCGTAAAATATTTTATTAGTTAGGGGAAGACATGCAAACAAACATTTCAATACTGGGGGCTACTGGAAGCATTGGTAAAAATGCCCTTTCAATAATACGTGAAAATCGTGACAAATTTAATATTACTGCTCTTTCAGCGGACAAAAACTGGCAGGCACTGGCAGAAAACATCAGGGAATTCAAACCAAAATATGTATCTGTGGGAACACAGGAAGGATATGACAGTATAAAAAGAGAATTTCCGAATATAGAGATTTTTATGGGTTGTGAAGGATTGAAAAATATAGGACAGCTTGATGAAACTGATATTTTATTAACTGCGGTAAGCGGATCCATAGGACTTCCGGCTACTGTGGAAGCTATAAAAAAAGAAAAAAGAATAGCTCTGGCAAATAAAGAAACTATGGTTGCAGGAGGTTATCTTATACGTGATCTTCTAAAAAAATATAACTCGGAAATTATTCCCGTGGACAGTGAACACAGTGCTGTTTTTCAGTCATTAAAAGCAGGCAGCCATAATGAAATAGAAAGAATTATTCTTACTGCTTCAGGAGGACCATTCAGAGGTGCCGATAAAAAATTCCTTGAAAATGTCACTCTGGAACAGGCGTTAAAACATCCAAACTGGAGCATGGGTGCCAAGATTACTATTGATTCTTCCACTCTTGTTAATAAGGGACTGGAAGTAATAGAAGCCCATCATCTTTTTTTGGTTGATTATGATAAAATTGATGTTATAATACATCCGCAGAGTATTATCCATTCTATGGTAGAATTCAGGGATAAATCCGTTATTGCACAGATGGGAGAGCCTGACATGAAAACTCCTATTCTTTACGCCTTTACCTATCCCGAAAGAGTGGAGAACAAACTGCTTGGGAACTTTGATTTTATGAAGTTCAATAATATTACTTTTGAAAAAGCCGATTTTGAAGTTTTCAAAGGTCTTAAGCTGGCATATGATGCGGGAAAACAGGGAGAATCTTATCCTATTGTATATAATGCCGCAAACGAAGCTGCTGTAGACCTGTTTATGAACAGAAAAATCAATTATACTGATATCTACAAAATTATAGAAGATGAACTAAATACACATAAATCGGTTAAATCTCTGGATCTTGATGTTATTATGGATGTAGACAGAGAAATAAAAAATAAAATTTATAATTTATATGAATAATAGTGGTGATTTTCTATGAAAAATAAAATATATCGGAATTTTTTTACTATAAGAATACTTATAGTTTTATCTTTACTTTTTACTGCTGCTTTTTCCGAAGAATCAGCAGAAGAGCTGTTTAATACTGCTCTAAAATATCAAAAGAACGGTCAGCTTGATCAGGCTGAACAATACTACAAAGCTTCGCTGAAATTAAAAAGTGATGTTGATGCTATGTATAATCTGGGAATTTTATATGAGGATAAAAATAATTATACAGAGGCTGAGAAATATTTTAAAATGGCTTATGATGCCGGTCTTTCAAAGGCTGCTTATAAGCTGGGATATGTATATTCAAAGCTTAATAAAAAAGATCTCTCGGAAAGATACTATCTTCAGTCTGTTACTAAAGACAATAATATAGACGCTATGTATAATCTGGCAGTTCTTTATAACAGCAGCAGCAAAAAAAATGATGCGATAAAATATTTCAAAATGGCAGCAGATAAAGGTGACATCGATGCTGCATATAATCTGGGGCTTCTTTATGATGATGCAGGTAATTTTGATTCTGCAGAATATTATTATAAAAAAGCTGCCGATGTTAATAACAGTAATATAAATGCCATGTATAATCTGGCTATTTTATATGAAAAGCAAAACAAAATAAATGATTCCCTAAAATATTATGAAAAAACCTATAACAGAAATTATGATCCGAAAATACTTTATAAACTAGGACTTCTGAATGATATCTCAGGAAATTATCAAAATGCAGAAAAATATTATAAACAGGCAGCGGAAAAAGCCGGTGATACTGACGCTATGTATAATCTTGGACTTTTATATATGTCACAGAATAAATATAATGATGCACAAAAATACTTCCTGCAGCTTTACAGCAAAAATAAAACAGGAAAAACAGCAAATCTTATTGGAAATATCTATGAACGACAGAAGAATTACAAACTTGCCGAGCAGTATTATAATGAAGCTCTTTCACTTGGTGAGAAAAATGCGGTCTATAATATTGCTATGCTTTACCAGTCTCAGGAAAATTATGAACAGGCTCAGAAATATCTCGAAAACCTTGCACAAAATTCTAGAAACCCTGAGCTGTACTATAATCTTGCACTTTCATATGATATGGGGAAAAATAAAACCGAAGCCGAGAAAAATTATTTGAAAGCCATAGAACTCGCTCCGGGGAATAACGATGTTTCGTTAAAAGCTATGAACAATCTCGGACTGCTCTATTATGAGCAGGGAAATAAAGATATGGCCGTAAAATATTTGAAAAACGCAGTGGATAATGGTTATTACAGTGCGGCTCTGGATCTGGGAATTATTTACGGACAGCTTGGTGATAAGGAAAATACAGAAAAATATCTTTTGACTGCTCTGGAAAAGGGAAAAAATAACGGTGCACTTTATCACCTTGGAATCTTATATTATGATCAGGGGAAAAAAGACACAGCTGTAAAATATTTAAAACAAGCCTCTGCAAATGGGGACAAAGATGCAAAATTAATGCTGGACAGCATGTAATAAATAATTTTTTACTGTTTCAAAATGAAAGTTTTCTAATATATCAGTGTGGTAGCTTATGCATAGTTTTACCGCTTTATATATTCATTTTGAAGCAGTTTATTTTAATTTTGAAAGGTGAAATAATGAAAAACCAATTATTTATGGAAAAATATTACAAAAAAATTCTAAATATGGATAAAAACAACAGCTGGAAAGCTGAACTAAAAAATCATTCAGGATTTAATAAAACCCCTGTCGGGATTATTTCCATCCTGCTTATGATTTTTGGCTTCTTTTTCGGCTGTTTTCTTCTCTGGAATGCAATAACTACAGAAAATTCAGAGTCATTATTTAAAGCGGCCTTTATTTCTTTTGGAATTGCAGTATTCGGCTTTATTTTGATGAAAATTTTCGGAAAAAATATAAAGAAAAAGTATCAGGAAAGAATTACTGGAGGAAAGCTTTCCCTTGCTGTAATGGTAACTGCAAATGAACGTTATCTGAATGACAGCTTTTCCATTCCCTCTGCTTTTTTTTATACAGCTGATAATGCAAAAAGGCTGGATATAAATTATTACAGATCTATGGATGAAAAACTTCAGAAAATTATGGGCGGAATTACAGAGACTCCTGAGGAGAAAGCTTTTTATAAAAAGCTGAAAGCTCTGGAAAGCAAAGCAGCTACAGGAAACCACATTCTTGATGTTCCGGAATCCATAGCCGGAACAAGTGACTCTTATATTTGGGCAGGAAGTCTTATAAATGCCGCCCCGAAAGATTATTTCAAAGATTATTCGAATACAATAGTTCCTTTTCTTATTCTGGAAAAATCCGGTGAAAAGAGAGGCTGGTACGAAAAGCTGCCTGTTATATTAAGTTCAAGCATATGGACAGTCTAGTACCATATTCTGTTTAGTTTTAGTTAATATTTGAAAAGAAGGAAAAAATATGAATTATAAAGAATTTCTCCCAGGAAAAAATTTAGGACATATAATTGATTCTTACTGGTTTTTGGACAACTCTTCCATATACGGCGAATCTCAGGTTCTTCCTGATTGCTCAATGGATATTATTTTTAATTTTGGTAATTGCTTTCACTCAAAAAGTAATTCCAAAAGTATAGTCAATAATAACGACATTATAATTACAGGCATGATGACGAGCTTTAAGAGTCATTCTATGGAAAAGGACAGCAGACTTTTTGGTGTACGGTTCAAGCCCCTTGGTCTTAACCGTTTTTTGAACTTTGGATTTCATAATATAAAGAATGATATTATTGATCTGAATTCAGTTATTTCTGATTCCTGTCATCAAAAATTCAGAAATATTTTTTTACTGGCAGAATATAAGGATATTATTGGATTTTTTGAAAAAATTTTTATTGAACACCTAAATTCCCGCAGTAATGATATTGATCTGGATGTATCTTCTGCTCTTCAAAATATTTATAATTCCGAAAATCCTTCTGTTAATGAATTACACAAAATTATAGGTATTTCACAAAGGTATCTGGAAATAAAGTTTAAAAAAGAGATTGGCATTAATATGAAAGAATTTATTAATATAGAAAGATTTATAAAAACTAAAAAAGAAATCCTCAGCTCGGATAAAAGCCTTACAGAAATTGCTGTAAATAACGGTTATTATGATTCCTCCCATATGATAAAAGATTTTATAAGGTATACGGGTTCTTCTCCAAAAAACTGGAAATAGTTCGCTTTTTTACAATTATTTTTATTTTTATTATGATATGATTTGTAATATATAAGTTTTTTCGGGAGGTAAATATATGAAAATAGCATCATTTTCACCAAATTTAATGGTAAAAAACGTAAACAAAAGTATTGAATTCTACTGTAATATTCTTGGTTTTTCCCTTGTACAGACTGTACCTGAGAGCGGGGAGCCTGATTGGGGAATGGTAGAAAAAGACGGTTTTTTTGTAATGTTTCAAAAAGAAGAAAGTATAAAGCAGGAATATCCTGAGTTAAATTCACAAAATTCAGGAGGAGCTCTTACTTTTTATATAAAAATTTCTGATATTCAGGAATTCTATAATAAAATTTGTTCTCATATGGATGTTTCACATGAAATGCACAAGACTTTTTATGGCGCCGATGAATTTGCCATAAAAGACCCTGACGGATTTATTCTTGTTTTTTCAGAATCTTCAGAGTAGAAAATTTTTACAATAAAAAAACAGAACAGCTGTAATTTGAAGTGTGTTCTGTTTTTTTCTTTTATTATCATTTTACCTGCTTCAAACCAACTGCAAAAACCGTACTTACTCCCATCAAAATGATCAAAACTATAAGAAGCGGAAGAGAAAAATATCCTCTTGAAAGACCTATTCCGAGATTTGCTCCCACGATCACCGCAAGAATTAAAATTACCCACATAACCGGATTTGGCTTTACTACCATCAATGCTTCATCCTGAGTAATATTTATTTTTAATTTTCTACTGATTCCGTTTATCATGCTTATTCCGACCTGGATTATATGTTCCCCTTCCGCTGCATCAAATCCTGCTTCCTCTCCGTTACCAACATAGCCTATAATCTCTCCATCCAGAATTACTTTAAATTTTCTTGCAGAGCTAAGAAAGCTCTTCTCTCTTTTTACTATAAGTTTTGCCATTATCATTAACCTCCTGTTTTATATTTAATTTTTTCATTTATTTTCCGGCTCCCGGCTTGTAAGCTGTCCCATCTAACATACACAGACAGCCTTTATCCATGAAATCTGTAGTTGTTGTCATTCTTGCAGGAAAATTTTCCTCATCAAAATATTCATTAAATACTTTTCTTGCTTTGTCAAAGTCCTCTATAAATCTCAGATGCAGATTTATCTGAACCATGTCATTCATTTTTGCACCGGCAGATTCAAGAGTTTTTTTCATACTTTCCAGACACGATTTCATCTGTTCCTCTACGCCTTTTTCATTATTTCCCCCCGCATGATGAGCCAGAAAAATAAAATCTCCTGCTATTACACATGACGGACAAGTCTTATCTCCGCAGTTTGTAGGCATTCTTTTTATCATATTGTCCTCCTTCCGTTTTTTATATGGATTTTTTTATTTATTTAATTGTTTGTATCTGTAATTGACTGAAATAAAAACGATTCTAAATACTGTGGTGTCAAAACATTAGGTATTGTCTGTTTTCCGGCTGCTTTCCCGTTAACAAACGCTTCCATTTCCAAGTCTCCGGTAGCCGGATTCAGTGTCAGCTTCAATTCCTGACCCTGCGGACCCTTTGCTATCCCATTTTTAAATGTAAATATCTGACCCTGTGCTTCCATTGAACCATTCGCAAGATTATTTACGAAATTAAGGTCATACTTATATACTCCCTGAATGTCTGCAAGATATTTTACAATAGCGCCTTTATTAATATCGAGCATAATATAGGTATTCTGACTGGGATCATTCATTATAAGCTCTCCGTCAAATTTTCCTCCGACTACTGTAAATCTCATATGCTGACCCTGTCTGTCATTTTTAAGCTCGCTCAAACCATCCAAATGTCCGTTTTTCAGACTTATTCCGCCGATATATCCGTCCTTCTGATCCTCCGTATTCATTATAATATTACCTGTAAACGGACTTCCTTTGTATAATAATACTTCCTTTACTATCTTTACATCTTTATTCGGAAGTGTAATATCAATACTAAAAGAAACTGCAAAACCAAAGACAAAAATAACTGCTAATAAAAATTTTTTCATATTTCCTCCATTCAAATTTTATATAATATACATAATCATACTAGCATGTATTTTCTTGCTCTGTCAAACTTATTTTAACAAAAAAACAGTATACTGACTGTTATTGTCTGTATACTGTTATTCTATTTTCAGATTGTTTATTATCTGTTTGTCATAGTAACTGCTCTGAATATAAATGTTTCCAGATACTGCGGTGTTAAAACATTAGGTATTGTCTGTTTTCCAGCAACTTTTCCGTTAACCATCGCTTCCATTGTCAGATCTCCTGATTCAGGATCCAGAGTTAATTTTAATTCCTGTCCTTGCGGTCCTTTTGCTATACCGTCTTTAAATTCGAATTTCTGTCCTTGAGCTTCCATTGTTCCGTTTGCAAGATTATCCACAAAACTAAGGTCATACTTGTATGCTCCCTGAACATCTGCCAAATATTTTACAATAGCTCCGTTTTTAATATCAAGTACAATGTCAGTTCTTTGTTTAGCATCTTTCATGATAAGTTCCCCGTCAAATTTTCCGTCTACTACTGTAAACTTTACCTGTTGGTTTTCTTTATCATTTTTAAGATCTGTTAAACCGTCAAGATGTCCGTCCTTGAAGCTCATCGCTCCTGCATATCCGTCCATTTTATCTGCAAGATTCATCTTTATATTTCCTGTAAAGGGCTTTCCTTTGAATGTCAGAACATCTCCCTCTATTTTCACATTTTTATTAGGTAATGTAATGTCTTTCGATCCGCCGCAAGAAATTACTAATCCTAAAATTAACATAATAGCTAATAAATATCTTTTCATATCTCCTCCATTAAAAATTTATATTTTATATACCTTTATGTTACTAAAATATTCTCATTATGTCAATTTTATTTTTTATATCAATTTACATCGTCTTTATTAAAACAATTATTTAATTAATTATAAATATTTGAAATATTTTTTTCATCTGCAAACTCAAATTTGTTTTGCAAAAAAACACTTATTTTTCAATACTTTGACAGAATTAAAAAAACTGTATTAAAACAGAATAATTTAAAAAAATTTCTAAGTTTTTAAAAAATTTACTAAAAACATAATAAATATTTTTATACCTGTATAATATTCTGCCAATCTTTAGTTAAAATGATACAGTACACAGGATTATTCTGCATAATACAGTTTTATTTTGTTAATTTCCATTATTCGAAAATAATTGCATTTTTTATTACATTTCCTGTTCTGTGTGACTCCAATGCATCTACCAGATGATCTATATCATATTCATTATTTACAAAGTCATCTGCACTTATTACACCTTCACAAATGAGTCTGAAGGCTCTTTCCACATGATAGGGAGTAGTATGAAAAACACCCTTTATTGTCAGCTGTGAATAATGAAAAAGCTGGCAGTCTATAGTGAATGTTTCTCCCTTTTTCGTTCCTCCGAATAAATTTACCAAACCGCCTTTTCTTGCCATAAGAATAGTATTTTCCCATACTCTCGGAAGCCCTGTTGCTTCTATTGCCACATCTACACCTCTGCTCTGCGGTGTACAGTCCTTTACAGCTTTTACTACATCAGAAACTTCATTTATATTTATAATATCTTTTGCTCCCAATTTTTTTGCCAGTTCCAGTCTCTTATCGCTTGCATCTGTAACAATTATATGTGCACCTTTTAGATACACAAGCTTTACAAACATAAGCCCGATTGGTCCTACCCCGTTTATTACAACATAGTCCCCCTGTTTTATATTTGATTCATCCACACCGTAAACCGCACATGAAAACGGCTCTGTAAGAGCTGCACTCTTAAAATCCAGTGTATCAGGGAGCTTGAACATATTCTGTCTTACTATTCTTTCAGGAATTTTTTGATATTCTGCAAAAGCTCCTGAATTAAAAAGATTATTTTCGCACATAGAATACTGATGTGTCTTACAGTAAATACACTCATGACAAGGTGCAGAATTATGTGCTACTACCCTGTCTCCTACCTTAAATTTTTCTACTCCTTCTCCTACCTTATATACCACTCCTGATGCTTCGTGTCCGAAAACTGCCGGCGGAATCCAGAGCGGATGACCTCTCAGATATGTTTTCAGGTCTGTTCCGCATGTTAATGCTACTTTATTTTTTATTACCACTTCACCATAACCCGGTTCCGGTATAGCTGTTTCTTCTATCCTTACATCTTCGGGGCCGTAAAAATACGCTATTTTCATAATTTTCCTCCTTTATTGTCCATAAGATTTGAATCTCAGAAGCATACTTTCCATCTCTTCTTCATCCAGCAAAACTGGTTCTCCTATTGATTTTGTTCTGTAATAATACTCCGCCATCTCCTCGCTCATTTCAGCCACAAGAAAAGCTTCCTTTACACTGCGTCCTATTGTTATTAATCCATGATTGGCAAGAAGCGCCGCCTTTCCTTCTCCCATTCCCTCAAAAGCATTATCGGCAAGCTCCTGTGTACCGTATGATGCATATTTTGCACAAGGAATTGTTTTTCCTGCAAATGCCACATAATAATGAAGTGCAGGGATATCCCATCTCATGCATGAGATAGTCGAAGAAAATCTCGAATGAGTGTGAACCACAGCTTCTACATCATCTCTTTTTTTATAAAAAATCAAATGCATCATCCATTCACTGGAAGGCTTTCTTTCCCCCTCCACTACTTTTCCGTCCAAATCCATAATTACCACATCTTCAGGCTCTGTTTCAAAATAATCTATTCCGCTCGGACTTATTGCAAAATATTTTTTTTCCTTATCAAAAATACTTATATTTCCTCCTGTTCCAGTAGTAAGTCCTTTTGTTACCAAGAGCTTTCCATATTCCACAATGAGCTTTCTCTCATTTTCCATCAGCATAACATCATCTCCTTTAATTTATAATACTTTACAAAATTTTTTATACTTATTTTTTATTTTGCTGTTTATTTCGTTATCTGTTATTATTGCATCAAGATTTTCCGCAGAATAGAACGTAAAAAATGATTTTGTTTCAAACTTTGTGCTGTCTACAAGCAGGAATCTTTTTTTGGCATTATTAAGTATTATTTCCTGTGCTGTCCCCTCTTCCTCATTTGAAGACATAAGCTGGCTGTCATTAATACAGTTTGCACCTGAAAAGGCTATATCCACATTTATTTTTTTTAGAAAATTATTTGTAAAGGTTCCTATTACTGCACTGGTTTCTGTTCTTAGATAACCGGGAGCAATTATCAGTTTATACGGAAGTGAGGAATATTTTGAAAAAGCACTTAATGAATTGGTGATAATTGTATTATTTTTAGTTTTTATATATTTTAGAACCATCTCTGTTGTAGTTCCCGGTCCGATGAAAATTGTATCATTGTCATTTATGTATCCTGCTGCTTTTTTGGCAACCTGTTCTTTCAGCTTTAAGTTAAGCTCTTCTCTTTCTGAATAGGACATTTCAAATATAACCTGATTCTCAAGCTTTACTGCTCCGCCATGGACTTTTTTTAACAGCCCTATTTTTTCAAGCTGGTTAAGATCCCGCCTTACTGTACTTTCCGCTACATTTAATGTCTTGGCAAGTTCTCCTGTACCCACTGCATTATTTAGTTTTATCATCTGAAGTATTCTGTCTATTCTTTTTTCTTTCATTCTGTAAATCCCTCCTTTTGTTGCCTGATTTTGATCGAAATTACTCTTTTTTGCTCATTTCTATTATAGTACATTTTTTCTTTTGGTCAAGAATTTTGCAAAATTTTATGCCAGTATAGTTTTTGACTTTTAATTTCTCTATCCCTGTTTTACTGATCTTCATAATAAAATTTTTTTGTTTTATCATTTTTGCTAACTTTTTTTATTAAAAATTTTAAAGTTTTAAAGTCAATAAAAGCAATATTCTTATCACTGGTCTAAAATAACCATTAAAAGAGCAAAAAATAAAATAAATTAACTTTTTGAAAAACATTCAAAATGCCTATAATTCGTACTTTTTAAAATAAAGTATAATATTTTTCATAAATTGTGGTAAATAATTAGCCTTGCCTATTTATACTTTCGTGGTACATTTCTATTGAAGAGGTTAGCGTGTCCAGTTCATTAATTAATTAACGATGTCGGATTTTAACACTCTGCAGTACAGAAGAAGGAGGTGAGACAATATGGCTCTTACTAAGAGGGAAATCGAAATTTTGAATATACTTACCAATTCAGATAATATAGACATGGAATATCTTGCCGAAGACTTCGGAGTGAGTCTCCGTACTATAAGATACAGTATAGAAAATCTAAACTATTATCTGAAAAAATATGATTTCCCTGTTATAGATAAAAACTCCAAGGGGATTCTATATCAGCATGAAAAATTTTCTTTAAGTAATTTTTTAAAAAAAATTGAATCCAGGGATTATAAATATTTAGATATAGAAAGAGTGGAATATATCTATATTTATATACTCTTTAATACATCCCGGAAACTAAATATCATAAATCTGGCCTCATTATTCCAGGTAAGTGAGCTCACAATAAAAAGTGACATAAAAAAATTAAAAGACTTTCTAAAAAGCAAAGATCTCAGTTTCAGGTATAACAACATAAAAGGTTTCTACATAGATTCATCAGAAATAGCACTAAGAAAAGAAATGATAAAAATATTCATGGATAAGCTATTTAATTTTGAGAACACTGCAAATAAGATGAACTTATTTATAGATTACCAGATAAAAGACATTTTAAATAATTATATAAAACAAATTGACCAGAATTTTTTAAAAAATTATTTAAAAGATATCGAGAGTAAACTTGTAGAAAACACCTCTAATGAAGTCTTCGAATTGCTTATCATATATTTCTCCATAGCCATCCTAAGAATAAACCAAAATAATATCATCACACAAAGCGATTTTTATAACACATATATAATAAGGACAAAAGAATATAAAATACTCACAGAAAATATTGATATTTTAGAGAAAAAATATGATGTTCATTTTAACGAAGAAGAAATACTGAAACTGGCGGAGTATTTTCTGGGGAGTCATACCTATAATTACAGTTATACATTTTATGAAAACTGGATTGAAGTGGAAATTCTCGTAAGAAAGCTTATCGGTGAGGTGAGCAAAAACTGCAGTGTTGACATTTCAAAAGACAAACTGCTGTTCGAGGGTCTTCTTAATCACATAAAACCTACTATCTACCGTATAAAAAATGATATTTACCTTCCCAATATAGGCTTTGAAGAAATACTTGAAAACTGTCAGGAACTTTTTTTTACGGTAAAAAATGCCCTTATTGATGTGGAAAAATACATAGGACATAAAATAAAAGATGATGAAGTCGCTCTGTTTACAGTTCACTTCAAGCTTGCCATTGACAGAATAAAGGAAAAAGTGAATGAATTCAGTAATGTTCTCTTTGTCTGCGGAAGCGGTTATGCGAGCTCAAGCCTTCTGGCTCAGGAGCTTTTGGATACCTTTGATATAAATGTTGTCGATCTTATTCCATATTACAGACTAAAAGATTACAATCTAAAAAATATTGATTTTATAATCAGTACTGTAAAAATACCTGAAACTGTAAAAGTGGAAAAAGAAGTAATTCAGGTAAACGTGATTCTCTCTGAAAAAGATAAAATTCTTCTTGAAAATAAAGGGTTTAAAAGAAAAAAACGAACAATCGGAGTAACAGAAATACTGGAGGTTATAGAAAAAGAATTCGAGAATGACGACCTTGAAAAAATAGGAGATATTCTCACACAAAAATTCAGCGGCCAAATATATGACAATAGAAAAGAAAAAATTATAGAAAGGAGAAATAAAAATCTTTTGGATTATCTGAATAAAGAAAATATTGTCATTAAGGAAAAAGAAACAAACTGGCGGAATGTAGTAAAGATTATAGGAAATATCCTGCTGGAGGACGGCTGTATAGAGGAAAGCTATATACAAAGTATGAAAAATCTGGTAGACGAATGCGGTACCTTTATGGTGCTTAACCAAAGACTTATGCTGCTTCACGCAGAAAATAACAATGATGTATTTAAAACCGGAGTTTCTTTCCTGAAATTAAATTATCCTGTCACTTTTCCGGATAATAAAAAGTTAATGTATATATTTGGATTATCATGTCTTTCAAAAGAAGAAATATCAGAGACATTAAATGATTTGGTAACACTTGCAGAAAATGACGAATTCTTTTCAGAGCTAGAAAGAAAAAATAATCAGGCGGAAATACATAAAACTATAAAAAAATACATAGAAAGGAAGATATAAAACTATGATAATTGATGATAACTTAATTTTTTCAAATCTTGAATGCGAAAACTCTAATGAAGTATTAAGATTTTTATCAGATAACCTTGAAAAAAACGGCTATGTAAAATCCAGCTTTTATGACGGCCTTCTGGAAAGAGAAGCTGCTTACCCCACAGGACTGGATTTTGGTGAATACAGTATTGCCATGCCGCATACCGAGGTAGAACATGTTGTAAAATCTACTCTGTCCATAGCCACGCTAAAAAAGAAGGTTGATTTCAAATGTGCCGAAGATCACAGCAAAGATACTCCTGTAGAGGTAGTCTGTGTAATTGCTTTCGGTGAAAAAGAGGACAAAATTGATGTTCTTACTAAATTAATAAGTTTTTTTGGAGACAAAGAAGAATTTTATAAAATGCTTGCTTCTGATAAAGACAATCTTATAAAAATAGTAAAAAAACACCTAGAAAGCTAGCATAATATACTATTTATCCCTTGCGGAACAGAGTGAACTTTTCAGCATTCTGCCGGGAAAAACGGGATATGCAGCAAAACAGAATACTGCATTTTTATCCTTAAAACATTGGTATTTCATTTTTTACCGGAACTTTTACCGGGTAAAATACTGAAAATATATGTAAACATTAGTATTGCTTTTATATCAATAACACTTTATATATCTTTTCAAAATATAAAATTAGGAGGTTTACAAAATGGGAATTTTGAACTATATCGTTGATCTTGGTCCTCAGGTAATGATGCCGATTATTATCACAATATTCGGTCTCATTCTGGGAGCAAAATTTGGAAAAGCTTTAAGAGCCGGATTAACTGTCGGTGTAGGATTTATTGGTTTGAATTTAGTTATTGGTTTATTGGGCGGAAGCCTTGGTCCTGCAGCGCAGGAAATGGTTACCAGACTTGGTCTTAATCTTACTGTTATAGATGTAGGATGGCCCGCTGCAGCTGCGATTGCATTTGCTTCAAGAGTAGGAGCCCTTATTATTCCTATCGGACTTGTAGTAAATATCGTTATGCTCCTTACTAACACTACACAAACTCTGGATATAGATATTTGGGATTTTTGGCACTTTGCATTTACAGGTGCACTTGTTACAGGAGCTACAGGAAGTATTATGTACGGAATTATAGCTGCTGTTCTAAATATGATAATCATAATGGTAATAGCCGATCTTACTGCACCGGGAATAGAAAAATATATCGGTCTTCCGGGTATTTCACTGCCTCACGGATTTTCAGGAGCCTTTGTTCCGGGAGCATTGGTAGTAAATAAAATTTTGGATCTTATTCCTGGAATAAACAAAATAGAAATTGATACTGAAACTCTTCAAAAAAGATTCGGAGTATTTGGTGAACCGCTTATTATCGGTACAGTTATAGGAATTGTAATCGGAATTGCCGCAGGATATAACCTGAAAGGCATCCTTGTATTAGGTATCACACTTGGAGGTGTACTTGTACTTATACCTAAAATGGCTGCGATGCTTATGGAGGGATTAATACCTATATCTGATTCCGCACAGGAATTCGTAAGCAAAAGATTCAAAAACAGAGGAAAAATATATATCGGACTTGATTCTGCAGTTGGAATCGGACACCCTACTACACTTTCAGTATCTCTTGTATTAGTACCTATTACAATTATACTTGCAGCTATACTGCCTGGAAACAGAGTTCTTCCTTTTGCCGATCTGGCTGTTATACCATTTTCTCTGGTTATGCTTATACCTATCACTAAAGGAAACGTATTCAGAACATTTATAATAGGATTTATAAATATGGCTGTCGGACTTCTTATAGCTACAAATCTGGCTCCGCTTCATACACAGATGGCTATAGACGCTAACTTCACAATGCCTCCGGGTGCAACTATGATTTCAAGTATCTGTGACGGGGCAAATCCTTTAAGCTGGCTGTTTACAAGATTAATGAGCATTCCTTTTATCGGTGTGTCAATACTTGCTGTTATAGCAATAGGAATGGCTGTTTATAACAGACAGAGAATTATAAAAGAAAACCGTAAGGACGCATCTGCAGAGAATACAGAAGAATAAAAAGTGAGGAGGAGATATGCTGGAAAAATTGAAACTGGAAGTAATTGATGCAGGAAAAAAACTAAAAGAGTATAAATTAATAACTCTTACCGGCGGAAATGTAAGCGGCCGGGATTTGGAAACAGGATATATTGTTATGACTCCGAGCGGAATGGAGTATGATACTCTTACTCCTGATGATATCACAGTAACAGATCTTGACGGAAACATTATAGAAGGAAAAAGAAAACCCAGCTCAGACTTAAAAACACACCTGCAGATATACAGAGCTAAAAAAGATATTAACGGAATTATACATACACACTCTACATTTGCAAGCTGTTTTGCAGTATTAAAAGAAGACATTCCTGTTATTTCCACTACTATGGCAAATGAAGTAGGAGGAAAAGTTCCTCTTTCAAAGTATGCTCCTGTAGGTTCTGACGAGCTCGGGGAACACATCATTGAAAAAATAGGAGATCAAAAGGCAGTTTTACTGGAAAGCCACGGTGTTTTCACATATGGTGAAAATGTATCACATGCACTGACTGCGGCAGTTATGCTTGAAGATTCAGCAAAAGTCTACTATCTAACCAGAACAATAGGTAAGCCGGAAGAGCTTCCCGAAGAAGAGATAAAAAGAGCCAATGAATTGTTTAAAAACGTTTATGGCCAAAAATAAATTGTAAAAGGAGAGAAATATGGGAATTATTCAAAGTTTGGTTGATTTTATTCTAGGACTTGGTCCTTCCACTATGCTTCCTATCATTCTTACTATTTTCGGATTAATTCTGGGACAGGGACTGGCAAAATCTTTTAGAGCCGGAGTTACTGTCGGTGTTGGATTCGTAGGTGTAAACCTTGTAATAGGTCTTTTAACATCATCACTTGGTAAAGCCGCTGAGGCACTGGTTACATCACTGGGACTTAATTTTGACATTATCGATGTAGGATGGCCTATCGGAGCTGCAATAACATTTGCTACACCAATTGCAGCACTGTTAATACCAATTATTTTTATACTTAACATGATACTTTTATATTTTAATATTACTAAAACTATGGACGTCGACTTATGGAACTACTGGCACTTGATATTTCCGGGTGCAATGGTTTATTATGCCACTAACAGTTTAATTTTAGCAATTGTTCTTACCTTGATAAATGCTACTATTATATTTAAACTCGCAGACTGGACAGCTCCCGCGGTAGAACATCACTTCGGACTGCCGGGTATATCACTCCCGCACGGGGAAACAGTCAATTTCGCACCTATTATGTATGCTCTAAATAAAGTAGAGGATAAAATACCCGGAATAAACAAAATAAATCTTGACGGAGAAAAGCTGAAAGAAAAAATAGGAATATTTGGAGAGCCGTTAATTTTGGGAATTATTTTAGGAGTACTTTTAGGAATCCTGGGAAGATATACTGTTACAGACATTCTGTCTCTGGGAATCCAGATGGGTGCAGTAATGGTACTGATGCCAAAAATGGTTGCACTTCTTATGGAAGGTCTTACACCAATATCAGAAGGTGCCAAGGATTTTATTTCTAAAAGATTTCCCGGAAAAGATGTATATATCGGACTGGATGCCGCAGTGGTAATTGGTAATCCGTCTAATATGACTGTTGCATTGCTTATGGTTCCTATTACTATATTTCTCTCAGTAATACTTCCATATAACAGAATGCTTCCATTTGCGGATCTTGCAGTATTACCTTTTACTGTTATCTGGGCAGTGGCAGCTTCAAGGGGAGATATCTTCAGAGGACTTATAAACTCTATAATTACTTTGTGTATGGTATTTTTCATGGCTACGAACCTTGGACCGCTTACTACTCAAATGGGACATGCGGTAGGATTTGAGTTCCCGGCAGGAGCTACTATGATTTCAGGTATTGATATGAGCTGTCACATTACTCTGTGGATTATTTTGAAGCTCATTGATTATAAAAATACCCCTATGTTTATAGCAGGTATTGTTGCTCTCGTTGCTTACGCAGGAATGTGGTACTGGACGAGAAATGACATAAAGAAACAATATGAAAATGAAACAGAATAATATTTTTAAGGAGGAAGAAATATGGGCAAAAAGAAAATTATGGTGGCATGCGGAACAGGAATTGCCACTTCAACGGTTGTCGTTAATAAGATGAGTACTTTATTAAAGGAAAGAGGTGTAGATGTAGATATTCAGCAGTGTAAAGTTGCTGAGCTACCTTACAAAACTGATAATGTAGATTTGATAGTTACTACTACTGCTTACACAAGCAAAAAAGATATTCCTGTTATTGTAGCAGTTTCATTCCTGACAGGAATAGGTGTTGACAAAGATCTTGATAAGATCATAGAAATCCTGAATAAGTAACAAAACTGAATATATTGCAGGGCTGAAAACAGGAGCCGGAAATCTTCCGGTATCAATTCAGAGGAACTCCGGTTTCCTGTTTTAATAAAATCTTTTATCCAAAGTCGTATAAAAGAAAAAAAGAGATTTAGGTTTTGCCAGATTTTACGGGTCAAGACCTAAAATCAATATCCTGCAGTCAGAGTAACTAATATTTCCTTTTCAGCAATCCTTTCTTTTCTTCTCTTTGTAAAAGAGGTAATGCAGATTTTATAAAGGGAAGAGTAAATTAAAGTATATATTTATCTCTGATTGCAGATAAAAAAATTAAATTTGAAAACAAACATTTTTTATAGATAGAAAAAGTATATTGTAGGAGGACAAATGTTATTAAAAGATAAAGTCTGTGTAATAACAGGCGGTGCCAACGGAATAGGAAAGGGAATCGCTCTCTGCATGGCAAAGGAAGGAGCTAATGTAGCTATTTTAGACCTCAATGATACAGAAGGAGAAAAAACTCTCAATGAAATAAAAAGTCATAATGTAAAAGGTCTGTATATAAACAGTGACGTTACCAACCCTGAATCTCTCGCAGAAGCACAGAAAAAAATAAGCAGCGAACTTGGAAATACCGATGTTTTGGTTGTAAATGCAGGTATAAGCTTTAAGCATTCATTCAAAGAAGTTTCTGACGAAGAATGGAAAAAAGTAATCGATATTAATCTGTCAGGCTCTTTCTATACTATAAAAGCTTTTATTGATTCTATGCTGGATAAAAAGGAAAACGACCGGAAAAGTATTATCTTTATCAGTTCAGGATCAGCTTTTACAGGCGGAGGCGGCGGTGTACACTATACAGCATCAAAATCAGGACAGCACGGTCTTATGAGAGCCTTGGCAAAGGAATACGGAAAAGCAGGAATAAATGTAAATGCCATTGCGCCGAGAGTTATTGCATCTCACATTCTGGACCAGCTTTATCCTGATGAAAAATCAAAACAGGAATTAATCGAACAGATTCCTATAAGAAGAATCGGATATCCTGAAGATATCGGCAATCTTGCTTGTTTTCTCGCGAGTGAGAAATCTACATATATTCACGGTCAGATCATACTAATGGATGGCGGCCGAACATATCAGTAATAAAAAAACAGTATTTTGGCAGATCAGTACCTTTCTGTTAAAAAACACCCGCTGAAATACTTTTGTCTCGTTTAGTAATTTATCACAATTATAATCTAAGGAGGAATTCATGAAAAAAATACTTGTAGCAACAGGAACTTCAGTAAACAAAATGAAATTTGCAGTAGAAACAATTAAGAACTATTGTGCAAATAAAAATGTAGAGTGTGAGGTAAAAGGAGTAAACATATATGAAATGAAGCTGGAGGAAGAAAATCCCGATGTCTTGGTAGTAATCGGACCCAGTGATATCAAAACAGATATTCCTATCATAATGGGAACAGCCTTTATCACAAAAATGGGAATGGATAAAACCTGTGATGAAATCCTGAGCCACCTATAAAAATTGTCTGGAGGAAAAATGACATATAAATATAATAAGAAAAAATATTTTATTACTGTTACACTTACCTCAATATTTATAGTTTTTCTGCTGATTTATGCAGTTATAAAAAATATTTTTAATTTCAATATAAATATATATACCTTTATTATTCTGGCTTCATGCTACGAACTGTTTAATATTTATATCGCAGGAGTAAAGCCCCTGGAAATAGAGCTGGACAGTCATAAACTCGTTCTAAGGGGATATCACAAGGAAGATGTTTATGAAATAAAGGATTTGAAATATATGATGACAAAAGAACTTGCAAATAAAAGACTTTATCTGCGAATAAATAAGTACAGTCTGCTCAAGGGAAGATACTGGCTGGATACCAAGTCTTACGAGAACAGCGAGAATTTATATCTGAATATTATGGAACTGGAAAGACTTATCTGTCCTAACCAGCTGAAATATAACCATAGAAGCAGAAGAGTGAAAGAAAATCGATAGAAAAGGAGATAAAAAAATGTCAGAAAAAAAAGATATCTATAGAGAAATGTACAAAAGAATGAATGAGGCAAGAGCCTTTGAACAAAAAGTATCATGGTTCTTTTCAAGAGGAATGGTTCACGGAACTACACACCTTTCTATGGGTGAGGAAGCCTCGGGAGTAGCTCCCTGCATGGCACTTGAAGACGGCGACTTAATTACTTCTACACACAGAGGACACAGTCAGGTAATAGGTAAAGGAGTAGACCTTAATAAAATGATGGCCGAGCTTCTTGGTAAGGCTACGGGTTACTGTAAAGGTAAAGGCGGTTCTATGCACATTGCCGATATTGATTCTGGAAATCTCGGAGCTAACGGTGTAGTGGGTGGAGGACATGGTCTCTCGGTAGGTGCTGCATTAACACAGCAAATGAAAAAAACAGGAAAAATTGTACTTTGCTTTTTTGGGGATGGTGCTGCTAATGAAGGCAGTTTTCATGAGGCTCTTAATCTGGCATCGATATGGAAGCTTCCTGTTATCTTTTATTGCGAAAACAATCTTTACGGTATGTCTATGTCAATGGAAAGACACATGAATATTACGAATATCGCAGACAGAGCATCAAGCTACGGTATTCCCGGACATATAGTTGACGGAAATGATGCTGTGGGACTTTATGATAAAATGCTTGAAATATTTAAGTATGTAAGGGAAGGAAACGGACCTGTACTTGTGGAAAGCAAAACTTACAGATGGCTCGGTCACTCAAAGAGTGATGCCAATGTATACAGAACAAAGGAAGAAATAGAGGACTGGAAATCAAAGGACCCTATAGAAAGAATGAAAAAGTATCTTGTAAGCGAAAAAATATTTAAAGAAGCGGAATTAACTGCAATAGAGGAACAGGCTAAGGCAGATATAGAAAAGGCAGTGGAATTTGCTAATAATTCACCTGATCCTGAATTGGAAACAGCATTGACTGATGTATATGCTGATTAAGCATAAAAAGTAAGCAAGAACACAAGCACCCTGCCTTATCTGTATTTTAAAATATGAGAGTCAGCTTGGGGCACAAGTGTTTTGACATTAAGAGGTCTATGTTTTTTGAAATTAAGTTAGACAAAACACTAGGAGGAAAAAAATGAGAGAAATAACATATGCAGAAGCAATCAGAGAAGCTATGTCGGAAGAAATGAGAAGGGATGAAAATGTATATCTGTTAGGGGAAGATGTAGGTATATACGGCGGAGCCTTTGGTGTATCTGTAGGAATGATAGATGAATTCGGTGAAGAGAGAGTAAGAGATACTCCGATATCTGAAGCAGTTATTGCCGGTGCTGCTGCTGGATCGGCAGTTACAGGTATGAGACCAATAGCAGAACTTATGTTTATGGACTTTTCTACTATTGCTATGGATGCCATTGTTAACCAGGCAGCTAAAATGAGATATATGTTCGGCGGTAAAGCACAGGTTCCCTTTGTATTAAGATGTCCTGCAGGATCAGGTACAGGAGCTGCCGCCCAGCATTCACAAAGTCTGGAAGCATGGTTCTGTCATATTCCGGGACTGAAAGTTGTTGCACCTTCTACACCTTATGATGTAAAAGGTCTTCTAAAAAGTTCTATCAGAGATAATAATCCTGTTATCTTCGTGGAACAGAAGCTTCTGTACAGAACAAAAGGCGAAGTACCTGAGGAAGAATATACTATCCCTTTAGGTGTTGCTG
Organism: Sebaldella termitidis ATCC 33386; assembly: GCF_000024405.1. Lineage (NCBI taxonomy): Bacteria > Fusobacteriati > Fusobacteriota > Fusobacteriia > Fusobacteriales > Leptotrichiaceae > Sebaldella > Sebaldella termitidis. Next base: position 36,783 of record NC_013517.1, on the reverse strand, counting down.
ATATAAAAAGAACCGGTAAAGATGTTACTGTAGTTACATATGGAAGAATGCTTCCGAGAGTTCTTGAAGCAGCAGAAGAAGCAGCAAAAGACGGAATAGATGTAGAAGTAATTGATCCGAGAACACTTGTACCTCTTGATATAGAAACAATAAAGAATTCTGTAATCAAAACAGGAAGACTTATAGTAGTTAATGAAGCGGTAAAAAGAGGAAGCTATGCAGGGGAAATAGTATCAGAAGTAGTGGAAAGCGAAGCATTTGATTATCTTGATTCAGAGATAATAAGACTTTCGGGAAAAAATACACCTATACCATATAACCCTAAGCTGGAAGCCTATGTAGTACCAAGTAAGGAAGATATAACAGAAGCAATATATAAGGCAATGAACAGAAAATAAAAGAAAACCGCTTTTAGAACTTTCTAAGAAGGAGGAAACATGTCAGTAGAGATAATAATGCCAAAGGCAGGAATGTCAATGGAAGAAGGAACAATAGTAAAATGGCTGAAAAGTGAAGGAGATGAAATAAAAGAAGGGGAGCCTATAGTAGAAATATTAACAGATAAGGTTAATATGGAAGTAGAGGCTGAAAGCTCAGGTTTTCTGATAAAAAAAGTAAGATTTGAAGATGAAGTGCTGCCGGTATTTACAGTAATAGGATATATAGGTGAGAAAGGTGAAACCGTAAGTGAAAGAGAAGAAAAAGCCAAAACAGCGGAAGTAATCAAGGATGAAAAGAAACCTGACAAAAAGGAAACAGAAGAAAACTCTGTCTTCTTTAATAAATCTCTTATGCAGTCAGATAAACTAAACAGGGCAACACCAGCAGCAAGAAAGAAAGCAAGAGATAATAATCTGAACCTCGGGGATATACCAGGCTCAGGACCGAAAGGAAGAGTCCAGCTTGCAGATGTGGAAAGCTTCGCAGCAGGAAGTACAGTAAAGGCTACTCCTCTTGCAAGAAAAATAGCAGGACAGGAAGGAATAGACCTGGACGGTATAAGCGGAACAGGAGCAAAAGGAAAGATATTCAAAAGAGATCTTGTTCTTAATGCAGCTCCGGAAATAATATCAAAAGAAGCAGAGCTGAAACCATATTCAGGAATAAGAAAAGTAATAGGGGACAGAATGACAGAAAGTCAGTTCTCAGCACCGACATTTACACTTAATATAGAAGTAGGAGTAAATAAATTACTAAAACTGAAAGATAAAATAGCCGCACCGCTGATGGATGAAACAGGAGAAAAGCTGACAATAAATGATCTTCTTATTCTGGCAGTAAGCAGAGGAGTAAGAAAATACCCGGATATAAATGTATCATTAACAGATAAAGGAATCCTTTGTCATAAAGAGATAAATGTAGGCTTTGCAGTATCAGGGAACGGGGTATTAATGGTGCCTGTAGTAAAGAATACAGAAGATAAAGGAATAAGAAATATACTTACAGAAGGAAAAGATCTGATCAAAAAAGCAAGAGAAGGAAAACTGGGAGCAGCAGAACAGAGCGGAAGTACAATAACATTAAGCAATCTTGGAATGTATGGAGTTCATTACTTTAATCCGATAATAAACCAGCCAAACAGCTGTATAATAGGAGTAGGAACAATAGAAGAAAAGCCTGTGGCAAAAGCAGGAAAAATATCAGTAAAGAAAGTAATTTACCTTAGTGCAACATTTGATCACAGAGTAATAGACGGAGCACTTGGAGCAGAGTTTATGCAGTATGTAAAGAAATTAATAGAAGACCCTTATAGTCTGTTAATATAATAGGATAGAAAGGAATAATATGTCAGTAGAAATAATAATGCCTAAAGCAGGAATGTCAATGGAAGAAGGAACTATAATAAAGTGGCTGAAGGAAGAAGGAGAAGCCATAAAAGAAGGGGAACCAATAGTCGAAATACTGACAGATAAAGTAAATATGGAGGTAGAAGCCGAGAGCTCGGGTTATCTTCTAAAGAAAGTAAGATTTGAGAATGAAGTACTGCCGGTATTTACAGTAATAGGCTATATTGGAGAAAAAGGAGAAAGTGTAAGCGAAGTAAAAGAAGCAGAAAAGAAAGAGGAAGTAAAGACCGAAACAAAGACATCAGATGAAAAAGAATATGATGTAATAGTAATAGGCGGAGGACCGGCAGGATATATATCAGCCAACAAGGCATCCCAGCTTGGAGCCAAAACAGCTTTAGTAGAAAAAAGAGAGCTTGGAGGAACATGTCTGAACAGAGGCTGTATTCCTACCAAAACATATATAAAGAATATAGAAATATTGGAAGAAGCAGAAAAAGCAGAGTCAAGAGGACTGGATATAAAGGTAACAAAGAATATATCAGATCTGACAAAGGCAGTGGAATTTAAGAATAAGGTAACAAAGAAGCTTTCACAGGGAGTGGGAGGCTTGCTGAGAAGCTACGGCGTAGATGTATACAGTACAGCAGGAAAGCTTGGAGAAGGAAAGAAAGTAACACTGGAAGACGGACAGGTACTGAAAGGTAAGAAGATAATCCTTGCAGGAGGATCAAAAACAAGATATCTGAATATACCCGGAATAGACAGTGATAAGATACTGACAAGTACAACGATACTAGACCTTAATAAAGTACCTGAAAGACTGGTTATAGTCGGAGGAGGAGTAATAGGCTGTGAGTTTGCGGAGATATTCAGAGGATACGGAACAGAAGTAACAATAGTGGAAGCAATGTCAAACCTTTTACCTTTCAATGATAAGGAGATATCACAGGAGCTGGAAAAGATATTTAAGAAAAAAGGGATAAAGCTTCTGACAGATAAACAGGTAACAGGATTTAAGGATAAGGGAAAAGAGATAGAGACAGTATTAAAGAGCGGAGAGAGCTTAAGCAGCGACTATGTACTTTTCTCAATAGGAAGAGAGGCAGACCTAAGCTGTGTGGATGGATTGGAAATAAAGCAGGACAGAGGAAGGCTTATAGTAAATGAATATATGGAAACAAGTATAGCGGGAGTTTATGCAGCAGGAGATATAAATGGATTATCGATGTTAGCCCATTCAGCCTTTAAGATGGGAGAAACGGCAGCAGGAAATGCACTGGGAGGAAGAGAAGAGGTAAGACTGGATAATACGCCGAAATGTGTGTATACTCTTCCAGAGATAGCATCAGTGGGACTGACAGAAGAAGAAGCGTTAAAGAAATACGGAAAGATAAGAACAGGAAGATTTAACTTTGGAGCCAACGGGAGAGCGATAGCTTCAAGTGAGGAAGAAGGATTTGTAAAGGTAATCTGTGATGATAATTACGGAGAGATACTGGGAGTACATGTAATAGGGAGTAAGGCGACGGAGATGATAAGTGCAGGAGTAATCTTGATGGAAATGGAGATAACAATAGAGGAAGCTTCAGAGCTGATCTATGCACACCCTACATTCTCGGAAGCAATACTGGAGGCATGTGCTGACTGTCTTGGAAAGGCTCTTCATCTGCCGAAGAAAAAAATGTAAAATATTTTAATATGCTTTTTGCCCTTTAATATATAAAAAGAAGGACGGTCAGAGTTAATTTAATCTGGCTGTCCTTAATATTTTTTGACTTTTTAATTAACCTACAGTATACTTATTACATAAAAATTTGTATTTTGGAGGGTTTATGAAAAGAAAAAATTTATTGGTTGTTATTTTTATTTTATTTTTTTGTAATGTTATTTTTGGAAAAAATAATTATGAAACCGGACTGGAATATATTAGTATTAAAGATTATGAAAATGCAAAAATCTATCTTCAAAAAGCTTATGATGAGGAAAATTCTCTCTGGGCAGCATACTATCTTGGACTTATTTATGATGATATATATAACGATTTCAATTTATCTGAAAAATATTTTAAAATTGCTGCTGATTTAGAAATTGGAAGTATTTATAATAATATTGGTGGTTTTTATATAAAATATAAAAAAACTGATCTGGCTGAAAAATACTTTCTATTATCTACAGAAACTGGTGATTTTCTTGCTCCAAGATTTTTAGGACTCATTTATGAAGAACAAAACAAATTAAATCTTGCTGAGAAGTATTATAAAATTGCTGCAGACAGAAAAAATTTTGATGCTTATGTTAATCTGGGTTTTTTATTTCAAAAGAAAAATGATCTCGTTCAAAGTGAGAAGTATTTTTTGCTTGGAAGTAACACAGGTGATGTTGTCGCTGCAAGATTACTGGGACATTTATATCTAAAACAGCAAAGATACGATCTAGCCGAGGTGCAGTTCAAAGCTCTTACTGAAAAAGGTGATCTTCTATCATTTCATGCTCTTGGCGATGTTTACGCTTTGCAAAATAAATATGATCTGGCTGAAAAATACTACCTTGCAGGTACTGAAAAAGGCAGTGACTATTCCTCAGAACGTTTGGTTGCTCTATATGCAAAACTGGGCAGACAGGATAAAATCGAAAATTTTTATAAAAATTCCGCTGGAAAAGACAGCGCCGCTTCTTTTTATAATCTTGCTTCTCTTTATAAAAGAGAAAATAAACAGGATCTGGCTGAAAAATATTATAAACTAAGCAGTGATAAAGGTAATTCATCTGCTCCAAATGATCTAGGAGATCTTTACATAAAGCAGGGTAAAAAAGATCTGGCTGAAAAATATTATAAAATTGGTTCTGAGAGAAAAAATAATGAAGCCACTTATTCTTTAGCTCTTCTGTATGAGTCAGACAAAAAACTTAATCTTGCCGAGAAATATTATCTGCTGGCTATTGAACAGGATAATGAATATGCTGCTAGCGAGCTGGCTTCTCTTTATAAAGATCAGGGCAAACTAGATTTAGCTGAAAAATATTATAAAACTGCTATTGAAAAAAATTACACTTATGCTTATGGCAGCCTCGCTATTCTTTACGAAGAATGGGATAAACCGGATTTAGCTGAAAAATATTATTTACTCGCTGTTGAAAATGGAAATTTTTATGCACCAAGACATCTGGGGGATTTCTATGAAACACAAAATAAGTTTGAACCGGCAGAAAAATATTATAAAATTGCCATAGAAAAAGGAGATAATGATACTATTAATACTTTAGGTATTCTTTATGAAAATAACGACCGCCCGGAATTGGCTGAAAAGTATTATTTACTCTCTATTGATTATAACAATAATGATGCTATGAGAAATCTCGCTTCTTTATATAAAAATCAAAATAAATATGAATTATCAGAAAAATATTATAAAATGGCTATTGAAAGAGATAATACCGATGCTCTAAATGATCTGGGTCTGCTTTATGAAAACTGGAAAAAAAATGAATTATCAGAAAAATACTATAAAATGGCTATTGAAAAAGATGATTTTTATGCTCCCAGAAATTTGGGAACTCTTTATGCAGGACAAAATAAATTTGCTTCAGCAGAAAAATATCTCAAAATGTCTATTGAAAGAAAAAATTTTGATGCTTATAATGACCTGGGAATTTTATATAATAATAATAACAAACCAGAACTGGCAGAAAAATATTATTTGCTTGCTGTTGAAAAAAATGATGCTTATGCACCCGGAAATTTAGCTAATTTTTATGAACGGCAGAATAAATATGATCTTGCGGAAAAATATTTCAAAATAGCTATTGACTGTAAAGATGATGATGCTATAAACAGTTTAGGACTTCTTTATGAAAATGAAGAAAAATTAGAACTGGCAGAAAAATATTATCTGCTCGCTGTTGAAAAAGACGATTTTTATGCTTCTAAAAATTTGGGGCGTATTTATAAAAATCAAGAAAAATATGATCTCGCAGAAAAGTATTTTAAAGTCGCAGTAAGTGTCGGAAATGAGGAAGCACTTAATGAATTGGGAGTTTTGTTTTATGTTCAAAAAAAATATGATCAGGCAGTTATCTTTTATAAATCTGCTATTGAAAATGGCGATATTAATGCTATGTTTAATCTTGGTCTTCTTTATGAAGACCAAAATAAGATGAATCTAGCTATTACCTACTATGAAAAAGCAGCAGCTTTAGGATCTGGCGATGCATTTATACGATTAGGAAACATTTTTATGAATAAAAATGACATTGAAACTGCCAGAAAATATTTCCAGAAAGCTAAAAATCTGGGAAATAAAAATGCGGATTATATGCTCGAACTTCTTGAAAACTCTGTAACTGAAAGGCTAGATAGTTAAATTTCCCCAAAAAAAGTCAAAATTTTCTGTTTTTGACTTTTTACCTTTTTTAAGGTATGCTAAAATGTATTTATTAATTTAAAAACTTACAAAATAAAAGGAGATACCTATATGGGAAAACTAATAATAATAGAGGGAAGCGACGGAAGCGGAAAAGAAACACAAACCAATTTATTATATAAAAAACTAAAAGAAAGAAATTTTAATATAAAAAAGATATCTTTTCCAAACTATGAAAGTCCTGCATCTGAACCTCTGAAAATGTATCTTTCAGGTGAATTCGGCAAAGATGTAAATGATGTTAACAGCTTTGCTGCGTCTACATTTTTTGCAGTTGACAGATATGCATCATATAAGCAGGACTGGGAAAAATTTTATAATAACAGCGGAATTGTCTTAAGTGACAGATATACCACTTCAAATATGGTTCATCAGGCCTCAAAAATAGAAAACGAAGAAGATAAGCAGATATTTCTTAAATGGCTGATTGATCTGGAGTGGAATAAGCTCGGTCTTCCGACTCCCGATATTGTCATTTTTCTGGATGTTTCTCCTGAGCTCAGTCAAAAATTAATGAGTGACAGAAAAAATAAAATTACTGGTGAAGAAAAAAAAGATATTCACGAAACAAACAGCGAATATCTGAAAAATTCATACTACAACGCATTAAATCTTGCAAAGCAATACGGCTGGACAATTGTTTCATGTGAAACAGACGGTGTTTTAAAAAATATAGAAGAGATAAATGAGGATATTATAAAAAAATTATCTGAAAAGGGAGTTCTATATGAATAAAATAAAAATTCTCGATGAAAGTGTATCTAATATTATAGCAGCAGGCGAAGTAGTGGAAAATCCTGCTTCTATGATAAAAGAGCTTTTGGAAAACTCTTTGGATGCAGGTGCTGATTCTGTAAAAATAGAAGTTTTTAACGGCGGTAAAGATGTGAAAATCTCGGATAACGGATCAGGTATGGAAAAGAATGATATGATGCTTTCCATAGAAAGACACGCTACATCAAAAATATCAACCAAAGATGATATTTTTAATCTTATGACATATGGATTTCGAGGAGAAGCCCTTGCTTCTATTTCATCTGTTTCCAAGATGACAATTTCCACGAAAACAAAAGAATCAAATGTCGGCTATAAATTAACAGCTTATGCCGGCTCTATAAGAAATGTAGAGGAAATTTCAAGGAATAACGGAACAGAAATAGAAATCAGGGATCTATTCTATAATACACCGGCAAGAAAAAAATTTCTGAGAAAAGAAAGTACCGAGTATAATAAGATAAGGGATATTGTCTTAAAAGAAGCACTTGTCAATTATGATACTGCTTTTACACTGATTTTTGATGATAAGCCTAGCATAAAAACTAGCGGTAAAGGAATAGAAAATACCATTCTGGAGCTTTTTGGAAAAAATGTTCTGAAAAATCTGAAAAAATTTGAACACGGCTATCTTGGTTCTGTTGAAATTCTCCGAAGCTCAAAGGATTATATTTTTACCTATGTTAATAAAAGATATGTAAAATCAAATACAATAGAAAGGGCTGTTCTTGATGGTTATTATACAAAGCTGATGAAGGGGAAATATCCTTTTGCAGTTATTTTTCTTAATACAGATCCCAAAGAAATAGATGTAAATGTTCATCCGTCAAAAAAAATTGTAAAATTTTCAAATGATAAAATTATTTACACACAAATAAAAAGTGCTATGGATGATTATTTCTATCTTGAGGAAAGACGGGAATGGCAGCCCAATATTGATCTGCTGAAACAAAATGTAAATATAAGTGCCGCAGAGCCTGAAAAAATAGAGAATCTTTTTTCTGATGAAACTTTAAAGGGTGAAAATAAACAGTTTTTTAGTCTTGAAACTTTGGATAACAGAGATGTAGAAACAAGAATTATAGATGAAAGACCGAAAAAGGCAATAGAAACTCTTATAACAGAGCCGGAAGACTCTGATTTTATAAGAGAAAATATAAAAACAGATTACCCTTCTTATAAAGAAGAAAGTAAGGAAAATAATGTATCTGAAAGTATACAGAAATCTTCTGAAGAAAATATAAAAAAACCGGAAGATTATAAAATAATCGGTCAGATTTTTAATATGTATATTTTAGTAGAAAATAAAAATCAATTAGAAATTTATGACCAGCATATTATACATGAAAGAATTCTTTATGAAGAACTTAAAGAAAAATTTTACAGTAAAAAGCTTGATTTTCAAAATCTGATTATACCGCAGAAGATCGAACTTACTTCCCCTGATAAAAATCTTGTTATGGAAAATATAGAAGTTTTCCGTGATTTTGGATTTGATGTGGATGAATTCGGAGAAAATGAAATTATCCTAAGATCAGTACCTGCTTTTGATTTCAGAGACAGTATAAAGAATGTATTTATGGATCTGCTTGCAGATTTGAAAAATGATATAGAAGTAAAAGATCTCAGAGAAAGAATCATTATTTCCATGTCGTGTAAGGGTGCCATAAAAGCCGGACAGAAATTAGACCCTGATGAAATAAGCTCTTTCATAAGAAGACTTCATGAAATAGGGAAATATACATGCCCTCACGGAAGACCCATTATTATAAATATTCCAAAAGATGATCTGGATAAAATGTTTGGTAGGAAAGGATAATTAAAAAATTAAAAATATATTATTTTATAAAAAAATATATTTTTCTTTTGACAATGTGGTAAAAATATGCTAAAGATTAATGTAACTGCTGTCGGGAAAATTAAAGACAGTTATATAAAAGACGGAATACTTGAATTCAAGAAAAGGTTGCAAAAATTTTCTAATTTTAGTATTATAGAACTTCAAGAGGAAAGTGAGAATCGCGGAATAGAAAGCGCTGTTAATACCGAATCAAAAAGAATACTGGAATCCATAGAGGGTAAGAATTATTATAATATTTTGCTGGATTTAGACGGTATTGCTGTTTCATCTCCTGCAATGGCGCAGAAAATAATGGAAATTTCTAATTTTAACAGTAAAGTAAATTTTATAATCGGGGGCTCTAACGGAGTAAATAATGATGTAAGGAACGCAGCCGACTTTAGGCTTTCATTTTCAAAATTGACTTTTCCTCACCAATTAATGAGGTTAATCCTGATAGAACAGATATACAGATGGATTTCCATTAATAACAATATTAAATACCATAAATAAACAAACTGGAGGGATTTTTTTTATGTTTTCTGTTGGTGAAGATTTTGAAGTTATGATAGATGATGTAAACGAGTATTTTAACTGCATCGCTAATCTGACTATAAAAGGCAAAGAATACATTATTGCAGAGAATGAAGAAGGAACAAAAAGAGCATTTTTATGTGATTCTAACGATGACGAAATTATAGTATTAGCTGAAGATGAGGAAGAAGATATACTTAATATCTGGGAAGAAGATTATTACGGCGCAGATAAGGATTATATGTTTTGGAATGAAGAATTCGAGGAATATGACAAGCCGACTAAAGAAGATCTTGAGTATGACGAATCCGAGCCGGACGATATTCATGAGGTTGATGACCTTGATGAAAGTGAGGAAGATCTTGAAGATTTCATAGAAAATCTTTTAGACTAAAAATTATGTATCTGCTTATAAAAAGTGAAGACCAATTTGGTAATAAATATGAAAAATCTTTTATCTCCCAGAAAACCCTTTTAGATAACGGAATAATATACTCTTATTCCGATGATCACGGAGAATCAAAAATATTTCTTTATGAAAATCATATAGAAATATACAGAAAAGGCCAGATAAATACAAAACAGATTTTTAAGCCAAAAGAAATGACAAATTTTTTATACTTAACTAAGGAATTTAAAAAGAATCTTTTTTTAAATACAAATTTTTTAGATATTTCAGAAAAAAATATTTATCTTATATACGATGTTATAGACGAAAATGAAGTCATAAATACCATAAAACTGAAAATAATAGAACTGGAACCCTGATCACGGAGATTTGTTAAATAATATGAATATCCGTATCAGCTAAAGTACTGAAAGAGAGGATATAATTATTATGAGTGAACAACAAATCAATGAAAAATCAATTATCGGAGAAAAACTGAAAAAAGTAGAAGAGCTGAAAGCCCTTGGTATTGAACCTTACGGGAGAAAGTTTGACAAAAAAGACGACATAGAAGATATTTTAAAGTTTGATGAGACTTCTGATAAGACTTTTAAAACTGCCGGAAGAATTGTTGCTTTCAGAAGAATGGGGAAAAACGGTTTCGGACACATTCAGGATCTTTCGGGAAAAATCCAGTACTACGTAAAAAAAGATACTGTCGGTGAGGAAAACTACGAGATTTATAAAAAACTCGGTGTCGGTGATTTTATCGGGATTGAAGGTACCCTTTTTAGAACACAGACAGGAGAGCTTACATTAAGAGCAAGTTCATTTGAAGTTTTATCTAAAAATATAAGACCGCTTCCGGAAAAATTCCATGGTCTGACTGATGTAGAAACAAGATACAGACAGAGATATGTTGATCTTGTTATGAATAATGACGTAAAAGAAACTTTTATTACAAGATTCAAGATACTTAGATTCATAAGAAATTTTCTTGAAAATAAAGGATTTCTGGAAGTAGAAACTCCTATGCTTCACCCTATTGCCGGCGGTGCCAATGCAAAGCCTTTTATTACGCATCATAATGCACTGGATATGGATTTCTTTTTGAGAATAGCTCCTGAACTATATTTAAAAAGACTGCTGGTCGGTGGATTTGAAAAAGTTTTTGAAATAAACAGAAGCTTTAGAAACGAAGGTACTTCTATCAAGCATAATCCAGAATTTACAATGCTGGAATTATATCAGGCTTACGCTGATTTTGAGGATATAATGAATCTTACTGAAGAGCTGGTTTCTTCACTTGTGGAGGAATTATTCGGGACTACAAAGCTTACTTATCAGGACACTGAAATAGACTTTACAAGACCTTGGAAGCGTATAAAAATGAAAGATGCCGTAAAAGATGCCACAGGATTTGATCTTGACAGCATAAACAGCGATGAAGAAGCTCTGAATCTGGTAAAATCAATGAATATTCCTTTGGAAAAAGACAAAGCCTATACTAAATACGGTCTTTTAAATCTTCTGTTTGAAGAAAAAGTAGAAGCTACGCTTATGAATCCTACTTTTATTACAGAATATCCTAAAGAGATTTCTCCTCTTTCAAAAAATAAAAAAGATTCTGTTGATTTCGTAGACAGATTTGAAATGTTTATATATGGAAGAGAGCATGCCAATGCATTTTCCGAATTAAATGACCCTGTAGAACAAAAAGAAAGATTTGATGCTCAGGAAAAAATGAAAGAAGCCGGGGATGACGAGGCTCATGAAACAGATCTGGATTATATAAGAGCTCTGGAATACGGTATGCCGCCTGCAGGTGGTCTTGGAATAGGAATCGACAGACTTACTATGCTGCTTACTGATTCTTTTTCTATAAGAGATGTACTTTTATTTCCGGCACTGAAAAAGGAAGATTTTGAATTATAAATTTTTAAATATCTATATAGAATACGGCTGAATATTACAATTTATCAGCTGTATTTTTTTAATTTAATTATAAATAAAAATTATATATTTAGACCCATATATAATTATATAAAAAATTTATATTTATAAAATCAATTAAAAAATGATATAGTTTATTATGATATTTTATAGAATGGAGAAATTATGAAGACAAAAAAATTAAACTTTTTCGAAAGATTTTTAAATTTTTTTGAGAATGTTGGAAACAAAATGCCCGACCCTGTTACATTATCATTTATCCTTTGTATTTTAGTGATAATTATATCAAAATTTGTAGCAACTACAGGCATTTCTGCAATACATCCAAAATCAGGAGAAACTCTTCTGGCAGTGGATTTACTTACCAAAACTGGTTTTCAAAAAATTTTTACCAGTATAATTTCGAATTTTCAGGGCTTTCCTCCGCTCGGCGTGGTTCTGGTAACTATGTTTGGTGCGGGAGTTGCTGAAAAAACAGGTTTCATGGAAGAATTACTAAAAGTAACCACAGTAAAAATACCAAAACCATTAGTTACAGCGTGTATACTTTTTATAGGTATTCTGGCTAATGCAGCAGGAGATGCCGGCTTTATTATTTTACCTCCTCTTGCAGCAATTATTTTTATCAGTCTGAAAAGACATCCCCTTGTAGGTATGCTTGCAGCTTATGCCGGTGTAGCGGCAGGCTTTGCAGCAAATATATTTATCAGTATTTCTGATGTACTTGCAGCTACTTTTACAATACCTGCAGCACAAATTCTTGATAAAAACTACACAGGAACTGTTGCAATGAATTTTTATTTTTTATTCGTTTCTACCTTTGTTCTTGTTATTACAGGAGTTTTTGTTACTGAAAAAATTATTGCCCCGAGATTTGAGGGTGTAGAATATGATTATCATGATGAAAAGATAAAAGATGCTCTTGATGAAGATACAAGAAAAAAGGCGTTGAAGTATTCCCTTATAAGTCTTGGAATCTTTTCCGTGATTGTTATTCTGTTATGTATAGGTGATAATGCATTTTTCAGAGATCCGGAAACGGGAAGCCTTACTTCTTCCAGTTCGATTTTAATGAAAAGTATTGTTTTATTGGTTACACTTGCATTTTTTATACCAGGGGTTGTCTATGGTATTATAGTCAAAAAAATCAGAACAGATAAGGATCTGGTCCACCTTATGGGGCAATCTATGTCGGATATGGGGCTTTATATTGTACTGGCTTTTGCTTCAGCCCAGTTTTTAGCTTTTTTCAATGAAAGCAATCTTGCATCTATTTTTTCCATAAAAGGTGCTGAAGGATTAAAAAATCTTGGTATTTCAGGTATTCCGCTTATGATTTTATTTATTATATTATCTTCTGTAATTAATTTATTTATAGGAAGTGCTTCAGCTAAATGGGCAATAATGGCACCTATTTTTGTACCTATGTTCATGCTTTTGGGATATAATCCGGCATTAATACAAATGGCCTACAGAATAGGTGATTCGGTTACTAACCCGTTAAGTCCTTTATTTCCTTATTTTCCTATATTACTTGCCGTTGCAAGGAAATATGACAAGAAGGCAGGACTGGGAACATTAATATCCAACATGATTCCATATTCTTTATTTTTTGGTATTGTCTGGACATTATTGCTGATTTTATTTATAATATTTAATATACCGCTTGGACCTGATGCAGGAATACATTACAGTTTTTAATATTTTAGCTTATTTATTCAATAAATCGGCAATATTAGAACAGTCCAGCCGAAATATCAAAACTTTTATTTTTAGAGAAAGGTGAAAAATTATGACAGATCGTATAAAAAAACTGGCAGAAAAATATTCTTCTGTAATTATGGGAGCAAGGGAATATTTTCATGCCAATCCTGGTATAGAATTTCAGGAATTCGAAACAACAAAAAAAATTATAGAAATCCTTGAGGAGCATGGTATTGAATATCAGAAGGACATTGCTGTTACCGGGATTTTAGCTATAGTCAGAGGAAAAAAGGAAGGGAAAACTGTTCTTCTGAGAGGAGATATGGACGCTCTTCCTATTGAGGAAGAATCTGATGTCCCGTATAAATCTAAAGTAAAAGGTGTTATGCATGCCTGCGGTCATGACAGCCATGCTGCCGGACTTCTCGGGGCTGCACTTATTCTTAATGAATTAAAGGATGAAATAACAGGGAATATCAAATTTGCTTTTCAGCCTGCCGAAGAAAATCAAGGCGGGGCAAAGCCCATGATTGATGCGGGAATACTTGAAAATCCAAAAGTAGATGCTGCATTCGGACTTCACGTATGGGGACCTTATCCCGAAGGAAAAGCACTAACAATGAAAGGTCCCATGATGGCTGCACCCGATAATATAAGAATCAAGCTTATAGGTAAAGGCGGACATGCTTCTATGCCAAATATGCTCATTGACCCTGTTGTTATGGCTGCTGAGGTCATTTTGTCCCTGCAGACTATAGTCAGCAGAAAAGTAGACCCTCTTGAGCCTGCAGTTATCTCTTGCTGTTCTATTCACGGAGGAAGTGCACAGAATGTTATTCCGAATGAAGTAGAAATAACAGGTACTGTAAGAACCCTTAATGAAGAGGTAAGAAGAAAAATGCCGGAACTTATGGAACAAACAATAAAAGGAATAACTGATATCTATAACGGAGCATATGAATTTGACTATCATTTCGGCTTCCCGTGTCTGGTTAATGATGCGAAATCTACAGAGACTCTTATATCTGCTGCCGGAAAGATTCTTGGAAATGAAAATGTGGACATTATGGCAAAGCCTGTAATGGGTGGAGAAGACTTTGCCTATTTTACACAGGAAGTGCCTTCTGCGTTTATCTTTCTCGGCGTAGCTGAAGATATGGAAAATCCGCCTGTACATCATCACCCGAAATTTGCATTCCACAGTAAAAATACTGTTACTTCCTCGGAAATTCTTACACAGGCAGCGCTGGATTTTCTTGAAAATTCAAAATAATTTTATTTTATAAAATATATAAAAGAGATAATTAACTCATATAGTTATTATCTCTTTTTATCTTTTGTAATTAAATTTTTGAAAAAAATAAAACTTATGATATAATGTGTGACATCTTTAAATTTAGACTGAAAGGAGGAAAAATATGATCTATTTTACAGCAGATACCCATTTTTTTCATTCAAATATTATTAATCTGTGTGACAGACCTTTTAAAAATGTTGATGAAATGAATAAAGTCCTTATCAGAAACTGGAATTCCTATATTACAGAGCTGGATGAGATTTATATTCTCGGGGATTTTCTTTTCAAAGGGACAGGCAGTCAGGCTAATGCCATACTAAATACCCTGAAGGGAAAAAAGTATTTGATAAGAGGCAATCACGATAAATTTTTAAATGATGAAAACTTTGATATGAGTGCTTTTGAATGGGTAAAGGACTATTTTGTACTGAATTATAAAAAGATGAAATTTGTTCTTTTTCATTATCCGATTCTTGAATGGGACGGATTCTTCAAGGATTCTGTACATCTTTACGGCCATGTTCATAATTCCGGCAAAGATCCCGGACAGAATAAACGTCTTTCTGTTCTTGAAAATAAAGCTTTTAATGTCGGTGTCGATGTTAATAACTTTTTTCCGGTAAGTATAGAAACTATAATAAAAAAACAGCAGTAAATAAATTCAGTCCCTTATTTTTGCTGTTTTTTCTATATTAAATTTTTAATAGCCTTTTTCCTCTTCCAATGCCCACTCTACAGTTTCATAATCTTCTTTTGCAGATTCAGACAAATAATTATAAACACCTTCCAGATAATCAGACCCTGATATAACAACCTGATCCTTGCGAATATCAAAAGTTATCTGCTCTCCGCGTAAGTCCTTACATACATATTTATTCCCGTTTTTATATGCCGTTCCCGCAGCCTGACGTAATTTTGGCAGTAAAGATCCGGTATCTATCACATATTCAAAAAAGAAATCATAAGAATTACCTTTTCCTTCTTTTAATATCAGATAAATCGACGATACTCCCTCTTTTTTATCTTCGGCTTTTTCATAATTTTTTGAAAAACTAAAGAAACTCATTAATGCTAAAAGTAATATAATTGTTTTTCTCATACAGATATAATCTCCTTTATATTGATTTTTACATTTTACCTTATTATAAATAAAAAATCAATAATTTAATATCCGTATTATTTCATTTTATTTCTTTCACTTTTTAAAAAAGTTTTTTGCTGTGCAGTTAACACTTGATCTCTTGCCTGAATTTCTTCCTTTACTAATTTTGCCATTTCTTTTTTATGCTGTGCTTCTGTTAATTCTTCTGTATCCAGGGCTCTCATTTTTTGATAGTATTCTTCTCTTATTGAGCTGATTTTTGATTTTTGTTCATCTGTAAGATTTAGCTTTTTCTCAAAATCTTCTCTTCTTTTCTGCACTGCTGCTTCTTTTGACTCTACCATTTTTTGCTGTGCCGGAGTCAAAATTTCGTTTAATTCTGATTTTTGATCATCTTTAATTGACTGAAGACTTTGGATAAATTCTTCTCTTGTCTGATCCTCGCTGCTCAAAGCCTTTATCTTATCCTTTGTTTCCTCTCTAAGTACTTTTAGCTTGTCTTTTTGATCCTGTGTTAAATTTAGATTTTTTTCAAGATTCTTTTTCATGACATTTTCTTGACGCCCGCCGTAAAAATATGACTCTTCTCCCTGTGCAAGAGCTCCTGCTGATAACAATGATATCAATGTTAATATAATTAATCCTTTTTTCATTCTGGTATTCCTCCTGATATTTTATATATAATAAATTTTAGTTCTTCATACTTAGTTTCCCCTTTTCTCATACTTTGAATTATATTTTATTTTTCTTTCAGTCAATTTTTTTCTGCCTGCTGATTTATTTACACAGTTACAGCAGCTCTTAATTAATATAATAAAAACTACACCTTGAATAACTAAAAACTATTATTCATAAAGTGTAGTTTTTTATTTTAAAATACTGCTTTTAATGTTAACCCTGCTCTATAATCATCCTCGCTGTTATTTCCTACTCCGTATTCTCCAGTCAGGAATATTCCATATCTGTCTTTTACTTCTACTCCCACTGATGCTCTTGTTCTTAATGTTCCCTTTTCATCTTCCGGTTTTGATAATTTATGATAATTATTTTCTACCGCTGATAATTTTGCATATTCTCTTTCATTCAGATCCGCAAGCTCATATTCATATGCTATGTCAAGAGCTCCTTTCAGCTGCCATCCCGAATCAGATAAAGGTACTGCTGTCTTCAATTCTACTCCGGCTCTTGGTTTTACACTCCATGCATCGTTACCTTCTACTTTTAGTGATTCTTCCCCGCTCTCGCTAAAATCAGGTCTTGTTACATACATTGCACGCAATGCTCCATATGGTACTATACTTGTATTTTTTCCTACCGAAAGCTCTTTTCCGAAAATATTGTCACTTGTTATACTATATGTCTCATAGCTTCCGTTCATTTCTGATCTGCCTGTAGGAGAAGGCCAGTCTATATTTCTGTCTATATTATGAAAACTTACTCTTCCTGTAAGATCATTTCTCAGATTCCATCCGTTTGCTTTATACTTATTGTGAACTCCCATCTGCACAGTATCTACCCATTCCTCACTGCTGTTTCCATCTTTAAATTCAAATCCTGTGTGCAGATATCCAAGGGAATATCCGAATGTATGCTTGTAAGTTCTCTCTACTTCACGCAGGGCAAGTACTCCGGTTGTTGTATAATCATAGTTTACAATCCCGTCTGTATCTTCTTTAGTTCTTCCTTTCCCCGCAATTATATTTATCTTTACATTTTCTTTTGTGTTATTATCGGAATTCTGCATTAAAGTCATTGAATTTTCAAAGCTTCTTGCGATATCTTCCTCACGCTGGTTTATATTGGCATAAATATTCCCTGCAAGGCTTTCCATTACATGCCTGAAATCTTTTTCGTTTTCAATAAGATCCAGCTTGTCATAGATTTTTCCGGCATCTCCTGCTGATCCATAATAATTTTCATCAAGAGCTTTTCCAAAATCATCATACCACAGTCCGTCGGTAAAATCATGATAATCTATCTTTGACATATAGATATCTATATTTCCGTCTGAATTTACCGAAGGTGTTGCTTCCCAAGTCAGTGAATTACTTACCACAGGAAGTTTTCCTGTCACAGATATTATATTGCTTGATATAAAAGCATTCTCCAGTTTATACACCTTGGCATTTGTTCCCTGTGAAAAATCAGGAAGAATTTTTACCGTATCTGTTATTGTAAGTGTATCTGCTGAGATACTTCCGCTGTTCATTACAAAATCTATTCCTGCTACTGATGATTCCTGTAGTGTGTTCAAATCAGGCTTTAGCGATATTTTCATTCCTTCATTTTCAAAATTTCCGTTTACTTTTATTATCCCTGCATTGATTAGCTCAGGTATTTCATATTCATTATCCATAGCTGTCATCTTGGCACCGTTTATAAAGTTTATCGTTCCGTTATTCAGTATCTTTCCTTTAGGTGCTATTATTCCTACACTGTCCGTTCCGGATACATTTATAGTTCCCTGATTATCAACTACTGTATTAAGAGTTCCGTAAATTCCGGTTGCCCCTTGTCCCTCTACTGTTATTATTCCGTGATTTGTTACTTTTGCAGACCCTTTTCCGGCTATTCCTATTACATCATTACCATATAAAGTAATATTTCCGTGATTTTCTACTCCTGCCCCGCCTTCTGAAAAGATTCCTATTGCTCCATTTTTAGGGCTTGCTGATGTTCCTGCGTATATATTCCCATAATTTAATGCTGTTATAGTGTTATCCTTCACATATAATCCTACAGCATTATTTCCTATATTCAGGTTTCCGTGATTCTCTACTTTTGATGCTTCTCCGTAAATTCCCACTGCATATCTGCTGTTTAATACATCCACATTACCTGATGAATCATAAGCAAGTTCAGTATCACCGACAGATACAGTTCCTGTATTGGTTATGCTTCCTCCGTTATTATAAATTCCTATATTGCTTTTCCCTATATCAGCTGTTATATTTCCGTCATTTATTACCGTTCCGCCGCCTGTTGTATAAAACACTATATTTCCCGAACCTGCTGCACTAATATTTCCGCTTGCTGTATTTATAATATTTCCTGCTCCGTTTCCGTAAACAAGAACGGAGTTTTCCCCAAGTATCTGAGCTGCTGTATTGGTAACGTTTGATCCGCTCTCAGCTATAAATCCGTAGCTTCCGTTTCCTATCCCTATATTGGCAAAGTTATTCTGAATATTTGCATTATTTGCTCCATATACTCCTACTGCTGCATTTGCTCCTATATTCATAGAACCGAGATTGTTAATTATTACACTTCCTCCGTCTGAATATATTCCCGTACCGCTGTTTCCGACATTAAGATTGCCGCTTTCAGTTACAGCTCCGCCTTTACTGTAAATTCCAAGTGAATTATTTCCTGCTGTAATTGTCCCAGTATTCAAAACTGTATTTCCTATACCTGTATTATAAATTGCCATTCCTGGATTATTTCTGTCAGAAGAAGCTCCTATTTCTATAAGTCCTATATTTTCTACATTCTGTATACCGGTTCCGGTAGTATAAATTCCTACAGAATTTTCTCCTGTTAGTTTTATTTCATCAGTTGTTTTTATCAAAGTCGTACTTCCGCCGTTGTAATCAGAAATTATCCCTACTGCTGTATCAGATGAGCTTAATATCTTTCCTGAATTCAATACTCCTGTAAGTACCCCGTCTTTCAGGTAGATTCCCTTTGAATTTTCTCCTACATTAATTGTTCCTTTGTTTTCTACATCATTAACGCTTACACCATATAATCCTACAGACTCTTTTCCTACAGTAACAGTTCCGGCATTTAGCATTGCAGCATTATTTTTGGCATAAAGAACTGCTGATTTATCACCCGCTGATATTATTCCTCTGTTTGTAAGCTCTTTATCAGCTGTCGTACCTGCGAATGAAAAAGGCATTCCGCCATTGTATGTTCCGTCGGCTATTCCTATTACATTACTGCTTCCTGATGCATTTATGTTAGTTCCTGCATCAAATAATATTACAGAATTTTTTCCGGCTGCTATTGTACTTTTTTCATTTACTGTTCCTGAATTACTATAATAAAAACCTGCATTTTCTATATTTCCGCCTACATAATTCCCGGTTCCGCTTACACTAAAGCCTGAGAAGTCTATATATGCAGTACTTGGCGCTGTTTTCTGCATATTAAATAATACTGTATTATTTCCGTTTGTGTTGAAAACCCCGCTTCCTGTAAAAGTACTTGTTCCGGCAATATTATATCCTACAGCATTATCACCTGATAAATTCATAGTTATATTACTTAATCCGGCTGTACTATCCAAAAGATGCATTCCTATTCCGTTTTTCCCGACAGATATTGTACCTCCGCCGCTGACTGTGGTAGTTTTACCGTATACTCCCACTCCGTTTTCAGCCGATACCATATTTATATCAGAATTTGTACCAAGTTTTACTGTGGAATCTCCTAATGCCAGAGCTGTATTATCTGCATATATTCCTATTCCCCCGGTTGCTCCCGCCGATTTTATTTCACTGTCATTTTCTATTTCTATTTTCTGATCGCCATACCCCGGAGCAGAAGCTGTAAGCAGATTTCCTCCGTATATTCCTATTCCGGTATTTCCTATTTCTATTTTCCCGGTATTTTTGCTTATTGTTCCGTTTGCTCCGTATATTCCTATTGAATTATCACCTGTAGAGCTTATTAATCCTGCATTAGTTATATTTCCATAGTCTGTTACTATTCCTATTACATTTTGTCCAGTTTGTTTTATTGTTCCGTTATTTATAACAATTACTTCATTTCTTCCGCTTGTTCCTGTATAATTTCTCTGTCCCACTGCCGATACATTATTTCCTGTACCTGACATTATAATTCCCGGATTAATAATTGTTTTTGATGACATGAAATCCAGTCTGTTATATGCATCGTTTGTATCGTCAAGATTTACATTCTGGTCTACCACAAGAGTTCCCTTAAATACTGCATAAGGCTTATATCCTGTTCCCGTGATGCTTACCTTTGATGACGGAATCAGTGATTCTATTGCAGAGCTTGAAGAACTGCTCAGATATATGTCATTTGCCGGTGAATCAAGAATAAACAGTCTTGAATCAGAGCTTGCCATATTCAGATTAAGTTTACCGCTTCCTGTAAATACACTGTTTATAAAGTTAGTTATCTGACTAAGGTCATCTTTCAGATAAAAAGCTGTTCCTCCGGCATTTATCGTGGCATTTACCGTTCCTGTTATGTTTATATGACCTGAGGATGTTAATGCAGAAGAATTTTTATATGTATAAAACAAAAGTCCTTTGTCATTTGCTTCAAGGGAAGCCCCGCTTATATTAATTGTAGCATTATCTCCGGCAAAAAAACCTATTCCGTTGTTTGATACCTTTACTGTACCGCCGTTTATATTTGTTTTATTATTATTGTCAGCCCCGTAAACTCCTACGGACTGATCACCTGAAGCATCTATTTCCCCAGCTGTCATGGTAAATTCTCCCATATTGGCTATACCTACGGACTTTGTCCCCAGTACAGTTATAATTCCGCTGTTAAAGCCCTTAGAATTAACAAGTACTGCCATTCCCTGCGATTCTTCCGAATTTACTATTATCTCACCGGCAGTGCTGTTTGTTGCTTCTCCTCCGTTTGCAGAAAGAAGTCCTGTTGTTTTATACAGTCCTGCTCCTATATTTATTTCTGCCCTATTTTCTGCTTTTGCAGTATACAAAGGATCTAAAGCGTTTGCTGTTGCTGAATTATTAGCAAGCATTACTATATTATCCGATTTTCCCGCTGAAAGTGTCGAAGTCAGAATAAGGTCTTTTTCCAGTATCAGCTTTGATCTGTCACTTCTGATAAGTACTGATTTTTCAGCTTCAGTTCCAAAGCTCAGACTTTCCACATTTATATTTTTTAATACTATATCTCCAAACGGAAGACCTGTAGAATCATCTTTTTCCACATAGTTTGCATTTCTGAGTATTCCTATTCCCTCAGTTCCATTTACTGTTATATTTAAATTTCTTATATTTCCAATAAGATCAGCAGAATCTGAAGCTGTTAATCCCTGAACGCCTGCTACCTGGGTAGATCCTGTTATCTTTTTTGACAGAGAAATTCCCACGTTTTGGCTTCCGCCTACAGTTACCATTCCGCCTGAGCCGTCTATTATTGTTTCTTTAAAGTAATTTTGTTCTTTCCCGTTACTGCTGTATACTACTGTACCCAGCTGGCTTGTTCTTGAATATGCTCCGCCCAGATTCCCGTAGTCAAAAATATTAGGGACTCTTATCCCGTAGTTTGAACTTCCGTTTATCTCAATATTTCCCGGCTTCACATAAATAGCCATTGGATTAGATCCGTCTGATGAGGGAACTGTATATTTTGCAAAATCAATTCCTATACTTTCTTGACTGTTTATTACTATTTTTCCTCTATTTTCCGCTGTAGAATATATAGGAAGATTTTCCATTGGTCTGCATATCCCTGAAGCACAAGTTGTATCTATAGGTATTTTTGTAAAATCATCCCTGTAATACGGGCTTTCTATCATTAAAGTCATTCCAAAAAGATTTTTACCGCTTTCAAGAGTAAGAGTCGTTCCGGAATCTATAATTGCCTTCGCGCTTAAAGCATCATATGCCTGATATTCTATACCTACTGTCATATGACCGTCATTTCTTCCATATATAGAAGTGTCTCCAGCAAGATGAAATTCCGTATTCAGATGTCTTGCACCATAAGCATGGTTTACACTGACAAATCTGGCAGTATTAGGTGAAGCACCTGTAGTCTGATTCCGATATATCCAGTTTCCGCTGAGTGTAGATGATCCTGCCAGAACATTTAAAAATGTATAAGGATAACTGTTTGTATTCATTGAATATGTTCCTGTAGTGACAGTCCCGGATGTTGTTGTACTGTCATTGTATCCGTTCCATGTGAAACCGGATCCTGTTATGGAAAACTGTGAAGTGCCCAGTGAAGTCACTGTCGTTGTACCGCTTATAGGTGCTGCACTTGAATTTCCCAATATGACATTTATCTGAGGTCTGAATCCCACAGGATCTCCCTGTGCAAATCCTGTAGATACTTTATCCAGTGCAGGCGGCGTAAATATAGAAGGAGTATTTACAGCAGGTGCTGTTGGTGTAAATGCAGGTAAATTTACATTTCCCACTGTAGGTGTGCTTGGTACTGTTATATTCACAGTTACTTCTTCTATATTGGGAAGCTTTACTTCTCCGGGACTAATAGAAATTGCCCCTAAATTCAGCCCTTTAACTGGAATGCTCATTCCCAGATTGATGGTTTTTACTCCCTGAACAGGCATATACGGTTTTCCCTCTGTTACTATATATTCACCGTCTTCATTGTAATATCCTTCTGTTGTCGAACGATACTGTGCATTGTCCGATGTATTATCACCACGGCCTCTTTCTGTATAAAATCCTGTAGCAAACCATTGCCATTCAAGATATTCAGGTTTTACCACATAATCATTCTGCAGATATAAATCCTTCAGTTCTGCATTCCTTTTATTCAAAATTTTCTCAATTAATTTATAATTTTCATCATTAGATTTTCCTGATTCTATATTTTTTACCATTTTATTAAATAACTTATCATTTTTAATCACATTATCATTGCTGCCTGTACTCGCATTTAGTATAGAATTTACTGCTAAAAATCCTACTAATAATTTTTTATTTTTTCTCATAATTCTCCTAAATAATTTTTTTTATTTTAATAAACAAATGTTCTTTTTATATCTCCTTTCTAGAATCTTTAAAGTAGCTTTTATTTTAATATATCTGTTTATATTTGTCAACAATGAATGATTAATTATTATAAAATTATAACTTTTTAAAACATGTGTTTTAGAAAAGATTGTATACTATTATTTATAAGATATCAATTTTTGTTATATTACCAAATTTAAAACAGCATAAAAAAGTATTTTTACGCATTTTTTAATAGAAAATCATTTCTTTTCGTGCATGTTTATGCTACAATTAAACTATTATTGGTTAAGAAAGGAAGTTTTATATGTTAAAAGAGGAGAGACAGCAAAAAATACTGGAACTGCTGGATGAAAAACAAAAAGTAATTGCAAGTGACCTGAGCCAGCTTTTTCAAGTTTCAGAAGACACTATAAGAAGAGATCTTAAAGAGCTGGATCAGAAAAAACTTGTCAGAAGAGTACACAGCGGTGCCCTTAGAATTGGTCCTCCGGTAACAGATTTTGAAAAAAGACTAAAAATTTCTAATAATCTTAAAGAAAATTTAGCAAGAAAAGCTCTTCCATATATTCAGGAAAATACTGTTATATTAATTGACGGAGGAACTACAAATTTGCATTTGGTTAATTCTCTTCCCATTAATTTCAAGGCAACAGTCATAACCAACAGTCCTCCGATTGCCATGGCTCTCGCATATCATGAACAGATAGAGGTACTTATGATAGGGGGAACCCTTTATAAACAATCAATGGTTAATCTTGGAATTGATACAGTGGAATATCTGAGTAATGTAAGGGCAGATACTTATATTATGGGAATTTATAATATTGATGATCAGATAGGAATAAGTGTACCTACGATATCAGAATCACTTGTAAAGAGAAAAATGGCATCTATTTCCACTGAAATTATCGGATTAGTTACTCTTGACAAGCTGGGGACTGTTTCCAACCAGATAATTTGTCCTGCTGATACATTAACTTATCTAATTACAGAAAACGTAAATCCAAATATAGCAAAACTATATACCAAACAAAAAGTTGCAGTTATTCAATAGTAAAAATATCAAAAAACGAACCTGTTATTTGAAGTAACTCCGAAAAACCGGATATTTACTTTAAAAACTTTGTCAGGTTCGTTTCTGTTTAAATATTCATATCATTTCTGATAATTCTGATTTACATTATATTACTAGTTTCTCTGTTAATCTTTTGAAAAATGTTTATATCTAAAATTTCTGCGTCTGTTTCTTTTAGTTTTCACTAAAGCTGCTCTCAGAATATTCCAGGATTTTCTTCTCATAACTGTCTTCCTTTCATATCACAAACATTCACATTAATAATAAAAAACATAATTACAGCCATACTTCAGCCGCCAGCCTCAAAAAGAAACAGCTAGTTTTTATATTTATTTACAACATTCCTTAATTCTATCTTTTTTCCTTCCCATATTGCATAATTTCCATTTTGCATTGCTCCTGGATTTATGTATTTTATTTTATTCTTTTCCTTATAATAAGGAATATGGGTATGACCAAATATACACATGCTTACACCGTCTGACTCTGCTTCTTTTTCCAGTTCACTCATATATGACTTTACTCCGAACAAATGACCGTGTACCAAAAGTATCTTTTCTTTTTCCAGCTCTATTACCAGTTCATCTGATGTATCCCTGTCAAAATAATCTGTATTTCCTCTTACTATAAAAAATTTTATACCGGAGTATACATAAGACATATCTAATGCATCTGTGCTGTGATCTCCTGCAAATATCACTACTTCAGGTAATTCTCTGTCTATTACCTTCTGAAATATATCCAGCCTCTTATGACTGTCAGAACAAATTAGTACTTTCATTTCGCCTCTTCTTTCTGAGTTTTATTATTAAATAACTTTATTAAATATACTTTCTTGTTTCCCTAATTTTACCATAACACGTCAAAAAAACAAATTATTATCTTTTTCTTTTGCTTTAAATTAACAAGAAACAATAAAAGATGGAAGGCTGCTCTGACTGCTGTTTTTTTTATTCTAAAAAATCTGATACAGGTATCTTGTAAAATAATCAGACATATCTTTTTTGATATCCTTCGATTAATTCCAAAATTTCTTCCAGATCTTTTCTGTTGAAATTATATAAATAAATTGTATCTTTTAATTTCTTTTTATCCGCTATATCCAGCAGATTTACATGATACAGTTTATATGGAATAAACAAATGCTTCCATGAAATCACAGTCGTTGTAAACAATTGGACAAAATAATTATTCATGTCATATTTTTTTATTTTTTTGTTCTTTTTAGCGACAGTAACAGTATCACCAGAAATTTCTATGCTATTTATCAGACTTCCGTTATATTTTTTACTGACTAATAAAGTAAATACCAATGGCAGAATACCTATTAAGAGAATTTGATGCCATACTTCAATCGTTTTTCTTGGGTTTTCTCTTTTATATTCATTACTTAATGCCATTTTTTTCCCCGGAATTTCTCTTAAATATTTATCATATTCAGCTCTGGCTTGTTTATACCCCGGAGCTCTGAAATCTGGCAGATCCTTCTTCTCGATTCTCTCATCTACATACACTGAAACTTTATTATTATAGTCATCAAAAGTTTCCAGATACCCCATACGATTCAATAAAAATAAACCGCCTGCAAAAAATATCAAGAACCCTATACACCAGCTGAAAAAAGCAATTGAAAATATTTCCAGTAAGTTTTTTCCTTTATTTGTGTAAAATATCATGTTTTTCTCCTTTTATTGATTAAATTTTATGCTAGAGATATTTAATTTTTGTGTTATCATTATTTCCAATTATGATTTTACAGCAGCTTTAAATAATTTTTTTCGATTTTCACTGAAAAACAAACTAAAATTTTATTTACTCAGATTATCTAAAAGACATTATATCATAAAATTTAATAAAAATACTATTACAGTAACTAATTGTCTTCTTATTTATTTTCATCTGATTACATAGAAAGAACCTGTCTTTTTAGACAGGTTCTTCTTCATTTATCCTATAAAAATAGGTTTTTTTATTTTTTCTATAATTCTTACACCGAATTTTCCGGTTATTTTTTCTACCATCACAGCAAATTTCAAAGTTCCCATGAGAATCATATCATAGTTTTCTGCTTCTGCAAGTATTATCTTCAAAGGATCTCCCTCTTTGTCTATCAGATGATAGTTTTCCCCGAATCTATCTTTCAGTTCATCTTTTTCGTCGACATTTACTCTTAAAACATCCACTTTTGATTCCCCGAAATTATTATAATAATTAAACAAAGTACGATTTGCTTTATATCCGCCGTCATCAAGCAATAAAACCTTATCCAGCTTATAGCTTTCTGCCTCAGGCAGAATAATCATCGGCTTATAGTGTACACGTAAAATTTCCTTCAAATAAGGTCCTATATTTTCACCTTTAAGCAGTATTAATATATCGTAGGCCTTCAGCTTTTCAAGACAGACCTCCACAGTTTCCCCTTCTTCCACGAATATATTGGCGAAACTATCTTTAAGCTGGCTTTTCATTGTTTTGAAATTATTTTCTTCCAGCTCTTTCCATTCTTCGATTATATAAGTGCTTCCTATGTCAATTCCTATTCCTTCTATAGTAGACGGAAATATTTCATATTTCAAAATATCTTTTACATAAAGGGCATCTAAAACAAAATCTTTATATTTTTCAGTAAATACCCTCGAAAATTCTTTTATAGCCTTTAGTTCATTCTCGTTGCTTACTATAAACAATGCTTTTCTCAACATAAGAATCACTCCTTCTATTATTCGATTTCTGGTGTTATTTTTACTGTTGATGCTACTTTTTCATTTTCTCTTACTTTCATTATTCTGACTCCTGATGTTGCTCTTCCTATTATAGATATAGAATTTACCTGTGTTCTTATTAATGTTCCTTCAGAAGTTATCAGCATAATTTCAGAACTGTCATCTACTATTTTTACATCGGATATTTTACCTGTTTTAGTATTTTTCTTTAAGTTTGTTATTCCTTTTCCTCCACGTGACTGTAATCTGTATTCTTCCAGCTTTGTTCTTTTTCCGTATCCTTCTTCACTGATAGTAAGTATTGTTTTTCCGCTCAGATCTTCTGAAGCATAAATTATCGCACCGGCAACTATTACATCCTCAGGTCTTAATGTTATACCCTTAACTCCTGATGCTGTTCTTCCCATACTTCTTACATCATTTTCAGAGAATCTTATAGCAAAACCTTCTCTTGTAGCAAGGAATATTTCATCTTTCAATGTTCCGGAAGTCAGTCCTGCGAAAATCAGCTCGTCGTCATCTTTTAATCCTATAGCTTTTATACCGGCTTTATTTATGCTGGCAAAAAGCTCAAGATTCGTTTTCTTGACAACTCCTTTTCTTGTCACAAAGAATATATCCTTATCCTTTTCAAATTCTCTTACTTTTATTATTGTACTGACCATTTCGTCTTCCTGAAGCTTTATAATATTGCTTATCAGTCTTCCTCTTGCCTGCTTGCTTGCCTCAGGTATTTCATAGACTTTTATGTCATGCACTTTTCCTTTTGTTGTAAAAATCAGTAAAGAATCCAGATTTTTAGCGATATACATATCTTTTATTATATCGTCCTCAAGGATATTTGTAGCACTTACTCCGATTCCTCCTCTTTTTTGTGCTCTGTACACATCAATAGGAGTTCTTTTTACATAACCTTTATCTGTAAGTGTAACTACTACTTCCTCATCCTTAATAAGATCCTCTATTCCTATTTCTACCCTTGCGTCTCTTATTTCAGTTCTTCTAGGATCAGAAAAATCTTCTTTTATTTTCTTTACTTCCTCTTTTATTATAGCATAAATTTTATCCGGATCACTTAAAATAGCTTTTAATTCTTCTATTAATAACATTAATTCTTTATACTCTTCTTCTATTTTTCCACGTTCCAGACCTGTCAGCCTTTGTAATCTCATATCAAGAATTGCTTTTGCCTGAACTTCGGAAAAAGCAAAACCTGCCATTAATTTATCCTTGGCTTCATTTCCGTCCTGTGATCCTCTGATTATTTTTATTACTTCGTCTATATTATCCAGAGCTATTTTAAACCCTTCCAATATATGCGCTCTTTTTTCGGCCTTATCCAGCTCAAACTTAGTTCTTCTGGTTACTACCGAATATCTGTGTTTCAGATAATTTTGAAGTATTTCTTTCAGATTCAGTACTCTTGGTGCATTATCAACAAGAGCCAGAAATATTATACCGAAAGTATTCTGCAGATCAGTATATTTGTAGAGGCTGTTTAGTATTAATTCACTTTCTTCGCCTCTTTTCAGTTCTATTACTACTCTTATTCCGTCTCTGTCTGATTCATCTCTCAGATCGGATATTCCTGTCAGCTTTTTATTTCTTACTAACTCTGCGATTCTTTCTATAAGTCTTGCTTTATTTACCTGATAAGGAAGCTCATTTACTATAATTGACTCCTTACCGTTTTTACTTTCTTCTATTTTTATTTTTCCTGCTACTCTTACTTTTCCTCTTCCTGTTTTATAAGCTTCTATTATTCCGCTTCTTCCGTTTATAATTCCGCCTGTAGGAAAATCAGGTCCTGTTATATATGTTATCAGTTCGTCTATTGTTATATCAGGATTTTCTATCATTGCCACTATTCCGTCACATACTTCTCCTGCATTATGAGGAGGTATATTCGTAGCCATACCTACTGCTATTCCCGTAGCTCCGTTAAGAAGCAAATTCGGAAGTTTTGCAGGAAGTACTGTCGGTTCATCCAGACTTTCATCAAAGTTCTTTCTGAAATCAATAGTATTTTTATCTATATCTTCCAGCAGCTCGTTTGATATTTTTGCCATTCTTGCTTCTGTATATCTCATTGCCGCGGCTCCGTCACCGTCAATTGAACCGTAGTTTCCGTGACCGTTTATCAAAAGGTATCTGGTATTGAATTCCTGAGCCAGTCTTACCATTGCTCCGTATACTGCCGAATCTCCGTGCGGGTGATATTTACCCAAAACTTCCCCGACGATTCTTGCTGACTTTTTATAGGGCTTATCATAGGTCATTCCAAGCTCGTTCATTGCAAATAAAATCCTTCTGTGGACCGGCTTTAGACCGTCCCTTACATCAGGAAGAGCCCGGCTTACAATTACACTCATGGAATAATCCAGATAAGACGCTTTTATCTCATCTTCTATATATATCGGCTTTTCCGCTAGAATTTCTGTTTCTTTTATTGACATTGTCCACCTCTTCTTTAGATATCTAAGTTTCTTACATACTGTGCATGTTCTTCTATAAATTGTCTTCTAGGCTCTACTTTATCTCCCATCAGTACATTAAACATTTTATCTGCGTATGTGGCATCCTCCAGTGATACTTTCAGCAGAGTTCTTACTTCAGGATCCATTGTTGTTTCCCACAGCTGTTCGGGATTCATCTCTCCAAGACCCTTATATCTCTGTATACCGTATCTTTTGTTTTCCTGATCCATTACTTTAGTAACACTCTGCAGCTGCTCATCCGAATATACATACTGTATCTGCTTTCCGGCCTGTACCTTATATAACGGCGGCTGTGCAATATATATGTGTCCCTCATTTATCAGCTCTCTCAGATGTCTGTAGAAGAAAGTAAGCATCAGTGTTCTTATATGTGCTCCGTCCACATCGGCATCAGTCATGATTATTATCTTATGATATCTTAATTTTTCCAGATCCATTTCATCGCCGAATCCGGCTCCGAATGCAGTAATCATTGCTCTTATTTCAGCATTTTCCAAAGCTCTTCCTATTCCTGCTTTTTCTACGTTTAATATTTTACCTCTCAAAGGAAGTATAGCCTGAAATCTTCTGTCTCTTCCCTGTTTTGCCGAACCTCCTGCCGAATCTCCTTCGACTATGTATATTTCACATTCTGAAGCATCTTTTGATGAACAGTCTGCCAGCTTTCCGGGAAGCGAGCCTACTTCCAGCGAGCTCTTTCTTAGTACCAGCTCTCTTGCTTTTTTTGCAGCTTCTCTTGCCTTTTTCGACATTAATATCTTTTCTATTATGTTTGAAGCTTCTTTAGGATGATCCTCCAGATACATCTTAAGCGAGCTTCCCACTATTCCGGATACTACACCTGTTATTTCACTGTTTCCGAGCTTTGTTTTTGTCTGTCCTTCGAACTGCGGTTCTGGAATTTTTATGCTTAAGATAGCCACCAGACCTTCTCTTACATCAGATCCCTGAAAAGAACCGTCCTTATCCTTTACCAGTCCCATCTGCTTGGAAATCTCGTTAAGAACTCTTGTAAGTGCTGTTCTGTAGCCGCTTACATGTGTTCCTCCCTCATGAGTATTTATATTATTTACGAATGAATAAACCATTTCTCTTTGTGAAATTGTGTATGTCATGG
Source organism: Sebaldella termitidis ATCC 33386 (assembly GCF_000024405.1). NCBI lineage: Bacteria > Fusobacteriati > Fusobacteriota > Fusobacteriia > Fusobacteriales > Leptotrichiaceae > Sebaldella > Sebaldella termitidis. The sequence continues at coordinate 5,840 of NC_013517.1, read as the reverse complement.
CTATTTCCACTTCTACTCTTTTTTTGTTGTCCAGCTCCACTGAATCATCCATGTATATTATATCATCCAGCACTCTTTCATCATCTGCTATCTCTGAAAGGAAGTCTCTTATTCCCCCTTCGAAATGCAGATCGTCTGTTTTCGGTTTATCTTTCTGTCTCTCGTCACTTAGAATTATTCTTAAGCCTTTGTTTAAATAAGCCATTTCCTTTAGTCTTGTAAGCAAAATTTCATAATCATATTCCAACGTTTCAAATATTTCACCGTCAGCTTTGAATCTTATTGTAGTTCCGTGAGCATCTTCCGGCGCTTCGCCTATCTGCTTTATATCTTCTTCGGGTACTCCTCTGTGATATTTTTGATACCATACTTTCCCGTCTTTTGTTATGATGGCCTCAAGGGTTTCAGAAAGGGCATTAACTACTGAAACCCCTACCCCGTGAAGTCCTCCGGAAACCTTATAGTTATCATTATTAAATTTTCCTCCGGCATGCAGCACTGTTAAAACTACTTCAAGAGTTGACTTCCCCATTTTTTCGTGCATTTCTACCGGGATACCTCTCCCGTTATCGATTACCTCTATTATATTATCTTCCAGTACTCTTACTTTTATAGTGTCGCAAAATCCTGCCAAAGCCTCATCGACACTATTATCAACTACTTCCCAGACTAAATGGTGAAGTCCCTTGGCCGATGTGGAACCAATGTACATTCCTGGTCTTTTTCTAACGGCCTCAAGTCCCTCAAGGACCGTTATACTCTCCGCGTTATAATTATCGCTCATTTTTTCCTCCGTTCTATATTTCCATACTCTATATTTTATCATGTTTACGACTTTTTATCAATCCATTGATTTTAAAGTCTTTAGATATATTTATATGTAAAAACTTAAATATATTTAAACTCTTTATTTTTTCAGATTTTCATTTAAGAAACTCTCTAATTTCCCCGTTAAAATAAAAACTTTCTGTTTTTCCGGCAGCTTCATTTCTTTCATCACATAAAATTACTTTTATTCCCCGGATTTCCTTTAATTTTGCAAGCAAAATTTCATAGTCATATTCCAATTCCCCGAAAATTTCCCTGTCAGCTCTGAATCTTATCACAGTCCCGTGAATATATTCAGATTTCTCCCCTGTCTTTTTTATATCTCCTGACGGCACTCCTTTATGATATTTCTGATACCATACTTTGCCGTCTTTTATTACTACAGCCTCCAGAGTTTCAGATAATCCGTTAACTGAAACAAGACCTCCCTTATACTTTTTCCGTGAAAGCTTGTAAATACCGCCTGTTAATTCTCCTCTTATATATTTTCCCGTTAAGATAACCTCAAGCTTTGATTTACCGGCTTTTTCGTAAAAATCCACAGGCAGTCCTCTTCCGTTATCAGATACTTCTATTATATTATTTTTAAGCAGTCTTACCTTTATAGTATTGCAAAATCCCTCTAAAGCTTCGTTTACACAGTTATCAATTATTTCCCATACCAGATTGCAGAGCCCTTCAGCTGACACAGAGCCGATAAACATCTCGGGCTTTTTTCTTATTCCTTCCATAATTCCAAGAACAGCAATACTCTTGGCATCAAAAATTTCACTCATTTTTCCTCCGGCTGTATATTCACTTACAGATTCTTCAGATTTTCCATTTCCTCTGCTCTCATCTTCAGTGCTCTGTTAGTATAAGAGCTTATATATATGAATTCATTGGTCATTATTATTGTTCTAGGCTCTTTCCTGCTCAGATCGATTATTTTTTTTCTGTATTTATTCAGATAGTCTCTGTTTTTTTTATCTTTCACAAAATCAGAATGTTCTATTATAAGTATTATATCTTTCAGAGGTATAAAATTATTATTTTCGATATAAATATACACATTATATCCTTCCCCTCAGCTTCAAAAATTTGGTAAGCCTGTTCAAAAGCTCTTCTTTTACTTTATTTATTATATATACTTCACTTGATCCTGTTCTGTATAAGGCATATTTTTCGGCAGTTTCTCCTGCTTCTTTCAGGTTATTCTGCTCTATAAGCTCCGATACAAACAAAGTAAGATCTTCCGCCAGCTGATCTCTGGCTTTATAGAATTCCCCCTCTGTCAGTTCTTCTATTTCTCTTTCTGTCTCTCTGTAGCTTATTACAGGATTTTTTTCTATAAGCTTTTTTATTCTCCCCATTTTTTCATTTTCCAGTTCATTTCTGCACTTTATGCACATTTCTTCTTCACCTAAGAATAAATCGCCGCATCTTTCACATTCTATGTATCCTTTTTTCAAAAGTATTTTTTCATTAATTTTGGAATTTAATGCAATATTTTTTATTCTTTCTGCAAGTTCATTATTTTCAACATCAGGAAAAAGTCTCTCTATTTTCTCTTTTTCCTCGGCAGTTATCTCTGCTGTTTCCTCTGTCTCTTTATGCTCATTATAAATATCCCTGTTATTATGTATCTTCCCGCCTTTTATATAAATTTCACTTACTGCAGTACCGTGAAACTCTTCGTTTACATTTTCCAGTATAGTTTCCCTGTACATCTTCATTTCACTCATAATAAGGTTATTTTCCACAATTACAGTTAACTTTCCCTTACTAAAAAAAGATGGGAAAGAATATTCCGCTATAACATCCCCGACTATTTTTTTCCAATTTTTTCTTATAATGTGTATCATATATCTGTCATTTTCGGTAATTCTGCTTATGCTTACCTCACCTATTCTGTTCAGTTTCTTTTTATTCATCTGACAGTATTCTCCCTTTATCTATATATATTTTTTTTCCTTCTATATCCAGTTTTTCTGTTGAAGTAATAAAACACTGTATATTTTTATTTTTAAAATAGTTTAAAATACTGTTTTTTCTGATTTCATCAAAATATGAAGAAATATCATCTATCAAAAATACCGGAATTTCATTTTTTTCCTTTATCAGCATATCTATTTCCGCTATTTTCAGTGAAAAGATAATCGATTTTTTCTCACCCTGAGATGAAAAAGCCTTGGCATTTTTACCGTTCAGTTCAAAGACAAAATCTTCCTTCTGCGGCCCTACAAGAGTATAGCCGTATCTTTTTTCCCTGTCATGCTTTTTTACTGTCTCTTCCCTGAATTTTTCCTTTATTTCTTCCAGTGTCATTTTATCAATGTTATCTATAAAAGAATCATATTTTAATCTTAGTTCGGAATTAGCGTCAAAAAGCTTTCTGTAATTAAGATTCAAAAGTCTGGATATATTTTTTACGTACTCTTTTCTCATCAGAATTATTTTTGACCCTTCCTCTATGAATTTTTCATTATATATATGATAGAGTTCCTTGTTCGTTTTTCTTTCTTTTATAAGCTTATTTCTCGTTTTCAGTATTTTTTCAAAATCAACCAGTGTTTTTAAATATATATTTTTAGTCTGGGAAATTTCATAATTAAAAAAACCCCGGCGTACTGACGGATTTCCTATTATTATTTCTATATCTTCCGGTATAAAGGAAATCACGTTTAGTATTCCTACGTAATCTATGTATTTTGTCTTATTTTTATCTACATAATATTCTTTTTTATCGTTATTAAAATCAATTGCTATTGTTTTTCCGGACAGCTTTGACTCAAAGCTTCCATAAACAATAGTTCTGATTTTATCATATGAAGTCAGCTCTTTTACCTTTTTGGTTCTGAAACTTTTTCCGGTGGCCAAAAAATAGACAGCTTCAATCAGTGATGTTTTCCCCTGTCCATTTTTACCGTATATGAGATTAAAATCCGGATCAAATTCTATTTTTTTATTTTCCAGACACCTAAAGTTATTCAAACTTAACTGTTTAAGTTTCATACTAACCTCTTACTATTTTTATTTTTTCTCCGTCAAGTTCTATTATATCATTTTCATAGATTTTTTTCCCGCGTCTTTTTTCTGTTTCACCGTTTACACGAACATTTCCTTCCAGAATGTGGTATCTGGCTTCTCCGCCGTCACCGACCATTCCTGCCCATTTCAAAAGCTGATCCAGTTTTATAAATTCTGTTTTTATTTCCACTTCTTTCATTTTTATCCCCACTTTTCATCTTAATGAGATTGTTTTATATTTTTTAAACCTATACTTTCTTACTTAAAGGTCAGAATTGCTTATTTTACTCCACTATTTTCTGCTTTATATTATCTATCTCTTTTTTAAATACTATTTCTTCCTTCATTCTTGTTTCTATCTTTCTTATACTGCTTATTACCGTACTGTGATCTCTTCCTCCGAACAGACCCCCTATGGTAGTCAGATTCAGATCCAGCTGATCCTTGAGCAAAAACATTGCTATTTGTCTGGCATTCGTTATTTCCTGCTGTCTTTTCTTCCCTTTCATCTCATCAAGAGGAATTGAATAATATCCAGATACTGTGGTAATTATCTTATTTGCAGTTATTTTAGACTGCTGTTTTTTCAGAAGATCTGCAAGATCCTCCTGTACCAGCTGCAGCGTTATAGCCTTTCGTAAAAGCGTAGATCTAGCAATTACTCTTGTAAGTGCTCCTTCCAGCTCTCTTATATTGGAGCTTATAGAGCTTGATATGAATTCCAGAACTTCATCTGATATTATTACACTTTTAGAATCTGCTATATTTTTCAGTATTGCAAGTCTTGTTTCATAATCCGGCTTTTGTACATCTACAGACAGTCCGCTGTCAAATCTCGATTCTATTCTTTTGGAAAGATTTCTTATTTCCCTCGGAAGTCTGTCACTTGACATGATTATTTGTTTTCCCAGTTCCTGAAGAGTATTAAATGTGTGGAAGAATTCTTCCTCTACGCTCCCTGTCCCCTGTCCGAATACTTTTTCAAAAAATTGTATATCATCAATTAGTAATACATCCAGTGTTCTGAATTTATCCCTGAAATTCTGTACATTTGCAAACTGACCTGCTCTCAGCGAGTTTATAAATTCATTATTAAAATTTTCAGAAGTACAGTAAAGTACTTTTTTATTAGGATCCTTATCCAAAATGGCATTTCCCACCGCATGCATCAGATGCGTCTTTCCCAGTCCTGAACCTCCGTATATTAATAAAGGATTATACACTATTCCCGGATTTTGCGATATTGCTATACATGCTGCATTGGCCAGTTCATTTCCTTTTCCTACCACGAAGTTTTCAAATCTGTATCTCTGATTCAGATTATTTATCAGTTTTTTTTGAGTATCCATTACTGATATATAATTTTCAAATTTTTCCTCTGCTGCCTGCTTCAGTTCAAATATAATATTGATTCTCTGCGATGCTTCCATCATAAGTATATCATTGATTATCTCCATCATATTCAGCTTGTACCTTTGCTCTACTTTCTCTTTCATAAACGTGGATTCCACCCATACATAAAGGGTATTATCCTTATACTCATGTACATTTAGAGGTTTTATATATGTATTAAACTCCACTTCATCAATCTGGTATTTCAAAATTTTTATAATTTTCTCCCATAAAACTATCGGATCAACCATTTGTAATGCACTCCTTCTAAATACAAATAATTTTTAAGTATTTGAACTATATCATAAATAAAAAAATTCCGCAAGGGCGGTAGATATTCACTTTTCAACAGAGTTTTCCACAAAAAGCATATAATATTCATAATCAAAAATGAATTTTCCACATTTTCACGTAGTTTTCCACAATACATAAGATAGTTCAAATTACTGATAAAAAAAACTTTTCCCACATACGAAATTTTTTTCTTATTTTGATGTTGAAAAAAATTTGATAATTTCGCTTTCCAAAAAATTCCACATTTCCACCACGCTAAAAAAATACCTCGAACCCCTTAAAAAATCTTCATTTCAACAAATCCACACGACATAATA